>JAIELD010000065.1 GCA_019753285.1 Beijerinckiaceae bacterium | reverse complement strand
AGTCGAACAGCAGGCTTGCCGCGCCATTGGCCTCGGCCCAGCTTGCCAGCGCTGCTGCCTTGGTCGAGCGCATGTCGGATTTGAAGCCACCGAGCCAGACGATCGCTGGCTCCGAACCCGGCTGTTGACGCACCGCAATCCGCTGGCCGGCGGAGTCGATGTATCGGGGCGGGCTTTCGTAATGGTCGGTCATCGTTTTTGGTGGTCTGCTCGCTTGACGGGTGACGAACTCAACTCTGGTTAACGCTTTATGAAGTCTGGCGAGGCAGTGTTGGCGGTAGCTTTCGTCGCGTCGAGCTTATAGTCCGGTCCGAATGACATTTCCATCCACGCCATCGACCTCGTTGCAGGGCGCGACCATTCTGCAGATCATTCCCGAGCTCGATGCCGGCGGCGCGGAACGCACCACGATCGACATCGCCGAGGGGCTGGTGCAGGCCGGGGCGCGCGCGCTCGTCGCGACCGAGGGCGGTCGGCTCGTCGCCGAATTGCAGGCCAAGGGCGGCGTCTGGATCCGTTTTCCCGCCGCGAGCAAGAACCCGCTTGGCATGGCGCTCAATATCGGCCGGCTCGCCGACATTCTGCGCGAAGAGCGGGTTGCGGTGGTCCATGCGCGCTCTCGCGCACCGGCCTGGGTCGCCTATTTCGCGGCGCGGCGGCTGTCGCTGCCGTTCGTTACCACCTATCATGGCAGCTATCAGGCCCGCTCCGCTGCAAAGACGCTCTATAATTCCGTGATGGCGCGCGGCGATGTCGTCATCGCCAACTCGATCTATACGGGCGAACTCATCCGCCAGAACCACCCGGTCTCGAACGGGCGCATCCGCGTCATCTATCGCGGCACCGACTTCACGCGCTTCTCGCCGGCGGCCATCCCCTCTGACAAGGTGGCGCGCATGCGGGCGGGCTGGGGCCTGATCGCGGAGGAGCGCGTCGTGCTGCTGGCGGCCCGCCTCACGCCGTGGAAGGGCGCGCGCGTGCTGATCGAGGCGGCGGCGATCCTGAAATCGCGCGGCCTCAAGGACACGATCTTTGTGCTCGCAGGAGACAGCCAGGGGCGCGAGGCTTATGTGAAGGAGCTCGACGCACTTGTCGCCTCGAGTGGACTTGCCGGCGTGGTGCGCCGTGTAGGGCATGTCGAAGACATGCCGACAGCCTTCTTCACGGCGAGTGTCGTCACCGTGCCCTCGACCGAGCCGGAGGCCTTCGGGCGCGTCGCCGTGGAGGCGCAGGCGATCGGCACGCCGGTCATCGTCTCCAATCTCGGCGCGGTGCCCGAGACGGTGCTCGCCCCGCCCGCCGTGCCGCCGGAGATGCGCACGGGCTGGCATGTCGCGCCCGGCAACGCGCAGGCTCTCGCCGATGGGATCGAGGCGGCGCTCAACCTGCGCCCGTCGATCCGCGAGGCGATGGCGGACAGGGCCCGCGCGCATGTCGAGAAACACTTCTCGCTGCACCGCATGGTGGCCGACACGCTCGACGTCTACGCGGCGCTTGTTGAAAACCCTTCGGGGAGTATCTAACTGCTCAAGGTTGACTAAAAGCCGCTTTTGGCAGAATTTGGTTGATCTCCGCGCCGATCAGGCCCATGCGGAGGCATTGTCATTGAAACAAGGAGAAACTTGCCATTCGTCGTCCGATGAGAGCAGCGCCGGTCGCGGCCAAGGAAGGCCCCCGCATCAATCGCGATATCCGCAACCGTGAAGTCCAGTTGATTGACGCCGAAGGCGAAAACAAGGGCGTGACGGAAACCTTCGTCGCCATCAAGATGGCGGAGGATGCCGGGCTCGATCTCGTCGAGGTCGCGCCGAACGCGGATCCTCCGGTCTGCAAGATCATGGATTACGGCAAGTTCCGCTTTGCCGAGCAGAAAAAGGCGGCGGAAGCCCGCAAGAAGCAGAAGACGGTCGAGGTCAAGGAGATCAAGCTCCGGCCCGGCATCGACAAGCACGATTTCGACGTGAAGATGCGCCATGCCCGCGAGTTCTTCGCCGAGGGCGACAAGGTCAAGGTCACACTGCGCTTCCGCGGCCGCGAGATGGCGCATCAGGAGCTTGGCATCAAGGTGCTCGAACGCGTCAAGATCGACATGATGGACGTCGCCAAGATCGAGATGGAGCCTTCCATGGAAGGCCGTCAGGTCATGATGATCCTCGCGCCGAAGTAGCATCGCCAAGCGGGTCGAGCCTTCGAGACCACCCGGAGTTTTAACCCGACGCAGGCAACTGCGCCGGGTTCTGTTCGTCCTTCGGGGATCGTGGCTGGCGCATGTTTTCGATCAGACGCCACAGCATCGCCTTTCCCTGTTTGGTAGGGCGCGAGGCCTGATCCGTCACTCGGCCCTACGGCACCACCCGCACCGCGCCCTTGGCGGCGCTCGAGGCGAAGGCGGCGTAGGCCCTGAGCGCCGTCGTCACTTTCCTCTTGCGGGGCGCGACCGGCTTCCAGGCGGCAGTGCCCTTCGCCTCCATGGCGGCGCGGCGCTGGGCGAGCACCTCGTCCGACACGTCGATATCGATGCTGCGGTTCGGAATGTCGATGATGATCCTGTCGCCATCCTCGACGAGGCCGATTGTGCCGCCTTCCGCCGCTTCCGGTGAGACATGGCCGATGGAAAGGCCCGAGGAGCCGCCCGAGAAGCGGCCATCCGTTACCAGAGCGCAAGCCTTGCCGAGGCCTTTCGATTTCAGGTAGCTCGTCGGGTAGAGCATCTCCTGCATGCCAGGCCCGCCGCGCGGGCCCTCATAGCGGATCAGCACGACGTCGCCGGCCTTCACCTTGCCGTTGAGGATGCCGTCGACTGCCGCATCCTGACTCTCGAAGATCACGGCCGGGCCGGAAAATTTGAGAATCGAGGCATCGACGCCGGCCGTCTTCACGATGCAGCCATCGGCCGCGATGTTGCCGGAGAGCACGGCAAGGCCGCCATCCTTCGAATAGGCATGCTCGTGGCTTCGGATGACGCCGGCCTCGCGGTCGAGATCGAGCGTCTCGTAGCGGCGCTCCTGGCTGAAGGCGGTCTGCGTCGGCACGCCGCCGGGCGCAGCGCTGTAGAAGGCATGCACGCTCTCCGATTGGCTCTGCTTCACGTCCCAGCGCGTGAGAGCATCGGCCATGGTGGCGCTGTGCACGGTCGGCAGGCTGGTGTCGATCAGCCCGGCGCGATCGAGCTCGCCGAGAATCGCCATGATGCCGCCGGCGCGATGCACATCCTCCATGTGAACGTTGGCGACGGAGGGCGCGACCTTGCACAGCACCGGCACGCGGCGCGAAAGCCGGTCAATGTCGGCCATCGTGAAGGGCACTTCGCCCTCATGCGCGGCGGCGAGCAGGTGAAGCACCGTATTGGTGGAGCCGCCCATCGAGATGTCGAGTGTCATGGCATTCTCGAAGGCCTTGAAATTGGCGATCGAGCGCGGCAGGGCGGTCTCGTCATTCTGCTCGTAGTATCGGCGTGCGAGATCGACGACGAGATGCCCGGCCTCGATGAAGAGGCGCTTGCGGTCGGCATGGGTTGCGAGCGTCGAGCCGTTGCCGGGCAGCGCCAGGCCGAGCGCCTCGGTGAGGCAATTCATGGAATTGGCCGTGAACATGCCCGAGCAGGAGCCGCAGGTCGGGCATGCGGAGCGCTCGATCGCTGTGACGTCGGCTTCCGAGATCCGCTCGTCCGCTGCTGCGACCATGGCGTCGATGAGGTCGACCTTCTTGAGGACGCCCTCGGCGATGAACTTGCCGGCCTCCATCGGTCCGCCCGAGACGAAGACGCACGGGATGTTGATCCGCATCGCCGCGTTGAGCATGCCGGGTGTGATCTTGTCGCAATTGGAGATGCAGACCATGGCGTCCGCGCAATGGGCGTTGACCATGTATTCGACGCTGTCGGCGATGATCTCGCGCGAGGGCAGGCTGTAGAGCATGCCGTCATGGCCCATGGCGATGCCGTCATCGACCGCGATCGTGTTGAATTCCTTGGCGACGCCGCCAGCTTTCTCGATCTCGCGCGCCACGAGTTGCCCGAGATCCTTGAGATGCACATGTCCTGGCACGAACTGCGTGAAGGAGTTGACGACGGCGATGATCGGCTTGCCGAAATCGCCATCCTTCATGCCGGTGGCGCGCCAGAGGCCGCGCGCGCCCGCCATGTTGCGGCCCTTGGTGGTGGTGTCTGAGCGAAGCGCCGGCATGACTTTCAGTCTTTCATGTTCGGTATGAGTGCAGAGCGGTTTAGACCTCGCCCGCAGCAAACTCAACTGTTTCGCTCCGGCGCGCATCGGTCGTGCTGCTTGCCAATCAGCGGCAATTCTGCTTATAGCACGCGGATAAGACGTCGCCCGGCCAGTAAAGGGCTGCCGTGGCGGCTGTCTTCATTGCTCGAAAAAGCAATTCTGCACCAGTGGTGCGGGCCTTTGGGGCCGTGCCAGCGGGAGCGTCGTACTCTAATTCAAGAGAGAGCCAAATGCCCAAGCTTAAGACCAAATCAGGCGCGAAGAAGCGCTT
>JAIELD010000081.1 GCA_019753285.1 Beijerinckiaceae bacterium | reverse complement strand
CGCGCCCAACCCTCTTTTTCTTTCTGGTGTTCTACGGCATGAACGGGGGGGGGGGGCGGGGGGCGGGGGCCCCCCCGGCCCCCGCGCCGACCGCACGGCTTTTTAAAAAAATCACTGTCCCTTGAAGGTGACGGGAAGCGTCACCTCAAGCTGGGAGCTTCCGAACCCGTCCGGAAACCTTGGAAACGGCGCAGCTCGCTGGACGATCTCGAGAGCCTGAGCGTCCAGTTCGGGCGAGCCGGAGCTTCCGACCACGCCGCTCTGCAGGATGCGGCCCGACCGATCGAGGATGAAGCGGATCGTCGCCGTGCCTGACGGCCCGTCGGTCGGAAAGACGAGCCTGCGCCTCAAATGCGCAAAGAGGCTGCCCGAGTAGCGAGCCCTCACCCCCGGATCATAGACCTCCGACCGGCCGCGCGTTGGCGTTGGTGAACTTTGCTCGCCCTGCGCCGTCGCGGCGGGGCGCTTGGGCGGAGCGACAGGCCGGGCGCGCCCCGCATTCCTCAGGCTCCCGGCATCGGAACGCTGTGCTTCGCCATCGGGGCCGGCATCCGTCACTGATGGCAAATCTGCAGGGTTCAGCGACTGCGGCGTCACCTCGGCGGGCGGTGACGGCCCGTCATCCGAGGAAATGACCGGAAGAGCCAGCGTCTCGCCGGTCGGCGGTGCTGCGCCCTGCGCCTCTGGCGGGAACAGCGGGGCGGAAAGGGCAGGCGCGGCGGTTGCAAGATCATCTGGCCGCGCATCGGCCACGCTGGCCGACGAGGACGTCGCGCTGGCGAGGTCTGGCGGTGCGACGCTCCCTACGGCGGCGGCAGCGTCGACACTCGCTGGCGATGTGGCGTTCGGCGTGACGGGCTTCACCTCGCTGACGCCGCCGGCGGGAACGGCATCCGGCCCTGCCGGTGCAGCCGACGATGCCGGGGGGGCCGGCTGAATGTCCGGCAGAGGCGATGGTTCAACCGTCTCTGTGGGCGGCAGCGGCGCGTCGGCAACACCCGGCAGCGAGGCCTGTCGCTCCGGCCCGGCATCCTCTCGCGCAGCGGGCTGGTTTTCCTCGTCGCGGGCCGTTACCTCAGGCGGCTTTGCTTCGGGCAGCGGCACGATCGCAGGCAGCGGCGCATTGGAGACGGGCGCAATCTCCGGCCCGAGCGAAACCTCGGTCAATCTCGGCGGTTCGGGCACGCGGATCGCATCTGGCACAAGCACGAAGGCCATGACGAGCGCGGTATGGAGGAACGCAGACAGCCAGGCTGCGAACGCAAGCGGCGTGCGGGTGAACAGCAGCCAGCGGCCGCCGGACAGGGACGCAACGCTCATGCTCCTCGCCCTCCTATCGCGCCTTCACGGCCTCGGTCGCGGCTGTCGGCTGGGCGAGCAGCGAAACGCGCGCATAGCCGCCCGCTCCCACGCGCCCGAGCAATTCCATCACATCGCCATAGGCCGCGCTCTTGTCCGCGCGGACATAGACGATCGTGTCACCCTCGGCGCTCCTCAACGCCTTCAGCCGATCGACCAGACCTGCCGGGTCGATCCGCTCGTCCCTGATGTAAAGCGCCCGATCACGCGCGAGCGTGACGATCATCGGCTGGTTGACCTGACTGACCGCACCGGCCGAGGTGCGCGGCAGGGTGACAGCGACACCCTGAACCATGAGCGGCGCCGCGATCATGAAGATGACCAGCAGCACGAGAATGACATCCACGAACGGCGTCATGTTGATCTCGGCCATGGGACGATACTGAGGCTCGCTCAGCACGTCATCGCCGTAATCGCCCTGCGCCTGCCGCATCAACCCGTTGGTCCCTGCGCAGGCTGGTGCGCCCGTCCGCGCGCTGCCGCCTTGGCGATCATGGCGACCGCCGACCCCATGCGCTGCGAGGCGCGGGTGAGTTCGCGCAGGATCTGGTTATAGGCGATGACGGCCGGGATGGCCGCGAAGAGTCCGATGGCCGTCGCGAACAGGGCTTCGGCGATGCCCGGCGCGACGACGGCAAGGCTGGTGTCGCGGGCCTGCGCGATGGCGGTGAAACTGTGGATGATGCCCCACACCGTGCCGAACAACCCGACGAAAGGAGCGGTGGATCCGATCGTGGCAAGGAATGAGAGGCCGCTTTCGAGCCGTCTGAGTTCGGACACCATGGTGAGCCGCATCGCCTCCACGAGGCGCGTCCGCGTGTCGGTGAAGCTCGCCTGCCCGCTGACCTCGGTGAGTTCCTGGCGAGCGGAATCAATGATTGCGTAGGCCGTCACGGAATTCTCGGGAAGGGCAAGCTGCGGCTGCTTCACGAAGCCTTCGAGCGTGCCCACCTCGCGACGCAGACGCCAGATGCGATAGGCCTTTTCGAGGATGATCGCCCAGCAGACGACCGAGCAGAGCAGCAGCGCGGCGACGACGGTCTGGACGATGGGGTCGGCCTGCGCGACAAGACCGACGAGTGAAAAACTGTTGCCGGTCGCTGCGACTGAATCGGCCATGACCCCGCCTACTTGCTGAATTTGACGCTGGACGCGCGGGACGAGACCGCAAGCCGGTCGAGGCAGTCATTCACCGGGCCGCCATCGGCCTTGCACTCGATCGCATCGTTGATGAGGATCGAGGAAAAGCCGCCGCATTCGAGCGCATCGAGGTCGAACGTCTTGACGCTCGTCTTGTTGGCGCGGAGCGGCGCCAGATCAAGCGCGAGACGGCGCTCGATGACGCCGTCGGGCCTGAACAGGATGAGGTCGAGCTTCAGCGACTGATAGGCAAGCTCGCTCTTGTTGCCGATGAGCACGAAGACGCGGCAGGACTTGCCCTGCGGCTCCAGCTTGTTCAATTCGACCGCCACGTTCGGGTCGTCGGCATGGGCAGGAAGCGGCTCGGCGACAACGGCCGCAGACACGAAAATCAATGCGGCGAACAAACTTTTGATCAAGCGAATACTCGGCTGGAACAGGTGGATTGGCATGGATCAAACCCTTCGCCGCCAGCGTTGTAAAGTCAATCCCTCGGACTTGGCAGCAAAGCGCTGACGCGAAGCCGTGCCGGCACCTCATTTTTTAAAGCGCCGCCCTCAGCTTCATATCTGATGGCGGCCATGCTAGGGCTCCGCAGATGAACCAGCCTTCCCGTCTCTTTGACATCGAAATATGACAATCTCGCGTCGCCATTTTCTCGTGCTCGCGGCGGCTTTTGCCGCGACCCCCGCCGAGGCGCAACAGGCAGCGCTGAAGCTTGGCCCGAGCCGGAAGGCAACCTTCGACGATCTCGTCGAACAGGCAAAGGCGCTGTCGCAAAAGCCGTACCAGCCACCGGTTTCCGCGCATGAGGACATCCTCAAACAGATCAATTACGACAGGCACCGCGAGATCAAGCAGCTTCCGGAAAAGACGCTCTATCCGCAATCCGCCGCGCCGGTCAGCTTTTTCCACCTCGGCGGCCTGTTCAAGAAACCGGTGCGCATTCATGCCTGGTCCGGCACGGAGGCGCAGGAAGTCATCTACTCGAAAAGCCTGTTCGAGATCCCCCCGGATAATCCCGCCAACAGCCTGCCTGACAATTCCGGGTTTGCCGGCTTCAGGCTGCTCGACGGACGCGACGTCTATGAGGAGGATTGGGTCTCTTTCCTCGGCGCTTCCTATTTCCGTGCGCGCGGCGATCTCCTGCAATACGGCGTCTCGATGCGGGCGATCGCCATCAACACCGTGATCCCGGGTGCCGAGGACAACGAGGAGTTTCCGGACTTCACGGCCTTCTGGATCGCCGAGGCCGCGAACGGATCGACCAAGGCCATGGCCCTTCTCGAAGGACCAAGCGTGACCGGCGCCTTCCTGTTCGACCTTCGCCGGCAGCCAAACAACATCATGACCGTTCGCTCGGTGCTGTTCCCGCGCCGCGAGACGAAGCGCTTCGGCGTTGCGGTGCCGACGAGCATGTACTGGTATTCGAAGTCCAACCGCTGGTTCGGCAACGACTACCGGCCGGAGGTCCATGACAGCGACGGGCTGTTCATTGAAATGCGCGACGGCGAGCGCATCTGGCGGCCGCTCAACAATCCGGCGCACATCTCCGTCAGCGCCCATATGGTGAAATCGCCCAAAGGCTACGGACTCCTCCAGCGCGAGCGGCGCTACGACGCCTATCTCGACGATATCGGCTTCGAGAAGCGCCCCAACGCCTATGTCGAGATGATCGGAGACTGGGGCGACGGCTCCGTGCAACTGATCGAGCTGCCGACCGACCGGGAGTTCACCGACAACGTCGTCGCCATGTTCGTGCCCGCGCAGACGCCGCAGCCGGGCGACAGGCTCGAGTTCAATTACCGCATCCATTGGAGCGGCAAGGATCCTGGTGAAAGCCCGCTTGCCCGCTGTGTCGCGACCCGCGCCAACAAGGGCTACCGCTATAATTCGAAGGATGTGCGGGTCAGCGATTCGAAGCTCAAACGCCAGGTCATCTTCGATTTCGAGGGGCCGGCGCTTGACGGGCTGAAGCCGGAGGATGTGAAGCTCAACATCAGCGCGTCGCGCGGCATCCTCATCGAGCAGAAGGTAATCCGCCCGCCAAACGGCGCGGCCTCGACGCTGCAGGTCGTGGTCGTCGTCGATGCCGATGGCGAACCGCCGGTCGATCTTCGCCTTTACCTCACCTCCCGCGACCGGCGCGTCTCCGAAACGGTCCTTTACCAGATGCATCCTGAATGGCAGGTTGCTCCGCTACAGGAATAGTGCGCTTTTCGAGACTGGGGAGAGAACGTGCCTTACGATATGGTCATCCGCAACGCGCTGATCGTCGATGGCAGCGGGGCCGAACCCTATCACGCCGACATGGCGATCATCGCGGATCGGATCGCCCGCATCGGTACGATCGTCGATTTCGCCCGCACCGAGATCGATGCGCGTGGCGCGGCGGTCGCGCCCGGCTTCATCGACGTGCACACCCATGACGATCGCCTGGCGCTGGTCGCGCCGGACTTCACTCCCAAGATCAGCCAGGGCGTGACGACCGTCGTCACGGGCCAATGCGGCATCAGCCTCGCGCCGATGACGCCGGGTACGGGCCGCACGGATGGCTTCGATGATTTTCCGGCGCCGCTCACGCTGCTTGGACGGGCGGACGATTACATTTATCCGCGCTTTTCCGATTATGTGGCGGCGGTCAACGCGATCCGGCCGTCGATCAACGTCGCGCCGTTCATCGGGCATACCTCGTTGCGGGTGCACGCCATCGCCGATCTCAGAAAGCCGGCCACGGCCGACGAGATGCGGCGCATGGCAAAGCTCGTCGACGACGCCATGGCGGGCGGCGCGTTCGGCGTCACGAGCGGGCTCTACTATCCACCCGCCGCAGGCGCGGATGCGGGCGAACTCGAACCGCTGCTGAAGCGGGTCTCCGCGTTCGGCGGCATGACGACCGCGCATATCCGCAACGAGGGCGAAACGATCTTCGAGGCGCTCGACGAGGCGCTGTCCGTGGCGCGCGGGGCTCACGTCCCGATCGTCATCTCGCATTTGAAATGCGCCGCGCCGTCCATCTGGGGCTGGGGCTCCAAGGTGCTGAAAGCGCTCGACGAGGCAGCGCGCAACCAGGCGGTCGCCTTCGACGTCTACCCTTACGATGCGAGCTCGACGATGATCCACCCGGACCAGATCGTCGGCGCGAAGCGGGTCATGGTGAGCTGGTCCGATCCCTATCCCGAAATGGCCGGGCAGGACCTCGACGCCGTCGCGGCCTGCTGGTGCTGCTCGCCGGCGGAGGCTGCGACGAGGCTCGCGCCCGGTGGCGGCATTTATCACAAGATGCAGGAAAAGGACGTGCGCAAGATCATCAGCCATCCGGGCGGGATGATCGGCAGCGACGGGCTGCCGCACGACAAGCACCCGCATCCGAGACTGTGGGGCACGTTTCCCCGCGTGCTCGGCCGCTATGTGCGCGACATGAAGCTGTTCTCCCTGGCGGAGGCGGTTCGCAAGATGACCGGGCTGCCGGCCGCCGTGTTCGGACTGGCCGATCGCGGCTTGATCCGCGAGGGCGCGATCGCCGACCTCGCCATCTTCGATCCCAACCTCGTGCTCGATACGGCGACGTATGAGGATCCACGCCAATCGTCGGCGGGCATCGGCCATGTCGTGGTCGGGGGCGCAGTCGCGTTCGCGAACGGGCAGCTTGCCGGGCCACGCAACGGTCAGGTGTTGAAACGTACACCCGATGCGCC
>JAIELD010000048.1 GCA_019753285.1 Beijerinckiaceae bacterium | reverse complement strand
CGATGGGGCGGATCTGCTGCGCCTCGGGCCGGACGAGATGCGCGAACAACGCAAGCGCATGCAGATGATCTTCCAGGATCCGTTCGCATCGCTCAATCCGCGCCTCAAGGTCGGGGCGGCCATCTCGGAGCCGCTGATCATCGGCAAGCTCGGCACCCGCTTGCAGATCCGCGACAAGGTAGCCGAGTTACTGCGGCAGGTGGGCCTGCCGCCCGACATGACGAACCGCTTTCCGCACGAATTTTCCGGCGGCCAGCGCCAGCGCATCTGCATCGCCAGAGCGCTCGCGGTCGAGCCGCGCCTCATCATCGCGGATGAATCCGTGTCCGCGCTCGACGTTTCGGTGAAGGCGCAGGTCGTCAATCTGATGCTCGACCTGCAGGCGCGCATGGGCCTTGCCTATCTCTTCATCTCGCACGACATGGCCGTGGTCGAGCGGGTCGCGCACCGCGTCGCCGTGATGTATCTCGGCGAGATCGTGGAGATCGGCCCCCGAGCGGCGATCTTCGGCAATCCGCAGCACCCCTATACGCGCAGGCTGCTGGACGCCGTGCCGACGGCAGACCCGGAGCATCGTCGCCAGAAGCGGGCGATCGCCAATGACGAGATCAAGAGCCCGATCCGTCCCGCCGATTTCGTACCGCCGGTGCGGCAATTCAGGGAAGTTTCGCCCGGCCACAGCGTGATGGTATGGGGCGAGGAGTGGAACACGAAGCCCTTGCAGACGGCAGCGGCTTGATCCGCCGACGACCGGCCCAAATCAGCTTCGACCGCCATCGACGCTGATGATCTGCCCGGATATCCAGCCGGCCTGATCGCTGGCAAGAAACGTCACCGCGTTGGCGATGTCGTCCGCCGTGCCAAGCCGCCGGGTGTGGATGCCCTCGATCAGCTTGTTCTGGCCATCGGCGCCATAGCTTTCCCATTGCCGCTGCGTCGTGGGGTTGGAGAGCACGAAGCCCGGCGCGACCGCATTGCAGGTAATGCCATACCGGCCGAGATCCTGGCTGAGCTGCTTGGTGAGGCCGACAAGGGCGTGTTTCGCCGCCGTATAGGCCTGAATGCCCGTGAGGCTCGGCCGGAGCCCTGCACCCGACGCGATGTGGACGATGCGGCCGAATCCGGCCTGCTGCATCGGCCCCGCAACCGCCTGCGCCAGCCAGAAGGCGCTGTCGACATTCGCCTCGAAGAGCGCGCGCCAGGACGCTTCGTCGACCTCGGCGATCGGCCGGCCGACCTGCCGGCGCACGCCGCCGGCCGCGTTGACGACGATATCGATCCGGCCATGCGCGGCGACGACCCGGTCGACCATCGCCTTGACCGCCGGCCGATCGGCGAGATCAACGCCGTGCGGCGTCAACGCACGCGGCCCGGCAAACGCTTCGAGTCCGGCTGCATCGATATCGGCGACATGAACACGCCCGCCTGCCTCGGCAAGATGGCGCGCGATCGCCTGACCTATCCCCTGCGCCGCGCCGGTGACGAGCGCCACACGACCGTCAAACCGGATCTGCATGGCCCTGCCCGCATGTTTCAAGAAGGCGCTCGAAGGTCTCGAACGCCATCGGCCTCCGCCCGTCCTCGATGTCATGGATGAGGCCGACGAGGCATGAAATCGCCGGCGTCTCGACCCCGACCTCAGCGCCGAGCCGGGCGATCACGCCGATCTGCTGATCGATCTCGGTCTTGCGCTTGCGGACGGCAAGATCGCGATAGATGCCCGTATGCGTCTTGGCGGTATGGCGGTTGAACTCTGCGAGCGCCGCGATCGACGCCCGTGCCCCGGTCTCAGGCGCGCCGGGCGCGAAGCACGCAGGATCGAACCCGTTGAAGCCGATGGGCCTGACGCCGCGCGCGGCGGCGACCGCCATCACCTCGCGTGCCAAACGGTCGAACGCCCTGAACCGCCGTGGATCGTCGAAATTGGCGCTCATCGAGTCGGGCGTCAGGGCGGTGGCGAACAGCATCGCCCCGTAGGCGAGCTTGCCCCACAGATAGCCCCAGATGTTGTCTGTGAGGATCGCGTCGGGCTCGAACAGGGCGAGCAGCCGGTGCATATCTCTGGTGCGCTCCCTTATCTCGCCAGCGATCTCCCCCACGACCACGGCGCCGCGATTGCCAAACAGGATGTCGCCAGGCCCGAGCCAATCCGCGCCGAAATTGACAAAGCAGCCCATGGTGCGCTCGGGACCGACCACCTCCGCGATAGCGATCTCGTTGAGCCCGTTCTGCGCGGACAGCACGAAGCCTCCGGCGGACAGATGCGGCGCGAGCTGCCGCAAAGCCGCCTCGGTCGCAGGAGCCTTCACCGCCAGAACGATGATGTCGAATTCACCGTCGACTTCGGAGGGTAGGACGGACGGAATGGTCTGCGTGAATGCTTCGACCGGCCCGGAAAGAGCGAGGCCCGCCGTCCGGCATCGCGCGACATGGTCTTCGACGATGTCGACCATCAACACGGGAACCCCGGCGCGCGCCCAATAGGCAGCAAGCACGCCGCCGATCGCCCCACCGCCCCAGACGAGAACCGGCTTTGCCTGATCGATCACGCGCGCCCGCCTTGGTGAAGGTCATGATGCGTCGCGACGATGATGTCGCCATCAGCATCGACCCAGCCGCGATACATGCCGAGCGTGTTGAACGGCGCGATAGGAAGGCCTTCAGAGCCGAGCGCGATCATTCCCGCACCGATCTCGTGGCTCGACAAGATCTTGAACACCACCTCGTTCGCCGCCTGCTCCAGCGTTTGCCCGGCATACTGGATGCGCGCGGCGACGTCGTAGGCCGCGACGCGCCTGATGAAGATTTCGCCCATGCCGGTGCCGGACACCGCGCAGACGCCGTCCTTCGCGTAGGTGCCCGCGCCGATGATCGGACTGTCGCCGACACGGCCCTCGGGCTTGTTGGTATAGCCGCCGGTCGACGTTCCAGCGGCGAGGTGGCCTTTAGCGTCCCGCGCCACCGCGCCCACAGTGCCATGCTTTTCAGCCTCCGACGCTCCGGCGAGCGTGCCTGCCGCAGCGCGGGCCTTGATCGCACTCAAGGCTTCCACCCGGCGCTCGGTGCGGAAATAATCCTGCTCGACCATGGCGAGCCCTTCCCGCTCGGCGAAGACATCCGCCGCCGCGCCGCAGAGCAATACGGCACGGCCGCTGTTCATCACCGCACGCGCCGCCTTGATCGGATTGCGGATGCGCCGTACCGAGCAGATCGCACCGGCTTCGAGCGTCGTTCCGTCCATGATAGAGGCGTCGAGTTCGTGCTGCGATGCTTCGGTCAGCGCTGCGCCATGACCGGCATTGAAGTGGGGGCTGTCCTCCAGCGCGATGATGGTCGCCTCGACCGCCTCGACGGCGGAACCGCCTGCGTTCAGCACCGCCCAGCCGGCACGCAGGGCCGCCGCGATATGCTCGCGGCTCTCCTGCCATTCAGCTTCGGACAACATGCTCCGGTCGAGCGTGCCGCAGCCGCCATGGAGCCCGAGGGCGATCGTCGCCATGGTCAGCCGCGCCTATTTGGCGGGCTTGATGTTCATGGCGAGCGTGTCCTCGTCGACGCGCGGCTTGATCGTCACCTTGTCCTTCTGCATCGCCCAGGCGGAGCCGACAGCGACAATCGGCAGGCGCTGCTTGTCTTTTTCGACGAGAGCATTCGCGTCTTCGAGATCCTTGCGGCGCTTGTCGACATCCATCTCGATGGCCGCGTCCTGCAGCAGCTTGTCCATCGTCGGGTTCTTGTAGTTGAGCACGTTGAACGCGCCCATTTTCTTGTCCTTGTCATTCGAATGAGCGAGCGAGGACAGCGTATAGTGCGCTTCGCCAGTCAGCGTGCCCCAGCCGGACATCGAGACCGAATAATCCCCGCGCGTGCGGGCCGGAAAGAACACGGCGGCCGGTTGCGCGTTCGCCTGCGCATCGATGCCGATGGCCGCGAGCATCTGTGCGATCGAGGTGCCGACCTGCTTGTCGCCCGGCAGACGGTCCTGCGTGAAGGAGAACTGCAGTTTGAAGCCGTTCGGGTAGCCGGCGTCGGCGAGCAGCTTGCGCGCCGCGGCGGGATCATACTTGCGCTCGCCGAGAGACTTGTTGAAGCCGAAGATCGACGGCGTGACGAGCTGATTGACCGGCTTGCCAAGGCCCTCCATCGCAACCTCGGCCAGCGCCTTCCGGTCGATGGCGAGATCGAACGCCTCGCGGACGCGCAGGTCCTGGAACGGGTTCTTTTCAAGCGGCGAGCCGTCCTTTGCCGTGATCGTCGGCGTCTTGTCGCGCAGATCGAGCTCGATATTGAAGACATAGACGGTGTCAACCGTCTCGACCTTGAGTTTAGGGTCGCGCTGCAGTGTTGCCACGTCGCTCGCAGGAACGCGGGTGATGAGGTCGAGCTGCCCCGCCTTCAACTGCGCGACTCGCGCCGCATCATTGGGGATTTCCTTGCGGACATGGCGGGCCCAGGGCTCCCTCTTGCCCCAGTAGGCGTCGTTGCGGTCGAGCACGAGATCGCCCTTCGGCTGCCAGGATACGTATTTGTAGGGGCCGGTGCCGATCGCCGCCTTGCCCGAATTGAAGCCTTCGTTCGCCGTTTCCTTGGTGAGGCCGGCGGCGGCCTTGGACGAGACGATGAACAGGCGGATGAAGTCGTTTGGCAGGGTCGGAGCAGGACCATCGGTGATGATCTGCACCGTAAGCGGGTCTATGATCTTGGTTTCCTTCACGCGGCGCACGTAAATGGTCGTAGGGTTCGGACCTGCAACGACCGGGATGCGCTCGATGGAGAACTTCACGTCCTCGGCTGTGAAGTCGGAACCGTCATGAAATTTCACGCCCGGCCGCAGCTTGAACTCCCAGACCATGTCACTGATCGGCTTCCAGCTCAGCGCCAGACCCGGCTCGAGCTCCAGCCCGTCACCTGACCAGACGAGCGTGTCGAACACATGCTTCAGCGCCTCGGCATGCGTGCCTGTCGCGGTGAAATGCGGATCGATCGAGTCGGGGCCGCCGCGCACGCCGATGGTCAAAGTCTGTGAATGGACGGAGGTGGCGAGCGCGACCGCGCATGAAAGACCCAGAATGAAAGCACGCATGACATTCTCCCAAAGCCCGGCGGAGCGCTTGGCGCCCGGATACGCCATTCAATGCGCCTGTTGATAGCGCGTCAATCCCTTGTGGAACTGATTTTCGCTGCTATCCTTGTGGAAACGGACCGAGGTCGTTCGATTTGGAACTAATTGATAAGATGATCGCCGGCGATGCGGCGGACGGGACTGGTCTTGGCGCGGAACTTCTCGCACGCCAGCGGCTCGACGCTTTCACCCATGCGCGGCTCTGGCGCAATCCGTGCGGCTTCGCGGCGCGGTTCAACTATCTCGGCCTTCGCTACAACACGCCGCTTTATGGCTGGGTGCAGGACAGGTTCGGCCTGTCGCGCGCCGAATTCGTGGTGATCTACAGCCTCGCCATCATGGACGGCGTCACGGCGAGCGAGATCGCGACCTCGACCGCCTTTCTGAAGAACACGCTCAGCCGGGCGGTCAACCGGCTCATCCGCCTCGGGCTGATCCGCAGCCAGGAGGATGCCACGGACCGCAGGAACAAAATCCTCGGCCTCACGCCGGGCGGCGTCGCGGTATTCGAGGAGGCGTTGCCGCGCTTCGTGGCGCTTGAGGATGAAATGCTCGCGCCGCTCAGTCTCGTCGAGCGCGAGACGCTTTCGGCACTGATGGCAAAGGTCGTGCTCGCCATGTTCGAGGCGAGCCCGGCCGATGCCCCTTCCCGCCTTTCGCCAACCTGATGGAGACCGCATCGATGCGCATCGCCGACATGAACTGGATGCAGGTCGAACGCCACGCTGCGAAGGATGACCGCGCCGTGCTTCCGATCGGCTCGACGGAGCAGCATGCGGGCCTCAGCCTGTGCGTCGACGCCATCCTCGCGGAGCGGATCGCGCTCGATGCGGCGAACGATCTTAATGTGCCGGTCTTTCCCGTCCTCAATTACGGCCTGACGCCGAGCTTCGTCGATTTTCCGGGCACCGTGACGCTCAAATTGTCGACCCTGTGCGCCGTGATATGCGACGTGCTCGACGGCATGGTCCGCTCCGGCTTTCGCAAGATCGTCATCGTCAACGGTCATGGCGGCAATTCGCCGGCCCATGGCGCGGTTCTTGAATGGCTCGACAAGAACCGTGGCGTGCAGGTGAAGTGGCACAATTGGTGGAATGCGCCGAAGACCTTCGCCAAGGTCCAGGCGGTCGATCCCGTCGCCTCGCATGCCTCCTGGATGGAGAACTTTCCCTGGACCCGCATCGAGGGCGTCGTGCAGCCTGACCACCAAAAGCCCATGCTCGCCATGGACCGTTTCCAGCGCCTCGACCCCGGCGCCAAGAAGCGCCTGCTCGGCGACGGCAATTACGGCGGGTTCTACCAGCGGCCCGATGAGGACATGCTGGCCATCTGGGAGGTCGCGGTCGAGGAAACCCGGGCCATCATCGCTACGGACTGGGATTAGGCTCGATGCTCGCCTTCGTCATCCAGCGGCTGATGCAGGCTTTCCTCGTGATGCTGGTGATCTCGGCACTCGTCTTCGTTGGCGTCTATGCAGTCGGCAATCCGATCGACGTGATGATTTCGCCCGACGTAACGCAGCAGATCAGGGAGCAGGCGATCCGCGATTACGGTTTCGACCAGCCGCTCTGGAAACAGTACCTCACCTTCCTGCAAAAGCTGGCGGCAGGCGATTTCGGCCGCTCATTCGTCTACAACATGCCGGTTCTCACCCTCATCCTCTCGCGCCTGCCGGCGACGATCGAGATCACCCTCGCGGCGGTGGTCGGCGCGACGCTGATCGGCGTGCCGCTCGGTCTCTATGCGGGTTACGCGCCGCAGAGCCCGGCCGCGAAAACCATCATGGCCGTCTCGGTGCTCGGTTTCTCCGTGCCGACATTCTGGATCGGGCTTCTCCTCATCTTCGTGTTCGCGGTCAATCTCGGGCTCCTGCCGGCGGGCGGGCGCGGCGACACGGTGAGCATAGGCAGCGTGGAGTGGAGTTTCCTGACGTTGAACGGACTCACGCACATGCTGCTGCCCTCGATCAATCTCGGCCTGTTCAAGCTCTCGCTGATGATCCGCCTCGCACGGGCCGGCACGCGGGAGGTGATGCTGACCGACACGGTGCGCTTTGCACGCGCCGCCGGCGAGAGCGAATGGACCATCCTGCGCCATCATGTGCTGCGCCTGATCGCGATACCGCTCTTCACGGTATTCGGGCTCGAATTCGCCTCGACCCTCGCCTTCGCGGTGGTGACCGAGACGATCTTCTCCTGGCCGGGCGTCGGCAAGCTCATCATCGATTCCATCTCGACTCTCGACCGCCCGGTGATGGTCGCCTATCTGATGCTGGTCGCACTTCTCTTCATCGTCATCAATTTCTCGGTCGACATCGCCTATGTCGCGCTCGATCCGCGCCTGCGCGTCCGAAAGACCCGATGAGCGCCGCATCCACCACCGTCGAAGCCGTGAGCCCCGCTCGCCTGTTCTTGCGCGATTTCGCCGCCAATCGACTGGCGATGGCTGCGCTCGCCCTTCTTGCCGTCATCGTCTCGCTTGCGCTCGCCGCGCCCTGGATCACGCCGCAGGACCCTTACGATCTTGCGCGGCTGGTCCTCACCGATGCGCGCCGCCCGCCCGGCTATGTGGGCAGCAACGGATTTTCACACTGGCTCGGCACCGATGCGCAGGGCCGGGACCTGTTCTCGGCGATCCTCTACGGTCTGCGCATCTCGCTGCAGGTCGGCGTCATCGCCGGCACTTCGCACGAGGCCTATCTGAAGGCGATGTTCACCGACGCCGAACTCAAATCCTACGCCAATGACGACGCGCTGCGGCTGGCGCTGCGCCGGAGCGAGGTCGATTTCATCTTCGGTGATGCGATCGCGCTGGCGTTC
>JAIELD010000076.1 GCA_019753285.1 Beijerinckiaceae bacterium | reverse complement strand
CCGGCTTCACGGTGCAGCCTGATGTCCAATACGTAATCAGGCCCGGTGGAGGCATCTCGAACCCGCGCGATCCGAGCGGTGCCCGCATCAAGAACGCCGCTGTTTTCGGCGTGAGGGCGACCATTCGTTATTGAGGCAGCGTCCTTTGCGGCGCGGGCGGCAATCTTGTATCGGGCTTTGTCGTTCAGGCGTTCGGGTATTCTATCGCCTTTCTGGCGCTCGCCGCGCTTTCTGTCGCGGCGCACGGCATCTTCGCCAGTCTGATGCCGGAGCCCGATCGCCAGGGAGCACCCGGCCTCGCCGGAGAGAAGATGGCCGCTTGAAGGCTGTCGGGCGTCTGCTGATGGACCGGGTGGCTTCATGGTGCTATCGATCGGCCAAGGTCGATCCGGATCTGGAACGGGGATCAATCGCTTGCGCTTCGCTCTAGCCGTCTTGCTGTCATGTTGTGCCTTGGCAGTCCTCGGCGGCTGCGCTTCCGACACCTTCGAAGGCCAGCTCAGCCCGATTTCGAGCCCGGTCGTCACGCAGAAGTCGATCAGCGTCTTCGTCGCATCGACACGCATCCGCAGCGATAAGCCTTACACGTTTACCTATGGTCGCTCGGACGTCGTGAACTATCAGAGGGTCGATCTGTCGATGCCGCCGGGGCATCGGTCCGGCGCGATAGAGTACCCGAGGGCGACGCCGGCCAACCCCGAGACCGACATCGCCGCGCGGCGCAACGAGGCGCTTTCGCAGCACGACTTCGAGGAGGGCATCGCCGCAGCGGCCAAGCGCGGCGGTGGCGAGGTCACCCTCTTCGTGCACGGCTTCAACACGAATTACGAGGAGGCTGTGTTTCGCCTCGCACAGATCGGCAGCGATGCAGGCGCGCAAGGGGCGGTCGTCCTGTTCGCCTGGCCTTCGCGCGGCAGGGTCCTCGACTATCTGGCGGATCGCGAGAGCGCGACCTATTCGCGCGATCGGCTCGAAGCCGTCTTGCACGAGATCGCGCGCCAGCCGGCCGTGCGACGCATCAACGTTCTTGCGCACAGCATGGGCGCCTTTCTGACGATGGAGACGCTGCGCCAGGCGAAGTTCAAGGGCGATGGCGAGTTTTCCGGCAAGCTCAATGCCGTCGTACTCGCTGCGCCCGACATCGATCTCGACGTCTTCCGCTCGCAGCTCGATGCCATTGGCCGCCGCCCGCGCCCGACCGTGCTGCTCATCTCGGGCGACGACCAGGCGCTCGCCTTCTCTCGCCTGCTGTCGGGCGACGTCGATCGCGTTGGCCTCGTCGACACGAGCTCGCCCGAGGCAAGAGCGGAGATCGAAAAGCGCGGGCTCGTCGTCATCGACCTCACGAATGTGAAGGCGGACGATGCGACGAACCATGCCAAGTTCGCTGACGTCCCGACAACCGTGAGGTTTATCGGCATGCTCATCGGGGATCGCCGCGCCAGCCTTCAGGGCGGGGTGGTGAGGCTGGACAATGCCGCGCTCGCTGCCGAACGCATCGGCGACAGTATCGGGCGCTGATGTGACGCACGGCGCGACGGGAAGCGGTGTTTGCCTTCACTTTTTCGAACGGAGGCGATTTTAATCGCCTGTGCGACCCTGCTTCGCTTGCAGCATGGGAGAGGCTGGTTTAAAGCCATTTCAAATAAGAGTCGGTCAGTTTGCGGCGGATTTCGTGGCACGACTGCTCGGATCATCAATATTGACGAAGGATTTGCTCGATGCAGAACTTGCTCGCAGACTATCTGCCGCTCGTCATTTTCATCGGGTTGTGCGCCGTCATCGGGCTTGGGTTGCTGGTCATTCCCTTTATCGTCGCGTTCAAGAACCCTGACCCTGAAAAGCTCACCGCCTATGAGTGCGGCTTCAACGCCTTCGACGATGCTCGCATGAAGTTCGACGTGCGCTTCTATCTCGTTGCCATTCTGTTCATTATATTCGACCTTGAAGTCGCGTTCCTGTTTCCCTGGGCGGTGGCGTTCGGAGACATCGGCCTCTACGGCTTCTGGTCGATGATGGTCTTCCTCGGCGTGCTCACCATCGGCTTCGTCTACGAATGGAAAAAAGGAGCTCTCGAATGGGATTGACCGCTCTCGACCGCGGTGACCCGCTTGCTGCGCCTGCCCCGCGAGGATTGCTGGGCGCGGACGGCAAGCCGATCGGTTCGAACGATCCGACCTTCCTCGCGATGAACGACGAGCTTGCCGACAAGGGCTTTCTCGTGACGGCAACCGATGATCTCATCAACTGGGCGCGGACCGGCTCGCTCATGTGGATGACCTTTGGCCTCGCCTGCTGCGCCGTCGAGATGATGCATCTCTCGATGCCGCGTTACGATGTCGAGCGCTTTGGCTTCGCACCGCGCGCCTCTCCGCGCCAGTCGGACGTGATGATCGTCGCCGGCACGCTCACCAACAAGATGGCGCCGGCCCTGCGCAAGGTCTACGACCAGATGCCGGAGCCGCGCTACGTGATCTCGATGGGAAGCTGCGCCAATGGTGGCGGCTATTATCACTACAGCTACTCGGTGGTGAGGGGTTGCGACCGCATCGTGCCGGTCGACATCTATGTCCCCGGTTGCCCGCCGACGGCAGAAGCGCTGCTTTACGGCGTGCTGCTGCTGCAGAAGAAAATCCGCCGGACAGGTACGATCGAACGCTGACGCGCGATCGTTTTCGGCAACATTTGGAGCAGGCATGACAGACGCGCTGCAAGCGTTGGGCTCGCATATCAAGACATCGCTCGGCGATGCCTGCACAGGATTCGAGGTCGCGTATGGCGAACTCAGCATCCATGCCGGCCCTGCGGACATTCTGAAGGTCGTGACGTTCCTGCGCGACGATCACGAGTGCCTGTTCTACAACTTCATCGATGTTTGCGGCGTCGATTATCCCGACCGCGAGAAGCGGTTCGACGTTGTCTACCATCTTCTGTCACCCACGACCCTGAACCGGATCAGGATCAAGGTTGCGGTGGACGAGATGACGCCCGTTCCGTCGATCATCTCCGAATTTCCCGGAGCGGACTGGTTCGAGCGCGAGGCTTATGATCTTTATGGGATCGTCTTCACCGGCCATCCCGACATGCGCCGCATCCTCACCGATTACGGCTTCAGCGGTCATCCGCTGCGCAAGGACTTTCCGCTGACCGGCTATGTCGAACTGCGCTACGACGACGAGGAAAAGCGCGTCGTCTATGAGCCCGTGAAGCTGACGCAGGAATTCCGGCAGTTCGATTTCCTTTCACCTTGGGAAGGCGTCGATTACGTGCTGCCGGGCGATGAGAAGAAAACAATATAAACAACTACTTTTGCTCTATCGGAAACGTAGCAGTTGAACATTTTGAAACGCCCATCGAAATTCAGTGACGCAACTTGTCGCGGGCAAAGGGCGCATATCCGCCTGGGCGTTTTCGCAAGCGCTTTGTCAATCTGGCTTTTTGCCTTCAATGTTGTTGCTCAGACGGCCCTTCCCGAACTGAATGCTTCTCTGGATAACGAACTGTCGAAATTCGATTTGGCGTCACGCTCTCTTGCTGAGGAATATATATATGTAACCTCTGGGCCAGGCAGTTCAGCGGATAGTGGTTTGTCAGATGGTTTCAGTCAGGCAATTCGTGAGGCTTTGGAGTCAAGGCTGGGTCCATTAAAGGATTCCGAGACGAAATTGTTATTTGATCGGGCCCTCGAGGCAATGGCAATCGAAGCCCAAAAATATTCTTTCAAAATAAATACGGTATCTCTTCTTGGCAAATTCAATGCTTCAGAATTAAAGGCTATGACTGATTTCTATAAAACAGACGTTGGACGTTCAATTGCTGCAAAAATGCCCGCATATAATGATGATTTCAGTAATCGATATTCTAGGCTGATGACACAATTGCTACCTGTGATTATCGACGTGGCAAAGGCCGCAACGACCGATCGGAAAGCAAAATAGCAGGGCGAAATGACCGAACAGCCGAACCTCCGCAACTTCCAGATCAACTTCGGTCCCCAGCATCCGGCTGCCCACGGCGTGCTGCGCCTCGTGCTGGAACTGGACGGCGAAATCGTCGAGCGGGTCGATCCGCATATCGGCCTGCTGCATCGCGGCACGGAAAAGCTGATCGAGCAGAAGACCTATCTCCAGTCTGTGCCTTATTTCGATCGGCTCGATTATGTCGCGCCCATGAACCAGGAGCACGCCTTCTGCCTCGCGGTCGAGAAGCTGCTCGGCATCGCCGTGCCGAAGCGCGGCCAACTTATCCGCGTGCTTTACTGCGAGATCGGCCGGCTTTTGTCGCATCTCCTCAACGTCACGACGCAGGCGCTCGACGTCGGCGCGCTCACCCCGCCGCTCTGGGGCTTCGAGGAGCGCGAGAAGCTGATGATCTTCTACGAGCGCGCCTCGGGCTCGCGCATGCATGCGGCCTATTTCCGGCCGGGCGGTGTGCATCAGGACCTGCCCAATGCTCTGGTCGACGACATTTACACGTTCTGCCACAGCTTCCCCAAGGTGCTGGAGGATCTCAACAATCTTCTGACGCCGAACCGCATCTTCAAGCAGCGCAACGTCGACATCGCTGTCGTCAAGCTTGAGGATGCCTGGAAATGGGGCTTCTCAGGCGTGATGGTGCGCGGCTCGGGCGCGGCCTGGGATTTGCGCAAGGCTCAGCCCTATGAATGCTATGACGAGCTGGAATTCGACATCCCCGTCGGCAAGAACGGCGATTGCTACGATCGCTACCTCGTCCGCATGGAGGAGATGCGCCAGTCCGTCCGCATCATGAAGCAGTGCTGCGAGATGCTGCGCTCGGAGAAGGGCGCGGGGCCGGTCTCAGCCACCGACAACAAGATCGTGCCGCCGAAGCGCGGCGAGATGAAGCGCTCGATGGAGAGCATCATCCACCACTTCAAGCTCTACACAGAGGGCTACAAGGTCTCCGCCGGTGAGGTCTATGCCGCGGTCGAGGCACCCAAGGGCGAATTTGGCGTCTATCTCGTCGCCGATGGCACGAACAAGCCCTATCGCTGCAAGGTGAGGGCACCGGGCTTCGCGCATCTGCAGGCGATGGATTTTCTCTGCCGCGGCCACATGCTGGCGGATGTCAGCGCCATTCTGGGCTCGCTCGACATCGTGTTTGGCGAGGTGGATCGGTGAAACGTAACATCAGAGAGCGATAAGTGCTGATAGTTCGCGCGATTTCCTTGTGGCTTCTGGCGGTAGTCTATTTGGTGACGTCCGTCGTGCTCGGGTTTCTTATTATGGCTGTATTGTACTTCTTATTCGTTCACATAACCGATCCGCTTGATGTTGATGAAGCAGCCGGTCCACAGTTCGCACGTGGCATGATTGGTTTTGCGTGGGGCATATTAGGTGCGTTTGTCGGAATGTTTGTTGGAGGACTTACGATGAGCCCAGTTTGGTCAAAAGTGAAAAATTTTCCTAAGCGATTGAAGATTTTAACAGGAACGCGCTCGTAAATGTCAGTCCGTCGTCTCGCCGCCGAAAGCGTCCAGCCCACCACCTTCGCATTCACGGCCGAGAGCATTGGCTGGGTGAATGAGCAGATCGCCAAATATCCGGCTGGCCGCCAGGCCTCCGCCGTCATTCCGCTGTTGTGGAAGGCGCAGGAGCAGAACCAGTATTGGCTGCCGAAAGCCGCGATCGAGCACGTCGCAGACATGCTCAACATGCCCTATATGCGCGTGCTGGAGGTTGCGACCTTCTACACCATGTTCAACCTGGAACCGGTCGGCAAATACTTTATCCAGCTGTGCGGCACGACGCCGTGCCGCCTGCGTGGCGCGGGGGACATCATCAGCGTCTGCGAGAGCCGTATCGGCGAGCAGCGGCACGTCTCGGCTGACGGCAATTTCTCCTGGCTCGAGGTCGAATGCCTCGGCGCGTGCTGCAATGCACCGATGGTGCAGATCAACAATGATTATTACGAAGATCTGACGCCGGAGAATTTCAACGCGCTGCTCGACGACCTCGCTGCCGGCAAGCCTGTCAAGGTCGGTCCGCAGAATGGCCGGAACGCCTCCGAGCCTGAAGGCGACGTCAAGACACTGATCGACCCCAAGCTCTTCGATGGCTCTGTCATCGATTCATGGAAGGCAACGTTCGAGGAGCGCAAGCGCAAGGCGGATGAGGCCAAGGCAGCAGCGGTCGCTGCAGCAAAGGCTGCGGAAGACGCGAAGGCCTCCGAGCCAGCAAAGCCCGCCGAGCAGGCGAAGGACGCGGCTCCGGCCCGCCCAGTACCATCCGACGGCAAGAGCGGCGCGACGCAGGATACGCCCGCGGCGACAGGCACTGCGGGGCAGGCCGCAGCCAATGCCGGACAGCCAGCACCGTCTGCTTCAAAAGACGAGGCAGTGGCGCCGGCAGCCGATCCAGCCAAGGAGGAGGCCGCGAAAGCCGAGGAGCGGATCATAGCGGCCAAGCTCGCGAGTTTGCCGAAGACCGCATCTGCGACGGAGAAGGCCGATGCTGTCGGCTCAAAGCCCGCCGGGCTCGCTGCGCCGCGCGCAGGCAAGGCCGACGATCTGAAGCGCATCGGCGGCATCGGCAAGGTCAACGAGGGCAAGCTCAACCTGCTCGGCGTCTTCCATTTCGACCAGATCGCCGGCTGGAGCCTCGAGGAGATCCGCTGGGTCGGAACGTATCTCGCGTTTCCGGGGCGAATCGACCGCGAGGATTGGGTCGGGCAGGCAAAGACGCTTGCTTCCGGAAGCGATACGGCGTTTTCGAAACGTGTCGACCAGGGTAGCGTACCCTCCAGCAAGGCTTGAGACGAACGCCATGGCAGAAGTCACCCGGCAGATGGCTTATGAACTGGCTGTGGACGTGCATGCGAGAATATCCAACTCCAGCGTCTTTGTGCTGATGAAAATTGTTTGAGCTAAGGTACATCCATGCTTTCCGACAAAGACCGCATCTTCACCAATCTCTACGGCCTTCAATCGCCCGGCCTGAAGGCCGCGATGATGCGCGGCGCGTGGGATGGCACCAAGTTCCTGCTGCAGCAGGGGCGGGACTGGATCATCGACGAGATGAAGGCGTCCGGCCTGCGCGGGCGGGGCGGGGCGGGTTTCCCCACTGGCCTCAAATGGTCGTTCATGCCGAAGAAATCGGACGGCCGCCCGGCCTACCTCGTCGTCAATGCGGACGAGTCCGAGCCCGGCACCTGCAAGGATCGCGAGATCATGCGGCATGACCCGCATCTCCTCATCGAAGGCTGCCTCGTCGCATCCTTCGCGATGGGGGCGGGAGCCTGCTACATCTACATTCGCGGCGAATACATCGCCGAGCGCGAGGCGCTGCAGAAGGCGGTCGAGGAGGCCTATGAGGCAAGGCTCGTCGGCCAGTCGAACATCCACGACTATCCTTTTGAAATCTATGTCCATCATGGCGCAGGCGCATACATCTGCGGCGAGGAGACGGCGCTGCTCGAAAGCCTCGAAGGCAAGAAGGGCATGCCGCGCATGAAGCCGCCCTTCCCGGCGAATATGGGCCTCTATGGCTGCCCGACGACGGTCAACAATGTCGAGTCGATCGCCGTTGCGCCCACCATCCTGCGCCGCGGCGCCGGCTGGTTCGCCGGCATCGGCAGGCCGAACAACGTCGGCACCAAGCTCTTTTGCGTATCGGGCCACGTCAACAAGCCATGCAATGTCGAAGAAGCGATGGGCCTCACGTTCCGCGAGCTCATCGAAACGCATTGCGGCGGCATTCGCGGCGGCTGGGACAATCTGAAGGCGGTCATCCCCGGCGGCTCGTCCGTGCGCATGGTTCCGGCGGACCAGATCATCGACACGCCGATGGATTTCGACAGCCTTTCGAAGCTGCGGTCCGGCCTCGGTACGGCGGCGGTGATCGTGATGGACAAGTCGACCGACATTGTCCGTGCGATCGCGCGCATCAGCTATTTCTACAAGCACGAGAGCTGCGGGCAGTGCACGCCCTGCCGCGAGGGAACCGGCTGGATGTGGCGGGTGTTGGACCGCATGGCCGACGGCCGCGCCCAGAAACGCGAGATCGACATGCTGCTCGACGTGACGAAGCAGGTCGAAGGTCATACCATCTGCGCCCTCGGCGATGCCGCGGCCTGGCCCATTCAGGGTCTGATCGCGCATTTCCGTCATGAAATTGAACAGCGTATCGATCAATATGCGGCAAACCCGCATAGCGAGCCGGTGCGGATTGCTGCGGAGTGACCGACTTGAACAGAACCTTCTCCCTCGCGACCATCGGCGTGCTGACCAGCCTTGGTCTTGCTGCCTGTGGCGGATCGCGCGTCGTCCCGGTTTCGAGCGCGCCGCCTGTCGCGCCGACGCCGCAGATCGCGGTCCCGACCGTTCTCATCAACGCGCCGCCGGTGAAGGTGCGGCAGACGATCGTCAGCCGGGCAAAGTCGCGCGGCACCACGGTCGCCTCGATCGAACCTGCCGGCATCACGCTGGAGCGTGTGCTCACGGCATCGCCCGCCGCGCTTGAAAGCTCCTGCGGCGCGCATCGCGAAGGTCGCAAGATCAGGGTTCTGCTCGGCACGGTCGAGCAGGGGGGCGGCACGCTCGTCAGCGAGCAGCGCTTCGTGGTCGATGGCGAGAACGAGTGCCGCGTGCTGCAGACGCCGGACGTGGTAGAGGATGCCCGCCGCTCGCTGAACGAACTCAAGACCGAAGTCGAAACCGCGGTGGCGACACGTTGATGGTCGAGGAACCGGACAATCTGATGTTGGCCATTTTGCGAAAACTCGATTTGCGCACGGAACGGATGGCCGAGGATATTCATGACATGAAAATCCGGCTGACGAGCGTGGAAGAGGGTCTTGCCGGTGTAAACAGGCGCGTCGATCGTATTGAGAACAGGCTTGAAAAAATAGAGAAGCGGCTTGGTCTGATCGATGCCTGAGGCATGTCGCCTGCCGATCTATGGCAGCCGAATGGTGGTTTTGAAGACGATTTGGATTGAAGAATGAGCAAGGTCAGCATCGACGGCATAGAGGTGGATGTCCCCCCGCACTACACGCTGCTGCAGGCGGCGGAGGAGGCGGGCATCGAGATTCCGCGCTTCTGCTTCCATGAGCGGCTGTCGGTCGCCGGCAACTGCCGCATGTGCCTGGTCGAAGTAAAGGGCGGCCCGCCAAAGCCGACGGCGTCCTGCGCCATGGCGGTGCGCGATCTGCGCCCCGGCCCAAACGGCGAAGCCCCCGTGGTGCTCACCACCTCGCCGATGGTCAAGAAAGCGCGCGAAGGCGTGATGGAGTTCCTGCTCATCAACCATCCGCTCGACTGCCCGATCTGCGATCAGGGCGGGGAATGCCAGCTTCAGGATCTCTCGGTCGGATACGGCGGGGTGGAATCCCGATACGGCG
>JAIELD010000024.1 GCA_019753285.1 Beijerinckiaceae bacterium | reverse complement strand
CGATCTGCCGGTGAAGTTCGCGCCCAATGGCGGCGCGGTGCCAGGCGATCGCATCGTTGGCATTGTCACGCCGGGTGAGGGCATCACGATCTATCCGATCCAGGCGCCGGCGCTGAAGGATTTCGAGGAAGAGCCGGAACGCTGGGTCGATGTGCGCTGGGACATCGACGAGGAAAGCAAGAGCCGCTTCCCGGCCCAGATTCTCGTCTCGGTGAGCAACGAGCCTGGCGCTTTTGCCGAGATCGCAAAGGTGTTCGGCGATGCGGACGCCAATATTGACGGCATGAGCGTGACAAAGACGAGCCCCGATTATCGCGAGATCATCTTCGACGTCGAGGTGTGGAACCTGAAGCAGCTCACCGTCATCATCAGCGAGCTGAAGTCGAAGCGGCTCGTCAACCATGTCGAGCGTGTGAATGGATGAGGCGTGGTCGGTCGCGTCCCGCGACCGACGAAAAGCGCCAGTGGCGCTTTTCGAACGCCGAATGCCCGACGATGTATCATCGTTGGGCCGGGCGAAGCCTCCGGCCTGATCCGAGCGAAAGCGAGGGCCGGGTTACGGAGCGGTCGCGCTTCGCGCGATCGATTGATCCGTTAGATCAATCGAAGCGACGAATGCCCGATCATGTATCATCGTCGGGCCGGGCGAAACCTCCGGCCTGTTCCAAGCGCCAGCGAGGGCCGGGCGAAGCCACTAACCCTTCCCTTCACGGGAACGAAGACATGGATGGCCGGGTCAGGCCGGCGAGCACGGTTAGGGCCTATCTGGTGCCGACGTCACCCAGATGCGGCTCCACCACCGCCCGCGTATCCTTGCTCGGCACGACCGGCACGATCTCGAACGTCACGCCCGCTCCGCGCCAGTTCAGCACCCATTCCTGAAGCTTGGTGAGGTGGTCGCACTCCATCAGCTGAAAACAGCAGCGAAAGCCCGGCTCGACCCAGCTGTCGATATAGGTCAGGCCTTCGGGCAGCATCCGTCCATGGTCGCGGACCTTCTGGTAGACCGGCACCATGTCGTTGTCCTTGAAGCGTTCGATGACCATGAACAGCACGAGCCTGCCTCCGGTTTCGCATTTCGGTTCATTTTACAGGTCGGCTTGCCGCGCGGCAATCCTGCCGGTCGCGGCCCTTGAAATCCGGCTCCATCTCTGCCAATCGAACAGGCATGACCAATGATGACGTTCTGGCCGAGTTCCGGGATGCGGGCGCGCTTCTCGAAGGGCACTTCATTCTTTCTTCCGGCCTCCGCTCGCCCATCTTTCTGCAGAAGATGTTCATCTTCCAGGATCCCGTGCGCACCGCACGGCTCTGCAAGGCGTTGGCCGACACGATCAC
Organism: Beijerinckiaceae bacterium; assembly: GCA_019753285.1. Taxonomy (GTDB): domain Bacteria; phylum Pseudomonadota; class Alphaproteobacteria; order Rhizobiales; family Beijerinckiaceae; genus JAIELD01. Next base: position 8,314 of record JAIELD010000024.1, on the reverse strand, counting down.
GCAAGCATTCGGACCTGTCGACTACGTCGTTTCTCCTGCGGTCGGCGGTATCGTGCCGGGTTACGAGACCGCCCGGGCTCTGGGCTCCAAGGCAATTTTTGTGGAGCGGGAGAATGGCGAGTTCCGCTTGCGGCGCGGCTTCGCCATTCCAGCAGGCGCGCGGGTCGTTCTGGTCGAGGATATCGTCACCACAGGCCTCTCGCTGCGCGAGTGCCTCGCCTCGATCCAGTCAGAACCCGGTCATATTTTGGGCGCGGCCTGCCTGATAGACCGCTCGAACGGCACGGTCGATCTCGGCCTGCCGCTCGTCTCGCTCTGCAAGCTCGACATTCCGGCCTATCGACCGGATGAGCTTCCGCCGGAGCTGGCGAAGCTGCCGGCCACCAAGCCTGGCAGCCGCGCCATCAGCAGTTGATTGACGCGCCACGACGCGCGAAGCCAGAAGGGTGCCGACATGGCTGACACCGCAGCGAACGGCCGCAAACTCCGCCTCGGCGTCAACATCGACCATGTGGCGACTGTGCGTAACGCCCGAGGCGGCGCGGTGCCTGATCCCGTGCGCGCGGCGCTCCAGTCAATCGAGGCCGGCGCGGACAGCATCACGGCGCATCTGCGCGAAGACCGCCGGCACATCACCGACAACGACATTGCGCGGCTGAAAGCCGAGATCTCGACGCCGCTCAATTTCGAGATGGCGGCGACCGATGAAATGCTGGCGATCGCTCTTGCCACCCGCCCGCACGCCGCGTGCCTCGTGCCTGAAAAGCGCGAAGAGCGCACGACCGAGGGTGGCCTCGACGTGATCGGCGGTCACAACCACCTCGCACCGAGCATCGCCCGGCTGCAGGACGCCGGCATCAGGGTTTCGCTGTTCGTTGAACCCGATACGCGGACCATGGATGCCTGCAAGGCGCTTGGCGCGCCCGTGGTCGAGCTTCACACGGGCACCTGGTGCCATGCCGTCTCCGACGGGCGATTCGATGACGCGGAGCGCGAGTTCCAGCGCCTTGCAGGAGCGGCGGATTACGCGGTGGCCATCGGGCTCGAGGTCCATGCCGGCCACGGGCTCGATTATGCGACCGCCGAGCGGCTTGCCTCGATCAAGGTGTTCTCCGAATTCAACATCGGGCATTTTCTCATCGGCGAGGCGATCTTCGTCGGGCTCTCGGCCGCGATCGGCGAGATGCGCATGGTTATGGACAGGGGACGGGCGACGTGATCGTCGGCATCGGCGCTGATCTCTGCGACATTCGCCGCATCGAGCATTCGCTCGATCGGTTCGGCGAGCGCTTCACCAACCGCGTCTTCACGCCGATCGAGCGCAGCCGCTCGGAGAATCGCAAGGAGAGAGCGGCCTCCTACGCCAAGCGCTTCGCCGCGAAGGAGGCTTGCGCCAAGGCCCTCGGAACGGGCCTTCGCATGGGCGTCGCCTGGCGCGAGATGGGCGTCGTCAATCTGCGGTCCGGCAAGCCCACATTGGAACTCACCGGCGGTGCAGCGCAAAGGCTGGCCTCCATCGTGCCGAAGGGCTTCGCTTCGGTCATCCATCTGACGATCACCGATGATCATCCCTACGCACAGGCCTTCGTGGTCATTGAGGCTCTTCCCGCGCCTGCGGTCAGCCAGAATGAGACAAGCGAGGATTGATCGTGCCGCTTCTCAGCCCGAGCCGTCATTGCAGTTGCTCGCGCCGCGCTTTATAGCTTTGCGCGATCATCGAACTTGCTGTCCGTGACGGCTCGATCACCAATGGCGGGTCTCCCGATCCGCCTGCCAGGGAACGCCTCCATCCATGACCGATAAAGCCAAACGCGAAGACGGGCTGTGGGAAACCGCAAAGGTCGTCATACAGGCGCTTCTGATCGCGGTGGTGCTGCGCACCTTTCTGTTTCAGCCGTTTTTCGTGCCGTCCGGCTCGCTGATTCCGACCTTGCTGATCGGCGACCGGATGTTCGTGTCGAAATACGCCTATGGCTATTCCAAGCACTCGTTCCCGTTCGATCTCGTCAACTTCTCCGGCCGCATTTTCGGCTCCGAGCCCAAACGCGGGGACATCGCGGTCTTCCACAACGACAAGGACGGCGGCAAGGACTACATCAAGCGCGTGATCGGCCTGCCTGGTGATCGCATCCAGATGATCAAGGGCATCCTCCACATCAACGGCACGCCGGTGCCGCGCGAGAAGCTGCCGGAGGCGCCGACCGAGATATCGCTCAATCGCCGCGTGGTCGCGCCGCGCTACAAGGAGACGTTGCCCAACGGGGTCTCCTACACGATCCTCAAGATCGACGGCGACCATGGCAGCCTCGACGACACGCAGGTCTTCGACGTGCCGCCGGGCCATTTCTTCATGATGGGCGACAACCGCGACAATTCGAGCGACAGCCGCGTACCGGAGATGGTGGGTTACGTGCCGCTCGAGAACTTCATCGGCCGCGCCGAGATCCTGTTCTTCTCGCTTGATACGGGCGAAGGGGAAAGCCCAAGCTTCCAGGGCCTCATCCGCGGCATTCTTGCGAATAATGTACGCTGGGATCGCACCTTCAAGCTCGTGCGCTGATCGCCATGCCGACGTCGGATAACCTCCAGAAGCGTCGCGGCGAGGGGCAAGCCGTCGCAAGCGCGCTGCCGCCGGAAACGGAAGGCAGACCGATGTTTGGCGCGCGTGCCCGCAGACGGAAAAGCAGGGGCTTCCTGCTCGAGATCGTCATCGTGCTGGTGCAGGCGCTCGTCATCGCGATGGCGGTGCGGACCTTTGCGTTCCAGTCTTTCAACATCCCGTCAGGATCGCTCATTCCGTCGCTGCTGCCGGGCGATTACGTGTTCGTATCGAAATACGCGTACGGCTATTCGAAATACTCCTTTCCCTTCGATGCGATCGACTTTTCCGGCCGCATCTTTGCGTCCGAGCCCAAGCGTGGCGACATTGCCGTGTTTCGTAACGACCGCGATGGCGGAAAGGACTACATCAAGCGGGTGATCGGCCTGCCGGGCGAGCGGATCCGCATGACGGACGCCGTGTTGTTCATCAACGACAAGCCGGTGAAGAAGGAACTGATTGGCAGCTATGAGACGGACAAGCCGAACCATGTGCTGCGCAAGGTGCCGCTTTATCGCGAGACCCTGCCCAACGGGGTGACCTACACGACCATCGAGGTCGAGGATGGGCGCGCCTACCTCAGTAACACCAGCGAATATGTCGTGCCGCCGGGCCATTACTTCATGATGGGCGATAATCGCGAGGATTCGCAGGACAGCCGCGTGCCGAGCCGCGTCGGCTTCGTGCCGTTCGAGAACTTCATCGGCAAGGCGGAACGCGTTTATTTCTCTACCGAACTCGTGACGGACGACACCGGTCGCCCGCAAACGGGGCTCGGATCCTTGCTCTCATCGAAGGTGCGGTGGGAACGAGTCTTGCTTAGCGTGCATTGAGTTTGGCGTGCATTGAGTTTGGCGTGCATCGACCAGAGGCGGCGAGCGCCTCGCATCGGTTGCGCCGTCATGGTGGGACATATCGTAACGCAATGCTCTTCCTTCCCGGCCCCGCATCTGTCCTGCGCCTCGCTGGCTGGTATCCGCTAGGGCGATGATGGCACGCGTCGTGCGGATCCGCGATCTCGATCTCGGCGAGTTGGAGCGCACGCTCGGCGTTACGTTCGCCGACAGGGCGCTTCTCGAACTCGCCCTCACCCATGTCAGCGCCGCCAAGGGCGACCATGTCCGCCTTCACAGCTATCAGCGCCTCGAATTTCTCGGCGACAGGGTTCTGGGGCTCGCCGTATCATCCATGTTGTTTCGCACCTTCCCGGAGGCGGAGGAGGGCGAACTCTCGCGCCGCCTTGCCGAACTCGTCCGCAGGGAAAGCTGTGCCGAGGTCGCAGCGGACTGGAATCTCGGCAAGTTCCTGCGGCTTGGCTCCGGCGAGGCGCAGTCGGGCGGCCGGAAGAAGGACGCCATCCTCGCCGACATCTGCGAGGCGATCATCGGTGCGGTGTTTCTCGACGCCGGTTTTGCCGCTGCCGGCGCCTGCGTCGAACGCGCATGGCGCGAACGCATGCTGAAGCCGCACCGGCCGCTGCGCGACGCGAAGACGGTGCTCCAGGAATGGGCGCAGGCGCGCGGACTGCCAACGCCGATCTATCGCGAGATCGGCCGGAGCGGCCCCGATCATGCGCCGGATTTCGCAATCGCGGCGGAGGTGCAGGGGCTGGAGCCGGCCTCCGGCTCGGGCCGCTCGAAGCGCCTTGCCGAACAGGCGGCGGCGGTCGCGTTCCTGAAGCGCGAGGCGGTGTGGACCGAGGAGTGAGGCGCCGCATGAACGCGGCATGGTCGTCGCGGACTCTGTGCAATGATGCGTGATTTTCCTGCCGATGCCGCCTATAGACGACCGATGACAGATATTGAGATTACCGACCAGCCAGTCACCACCCGCTGCGGCTTCGTTGCGCTCATCGGCGTGCCGAATGCCGGCAAGTCCACGCTGATCAATGCGCTGGTCGGCTCGAAAGTCTCGATCGTCAGCCGCAAGGTGCAGACGACACGCACGCAGGTGCGCGGCATCGCCATCGCCGGGTCGGCGCAAATTATCTTCGTCGACACGCCGGGCATCTTCGCGCCGAAGCGTCGGCTCGAGCGCGCCATGGTCGACAAGGCCTGGGGCGGGGCCGGCGACGCCGATATCGTGGGCGTGCTGATCGATGTGCGCCGCGCGGAGCATGAGGATAATGTGGCTTTGCTCGAAAAGCTGGCCGCAATCAGGCAGCGGAAATTCCTCGTTCTCAACAAGATCGATACCGTGCCGCGCGATGAATTGCTCGCGATTTCGGAAGCGCTCAACGGCAAGGGCGACTTCGAGGCGACCTTCATGGTCTCGGCCCTCAACGGCGACCGCGTCGATGACATCTCGAAATGGCTCGCGGAAAAGCTGCCCTACGGGCCATGGCTCTACCCGGAGGACCAGATTTCCGACGCACCGTTACGTTTCCTTGCCTCCGAGATCACCCGTGAGAAGATTTATGAGCGGCTGCACGACGAATTGCCGTATCGCTCGACGGTCGAGACGGACCAGTGGACGGAAAAGAAGGATGGCTCGGTCCGCATCGAGCAGACGATCTATGTCGAGCGCGAGAGCCAGCGCAAGATCGTGCTCGGCGAGGGCGGAAAGACCATCAAGTCAATCGGCTCCGCCGCGCGGAAGGAGATCGCCGAGGCCGCCGAGCAGAAAGTGCATCTCTTCCTGTTCGTGAAGGTGCGCGAAAATTGGGAGAACGACCCGGCGCGGTATCGGGAAATGGGATTGGATTATCCCAAGGCCTGACGGTTCTTTGACTTCACGCCTTTACATTACTATGCTGATTGTAAAGGCAGGAGAGGTCAATGCTGAACATACGCGACCCGCGCGCGCATGAACTCGCGAGAAAACTGGCGGCGGAACGCAAGAGCACCATCACCGAGGCTGTTGTCACGGCCTTGGAGCATGAGCTCGAGCGCGTTCGTGCGGCCATTCCGCTGCCTGAGCGGCTTGCCAGGATTGCCGATGACCTGAAAGCACAGGCAGGCCCGAACCCACGGGACGTCACGAGAGCTGAAATTGACGACATGTGGACACGGTGATCTTCATAGATACCTCGGCGATCATAGCTGTGCTTCTGAAAGAGCCTGAAGCGGGCAGGATCAGTAGGGCTATCGAGAGAGTGGCAAACTGTCTGACGTCTCCGCATGTCCGGTTGGAGACCTGCATGGTGCTGACGACGCGTCTTGACGTATCGCCATCAGAAGCCGAGCGCGGCTTTGATCGCTTTCTAAGCGACACAAGAACCTTGATGTGCGAAATCAACGATGATCTCGGTCGCCTCGCTGTCGATGCTTTCGCGCGTTACGGCAAGGGTCGCGGCCATCCAGCGCAGCTCAATCTCGCGGATTGCCTTTCCTATGCCTGCGCGAGGGCCCATGGTCTCCCCATTCTGTTCAAGGGACGCGACTTTTCGCTCACCGATCTCTCCGTCGTGGACTATTGATCCGTGCTCGTCAGGCGTCCTGACGGCGTGCGATAGGCGCAACTCATGGAGTGGCGTGACGAAGGCATCATCCTCAGCCTCAAGCGACATGGCGAGACAAGCCTGATCGCCGAGGTGATGACGCGCGAGCATGGCAGGCATCTCGGCATCGTGCGCGGCGGGCGCGGCAAGCGGCTCGCGGCGATCGTGCAGCCGGGCAATTCGGTCGACATCGTCTGGCGCGCCCGGATCGAGGAGCATCTCGGTCAATTCGCGCTGGAGGGGCTGAAGCTGCGCTCCGCCGAGCTCATCGCCAGCGGCCCGGCGCTCTATGCGCTCAGCGTTGCCGCTGCGCATCTGCGCCTGCTGCCGGAGCGCGATCCGCATCAATCGATGTTCGAGACACTGGAAATCCTGATCGAGCATCTCGGCGAACCTCAGATTGCCGCCGCCCTTCTCGTCAGGTTCGAGGTGGCGATGCTCGCCGAACTCGGCTTCGGCATCGATCTGAGCGCCTGCGCAGCGACGGGCGCGACGCAGGAGCTGGTCTATGTCTCGCCGAAGTCCGGCCGCGCCGTAAGCCGGGCCGCCGGCGAGCCCTATAAGGACCGGTTGCTGCCGCTGCCCGGCTTTCTCAATGGCCGTTCGGTGCTCGATGATCCAACGCCTGCAGATCTCAGCGCCGGCTTCGCCATGAGCGGCTATTTCTTCGAGCGGCACGTGCTGGAGCCGAGGCAGATGAAGCTGCCGGAGGCGCGGGCCGCGTTTCTGGCGAGCGTGCTCGCCATGGTTTGATGTCATCTTGGGGCGAAGCGCCGGTTTGGCGCTGAAACCTCTGCATAGCTTTGGTTTCGCGTCGGTTTGGCGTTGGATTGTCTTGCCCTCATTCCGGACGAAAGCTAACCACGAAGAATGGATGATCCGGTCGCCCCGCCGCCCGATGATGACGGCATCAAAAGCGTCAATCTGCGCGATGCGCTGGAGGAGCGCTACCTTGCCTACGCGCTCTCCACGATCATGCACAGGGCTCTGCCGGATGCGCGCGACGGGCTGAAGCCGGTCCAGCGCCGTATCCTCTACGGCATGAACCTGCTGCGGCTCGATCCAGCCGGCGGCTTCCGCAAATGCGCCAAGATCGTCGGTGACGTGATGGGTGATTTCCACCCGCATGGCGACCAGGCGATCTACGACACCATGGTCCGGCTCGCGCAGGATTTCGCGCAGCGCTATACGCTCGTCGACGGGCAGGGCAATTTCGGCAATATCGACGGCGACGGCGCGGCCGCCTATCGCTACACCGAAGCGCGGATGACCGAGGTCGCCGGCCTGCTGCTGCGCGGCATCGACGAGGATGCGGTCGATTTTCGGCCGAGTTATAATGGCGAGAAGGAAGAGCCGGTCGTGCTGCCGGCGGCCTTTCCAAATCTGCTCGCCAACGGAACCACCGGCATCGCTGTCGGTATGGCGACGTCGATCCCGCCGCACAACGCAGCCGAGCTTTGCGACGCGGCTCTGCACCTTATAAGCCATGTGCGCGCGACAACCGATGATTTGCTGCAATTCGTGCCGGGCCCCGATTTCCCCACTGGTGGCACCATCATCGAAGGCGCCGCCTCGATCGCCGAAACCTACCGCACGGGCCGCGGCGGCTTCCGCCTGCGGGCCAAATGGGAAAAGGAAGAGGCGGGCCGCGGCGGCTGGACCGTGGTCGTCACGGAAATTCCGTACCTCGTGCGCAAATCGGCTTTGATCGAAAAGATCGCCGATCTGCTTGCCGAGCGCAAACTGCCGCTTGTCGCCGATATTCGCGACGAAAGCGCCGAGGATGTCCGCGTCGTCATCGAGCCGCGAAGCCGCGTGGTGGATCCCGCGCTGATGATGGAGTCTCTGTTCAAGCTGACCGAGCTTGAAACGCGCATTCCGATGAACCTCAACGTGTTGATCGATGGCGTCACGCCAAAGGTCGTCGGGCTGGCGGAGGCGTTGCGCGCCTGGGTCGATCATCGCCGCGACGTGCTGATCCGTCGCTCGCGTTTTCGCCTCGGCAAGATCGATCACCGGCTCGAAATTCTCGCCGGACTGCTGATCGTCTACCTCAACCTCGACGAGGTCATCCGCATCATCCGCGAAGAGGACGATGCCAAGGCAGAACTGATGCGCGTCTTCACGCTCACCGAACTTCAGGCCAATGCCATTCTCGATACGCGCCTGCGCTCGCTGCGCAAGCTGGAGGAGATGCAGCTCAAGACGGAGTTCGACGGGCTGTCGGCTGAAAAGGCGACGATTGAGGCGCTCCTCGCCAGCGAGGCGACGCAGTG
>JAIELD010000054.1 GCA_019753285.1 Beijerinckiaceae bacterium | reverse complement strand
TCGAAACACTTAATGGCGACTTTTTTATTCGTGAGCTTGTGTATGGTCTCGTAGACTTTGCCGTATGTTCCTTTGCCGATGATGACAAGGGGTTCGCCCACTTTGCTTCAAACCTTGTCCTTTTCCGCCTGCGCTCAGGCGGCCTCGACGAACCCGTGACGCTCGTAGAGGAATTTGAGCACGCTCTCGCGGCACTTTAGGTAGATGGGGTTGGACGCCATCTCGATGCGCTTGCGCGGCCGGCCGAGCGGCACGTCGAGCACTTCACCGATCATGGCCGATGGTCCGTTGGTCATCATCACGATGCGGTCGGAGAGCAGAACCGCCTCGTCGACATCGTGCGTGATCATCAGCATCGTGTTGCCGAGACGCTGATGGATTTCCATCATGCTGTCCTGGAGATGCGCGCGGGTGAGAGCATCGAGCGCACCGAAGGGTTCGTCGAGCAGGAGGATTTTTGGCTCCATCGACAAAGCGCGGGCGATGCCGACGCGCTGCTTCATGCCGCCGGAAACCTCCGACGGCCGCTTGTCCTTGGCGTGCGTCATCTGCACGAGATCGAGATTGTGCATCACCCAGTCATGCCGCTCGGCGCGCGACTTCTTGGCCGAGAACACCTTGTTCACCGCGAGCGAGACATTGTCGTAGACGGTGAGCCAGGGCAGCAGGCTGTGGTTCTGGAACACGACGGCGCGCTCGGGGCCGGGTGCATTCACCTCGCGGTTTTCGAGCAGCACCGCGCCGGTCGTCACCTGGGTGAGGCCCGCGATCAGATTGAGCAGCGTCGACTTTCCGCAGCCCGAATGGCCGATGATCGCGACGAACTCGCCCTTGTTGATGGTGAGATTGACATCCTTAAGGACCTGGCTCGTCTTGCCGGCGCGCGTGAAGGATTTCGAGATGTGGTCCATCCGAAGATAGGCCTCGGATGATTTGACCTCGGGTGCTGCTGACGGCGCGATTGGCTGGACCGGCAGTTTGGTCACGTTTTCCATGCGATCCTCCTAGTTCGCCGCTGCGCCGCGCGAGACGATGTCGCCCACGAACCCGATCATCCTGTCGAGCGCGAAGCCGATCAGGCCGATATAGGCGATGGCGACGACGATCTCGGAGAGGTGCGAGGAATTATAGGCATTCCACATGAAGATGCCGATACCGCTGCCGCCGGCGACGATCTCCGCCGCGACGATCGACAGCCAGGAGAGTCCGATGCCGATGCGCAGGCCCGTGAAGATATAGGGCGCTGCCGCCGGCATGGTGATCTTCCAGAAGAACTCGAACGAGTTGAGCCGCAGCACCTGCGCCACGTTGCGGTAATCCTGCGGGATGTTGCGCACGCCAACGGCGGTATTGATCAGGATGGGCCAGATCGAGGTGATGAAGATCACGAAGATCGCGCTCGTGTCGGAATCGCGCAGCGCAGCCAGCGAGAGCGGCAGCCAGGCAAGCGGCGGCACGGTTCGCAGCACCTGGAAGATGGGATCGAGCCCGCGCGAGGCCCAGACCGACTGGCCAACGATGGAACCGACGAGAATGCCGAGCACTGCGGCCATCGAATAGCCGACCGCGACGCGCTTCAAGGAGGTGAGAGCGGCCCAGCCAAGGCCGAAATCCTGATCGCCGTTCCAGAAGAAAGGTTTGAGGATGAACTCGCTCGCCTCGCTCCAGACCCGCAACGGCGACGGTACGCCCGATGTCGGGCCGCCATAGGCAAGCTGCCAGAGCATCAGGATTGCAACGAGCGTGATGGTCGGCGGCAGCACGGTCGCAGCGACCGATCGAACGCGCTCCGCGAGCTTTGACGGCGCGGGCGCATCCGCGACCGGCAACGGCAGAGCCGCAGCGGGCTGCGCGGCGTTTTCGGGCGCGCTCGTGCTTTGCGGTTCGAAACTGGCGGCTGGCATCGACATGGCAGTGTGTCCGTCTAGAGGGTCGCTTTACGCAGCACGCTTGATCTCGAGCGTCTTCAGGTAGCTCATAGGGTCGGCCGGATCGAAAACCTTGCCGTCGAAGAATGTCTCCTTGCCGCGCGAATCCGTGGCGGGAATGTCGGCGGCCGCGACACCGAGTGTCTTCGCCGCGTCGCGCCACAGATCGGCGCGGTTCACCTTGGCGACGAGGCCGTTGATATCGGTGTCCGGCGCGAACTTGCCCCAGCGGATGTTCTCGGTGAGGAACCAGGCGTCGTGGCTCTTGTAGGGGAAGGACGCGCCGTCGCCCCAGAAGCGCATCTTGAGATCGGTGCCCTTGGCGACGCGGCCATTGCCGTAGTTGATGTCGCCCTTGATGCGGCCGATGATGTCGCCCGTCGGCACATAGAACCACTGCCGCCGGCCGACGATTTCGGCCATCTCATCCTTGTTCTCGGCCTTCTCGCACCATTGCTGCGCCTCCATCACGGCCATCAGCAGCGCCTTGCTGGCGATCGGGTTCTTGTCCACGAAGTCGGCGCGCATGCCGAGCGCCTTTTCCGGATGGTTCTTCCAGATTTCCCCCGTCGAGCAGGCCGTGAAGCCGATGCCCTGATTGACGAGCTGCTCGTTCCACGGTTCGCCAACACAGAACACGTCCATGTTGTTGACCTTCATGTTGGCGACCATCTGCGCCGGAGGAATGACGAGAACCTGCACGTCCTTGTCCGGATCGATACCGCCGGAAGCCAGCCAGTAGCGGATCCACAGATCATGCGTGCCGCCGGGGAACGTCATCGCGGCCTTGAGGTCCTTGCCTTCAGCTTTCTTCTTGGCGAAAGCCGCCTTGAGTCCGCCAGAGCTCAGGCCCACGCCCAGATCCTTGTATTCCTGCGACGCGGAAATGCCCTGGCACTGCAGGCTGAGACGGGCAAGCGTATACATCGGGAGCGGCGTGCCGCCCTGCGTGACCTTTCCGGCGCTCAGCAGATAGGGAAACGGCGAAAGGATATGCGCTCCGTCAATGCCCTTGCCGGCGCTTCCGAGCACGAGATTGTCGCGCAGCGAGCCCCAGGAGGCTTGCTTCAGAACCTCGACATTCGTCAGTCCGTATTTGTCGAAATAGCCCTTCTCCTTGGCGATAATGAGGGGGCTCGCATCGGTGAGCGCGATATAGCCGAGCTTGATGCTGGTGGTCTCAGGCCCTGCACCCTGCGCAAAGGCCCCGCCGGGCATCGCGATCCTCGATGCGGACAGGAGCGCGGCAGCGCCAAGACCTCTGACGAGCGTGCGGCGGGAGACGCCGTTTTGGCTCGCTGCTTCGGCAGCATCCGAACCCGCGTTTTTCTCGTCAACCATTCAGTCCGCTCCAGAAGCGCAGCGCGCGCAAAGCGGGAGCAACAAGGATCATGCCAAATGGCAGGTCCGTGCGGATTTTGGCTAAACCGTTGCCGGGCCTGCACTTAGCCTGAGAGATCTGGAGCGGCTCGGTGGCCCGGCGCGCGCATGGCGCATCAATCGCGCATATATTATATGCAGTGCACAAAAAGACGGCCCCAGCGCGATTTCAGGGCACCCTGGCCTGTCTTGCTCAGGCGTCCTGCCGCAGGGCGCTCTCATGCCAGCGCCGCAACAACAGCCAGCTCACGAGGCTCGTCACGGCGTAGATGAGAATGCCGCAGAGGCAGATGAGCAGCACCGCAGCAAACATGCGCGGGATATTGCCGCGATAGCCGGATTCGGTAATGCGGAAGGCAAGCCCGGTCCCCTCACCCGCCGCGCCGGAGACGAGTTCGGCGGCGATCGCGCCGATCAGCGACAGGCCGCCTGCAATCCTGACGCCGGAGAGGAAATAAGGCAGCGCGCTCGGCAATTGCAGCCGGAACAGGATTTCGAGCGGCGAGGCGCCGTAGAGCGCAAACAGATTGACGAGGCCGCGATCGGTCGAGCGCAGGCCGGTCAGCGTGTTGGAGAGCACGGGAAAGAAGCCGACGATGAAGGCGGAGAGGTAGATCGTCGCCTCGAACCCGAAATAGATGTTGAGCAGCGGCGCGATGGCGATCAGCGGCGTCACCTGCAGGATGACCGCATAGGGCGAGAAACACATCTCGATCCAGCGCGAACGCGTGAACAGGATCGCGATGACGACACCGCCAATAACCGCACTCAACAGGCCGAGCAAGGCGATGCGCAGCGTCACGAGCAGCGATGAGAACAGGATGCTCCAGCCGGAGATCGTCGCTTTCACGATGTCGCTCGGCGCGGGAAGCTTGTAGGCGGGCGTGCCGCTTGCGTAGATATAGAATTCCCACAGCCCCAGCGTGGCGGCGAGCGTGACGACGGGCAACGCGACGCCGAGCTTCGCCGCATGCCGCTCGAAGAACGGGGGGCGGGCTTGGGTGGAGCTCTTGATGTCGGCGCTCACAGGTGGTCTGCGCTCCCCATCGCATCGTGCAGCGCTCGCGAGGCCTCCGCGCAGACCGCGCCGTAGAGAGGATCGCGGCGGAATGCCTCCTCGCGCGGCAGCGGGGCGATTATGTCGATCGCGTGGACGATGCGGCCAGGGCGCGCCGCCATGATGACGATCCGGCTCGAGAGATAGACGCTTTCATAAACGGAGTGGGTGACGAAGACGACCGTGCAGCCAAGCTCGGACTGGAGACGCGCGAGATCGTCGTTGAGGCGAAACCGCGTGATTTCGTCGAGCGCGGCGAAAGGTTCATCCATCAGCAGCAATTTGGGCCGCGTGACCAGCGCCCGGGCGATCGAGACGCGCATCTTCATGCCGCCGGAGAGTTCGCGCGGATAGGCAGAGCGGAAATTGTGAAGCCCTACGAGGGCGAGCGCCTGTTCGACCCGCAGGCGGATTTCGCCCGCCGGCAGATGGAGCAGCTTCAGCGGCAGCGCGGCATTTGCCTCGACACTCGCCCAGGGCATCAGCGTCGGCTCCTGGAAGACGAAGCCGATGTCGCGCCCGCGCTCACCGCGGGCCGGATCGCGCCAGTCGATGCTGCCGCCGCTCACCTGGCTGAGGCCGGCAAGCAGTCTCAACGCCGTCGATTTGCCGCAACCCGACGGGCCGATCAGCGACAGGAACTCGCCCTCGAAGACATCGAGCGAGAGTGCTTCGAGCGCGACGGTGCCGTTGTCGAAACTTTTCGAGACATCGCGGAGGCTGACCAGCGGCGCCGGGGATGGCATGGCCTCGGCGAGGGCGGCGCTCAGCACGGCTTGGTTCAAGGTTTCGGACGCAGCTCCAGCCCCACGCCCTTGTTCACGAACTGGGTCGTATAGGCCTTCTGATAGGGAAGGTCGGCCTTCACGACTTTCGATTTCGCCATCTTGTCGAAGAAATCCTTCATGCGCGCATCGGTCATCGAGCCGATGCCGAGCTTGAGGCTGTCGCCGGAATCGACGATGCCGTATTCCTTCATCTTGGCGATGGAATAGGCGATCAACTCATCCGTCATCTCGGGGTTGTCCTTCTTGATGAGGGCATTGGCGGCCTTGTTGTCGCCGTAGATGTAGTTGTACCAGCCGATGATCGAGGCCTCGACGAAGCGCTTCACGAGATCTGGGTTTTTCTGGATCATCTCGATCCGCGTCTCGAGCGTGGTCGAATAGCCGCTGAAGCCCTGGTCGGCGAGGAGGAAGACGTTGGGCTTGAAGCCGCCGGCCTTCTCGATCGTCAAAGGTTCGGAAGAGACATAGCCTTCCTGCACCGCCTGCTTGTTGGACAGGAACGGACCGGGGTTGAAGGTGTAGGGGCGGGTCTGCTCCTCCCTGAAGCCGTAATCCGCCTTCATCCACTGGTAGAACCCGGCAAGGCCCTCCTTGCTCACGAGAATCAAGGGCGATTTCTTCAAGTCCGCGAAGGTGTCGAGGCCCTGACCCGGATGGCTCATCAGAACCTGCGGCTCTTTCTGGAACATGGCGGCGACGACGATCGTCGGGATGCCCTGCTCCACGACGTCGAACGCCTGGATCATGTTGGCGCCCATGTAGAAATCGAGCTTGCCAGCCGGTAACAGAAGCCGATTGTTGGCGAGCGGGCCGCCCGCAAGGATCGTCACGTCGAGGCCGTATTTCTTGTAGGTGCCATCGGCGAGCGCCTGATAATAGCCGCCATGCTCGGGCTCTGCGAGCCAGTTGGTGCCGAAGCGCACCTTGTCCTCGGCCTTCGCGACGCCCGCGATCGTCGTGATGAACGCAAGCAAAGTTGCAATGAACACCGTATTGACGCCGAAACCTGCCTTTTCCCCCTGCCGCCTGCTCCCCATGAAACTCCGCATGTCGCTCTCCGTGCCAAATGGCGCATCCCACCATCGCTGCCATTACTGGATAGCGCATCATCGGGATTTCGCAACAGCCTAGCAAAAGCGCTGCCATACCCGGACGTGCAAAGCCCCGCAGCGAAACTGCGGGGCTTTGGCGTGAATGTGAGGTGTCAGTAACCGATGGTGCGGCAGACCCGCACGCGGCCGATATAGGCACCGAAATCATCATATTGCGGCTCGAGCCGGCAAGCGCGGCGGTAGCGGATGGTGTCGGCGTCCTCGACATAAGCCGGTTCGCTGTTGGCGATGGCGGCGCCGATGATGCCGAGGGCAAGGCCGCCTGCGACGAGCCCGGCGACCGGGGCTCCGCGATGGCCCCAGCGAGCTTCGGCCGAGCCGGTCGAACCGGCCATCGCGGTGGTGATCGTGGCGATTGCAAAGGCAACCGAAGCGACTTTCTTGGAAACTGAACTGGTCATCTTGGCTCTCCGTCTGAATGTCTGGGAGCGGCCATCCCGCCCTCATGACCATGGGTCGCAACGGCGAAGAGAAAAGTTCACGGTAATATCGTTTTTCTGATGCCGGCTCCGATCGGCTCCGAGGCCAACTCGTCGGTGAGGCAATTCCTTAACAGGCTCCTGCCATGGTTCCGCTCAGTCAACCTCATGAGAGAAATGATGATTTCGAGCTCCGCACGAAAGATGGCCGAACCCGACCCGATGCCCGAGGCGCAGTCGTCCTTGGCCTCCGAGGGGCTTCCGCCCGAAAGCCATGTGCTCGAAAGCATCAGCAGGATCGGCGCCGAGCTTTTCGGCATGCCGGTCGGGATCGTTCAGGCGGGCACCGGCAAGGTCGTCGACCCGATGACACAACCCTCGGCCCGTTTCACCCACGACCATCCCCTCGTCGACAGCCGTGGAATGGATCTCGGACGTCTGGCGCTGCGTGATCTTACCTCGCATTCCCCGCTGGACGCCGCGCAGCAGGCGTTGCTGGACAATCTTGGAGCCATAGCCAGCGGCTATCTCGAAGCGCGCCGCTTCATCGGCGAAACGGATCACGTGACGCTGCTGCCCAACCGGCACCGGCTGATCGGCGACATGGCACTCGCGGCAGGAACGGGCGCGGCGCACGACGATCGATGCCTGCTGCTCGTCACACTCGCCGATGCACGCTCGTTCAACGAGATTTTGCGGGCGCTTGGCCATAGCTACGCCGAGGACTTCATCCGCGCCGGAGCGCAAAGACTGCGCGCGATCATTCCGAAGCACATTGCGCTCTACCATGTGAGCCTGCTCAGTCTCGCAATCGCCCTGCCGGCCGAGGCCGGCGTGACCGAGACGCTCGCCGACGAGATCGTGCGGGCCTTCGCAGCGCCGCTCGCGTGCAATGGCATCTCGTTCGCAACGCGCATCGGCGTCGGCCTTTGCGATTTCAAGGCGACCGACCGCAGGACGGCGGAGTATTTGCGCTCGGCATTGACAGCCGCGCAGGACAGTCGGCAGAAGGAAAGCGGATGGTCTCGATACGACCGGCAATCCGACGAAGCGCATCGCCGCGCCTTCATGATCCTGCGCGATCTCGATGCGGCGATCGCCGGCGAAGGACAGTTGACGCTGAACTTCCAGCCGCGCGTCAGCATGCCTGACGGGCGCTGCAAAAGCGCCGAGGCCCTGCTGCGCTGGCATCACCCGACGCTGGGGCACATCTCTCCTGGGGAATTCATCCCGATCGTCGAAACGACGACCCTGATGCGCCCCTTGACGCAATGGGTATGCCGCTCGGCGATCGCGCAGGTCGAGACGTGGCGGCGGCAGGGCATCGATCTCACGATGGCGGTCAACGTTTCGCCCAACAACCTTCGCGAAGGCGGCTTCGCAGGCACGATCAGCGACATGCTCGACAGGGCCGGGGTTGAGCCGAGCTGCCTCGAGCTCGAATTCACCGAGGGCGCCCTCACCGGGAACGAACCCGCCGTCAATGGCGAGATCGAGCAGATTCGCCGGCTTGGCATCGATATCGCCATCGACGATTTCGGCACGGGCTACAGCAACCTCAGCTATCTCTCGCGGCTGCCCGTGCAGATCATCAAGATCGACCAGTCATTCGTGCGTACGCTGACCTCCGATCCGCGGCAGCAGCTTCTCGTGAAATCGGTGCTCGACATGGGTCATTCGCTGGGCTTCCGCATCGTCGCGGAGGGCATCGAAACGACGAGCGCCTACGACATGCTCAACGACTGGGGCTGCGAGGAAGGCCAGGGCTACCTGATGTCCCGTCCTCTCGTCGCGCCCGAGTTCGCCGCCTGGTTCAAGGCCAAGAACGCCTGATCCCCTACTGCGTCCCGCTCGCCGCCTGTACGGCGGCGGCGGCGTCCACCAGCCTCGCCCCCTCGGCGTCCTGAGCCTCGATCGCCTTGCCCGACGAGACGAGAAGCTTCTTCACCGCCTCCTGATCGAGGTCGGGCCGCCGCTGCAGGATCAACGCCGCAAGACCGCTGACATGCGCCGTCGCGACCGAGGTACCGGTCGTAAAATCGTAGGCGCCGTTGGGTGCCGCGACCAGCACGTCGACGCCAGGCGAGGCGACGCTGATATAGGTGCCGCGGTTGGCGTTGGCGTAGGGCTGGTTCTGGCCATCCGTCGCCGTGACCGCGATGACATTGGGGTCCGCGGCCGGATAGAGCGGCGCGGATTTCGGCCCGGCATTGCCGGCTGCAGCGATCAGGATCATCTTCTTGGCGCGAGCGGCGGCCATCATGCGGGTAAGAGCCGGGTCCTTCGGTCCGGCGAAGCTCATATTCACGATCCGCGCCTGGCGTTCATAGGACCAGTCGAGCCCGCGCAGGATGTGGAAGGTCGTGCCCTCCGCACCGGCTTTCGCCGGCGCCTGCTGGCCCGCACCCGCGAAGGCGCGGACGGCGACCACATGCGCGTCCGGCGCGAGCCCGGTCAACTGCCCATGCGCCGCGATCGCGCCGGTCATCGCCGTGCCGTGCGTGTCGGGCCGCGCCTCTCCGCCAATGGCGTCAAACGTATCGGTGACCACGCCCTTCATTTCCACATGGCTCGTGTCCACGCCGGAATCGATCACGGAGACGATGATGTTCGTGCCGTTGGCGAGCTTGTGAGCGTCGGCGACGTGCATCACGTCGATCGCATATTGCGGCGGCAGACTGCTGTTGGAGGCTTTCGTTGCCTCGGGTACGTCGCTTGGCTTCAACTCCGCGGCAGCCTGCTGCAGCGTATAGATGTAGTTGGGCTGCGCGGACTGCACGGCGGCGTCCTGCTCCAGCGCCGCGACGACGGTCGGTACGGAGCGGCCATCCGTGATGCGATAGCGATAGAGGATCGAATCGGTCAGGCGGAAGCGCCAGGACGCGACACGCTCCAGACGATTGCGGGCGATCACGTCGTCGATCGCCTGCGGATCGGTCGCCGGCTTGAACTCGAAGACGACCTCGTCCGGCACATAGCGCTGCTCGTCGACCGGCGGCACGCCGGACGGACCTTGCGGCGCTGGCGGATTGGCCGCCGTCTGCGGCGGCGGAGGCGGCGCGACGACGGGCGGAACGGGCGGATTCGGCGGACGAATGACGGGGCCGCCGCTCGCCTGCTTGGTCTTGACTGGCTTCTTGGCGACTGCCGTCTTGCCAGCCTGGCCCTGCTTGGGCTTGCGCCCGCGAGGCTGATCGCGCTGGATCGGACCTTCGTCGAGCACCTCGACGCTGGAGGGGCCGCGCGGCCGCGGGCGGGTGTAGATCACCTCGTCGTCGTCATAAGGATCGTAATAGGGTCCCCGCGCATAGCCGGGCACGAGCGGAACGCCGAGGCCATAGCCGCCAC
>JAIELD010000028.1 GCA_019753285.1 Beijerinckiaceae bacterium | reverse complement strand
GCCGCACCCGCAGCGACGCAGCCCCCCGCGCGGCCGCAGCCGGCGCCGCAGAGACCGACAGGTGTCGTGCTTCGCACGCTGACGGCCGAGGAGCACAACGCCCGCGCCGCCGCCGTCGCCGAAGCGCGCAAGCGCGAAGAGGAAGACCGCAAGCGCCAGGAGGAGGAAGCCCGCCAGCGCGAGCAGCGCGCCGAGCGCGAGAAGACCGAACGGGAAGCAGCCGACGACCGCAAGCGGCGTGAGGATGAGCGCCGCCGCATCGAGGACGGCGTCAAGCGCCGAGCCGAGGAAGAAGCCCGCCGCGTGCTCTCGGGCGAGCCTGCCCCGACCGGCGTCACGACGGCCGTTGGCCCGCGTGTATTCCGGGATTCGGCGCAGTTCGCATCGCCGCGCGGTGAAGGCCAAATTCGTGATTTGAATTCGATGGGTCGCAAGCCCGCCGTCAAGGCTGAGCCGACGGCCGATGCCACGACCGCTGCGCGGCCCGCCAGCGAGACAACGGAAGCCCGTACCGGAGCCGCAGCAGCCCGCCCGGCCGATGACGGAACGCGCCTCATTCGCCGCCCCGGCCTCATCAAGGCCGCCATTCCGGCCCGCCCCGAGCGCACCAAGCCGGGCGAGGAAAAGCGTCGCGGACGCCTCACTGTCACCACCGCCAGCGCTGGCGGTGACGACGAGCGGACACGCTCGGTCGCCGCCTTCCGCCGCCGCGTGCAGCGCCTCAAGGGCGGCGCTGCCGAGGTCAAGGAAAAGGTGATGCGCGAGGTCACCATTCCGGAGACCATCACCATCCAGGAACTCGCCAACCGCATGTCGGAACGCGCGGTCGACGTCATTCGTCTGCTGATGAAGCAGGGCGGCATGCACAAGATCACCGACGTGATCGACGCCGACACGGCGCAGTTGATCGCGGAAGAGATGGGCCACACCGTGAAGCGCGTGGCCGAGGCTGACGTTGAGGAAGGGCTGTTCGATTCGCCCGACCAGGACGATCATCTCGTCAGCCGCCCGCCCGTCGTCACCATCATGGGCCATGTCGACCACGGCAAGACCTCGCTGCTCGACGCCATCCGCCAGACCAATGTGGTCTCCGGCGAATCCGGCGGCATCACGCAGCATATCGGCGCCTATCAGGTGACCTCGCCGCTCGGCGGGAAGATCACCTTTATCGATACGCCGGGCCACTCGGCCTTCAGCGCGATGCGCGCCCGCGGCGCGAAGGTCACCGACATCGTCGTGCTGGTCGTCGCTGCCGATGATGGTGTCATGCCCCAGACGATCGAGGCGCTGAACCATGCCAAGGCCGCCAAGGTCCCGATGATCGTGGCGGTGAACAAGATCGACAAGCCTGACGCCAAGCCGGAGCGCGTCCGCTCCGAACTGCTGCAGTACGAGGTTCAGGTCGAAAGCCTCGGCGGCGATACGCAGGAAGTGCTCGTTTCAGCCAAGAACCACACGAACCTCGACAAGCTGCTCGAGGCAATCCAGCTCCAGGCTGAGGTGCTCGACCTCAAGGCCAACCCGGATCGTCCCGCCGAAGGCAGCGTGATCGAAGCAAAGCTCGATCGCGGCCGTGGCCCGGTCGCGACGGTTCTCGTGCAGCGCGGCACGCTGCGCCAGGGCGACATCGTCGTCGCGGGCTCCGAATGGGGCCGCGTCCGCGCGCTGATCAACGATCAGGGCGTCAACGTCAGCGAAGCGCCGCCATCCGTTCCGGTCGAGATTCTCGGCTTCAACGGCGCGCCGGAAGCGGGAGACCGCGTGGCCGTCGTCGAAAACGAAGCGCGGGCGCGTGAAATCACGCAATATCGCATTGGCCAGAAGCGCGACAAGGCGGCTGCAGCAGGCGGCGGCACCGGACGCTCGCTTGCCGACATGATGAGCCAGCTGAAGACATCGGCCGGCAAGAAAGAGTTCCCGATCGTCATCAAGGGCGACGTGCAGGGCTCGGTCGAAGCCATTATCGGTTCGCTCGACAAACTCGGCACCGACGAGGTTTCGGCGCGCGTCCTTCATTCGGGCGTCGGCGGAATCTCCGAATCGGACGTGACGCTGGCGAATGCTTCCGGCTGCCCGATCCTCGCCTTCAACGTCCGCGCCCACAAGGAAGCGCGCGAGGCGGCCGCAAGGCTCGGCGTCGAAATCCGCTACTACTCGATCATCTACGATCTGGTGGACGACATCAAAGCGGCGATGTCCGGCCTGCTGCCGCCGTCGCTGCGCGAGGACATGCTCGGCAATGCTCAGATCCTGGAGGTGTTCAACATCACCAAGGTCGGCAAGGTCGCGGGCTGCCGCGTCACGGACGGCAAGGTGGAGCGCGGCGCGAATGTCCGCCTGATCCGCGACAATGTCGTCATCCACGAAGGCAAGCTGTCGACGCTCAAGCGCTTCAAGGACGAGGTCAAGGAAGTGCAGAGCGGCCAGGAATGCGGCATGGCCTTCGAGCGCTACGAAGACATGCGCGCCGGCGACGTCATCGAATGCTTCCGCGTCGTCGAAGTGAAGCGGACGCTTTAACCAACCCTGCGGGCCGGACGCCGTGCAAGCGTCCGGTTCTGCTCTTATTGACAGCGGCCCTGACAAGGCGCTCCGGTCCGAACCCGGAAAAAAGCAGACACTCATGAAACGAGAAAAACCGAGCGGTCCGTCGCAGCGGCAGTTGCGCGTCGCAGAACTCATCCGCCATGCGCTGTCGGACATTCTCTCTCGCCACGAGGTGGATGATCCGGTGCTCTCGCGCCATGTCATCACGGTGCCGGAGGTGCGCATGTCGCCGGATCTCAAGATCGCCACCTGCTACGTGATGCCGCTTGGCGGTCGCGATATCGATCTCGTCGTCGCGACGCTTGAGCGCAGCAAGAAGCCGCTCCGCCTCGCCGTGACGCAACGCGTCAAGGGCATGAAATACAGCCCCGAGCTGCGCTTCCGGCGCGACGAAAGCTTCGACGAAGCGGCGCGCATCGATGCGCTGCTCAATTCCGAAGCCGTGCGCCGCGACACCGACACCAAGAGATTCAACCTCGATGACCATGACGAACACTGACGCGACGAACACTGAAACCGGCCGGGTCGAGAATCGTCCGCCGCGGCCCAAGAAACGCGACGTCAATGGCTGGGTCATCCTCGACAAGCCGGTCGGCATGACCTCCACGCATGCGGTGGCCGTTGCCAAACGCGCGTTCAACGCCAAGAAGGCAGGACATGCCGGCACGCTCGACCCGCTCGCCTCCGGGCTTCTTCCCATCGCTTTCGGCGAGGCAACGAAGACCGTCCCCTTCGTGATGGATGGCGAGAAGGCCTATCGCTTCACGGTGCGCTGGGGCGCGGAGACATCGACTGACGACGCCGAGAGCCCGGCCATCGCCACCTCCGAACGGCGGCCGAGCACGGCGGAGATTGAGGCGATCCTGCCGGGTTTCACCGGCGAGGTGATGCAGGTGCCGCCGCAATTCTCGGCGCTCAAGATCGACGGCGAGCGCGCCTATGACATCGCCCGCAGCGGCGAGGCGGTGAAGCTCGATGCCCGGCCGGTGCTGATCCACGCGCTTCATCTGATAGAGGCGGATGCCGACACCGCAACCTTCGAGGCGGAATGCGGCAAGGGCACCTATGTGCGAGCGCTGGCGCGTGATTTCGGCAGGCTGCTCGGCTGCTACGGCCATATCGTGGCGCTGCGCCGCACGCGCGTTGGCCCGTTCAACGAGGATCAGGCGGTTTCGCCGGAGGATCTGCAGGCGGCAGGCGGCGAGGACGCCGTTTACGACAGCCCGGACGAGGCGCTGATGAGCGTGGAGGCAGGGTTGATGGACCTGCCCTCGATCGCGATCTCGGCCAATGACGCGGCGCGGCTGCAGCGCGGCCAGTCGATCATCCTGCGGGGGCGCGACGCCCCGCTCGTCTCGGGCTCGCTTTATGCGACGAGCCAGGGCCGGCTGATCGCGTTCGGCGAGATGGAGCAGGGCTCCTTCGTGCCTAAGCGCGTGTTCAATTTGTGAGAGCGGCAAGAGGCCGGGCAAGTCGAGAGCGTCCCTCCCCCCGCTTGCGGCGGGGAGGGTAGGGTGGGGGGCAGTGATGGCGTCCGGACTTTCCATTTGCCGCCACGCTGATTGCCGCCAATGCTGTCGATCTCCCCCCACCCTCAATCCCTCCCCGCCATGAATGGGGGGAGGGACGAAAGCACTGACGATGCGCCAATGCGAGGACGGAAGCGCTGGCGTCGCTTTCCAGCGAACTGGAAGCCTCCATTCATCCTATGCATGCGCATGGTCGCCGATCGAAAAGCAGGGTCAAGGGTCGCCAATCGCCTGCGGCGACGGCTCGAAAAGCCGCCCTTGACCCTGCTTTACGCATCGGCGGATGCTCTGCCATAGGATCGATGACGCAGTCTGACCGATCCGTCTTCGCTTCGCTGTCATAGGTTGAACAATGATCCGCCTCGACCATCTCGTCATTCCGGCTCCGAGCCTTGAAGACGGCGTCGCCTATGTGAAAGAGGCGCTCGGCGTCGACGTGCCGGCGGGCGGCAAGCACCCGACCATGGGCACGCACAACCATGTGCTGCGCCTCGGGCCGGACGTCTATCTCGAGGTGATCGCGGTCGATCCAGACGCGCCGCGGCGCGATGGCGCGCGCTGGTTTGGCCTGCACGACCAGGAAACGACGCGCCGGCTCTGGGACGAGGGCCGGCGCCTCGCCTATTGGGTCGCGAGCACCAGCCCCATGGAGCAGGTGTTGAAGGGCCGCGAGGCCCTGTTCGGCGTGCCTTCGGAGCATTATCGCGGCGAGTCGCACTGGCGCTTCGGCCTTCGGCCCGACGGGCTCCCGGCGATGGGCGGCGCCCTGCCCTACCTGATCGAGCGGCCGGAGGGCACGGTGCGCACCGCCGCGATGCCGGATCTCGGCTGCAGGCTGACGCGGCTCGTGGTCGAGCACCCCGAGGCGGAGAGGGCGCGAGCGACGCTTGCCGCGCTGACGCTGCTGGGGCCGGTGGAACTGCGAGAGGGGAAGGCGGCGAGGATTTGGGCCGAGGTGGCGACAGTGACGGGGGTGAGGACGCTTTAAGAGCCGAGTTCGAACGGAAACGGGCTCGGCTGCCAGTGTTTTTTCAAGCCTTTGTGGATCACGGTGAAGCCTTCCCAGTCCCGAAGCAGCGCGGCTACGGCCTTGCGATCGTCGCGCTGCAGCGCAGATTGGAAAACATCTGTGAGGACGCCGAAGTGCTCTGGCGTGACGGTCATCCGTGACCATTCGGCAGGATTCTGACGAAACCTGTCGATTATGGCGCTGGCGTCATCAAAACGACCCGTTGCGGCATCGACGTACATTTTGACCAGCGGGCGCCCGATCAAGCTCGGACGCGGTTCGCTCGGATCCGCCTTGAATTCGTAGAAGTCGTCCAACGCCTCGATTACACGCAAGCGCGGCAGCGCCTGTTTCTCGACGCGGTCGGCGAAGTCGTCTGCGATCCCCGGATGGTCCAGCATCCAGAGACCGTACCGGTTGAGCGTGATTTCATCGCCAAGGCTGTACGGGCGAGAGTCGATGGGAAAGCAGAGCGGATAAATCGCCCAGACCGGATGAAACATGTCGGCCGTGCGGGTGCGGCCGATATAGATCGTCCGCAAAACGTGCTTCAACGGCGTCATCACGATCATGTCGCCCAACTGAACGAGATCGGCGTTCCGCTCCAGCAGCGGCTTGGCAAGCGCCTTGAGCTTGGCTTCACGGCTCATCGCGGCCTGACTTCGTTAGTGATCACGGCGGATGCCTTCATTGCGAGCACAGCGAAGCAATCCAGAGTCTCTCATGAAGCGCTGGATTGCCACGTCGGCCTCCGCCTCCTCGCAATGACGGCCTGGCCTCGAAGGCCATTCATGCACCTACCCATTCATCTCATGATCGCATTTTTGCCAATCCTTGAGCGCGGTCAAGGGCGGCCGAAGGCCGTCGCCGCAGGCGATCAAAAGCCTTGACGGCCCTAAGGATCAGCGACGCCTGCCATAGGATAAATTGGGTTCAATCTGATCATGTAACTCACTGATTTTACCACACTAGCATCGGTCGACTTTAACGGGCTTTGACGACACAATCATTCTCTGCGGCTAGTGCTAGGTATCGAGCGTTACATCACAACAGCGATTGGAGCCAGTCATTCCCCCCTTTACCTACTGTGACTCGCACCGTAGAGCAGAGTGATTTTACAGGCTCAGTATTTGCTCTCTGTCGATACCGAACGGCAATCTTCACGACACTTTCTCGTTGGCTTTGATCGGAAGACTCCGGAAGCCACGCGAACAGCCTCACCGAAGCTTTCTGCGCCTCTGGACTGCCCAACGGTCTAGGATGCAATACGATAGATGGGTTGTAACTTATTGAATAAGGACGAAGGCCGGACAGTCCATCTACTATTCGCCGAATTGTATCCTCCAGCGTTTCGGATTCAGCCCAATCTCTAAAAACTAGGCTATTTTCAACACTATCGATGGTAATCTCATCGATGAAAAGTGCTTCAATGCTGAAGTTATATATCTCAACAAGCATCGCTCCGTGCCCGAGTACGTCGGCCTGAATAGGCGTAACAGATAGAGCCGGGGAAATTTTTCCGCACGCGACGTCTGCCGAACGCTCCGAATGACGAGCGGCACTTTCAGCCGCCGTCGCCGAGCGCCCCGATTCTCGCAAAGCCCATATTGAGACGCAAAATGCGGCACCGCCCAGCAAGATAGAAAATATATCTTTGGCTTCTATTTCCATCACTAAATCCCTTATCGAAGCTAATCGGCAGAAAGTCTTTCGCAGTTAACCAAGGTCTTACGCTACTAATTTTGATTCCGAAGCCGCCTTGACTCAAGCTTTGAGCCTTGCCGCTGCTCTCCTTGCTGACAACTTGAAGCTTTGCTCCACACCCACTTCCCTTCTCCCGCCCTTTCTGCCATAAGCCGCTCACGACCGCCCTGGACGACATCCCGGAGCCGGCCGTCATTTCCCTCTCAACAAGGAGACCACGATGTCGATTGCCGCAGAGCGCAAGACCGCGCTCATCGCCGAAAACGCCACCAACCCGAAGGACACCGGCTCGCCGGAGGTCCAGATCGCGATCCTCACGGAGCGCATCACCAATCTCACCGAGCACTTCAAGACGCACAAGAAGGACAACCACTCACGCCGTGGCCTTCTGAAGCTCGTCTCGACGCGCCGGCAGCTGCTCGACTACGTCAAGCGGCAGGACGAGGCCCGCTACAAGGGCATCATCGAGAAGCTCGGCATCCGCCGCTAGCTCTCACGGCCTTCTCCCCGCAACCGGGGAGACGGCATTCGGGCCATGGCAATGGGGCCATGGTCTCGCGACACGCGAAGCATGCTCCACTGACGCCGACTACGACCCGACCATGGCAGGATCGCCGGACACTCGAAGCGCTTGACGCGCGGCCCATCGAGTCTCTCGCCGTCTTGGCATGGTTTTTTGTTTGTCCAGCGCTCAGGCCAGGCACTGCTTTGCTTTCCAACACCAGAAAGCTGACACTCCATGTTTGACGTCTTCACACAATCGGTCGAATGGGCGGGGCGTACCCTCACCTTCGAAACCGGCAAGATCGCCCGCCAGGCCGACGGCGCCGTGCTCTGCACCTATGGCGAGACGATCGTGCTCGCGACCGTCGTCTCGGCGAAAGAGCCGAAAGCCGGCATCGATTTCTTCCCGCTGACGGTCAACTACCAGGAAAAGACCTTCGCGGCCGGCAAGATTCCCGGCGGCTATTTCAAGCGCGAGGGACGCCCTTCGGAGAAGGAGACGCTCGTCTCTCGCCTGATCGACCGGCCGATCCGGCCTTTGTTTCCGAACGGCTACCGCAACGACACGCAGGTCGTCGTCACGGTTCTCCAGCATGATCTCGAGAACGATCCCGATGTGGTGGCAATGGTTGCGGTTTCTGCCGCGCTGACGCTGTCGGGCGTGCCCTTCATGGGTCCGGTCGGCGCGGCCCGCATCGGCTACGCCAAGGGTGAATACATCTACAACCCGACCATCGCCGAGCTTGCCGAGAGCGAACTCGACCTCGTCGTCGCCGGCACGCAGGACGCCGTGCTGATGGTTGAATCGGAAGCAAAAGAGCTGTCCGAGGAGGTCATGCTCGGCGCGGTGATGCACGGCCACAAGGGCTTCCAGCCCGTGATCGACGCCATCATCAAGCTCGCCGAGAAGGCCGCGAAAGAGCCGCGCGACTTCGATCCCGCCGACACCTCCGCGACCCTGAAGGCCGTGATGGATGTCGCCGAGAAGGATCTGCGCGCCGCCTACAAGATCACCACCAAAGCCGAGCGCTACAAGGCGGTCGACGCGGCGAAGGAAAAGGTCATGGCGGCGCTCTGCCCCGTCGAGGGCGAGGCGAAGTTCGACAAGGACGTCGTCAAGGCCGAGTTCAAGGAGGCGCAGGCCAAGGTCGTGCGCTTCAACATCCTCGATGACGGCGTTCGCATCGACGGGCGCGATGTGAAGACGGTGCGCAAGATCGTCTCGGAAGTCGGCATCCTGCCGCGCACCCATGGCTCGGCGCTGTTCACGCGCGGCGAGACGCAGGCGCTCGTGGTCGCGACACTCGGCACGGGCGATGACGAGCAGTATGTCGATCAGCTCGAAGGCACCAGGAAAGAGACGTTCCTGCTGCACTACAACTTCCCGCCCTATTCGGTCGGCGAGACCGGCCGCATGGGTTCGCCCGGCCGCCGCGAAATCGGCCATGGCAAGCTCGCCTACCGCGCGATCCGCCCGATGCTGCCGCCGCATCACGAGTTCCCCTACACGCTGCGCGTCGTCTCGGAGATCACCGAATCGAACGGCTCCTCGTCAATGGCGACTGTGTGCGGCACCTCGCTCGCATTGATGGATGCGGGCGTTCCGTTGAAGAAGCCGGTCGCGGGCATCGCGATGGGCCTCATTCTTGAAGGCAAGCGCTTCGCGGTCCTCTCCGACATCCTGGGTGATGAAGATCATCTCGGCGACATGGACTTCAAGGTCGCGGGCTCGGAAGGCGGCATCACCTCGCTTCAGATGGACATCAAGATCGCCGGCATCACGGAAGAGATCATGAAGGTCGCCCTGCATCAGGCGAAGGACGGCCGACTGCATATCCTCGGTGAAATGGCGAACGCGCTGACCTCGGCTCGCTCCAGCCTTGGCGAGCATGCGCCGCGCATCGAGACGATCAAGATCGCGGTCGACAAGATCCGCGAAGTGATCGGTTCGGGCGGCAAGGTCATCCGCGAGATCACCGAGAAGACCGGCACCAAGATCGACATCTCGGATGACGGCACCATCCGCGTGGCGGCCTCCGACGGCAAGGCTATCACCGCCGCGCTCAACTGGATCAAGTCGATCGCGTCGGAGCCGGAGCTCGGCATGATCTACGAGGGCACGGTCGTCAAGGTGATGGAGTTCGGCGCCTTCGTGAACTTCTTCGGTGCGAAGGACGGCCTCGTTCATATCTCGCAGCTCGCCCCGACCAAGGTTGCCAACACCAAGGATGTCGTCAAGGAAGGCGACAAGGTGAAGGTCAAGCTTCTGGGCTTCGACGAGCGCGGCAAGACGAGGCTTTCGATGAAGGTCGTCGACCAGCAGACGGGCGAGGATCTTGAAGCCAAGCAGAAGGCCGAGCGCGCCGAACGCGGCGAGCCCGAGCCGCAGGAAGAAGAGCGCTCCGAGCGGCCGCGCCGCGAAGGCGGTGACCGGGATCGCGGCCGCGAGCGCCGCCCGCGCCGCGACGACTGATCACGATTTTCAATCAAGCAGTACCGAAGGGCGGCTCCGGCCGCCCTTTTTTCGTTGGGCGTCATGGTTGAGCGATCGTTTCCCGGGTTGCTCGAATGCCGGCGTTTCGGCTGGCAAGCCATTGATCCTGCTGCACGATCAGGGCGGCAGCTTCAGGACTCGTTAAACGGGACGGCGCTGTCATGTTCAGATGACGCACGAACCCCCCATCGCATTGCGGCAGGCAACGCTTGCGGATCTGCCGACCCTCGTCGAGCTCAAATCGCTCGTCGCGGGCAAGACGGCGCGCGACGCCGGCTGGCTTGATACCGTGTTGCCGGATCTCGTTGCCGATGCCGGGCCCTTCTCCCATTCGAGTTATGTGCTCGCCATCGTCGGGGGGCTGGTCGCAGGAGCCGTGTGCCTCAACTGGGTGAAGGCGCAGCTTGCAGACGGTGACGGGATGGGCGACCCGGATAGGACCGTGCAGGATGACCTCATCAGGCGGCTGCCGCCGAGCCTCTTCATTTCCGACATGGCGGTGTTCGCGGATTTTCGCCGGCGCGGTGTCGCGCGCCTCCTGCTGGCGGCGATGGAGCGGCTTGCGGCGGAGCTCGGCGTCAAGCGGGCGATGGTGGTGTCGGACCCCGGGATCATCAAGGCGGGGCACACGGGGCGGTGTGTTGAGCTGCTGAACGCCGCGGGTGTAACGACGCTTGTCTTCGACGGCGTGCA
>JAIELD010000086.1 GCA_019753285.1 Beijerinckiaceae bacterium | reverse complement strand
CAACCCTTCGGGAAACACGCTCTCAGCGGCAGCTTGGGGCCATCAATGCGAGGGCCGCCGTATTGTGAGGGACGGCGGGGTCGCTCAACACCGGCCCTTACCGCGCGCGTGTCCGGTCAGGCGGCAGATCGCCGAGGCGGTGAGGACGGTTGCGACCAAGCTCGGCAATACGCCAGCCATCTGTCGAAGCTGCTACATCCATCCCGAAATCATGACGGCGTTTGCGGACGGCCACCTCGCGCGGCACATGGCCCGGGTGCTGGAGGCAGAGGTCGAAAAGCACGAGCTCCGGCCCGAGGAGAACGCTGTGCTTTCCCTCCTCGCTCAGCGGCTGCGCATGCAGCGGGCCCTCGCGAGGCAGAAGGCTGCAGGCAAGATCGAAGGCGGGCCGAAGGGGAAGCCCGTGCGGTCGCGGTCGCCAAAGGCGGCGCCGGAGTGGCGCGCGGCGGCGTGATCGGGGCAGGCCGCGTCCGCCTTGCCTCGACGCCGGGCGGAACATAATCAATCCAAGCGGGTTGGGGCGCATCATGCTACGCTGGCGATCCCCAGATTTTCGTTCCTCCAGGATATTTGATGCAATTGTTCTTTTGCCAGCACTGCTCCAACGCGGTGCACTTCGATAATGACGTTTGCCTGAATTGCGGCCGCCGCCAGGGATATCTCCAGACGGAATTCCAGATGGTGACGCTGGAGCGCAACGGCGACACATGGGTTGCGCCAGCGCGGAACAACCAGTCTTTCATCTTCTGCATCAACGCCGAGCACGGCGTCTGCAACTGGTTGTTGCCAGACACCGGACATGACGCGTTCTGCGAAGCCTGCCGGCACAATCTGACGATTCCTGATCTGACTGCCGCGGATAACGTCATGCGATGGCGCAAGATCGAACTCGCCAAGCGCTATGTCTTCCGCTCGCTGATGCGCTGGCGGCTGCCGATGCCGGACCGCATGGAAGATCCCAATGAGGGCCTTGCCTTCGAGTTCCTGAGCGATGTCACGAAGATCGATGGCGAGATAGAGATGGTGAAGACCGGGCATGACGCCGGGCTGATCACACTCAACATCGCGGAGGCTGACGATGCCGAGCGCGAGCGCCGCCGCATCGCGATGGGCGAAAGCTACCGCACGCTCGTCGGCCATTTCCGCCACGAACTCGCGCATTACTTCTGGGACAGGCTGGTGCGGGACGATTTCGCGATGCTGGAGCGCTGCCGAAACGTATTCGGTGACGAGCGGCAGGATTATGAAGCCGCTCTGCGCCAGCACTACGAGAACGGTCCGCCAGTCGGCTGGCGGAACAGCTTCATCACCTCCTATGCGACCTCACACCCATGGGAGGATTTCGCGGAGACCTGGGCGCACTACATTCATATGGTCGACGCGCTGGAGACGGCGCGGTCCTACGGCATCAATGTGCGCTCGACCGGCCGCAGTGCGACGTTCCTCGATCAAAGCGCGGATTTCGAGCCCTATTTCGCGGCGAACGCCGAAGTGCTGGTCGATGCGTGGATACCCTTGACCGTGGCCGTCAACGGCGTCAACCGAAGCATGGGTCAGCCCGACCTCTATCCCTTCGTGCTCTCGCAGCCGGTCATCGCCAAGCTGCAATTCGTGCATGAACTGATCCATTCGAGGGCCGGTTGATGCATCAAGCGATGGACGCGAGTCTCTTCAATCGCAAAATCGCCTTTGTCTTGCGGTCCAATTCGCGTCATGAACGGCGCTGGCTTTGCCGCTTGCCCGTCCGCGCCCCGGGTCCCGGTCGGGACATTGCCGGTATGAACCGCTCGCGACGTGACCGCCTCAGCGGACATCGGGTGGTTGGAACGGACGACGCGGCCGCTTTGGCAGGGAGTTAGAATGGCGGATATTGGCAGCACCAAACCAGTGAAGACGCCTGGCCGCATGAATGACCACGTCCTGTCTCCATCCGCATATCAAGACGATGCATCGAAAGACGCCGGCCGCCGCACGAGATCGCGCCACGCGCTCTATGACAGCGATGCGAGCTTCCGCATCCTGACCGATGCGATGCCGCAAATGGTCTGGGCCACCCGGCCAGATGGCTTTCATGACTATTACAACGCCCGATGGTACGAATTTACCGGCATGCCGGCCGGCTCGACCGACGGCGAGGCCTGGAACGGCATGTTTCATCCTGAAGATCAGGAGCGCGCCTGGTCGCGCTGGCGTCATAGTCTCGAAACCGGCGAGCCTTACGAAATCGAGTATCGGTTGCGTCACCATAGCGGCGAGTATCGCTGGACGCTTGGCCGCGCGTTGCCGGTGCGCGACGATGACGGCAAGATCATCCGCTGGATCGGAACATGCACCGACATCGATACGGCGAAACGCGTCAACGAGCAGAACGAAATTTTGAGCCGTGAGCTCAGCCACCGCATCAAGAACATCTTCGCCGTGATCAACGGCCTCATCGGCCTCTCGGCGCGCCGCGAGCCCAGCGCAGCCTCATTCGCCGCAACCTTGCAGAAACGCCTCTCGGCGCTCGGCCGCGCGCATGAATTCGTGCGCCCGCACAGCGAGCAATCCCGACCGATGATCGGCAATTCGACGTTGCAGACGATGCTCAAGGACCTGTTTGCGCCCTACCCGGCGCTGGAGTTGGGGCGGATCATCTTCGCCGGCGACGATGTGGCGATCGATGATAGCGGCGCGACATCGATTGCCATGATTTTCCACGAGCTTGCGACGAACGCCGCCAAATATGGGGCGCTGTCGACAACGGAGGGCAAGGTGGAGGTAAGCCTCGTCAGGGCGGATGGTCAGATCGCCATCCATTGGCGCGAAAGCGGATCACCCTCCATCGCCGGCAAGCCGGAACGCGTCGGCTTCGGTACGAAGCTCACCGATCTCAGCGCGCAGCAGATCGGCGGCACCATCGAGCGGGTCTGGCATCCTGATGGTCTCGAGGCGACGATATCAATTCCGATCGAACAACTCGTCAGGGTGTCGACGTCGTAACGAGGCCGAAATGCTCGCTCAGGCCTGTCTCTGCTCGAAGACCCTGATCGATGATGGCGGGCGAACCGACATGTCTCCGGCCTGGCTGCGCAGCGCGTATGTCACGGCGTCCTCGATCATGCGTGCGTCGTAGGGCTTGGTCAGAACGCCGATCGCGCCTGCGACACCGCTGCCGAGCAAGCGAGGGTTGGCGGTGACGAAAAGCACCGGGACGTGGAACTGACGTGCAAGAACCTCTCCGAGTTTGGCGCCCGTCGCGCCATCGCGCAGGTTGAGATCGACCAGTGCAAGATCCGGCCTGAGGTCGGCAAGCTGCAGCGCCGTTTTCGAGTCCGCGGCGATGCCGACCGGATTATGGCCCATATCTTCCAATATGGCCTCCAGCTCGGATGCGATCAGGATTTCGTCTTCGACGATGAGAATGTTGGCTCGTTGCATGACCTTTTGGACCCACTACTTGCGCTTCTAACGCAAAAGGAGGCGTGTGGTTCCAAAAGCGCAAGATGGAAACGGCGCGATGCACTGCCCACTGCCTCAGCGCATGGCACCCCATGCGGGAGGCCGGAACGGCAAACCATCTTTGCGCGAAGGCGTCCGATGCGACGCGCAGGCCTTGACGGGCGCCGCGCAGCCTGACCTTGCTCAAACCGGGTAACGGGAACGGCTTCCATTGCTACGGAACGAAGCCTGCGCCGTGGCGTTCACGTCGTAATGACCAGCCTCCATATATTTCGTTCCGCGCCGCCTCAGGTTGTCACTGTCCGCCATTGTTGCGGTCGCCCATTCGCCCGGACTGATCTAGGAACACCACGGGATGATGCCGGGTCCGCGCCGGGCGACGGATCGGGTCTGTGAGCAACCCGCTCCCCGATGGCCGTCTTGCCATCCAGATCCTGACGGCAATCTCCGATAGCGTTGCCGTTCTCTCATCCGACGGCTCCATCCGTTTCGTCAACGATCAGGGTCGGTCGTCATGGCGGGCACCCACCGTGAACGCGCTGATCGGCCGGTCCCTTGCGGATCTATGGCCGGAAGACAAGCGCGACGAGGTGCGGCGCGCCATTGCGGCAGCGGCGAGCGGCCAGCCAGGCAAGGTCGAGGGCCTTTGCCAAACCGGCGATGGGTTCGAATATTGGCGCGAAGAGGTCTTCAGCCCGCTGCCTTCAGAGAATGAGCAAGCGGTTCAGGTCGTCGCCATGGCGCGGACCGTCGATGAACCCCATGCGGCCAAACGTGCGCTGCACGAAGCCCATAGCAAGCTCGACCGGCAGGCGGAACTCAACCGGCAGGTGCTCGATTCCGCAATCGACACGGCGATCGTCAGCACCGACCAGCATGGCATCGTTGTCAGCTGGAACGAGGGCGCGCGGCACATCACCGGCTGGAGCGAGAGCGAGATGGTCGGCAAGCCGCTCGCCACCATCTTCACGGCGGAGGACAAGGCAAAACTGTCGCCTCAACACGAGATGGAGAACGCCGACCGGTTCGGCCGTGCGCTCGACAAGCGCTGGCACCACAAGAAGGACGGCACGCTCTTCTATGCGGATGGTTCGCTCACGCCGCTCAAGGGCGAGTTCAAGGGCTACGTCAAATGCTTCCGCGATGCGACGGCGCAGCATCGCTCCGAGCAGGCGCTCTCCGTCGCACAGGAACGCCTGCAATTGACGTTGAGCAATTCCGAGATCATCGGCGTCTGGGACTGGGATGTCGCGCGCGACAAGGTCTATGCCGATGGCCGTTTCTGCCAGTTGTTCGGCCTCGATGCGCAACAGGGCGTTGACGGCGCATCGGTGGGCGAATTCATGGCCGCGATCCATCTGATCGACCGTGAGCGGGTGAATGGCGAAATCGACGCATCTCTCCAGTCCGGCGCGCCGTTCGTCTCGGATTATCGGATCGTGCTGCCGAACGGCCAGATCAGTCATGTGCTGGCAAGAGGCAAACCGATGCGTGATGCCGATGGCGCGGTCGAGCGGTTCCTCGGCGTGCTCGTCGACATCACCGATCATCGCAACACCGAGATGGCTTTGCGCGCCAGCGAGGACGAGCTGCGCCTCGCACTCAAGGCCGGGCGCTTCGGCGCATGGAGACTGAGCCTCGTAACCAGCGAATTGAAAGCCTCCGACACGTTTCGCGAGATTTTCGGCCATGAGGCTTCGGCCGAGATCAGCTACGCGCAGCTCTCCGCCGCCGTGCATGTCGATGACCGCGAGCGCGTCGCCGCTGCCTTCGACAACAGCGTCAGGGATGGCGTCGATTTCGACATCGATTATCGTATCCTCGTGCCTTCAGGCGAATTGCGTTGGATCAGCATCCGCGCCCAGCCTGCCTACAGCGTCGATGGAGCGCCGGAGCGTCTCACCGGCATCGCGCTCGACATCACCGAGAAGATGAAGGTCGAGACGCGACGGCAGGCGCTGATCGAGCTTGGCGAGCGTATCCGGGAGCGGCTGACGCCTGATGCGTTGGCCGAGGCCGCCGTCGAAATCGCGGGGCGCGCACTCGGCGCAAACCGGGCAGGCTTTGCCCGCCTCGATCGATCGTCGTCGACCTTGACGACCCTGCAAGAGTGGAGCGCCTCGACCGCCGCGCAATCGGTTCTCGCCGATGATTGGCGTGCTCTCGACGGCCTGGCTGACGAGCTGCGGGCCGGCGTTGCGATCGGCATCGCCGATGCGACGATGGATGATCGGCTTGCCACCTGCCGCGGTGCGCTGGTTGCCGCCGGGGTCGTGTCTCTTGCCGCCATTCCTCTCGTCGAGCGGCAAGACGGCGTTCTCATGCTTTATCTTCACGACGCGCTCGCCCGCGCCTGGAGCGCGGAGGAGATTGCATTTGCGCGCGACCTCGGCGAACGGGCTCAGATGGCTATCGGCCGCCTCGAGGCGGAACGGAGCCTTCGCCAGCTTGCGGCCTCGCTGGAGATCCAGGTTGAGGATCGCACCGCCGCCTTGAAGGCGAACGAAGAGCGGCTGCGGAGCATCTTCGAGACGAGCTATCAGTATCAGGCGCTGATCGGTCTCGACGGCGCACTGCTCGATGCGAACGCGACCTCGCTCGAAAGCATCGATGCGAGTCTCGAGACGGTCGTCGGCAAGCCATTCTGGTCGAGCCCGTGGTTCGCCGGAACGGAGGGGATGGAGGCGATCGTCAGAAGCCTGTTCCACCGGGTGCTCTCTGGCGAGACGGTGCAGCAGGAGATCACGCTCAACCTGCCGAAAGGCGGCTGGCGCTGGTTCAATTTCTCTATGCGGCCGATCAGCGACGAGCGGGGTGAGGTTATCGCCGTGGTGCTCGAGGCGGTGGAGACCACCGAGCGCCGACAAGCGGAGGATGCGTTGCGTCAGGCGCAGAAGATGGAGGCCGTGGGGCAGCTCACAGGCGGCATCGCGCATGATTTCAACAATATGCTGGCGGGCATCCTTGGCAGCGCGCAGATCATCCAGAAGCGGCTGCGCGACCAACGCTACGACGACTGCGAAAAATACATCGAGGCTTTGACGGCTTCGGCCAACCGGGCGGCGGCGCTCACGCACCGGCTGCTGGCTTTCTCCCGCCGGCAGACGCTCGACATCAAGAGCATCGACGTCAACGAGACGATCCTGTCGATGCAGGACCTGCTCGCTCGCACGCTCGGCGCGCATATCTCGCTGGTCATCGCCCTCGATCCCGGCGTCTGGCCGGCAGCCTCCGACGCGCATCAGCTCGAAAGCGCCTTGCTCAATCTGGCGATCAACGCCCGCGACGCGATGGAGCGCGGCGGCGAGTTGCGCATCTCGACCGCCAATCGCGCGGTGCGCAGCCGTGATCGCGCGCGGCCGATCCATCTCGATCCTGGCCAGTATGTCTCGATCGTCGTCGAGGACACTGGCATCGGCATGACGCCGGACGTTCTGAAGCGCGTGTTCGATCCGTTCTTCACCACGAAGCCGATCGGACAAGGCACCGGCCTCGGGCTGTCGATGATCTACGGCTTCGTCAATCAGGCTGGCGGAACCATCGCGATTGAGTCAGAACCGGAAGTGGGGACCGTCGTCACGCTTCTGCTGCCAAAAAGCGCGGATGCCGTCGACAGGTCCGAACTCAATCAGGACGCCGCGCCGCATATCATGTCCCGTAAGACCATCCTCGTCGTCGAAGACGAACCGCTCGTGCGGATGATGCTGGTCGATTATCTCGACGATCTCGGCTACCGCGTGATCGAGGCGAAGGATGCGGCGACCGCGCTCGACGCGCTGAAGGGCGCCGAGGCGGTTGATCTCATGCTGACCGATGTCGGCCTGCCGGGCGGGATGAACGGAAGGCAGCTCGCCGACATGGTGCGTGCCGGCGGCTCCAAGCTGCCGATCCTGTTCGCCACGGGCTACGCCGATGGCGCTGCGACCAAGACGGACTTTCTCGGCGAAGGGATGGACATGGTCGGCAAGCCGCTTTCGCTCGACACGCTCGCCGAAAAGATAGCGACGATGATCGTGGCCGCAGAAGGCCGCCAGGAGAGCGACGATCGCGCCTGAAGAAAGCCCCTGTGCCGAAATGGAACAATGCGGCAGCTGTCTTGTTGTTCTAGTAATCAACAAACAGGAAAGAGGCCCATCATGAAAACTCTGATTGCCGCATCGGTTCTTTCGCTCGGTCTCGTTGCCGGCTCGGCCGCCTTCGCCACGCCAGCCCATGTACCGCTTCCGCCCGAAAAGCCCATCACGCTCGCGCAGAACGACGTGACGTCCGGCGGCATCACCCGGCAGATCACCAATGAGGACCGCGCCTATCTCCGCCGCTACCGTACGGAGCGCAACATCCCGTCGGTGACTTATGACAGGCATATCGTGATCGGCGATGAACTCCCCGGCTCTGTTACCTATTATCAGGTCGAGGGTCGTCCGTCGGTCTCCAACTATCGCTACACGGTCATCAACGGCCGCACCGTGCTCGTCGAGCCGACCAGCCATCGCGTCGTCGAGGTGATCGACTGACGCTGGCCTGCCCGGCTAGCCTTCGATCCCATGCTATGCTTCATAAAGACAGCCTGACATGACCCGTCAGGCTGTCTTTTTGTGTGGCCGGATGGGAGAGAGCATGGCGTCGATTTTGCTGTTCGGGGCCACTGGAGATCTTGCGCGCAGGATGCTGTTGCCTTCGCTCTACGGCCTCGACGTCGATGGCTGGCTTGGCCCGGATGTTCGCATCGTTGGAACGGCGCGCAGCGCTCTGTCGAAGGCCGATTTCCAGTCGGAGGCCCGGCAGGCAATCGAACCGCACCAGAGCGGTGGCCTTGGCGCAAAGGGCGATGTCGAGCGCTTCATCGCCCGCCTCGATTACGTGCCGCTCGACGCCAGCAATCGCGACGGTTTCATTCGCCTCTCCGACGCGCTCGATGGCGACAATGACGATGTCTCGATCTTCCTGTCGACCGCGCCGGGCCTTTTTGCGGCCATGATAGAGGGGCTGCGCCATGCCGGCCTGACAGGCCCCAATGTGCGCCTGGCGCTCGAAAAGCCGCTTGGTTCGGACCTCGCCTCCAGCCGGGCCATCAACGATGCCGTGGCTGTCGCCTTCCCCGAGGAGCGCACCTTCCGGATCGACCATTATCTCGGCAAGGAGACGGTGCAGAACGTCCTTGCGCTGCGCTTTGCGAACCGCCTGTTCGAGCCGCTATGGACGGCCGGGACGATCGAGCACATCCAGATCACCATCGGCGAGACCGTCGGACTCGAGGGCCGCGTCGATTTCTACGATCAGGCCGGCGCGATCCGCGACATGGTCCAGAACCATATGCTGCAACTGATGGCGCTGATCGCCATGGAGCCACCGGCCAAATTCGACGCCACGGCCATCCGCGACGAGAAGGTGAAGGTGCTGCGCTCGCTCCGCCCGATCGACATGCAGGCGGCCCGCTCCCATGTCGTCACCGGCCAGTACGCCGCCGGGCACCAGGGCGGCAAGCTTGTGCAAGGCTACACGGAGGAACTCGGCAAGGCGTCCGACACCGAGACCTTCGTGGCGATCAAGGCGCATATCGATAATTGGCGCTGGAAGGGGGTGCCGTTTTATCTGCGCACGGGAAAGCGTCAGCCCGAGCGGCGCTCGGAGATCGTGATCCAGTTCAAGCCGGTGCCGCACTCGATCTTCGATGCGGTGCATGTCGGCGTCCAGCCCAACAAGATGGTGATCAGCCTGCAACCCGACGAGAATATCGGCCTGACGCTGATGGCAAAGCGTCCCGGGCTCGATCAGGAAGGCATCCGCCTGCAGGAGGTCGCGCTCGATCTCGGGCTTGCCAACATCTTTTCCGATTCCCGCCGGCGCATCGCCTATGAGCGGCTGCTCCTCGATCTCATCAAGGGCAAGTCGACCCTGTTCGTGCGGCGCGACGAGGTTGAGGCGCAATGGGCCTGGATCGACGCCCTGCGGCAGAGCCTCGCCGACGCCAAGGTGAAGCCGCTGCTCTATGCGGCCAACACGCCCGGGCCGTCGGCGGTGGACGATCTGCTGGAGCGCGACGGGGCGAAATGGCATGGCTGAGATCCGCTGGCACCGTTTCGAGCGCGCCGAAGAGCTCGCCGCCGCCACGGCCCGTGCCGCGATCGAGGTCGTCTCGTCAGCCCTGGCGGTGCGCGGCGAGGCCTGCCTGTCGCTCCCCGGCGGCAGCACGCCGCTGCCGGCCTTCGAACGGCTCGCCGCCGCCGCGCTCGACTGGAGCCGGGTGACCATCATACCCGGCGACGACCGGCTCGTGGCGGATGACGACCCGCTCTGCAATTCCTCGATGCTGATGCACTGCTTCGAGCCGCGCGGTGCGCGGGTGCTGCGGATGAACATGGCCTCTGCTGATCCCGCCTCAGCCGCAGAGGCGATCGAGGCGCGGCTCGCAGACATGCCATGGCCGCCGGACCTCGTCTGGCTCGGCATCGGCGCAGACGGCCACACGGCCTCGATCCTTCCCGGGCCCGATATGGAGGCCGCGCTGGATACGGCCCTGCCGCGCCGCATCGTCGGCGTCAGGCCCGATCCTCTGCCGCCGGAAGCCCCGGTCCCGAGGGCGACGATGACGCGCGCGGCGCTGCTCGAGGGAACGCGGTTGCTGGTCATGCTCGCGGGTGAGCGCAAGGGGGCGGTGCTGCGGCAGGCGATCGCCGCGGGGGACGCATCCGCCTTTCCGATCGGGCGCGTGCTGGCGCAGGCCCGCAGTCCGGTCGATATCTACTGGAGCAGGACGTGAGAGCCGAGCCTGCCGCCGCCGGGATCGAACTCGTCGCGGCTGACATAGGCGGGACGAATGCCCGTTTTGCCCTCGCCACCGTCAAGGACGGCAAGGTGACGGGTCTTAACGCCGTCGTGAGTTTGGAGGCGGCGCAGTATCCGAGCTTCCAGACCGCGCTCGAAGCCTACGGGCTATCGCTCGGCCGCGCCTTTCCACGACACGTCGCCATGGCGATCGCAGGCCCTTACGAAGGCGAGGCGCTGCGGATGACCAACAATCCGTGGGTCATTCGGCCGCGCGAAACGCGTGAGGCGCTGGGTCTCGAGACGTTCCTCATCATCAATGATTTCGCGGCGGTCGGCCATGCGGTCGCGGTAGCCGATGCTGCGTCGTTCGAACTTTTTTC
>JAIELD010000033.1 GCA_019753285.1 Beijerinckiaceae bacterium | reverse complement strand
GCTTGACCCGGCCATCCACGTCTTCAACTGCCCAAAGAAAAGGCGTGGATGGCCGGGTCAAGCCCGGCCATGACGACGTGGAATGATGGACGGCAGAAGCCATTATCACGCCGCTTGCCCCGTCTGCCGCGCCTGCCACTCGCGCAAGGCCTTCGCATCACGGGACGTCACGTCTGGATATTCGGTGTCGGCCGTGGCGGGGTCGAAATACTTCCACGAGCGGGCGCATTTGCGGCCTTCCGCGCGCATCACGACAACCGCCACACCCGGTCGATCGGCGATACGGAAAGCGTCCGCCGGCCCTTCGCCAGCCGACAGGGTAGCCGCCGAGGTGATGAACAGCTCCGCGCAATCGACGCCCCGCATGGCGTCGAACAGCGCCGGATCGCTGACATGGATGACGGGCGCCGCCTCGAGACTGGAGCCGATGCGCTTGGCCGCCCGCTCGATCTCGATCGCGCCGGTCACGACGCGGCGTACGTCGCGCACGGCATCCCACTTCGTTGCGAGCTTCTGATCCAGCCACAGCTCCGGCACCTTGGCGAAGGTTTGCAGATGCACGGATGCCTCCTCATCGCCGGGATGCCGCGCGAGCCAGGCCTCCTCGGCCGTGAAGACGAGGATCGGGGCCAACCAGCGCACGAGACAATCGAACAGCGTGTTGACCACCGTCAGCGCCGCGTGGCGCGTGAGGCTCGACAGTGGATCGCAATAGAGCGTGTCCTTGCGGATGTCGAAATAGAAGGCGGAGAGCTCGGTGTTCATGAAGGCCGAGAGAGCCGAGATCACCTTCTTGTAGTCGAACTCCGCATAGGCCTTGCGGATTACCGGATCGAGCTCGGCCAGGCTATGCAGCATCAAGCGTTCGAGCTCGGGCATCTCGTTGAAGACAGCGGCCTCCTTCGGTTGGAAATGCGCCAGCGAACCGAGCATCCAGCGGATCGTGTTGCGGAGCTTGCGATAGGTCTCGGTGAAGGTCTTGAGGATTTCCGGCCCGATCTTGAGATCGTCCGAATAGTCGGAGGCCGCGACCCACAGTCTCAGAATGTCCGCGCCGGAGCCGGCGATGACATCCTGCGGCGCGACCACGTTGCCGAGCGACTTCGACATCTTCTGGCCCTTGGGGTCGAGCGCGAAGCCGTGCGTCAGCACCACGTCGAACGGCGCCCGGCCTCTGGTGCCACAGCTCTCGATCAGGGAGGAATGGAACCAGCCGCGATGCTGGTCGGAGCCTTCGAGATACATCACCTCGTCCTTGCCGCCATCGACCTTGCGCCGGATGCCGGCAAGGCCCGGAAAGGCGATCGGGTCTTCGAGCACGAAGGCATGCGTCGAGCCTGAGTCGAACCAGACGTCGAGAACGTCGTTGATCTTGTCGTAGTGCTCGGGGTCGTAGCCGAACGGCGCGAGGAAGCGCTCCGCCGCGCCGGGCGCGAACCAGGCGTCAGCGCCCTCCGCCTCGAAGGCGTCGGTGATCGCAGCGTTGACACGTGCGTCGACGAGGATGTCGTTGCCACCTTTTTTCACGAATACCGCGATCGGCACGCCCCAGGCGCGCTGGCGCGATACGACCCAGTCGGGCTTGTTCTCGATCATGCCGGTGATGCGGTTCTGGCCCGAGGCCGGCACCCATTTCGTCTCGGCGATGGCGTGAAGCGAGCGGTTGCGCAGCGTGTCGGGCAGGGCGTTGCTTCCGTCTCTCCCTTGAAGAGAAGGAATAGGCCGGTCCATGTAGATGAACCATTGCGGCGTGTTGCGGAAGATGACGGGCTTCTTTGACCGCCACGAGTGCGGATACTGGTGCTTCAGCCGCCCGCGGGCCACGAGATTGCCCGAGGCGATCAGCGCTGCGATCACAGCCTCGTTGGCGTCGCCCTTGTCGCCGTTTTCCTTGATGACGCGCTTGCCCTCGAAGCCTGGCGCTTCGGCGGTGTAGAAGCTGTCGGCATCGACCGTGTAGGGGATGCGGGGGTCGATGCCGCGCTCGCGCAGCATCATCTGCGTCGCGGCGGAGGTCCAGACGTCGAAGTCCTCGCGGCCATGGCCGGGCGCCGTGTGGACGAACCCGGTGCCTGCATCGTCCGTGACGTGATCGCCTTCGAGCAGGGGGACGTCGAAATCGTATTTGCTGCCAAAATACTCATTCATTTGGACGAAAAAGCGATGCTCGTGATTGTGGGTTTTGAAAGGATGATAACAACTCATCTCTCTGAGATCATCCGCAGTTACGTCGAATTGTCTCGTCCCGATCGCCTTAGCTTTCGCAAAAACCTCATCTGCCAAGTTGTCAGCGATGATGTATCGATTTCCGATTTTGGCATGGCTGCCATCGAGCAACGCGGTGAGTTCATACAACCCATAAGAAATCTTTGGATTGTAAGCGATCGCTCGATTGCCGGGCAAAGTCCAAGGGGTCGTTGTCCAAATCAGAATTGATGCATACGCAAATTTTCCAATTGAGGCTTCTCCAAACTCAAAAGCGCCTTCATAACCAACAAACCGTGGCGGTTTTTCCGAAGATGCCCGTTTTACCGGAAACGCCACCCACACCATGTCGCTTTGGTAGTCGTGATATTCGATCTCGGCTTCGGCGAGCGAGGTCTTCTCGACCACGCTCCACATCACCGGCTTCGAGCCGCGATACAATTGCCCGCTTTCCGCGAACTTCATGATCTCGCGGGCGATCTGCGCCTCCGCCTTGAACGCCATCGTCGAATAGGGGTTGTCCCAGTCGCCCGTGATGCCGAGGCGCTTGAACTCTTCGCGCTGCACGTTCAGCCAGTGCTCGGCGAAGGCGCGGCATTCCTGCCGGAACTCCACCACCGGCACCTCGTCCTTGTTCTTGCCGGCGGCGCGGTATTTCTCCTCGATCTTCCATTCGATCGGCAGGCCGTGGCAGTCCCAGCCCGGCACGTAGTTGGAATCCTTGCCCAGCATCTGCTGCGAGCGCGTCACCGTGTCCTTCAGGATCTTGTTGAGCGCGTG
This sequence comes from Beijerinckiaceae bacterium, assembly GCA_019753285.1. Taxonomy (GTDB): domain Bacteria; phylum Pseudomonadota; class Alphaproteobacteria; order Rhizobiales; family Beijerinckiaceae; genus JAIELD01. The sequence continues at coordinate 7,963 of JAIELD010000033.1, read as the reverse complement.
GCCGATATGGATGTTGCCGTTGGCGTAGGGCGGCCCGTCATGCAGCACGAATTTCGGCCGCCCGGCCGAGGTCTCGCGCAGGCGGCGGTAGAGGTCCATCGCGTTCCAGCGGGCGAGGATCTCCGGCTCCTTCTGCGGCAGGCCGGCGCGCATCGGAAACGGCGTTTCCGGCAGCAGGAGCGTCTTGGCGTAGTCGAAGCCGGGCTTTTCGGCGGTGTCGTTCATGACGGATGTTCGATTCGAGGCTGACGAAACGGGAAATGACAGGTCGGGCGTGGAATAGCGCGCATCGGTGAGCGGTGACAAGCATTCTCGCGCAGTCGAGGCGCTACCGCGCGGAGCGCTCGAGCAGGGCGCGCGCGGCTTCGCTGTCGCGGTCCATCCGTGCGACCAGCGCCTCGACGCTGTCGAATTTCTCTTCGCCGCGAATGAAGCCGACGAAGGCGACCTCCATCGTCTCCCCGTAAAGATCGCCGTTAAAATCGAACACGAACACTTCGAGCAGCGGCGCGCCATTGTCGAAGGTCGGTCGCCGTCCGAAGCTCGCGACGCCGGGAAGCCTTCGGCCCGCCAGGGTCAGCCACACGGCATAGATGCCGTGCTTGAGGCCGCAATCGTCGCGGAGCCGGATATTGGCTGTGGGGTAGCCGATCGTGCGCCCGACCTTGCGGCCATGGATCACCTCGCCGACGATGAACCATGTGTAGCCAAGGAGGCGGTTCGCCTCGGCGATGTCGCCCTCGCCGAGTTTCGTGCGGATCAGCGTCGAGGAGATGCCCTCGCCGCCTTCCTTCTGTTCGGGCACGATCTCGACCGAAAAGCCGAGCCGCGCTCCGGCCTCCGCCAGTGATTGCGGCGTGCCCGCGCGCCGCGCGCCGAACTGGAAGTCGAAGCCGACCACAGCGCCGGTGAGTCCAAGCCGGCCGATCAGGATGTCCGTGATGAAGGCGACCGCGCTTTCGCTTGCGAGCGCGCGGTCGAAGTTGAGTACGATCATGCCGTCAAGGCCGAGGCGCTCGGCGAGCCGGGTCTTGGCTGCGGTGTCCGTCAAGCGGAACAGCGGCACGTCAGGGCGGAAGAAGGCGCGCGGATGCGGCTCGAAGGTGAGAAGCACCACCGGCCTGCCAAGCGTTCGCCCCATCGCGAGCGCGGCCTCCGTCACCGCCCTGTGGCCACGGTGCAGCCCGTCGAAATTGCCGATCGCCAGAACCGGGCGCGACAGGCGCTCCGGCATGGCGGCCGGGTTTTCGAGAAGAACGAAGCTGTGCGGCGGTTGTGTCAAGGTCGGGTCCGGCGTGACGGTTGGGTCGGCAGCCGCATTTCCCGGCCCTCCGCCCGCTCTTTGAAAAACGCGTTCCTTATGCCGTCGAAACGGCCCAGCGCCAACACCTCAAGGCCCTCAGCGAGCAAAATATAGGGAAGTTGTCATGTCATTAACGCCTTCGAAACGGTATGCGCCCTATTGTGCAACCGGTTTAGGCGGGTGTTTCGCCATCCGCGGCACCGTCCGAAGCGACGGTCGAGATTCTGTGGTTGCGTGGCTGAAGCCGCATTCGGAGTGAAACATGGCGCTTGATACAACAATGCCGATCCTGGTTGTCGACGATTACCAGACGATGGTGCGTATTATCCGCAATCTTCTGAAGCAACTCGGCTTTGACGACGTCGATGAAGCCTCCGACGGCACCGGCGCGCTCGGCAAGATGAAGGGCAAGCAATACGGCCTCGTGATCTCCGACTGGAACATGCAGCCGATGACCGGCTACGAGCTTCTGAAGCAGGTACGCTCGGACGAAAGCCTGCGCGCGACTCCCTTCATCATGGTGACGGCCGAATCGAAGACCGAGAACGTGATCGCGGCCAAGAAGGCCGGCGTGAACAACTACATCGTGAAGCCCTTCAACGCCCAGACGCTGAAGACCAAGATCGAGGCCGTCTGCGGCGTCTGATCGCGCCTGACGCGCTCTCTCTTTGAAAACTCCGCCTCGGCGGAGTTTTTCCGTTTCAGGCCGGGGCTGTCAGCCTTCGAGGTGTCGGCTGAAGAAGTCGGGCTGCCAGCTCTGCCGCGCGAGGAATGCGCTCATCTTGGCGGGATCGACGGTGCGGGCCTCATCCATCAGCTCGTCCGCGTGAATGCCGTTTGCCAGGAACAGGCTCGCAATGCCGAAATCCCGAGCGCCCCTCACATCGGTCCGGATCGCGTCGCCGATCGCGAGGATGCGGTCCTTCGCAGGCAGGCCACCACGAATGGCTTCCGCCTTGGCGCAGGCGGCCCGGTAGGCGATGGCGAAAGGCTTGCCGATCATCACCGCCTCGCCGCCGAGGCTCATGTAGCGCTCGGCGAGCGCGCCGGCGCAGTAGAGAAGCCTGTGGCCTTTCTCGACCACGAGATCCGGATTGGCGCACAGCATGGTGAGGCCGCGCTCCTTCATGCTGCGCAGGATCGGGTCGTAATCGTCGGGTGTTTCGGTCTCGTCGTCGAACAGGCCGGAGCAGAGCACGTAGCCCGCGCTCTCGATGTCGGCGCGCACGGCGGAAAGCCCCTCGATCAGCGGCAGGTCGCGATCGGGGCCGAGAAGGTAGAAGGGCTGCGCGCCGCGCTCGATGAGCATGCTACGAGCCATGTCGCCGCTGGTGACGATCGCGTCATAGGCGTCTCGCGGCACGCCCAGCGCATCGAGCTGTGGAATGACGCTGCCATGCGGCCGTGGCGCGTTGGAGAGAAGGATCACCGTCTTGCCGGCGCGGCGCGCGGCGGACAGCGCCTTGTGGGCGGGCTCGAACGCCGCGACGCCGTTATGCAGCACGCCCCAGACGTCGCATATGATGAGATCGTAATGGTCGATGATCTCCGGCAGCCGCGTGATGGCGCGAGGGGACGTCATGAAGGCTCCTTGGCGAAGTGGCCGGATCGTGTCGCCGGCGCGGTCGACCGCTCAAGAGCGCGCCGCGCATCATCCGTCAAGTTCGGGATCGCTCGGGAGGGCAAAACAGCGCGGCGAGGCATGACCCTGCCGTCAGGCGCGCCGAAGGAAATTGCGCAGCGGCTGACGCTCTGCGACGGGAGCAGGCGCGGGCGCGGCGACGGGAGGAGGCGGCTGCGTTGCGGCAGTGAGTTCGGCGTTGATCGGGCGCGGCTCGCCAAGGTGGCGCCCCTGCGCCAGCGGCGTGTCAAGATCCATCACGTCGAGCAGGTCTTGCTCCGTCGAGATGTTCTGCACGACAAAATCGATGTTGCGGCGCGCAAAAAGACCGGCAAGGTCGGCGACATGGACGTCGAGGCCGGCAAGCCCGGTCGGCAGGGCGGCGAGCATCGTCGCGACGTCGATCGTGGCGATGCGGATATGGGCTTTCGACAGCGCGAGCGGATCGAGGCGCATGTCCTTGAGGTCGGCAACGCCGAAATGCACGCCGGCCTCGCTGACGAAGCGCAGCAGGTCGTGCTCGGCCTGGCGAAAACCGCCATAGGTCGATTGCGAGAAGCCGATCACCAGCGATTGCGCCGCAGCCGGGTCGCGCCGGAACTCGGCGACGAGGTCGTCGAAGGCGGGTGTCGCGACCAGCATCGCACCGGTGACCTGGCAGAAGATGGTGATGTCCTTCTGCTTCGAACGGAAATAGCGGATCAGCCTGAAGGCGCGGCCGACCAGCATTCGGTCGTACTGCGCGGCGATGCCGGCTTCGCGCGCGGCCCGGCGCAGGCTGGCGGTGTCGGGCTCGGCGGCATCCGCTTTCAAGACGAGACCGAGCTCGTAGAATTTGACCTTGCGCTGCGGCAGGGTGACCACGGGCTGCAGGGCGAAACCGAAGGCGGTCTCGTCGAACACGCCCGCGACGAGCGTGCGGGCGAGACGGCTGACGAGATCGGGATCGGCCTTCGGCTCCGGCGACGCGACAGCCTGGATCGCCGGCGCTGACTTGGCGGCGGCCGGCTTGCGCGATGGCGCAAACTCGAAATCATCGTCGTCGGCGAGGCCTGCCTCGCGCACGGGTGGCCTCGCGGCCTTGGTCTGTTCGAGCACCGAGCGAATGAGCTCGGCCGCCTCGCGCGCATCGAGCCGCGCGGCGGCTGTCTCGGCCTGCGCCTCCGCCGTCTGCTGGCGCAGCGCCTGCAATTCCTTCTCCTGCTCGGCGACGGCTTCCGCCAGATCGCTGACGAGGGTCGAGAGCACGCTCATATCCGCTTCTGATTTGTGCGCGAGGATCACCTGCGCGCGGGCGACATTGGCAAGGCCTTCGAGATGCAGCTGATGGTTGACAGGTTCTGGTGCCGGTCCGGCGGTCTGCGCGGGAGCAAGCGCCGTTTCGCGCGACAGCGCGTTCATCGTCTCGGCCTGCTCCAGCGTCTCGGACAGGACGCGCGCCGTCGTCGCCATGTGCTTGCGCGTATGGTCGAGCGAATTGCGCATGGAACCGAGTTCGCGCGAGAGCCGGGCGAACGAGGCGGCGCCGAGCCCGAGACCGAGGAAGCTGCCGCTCCAGAACACGCTTTCGAGCAGTGAGGCGCCAATGCCCATGCGGGCTGCTGCGCCGACCCCGATCGCGCCGAGCGAGCCCAGCAGCGCAATCACGCGTGGCTCGGCAAGCTGCCGCGCGGCGCGGGTGAGAAGCGGCGGCCCGGCGGGCAGCGTCTGCGGCTTGATCGCGGCGCGGGCCGGGTCGACTTTAGCGGGAAGATCAATTCTGGTGGATGGATCGCTTTTGGCGGGTGAATCACTTTTGTTAGGCGGCCTCGGCGATTGCCTCGCTGGCGCTGCGGCAGCCTTTGCCACAGCCTGGCGCGGCGGCTCTGGCCGGGCCTCGGGCTTCGGCGCTGCTTGCTTGATCAGGCCTGCGAACGAGCGTCCGATATTGCCATGAACGGCGTCGGCGTCGGGTTTTGCCGGTTTGACGGCAACCTGGCCGGAAGGCGCGGAATTCGCCCCGGAGGCAGCCGCGTTGGCCGCTGCGGCAGGGGCAGGCACCTTGACGTTCTTGGCATTCATTTCCGGACTTTTTCGTTGCAAAACTCTGGGACGCGAATCAACCTGTTGATACATTATCAGTCTTGGTCCAAGAAACGAGCGCGACGAGCAACATTTCCAGCGCCTTTTTCTTGCGTTGTCCAAGTGCATCGGGCGTGCAACGACATGGCCTCGTGCTTTGGCCGACAGGTATCAATAAGAGGTATCAAAGGGACGGGGATGCCACGTGCGATCAACCCGCGCCGCATAGCGGCGCCGCCCGCGCGCCACAGCCATGCGATCGTGCATCAGGCAAGAGCGCACCGCCTCGTCATATCGGGGCAGGTCGGCCGCCGGCCTGACGGGACCGTCTCCGACGATCTCGAGGAGCAGATGCTCGCCGCCTGGGACAACATCCATGCCATCCTGAAGGAGGCGGGCATGATCGTGTCGGACCTTGTCAGGGTCAGCGTTTTCGTGACCGTACCCGCTTCCGTCCTCGTTCATCGCGCCGTGCTGGAACGGGTGCTCGGTGGCCACGCGCCGGCGGTCAACTACATGGAGATCAACGCGCTCGCCCAGCCCGAATTCCTCGTCGCGATCGAGGCGGAGGCCGTCTCCGAGGATGGCGAGGGCATTTATGACGACCTCACCAACACCATCGTCGCCAGCACCGCCCGGCCGGTCGGCGGCTGAGCTAGTTTCCCACCAGAGCGAGCATCATCTTGGCATCGTCCGATCCGCAATCCACCCTGCCGCCGCGCGAGCAGCTTCTGGCTCTGTTCGACGCCGCCGTCGCGGAAGCGCAGCCCGCCAATTTCATGAGCCGTCATCTTCCCGCTGCGCCACGCGGCAGGGTCGTGGTCGTGGGAGCCGGCAAGGCGGCCGGCTCGATGGCGGCTGCCTTCGAGGCGGCGTGGGCTGCGGAGCGCGGCACGCCGATCGGTGGCGTCGTCGTCACCCGCTATGGCTACAAGGTGCCGACGCGCTCGATCGACGTGCTGGAGGCATCGCATCCCGTGCCCGATCTTGCCTCGTTCGAGGCGACGAAGGCGCTGTTCGCGGCGCTTCAGGGGCTTGGAGAGGATGATCTCGTCGTCGCGCTCGTCTCGGGCGGCGGCTCTGCCCTGCTCTGCGCGCCGGCCCCTGGCGTCACGCTCGAGGACAAGCAGGCGCTCAACAAGGCCCTGCTGAAGAGTGGCGCGCCGATCCAGGCGATGAACTGCATCCGCAAGCATGTCTCCGCGATCAAGGGCGGCAGGCTGGCGCGCGCGGCGCAGCCGGCGCGGCTCGTCTCTCTGCTGATGTCGGATATCCCCGGCGACGAGATGGCGGCGATCGCCTCCGGCCCGACGCTGCCGGACGACACGACGCTCGCCATGGCTCGCGACCATGTGGCGCGGTATGCGATCGAGCTTCCCCCCTCGATGCAAGCCGCGCTGCAGGAACCCGCCAACGAGACGCCGAAAGCCGGCGACGCGTGTTTTGCGCGGGCCGAAGCACATCTCGTGATGACGCCGGGCATGGCGCTCGCCAGGGCGGCCGATGCGGCGCGGCGCTTCGGCTACGAGGTGATGTTCCTCGGCGACGACCTCGAAGGGGAGGCGGCCGATCTCGGCGCGGAGCACGGGAAGCTGGCGCTCAGCCTTGCGGGGCAGGGCCGCAGGCTCTGCATTCTCTCGGGCGGCGAGACGACGGTGACGGCCAGGGACAGGAACACGCGCTTCGGCCGGGGCGGGCGCAACACCGAATATCTGCTTTCGCTCGCCATTGAACTCGACGGTGCGGCCGGCATCCATGCGCTCGCCGGCGACACGGATGGCGTCGACGGCAGCGAGGACAATGCAGGCGCTCTCATCGGCCCGGATACGGCTCGCCGCGCCGCGGCCGCCGGCATCGACCTTCCCGCCTATCTCATAGCGCATGATTCCTATTCGGCGTTTCTGCGGCTCGGCGATCTCGTCGTCACCGGGCCGACCATGACCAACGTCAACGATCTGCGCGCCATCCTCGTCACCGGCTAGCCAGCCGGCGCTATTGGCGTGACGCGCCCGCTTCACGAGGCCGCGCTTTGCTGCTAGCGTGATCAAATTGACGCTACGACCTATCCGCTCCAGGAGACACCCATGGCTGAAGCCGCACGATTGAGCCCATCCGATACGCTGTCGACCAACTCCGCTCCCAACGACCTCAGCGCCTTCTGGATGCCGTTCACCTCGAACCGCGACTTCAAGAAAAAGCCGCGCATGATCGCGCGCGCCAAGGACCTTTACTATTACACGCCAGAGAACAGGCCTGTTCTCGATGCGACGGCGGGCCTCTGGTGCTGCAACGCCGGCCATAATCGTGACCAGATCTCCGAGGCGATCGCCCTTCAGGCCCGCACGCTCGATTTCTCGCCCACCTTCCAGTTCGGCCATCCCGGCGCGTTCAAGCTCGCCTCCCGCATCGCCGACCTCGCGCCGGGCGACCTCGACCACGTCTTCTTCGCCAATTCGGGCTCCGAGGCCGTCGACACGGCGCTCAAGATCGCGCTCGCCTACTGGAACGTGAAGGGCCAGGGCTCGCGGACTCGGCTGATCGGTCGTGAGCGCGGCTATCACGGCGTCGGCTTCGGCGGCATCTCGGTCGGCGGCATGGTCAACAACCGCAAGTTCTTCGGTTCGTTGCTTGCCGGCGTCGACCACATGCCGGCGACCTACAACCGCGAGCATCAGGCCTTCTCGAAGGGCGAGCCGGAGTGGGGCGAGCATCTCGCGGACGATCTCGAGCGCATCGTCGGCCTGCATGACGCCAGCACCATCGCGGCCGTCATCGTCGAGCCGATGGCGGGCTCGACCGGCGTCATTCCCGCGCCGAAGGGCTACCTGAAGCGGCTGCGCGCCATCTGCGACAAATACGGCATTCTGCTCATCTTCGACGAGGTCATCACCGGCTTCGGCCGCCTCGGCACGCCGTTTGCAGCCGAGCGCTACGGTGTCGTGCCCGACATGATCTGCTTCGCCAAGGGCGTCACCTCC
>JAIELD010000026.1 GCA_019753285.1 Beijerinckiaceae bacterium | reverse complement strand
GACGAGGTCAGACCCTGCCGCGACCGAAGTCAGGTAAACGGCGGATGAGCGCGGATCGACGATCTGCATCTCGACATGATAGCCGCTGATGTCCTGAGGTACGCTGTTGTCCGCCTCCCAGGTCACCGCGATGCGGCCATCGGCCAGGAGCGTCAGCTGCGGCTGATAATCCTGATGGCCGGCGCCGTCGACGAGATATTCGGCAGAAGTTGCATTACCTACGGCGTCGAAAGTGCGAAGAACGGTGCGGCCTAGGCTGCCTGAATAATCGCTCCAGGCTACCGCAAAGCCACCATCGAGAGTGCCGACGATGGCCGGGTAGAGTTGAGAGCTGGCGGTCGTCGTATTGATCTGGAACGTGGCTTTCACAAGCACGCCCGACGACGTGTAGATCGCGGCCTGAATGCCCAGTCCGGATGTATCGGCTGCGCTTACCCCTGAAGATTGCCATGCGACGACAAAGCCGCCGCCCGCGAGAGAAGCGATCGCCTGGCCGCGATAGCCAAAACTTTGCCCTTGCGTCGCTGTACCGACTAATCCCGCCGTAATCTCGCCTGTTTGCGGCAAGTCACCTCGGCTATGATCAAAAATACGAAATTTGATCTCCTTGGCGGCATCGTCCCACCAACTCACGGCGAAGGTGCTCGCCGAAAGAACTGCCAAATCCGGGCAAGTTTGAAGGCCTGCGGTTGAGGAGTTTGCTGTGAAGAGATTGATACCCTCTTGAATATCGCCTGAATTTTCGCCGTTCGAGAATGCGAATATTCTGCTAGAGCCGAATTCCTTGGAAACCGCAAAAAAAAGACTGGTAGTTCCAGTGATAGTAGTACTACCCGATAGCCGGGAACCGTCCGCGTTGTAGCTCTCAAAAGCAGCAAGATTCTTAGTGGCGTCGATTTTAATATAAGCTAATAAAAATCCACCATCGGATTTGGCAGAGACACGCGGGAGTTGCGAGCTAACCGTGGAGAGTGAGAACTCATTACCACTGCGGTTGCCATGTGCGTCGAAATATTGCGCGCGGATCGCTTTCAGCCCATCATCATACCAAGTGACAAGTATTTTGCCCGTGGCGAGCCCTGCCGCTGTCGCCTGATACTGACTGCCGGAAGTTGTTGTGTTGACGATTTTCAGGGAACCATAATTGATGATCGGCATCGGCGCTTCTCCACAGTATTCCCCCGCGCGACGCTATCCTGTTTGCCACCTGAAGCCAAACTGAATCCATGCGGTCGGCGCCTTTGGCATTCCTGCTAAAAGCGCGCAGAGGAACCATCCCGACGCATGAGCGTTACGCTCGGGTTGCCCTCAGCCAGCGGATGGATGCAGATGCCGAAAACGCCGCCCGCCACGTCCGCTCCGAAAACGGTGGAATACAATTCGCCGCATGGCGGCTGGGGTTCCGTCCGCGGCATCGTCGAGATTTTCGGCAAGGAGTGGGACAAGCCCTCCGCGCTCGCGACGCTGGAGCGTCAGAACAAGCCCGGGGGCTTCATGTGCGTCTCCTGCTCCTGGGCGAAACCTGCCGACCATCATCCGTTCGAATTTTGCGAGAACGGCGCCAAGGCGACGCTCTGGGAACTGACGACGCGGCGCTGCACGCCTGAGTTCTTTACCAAGCACACGGTGAACGAACTGAAGGGCTGGAGCGATTACGACCTCGAGCAGACTGGCCGCCTCACCCATCCGATGCGCTACGACCCGCCGAGCGACCATTATGTGCCCTGCACATGGGAGGAAGCCTTCTCGGCTATCGGCGCGAAACTCAAGGCACTCGATCCGAAATCCACCGTGTTCTACGCCTCGGGCCGCGCCAGCCTCGAGACCTCGTACCTCTATGCGCTGTTCGCCCGCGCCTACGGGCACAACAATCTGCCGGACAGCTCGAACATGTGCCACGAGACGACATCCGTCGCCTTGAAGGAGGTTATCGGCGTCAGCGTCGGCACGGTCGTCTATCAGGATTTCAGCAGCTGCGACGCCATCTTCTTCTTCGGCCAGAACCCCGGCACGAACAGCCCTCGCTTCCTGCATCCGCTGCAGGAGATGGCGCGGCGCGGGGTCGAGATCATCACTTTCAATCCGGTGCGCGAGCGCGGGCTCATCAGCTTCATCAACCCCCAGAGTCCGCTGGAGATGCTGACCGGTAGCGCTACCCCGATCAGCACGCAGTATCATCAGGTGAAGGTCGGCGGCGACATCGCGGCCATTCTCGGCATCTGCAAGCATGTCTTCGCGGCGGATGACGCGGCGAAGGCCGCGGGCAAGCGCGTGCTGGACGTCGATTTCATCGAGCGGCACACGCATGGCTTCGAGGCGTTCGAGGCGAAGGTCCGGGCAATCTCGTGGGAGGAGATCGAGCGCGAGTCCGGCCTCGCAAGGGCGGAGATCGAGGCTGCGGGCGAGGTCTATGTCAAGGCTGACAGAGTGATTGCGATGTACGGCATGGGCCTGACGCAGCACAGGCACGGCTTTGAAAACATCGCGACGCTCGTCAATATGCTGCTGCTCAAGGGCAATATCGGCCGCGACGGGACGGGCATCTCGCCAGTGCGCGGCCATTCCAACGTGCAGGGCCAGCGCACCGTGGGGATATCGGAGAAGCCCGAGCTCGTGCCGCTCGACAAGATCGCGGATCAGTTCGGCTTCGAGCCGCCGCGCGACAAGGGCATGAACACGGTCGAGACCTGCGAAGGGCTTCTTCAAGGCAAGGTCAAGGCGTTCATCGGCCTCGGCGGGAATTTCATTCGGGCGATCCCCGAGACCGAGACGATGGAACAGGCCTGGGCCCAGATGGAACTCACCGTTCAGATCGCCACCAAGCTCAACCGCAGCCACCTCATCAACGGCAAGGTCGCCTATCTGCTGCCCTGCCGCGGCCGTACCGAACAGGACATTCAGGCAGGCGGCCCGCAGAGCGTGACGATGGAGGATACGTTCAGCTGCGTGCAGGGCTCTGTCGCGCTGCGCACGCCTGCAAGCGAGCATCTGAAATCCGAGGTCGAGATCGTGGCCGGGCTCGCGAAGGCGACACTTGCGCCGAACCCGAAGCTGCGCTGGGATGATTGGACCGGCGATTATGGCCTCATCCGCGATCTCATCGAAGCGACGTACCCTGAAGAATTCCACGACTTCAACGCGCGCATGTTCACACCGGGCGGCTTTTATCGCGGCAATTCCGGCCGCGAGCGCATTTGGAAGACGAAGAGCGGCAAGGCCGAGTTCACCGTGCCTGACTTCATGAATTCGGCCGGGTTCGGCGAAGCGCCGGGCCGCTATCGCCTGCTCACCATGCGCAGCAATGACCAATTCAACACGACGATCTACGGTTTCAGCGACCGCCTGCGCGGCATCGAGGGTACGCGCGACGTGCTGCTGATCAATCCTGACGACATGAACCGCGCGGGGTTGACCGAGGGGCAGATGGTCTCGCTGGCGAGCGACGCCGATGATGGCGTGCATCGGCAGGTCGGCCCGCTGAAGGTGACGCCGTTCAGGCTGCCGGATGGGTGTCTTGGCGGCTACTACCCGGAGATGAACCCGTTGATGGCGCTCGCGAACCACGATGTCCGTTCGAAGACGCCTGCGGCGAAATCCGTTCCGGTGCGTATCGTCGCCTGAGCATCCATTTCGAATAGCGCGGCTTGCTATTCTCGTCCGACAAGCTGATCATTTCGCCAAAGATGAGGGAGATCAGCATCGGCGATGCGGAAGACGGTCGCGTCACGCGGGCGAACTGCAGCTCCCTTACGTATCGAACCAAGGGATCGGCCGCTGCGCCATGCGCCACCATGCAACCTATCTGTTCGGCGGCGCAGAGCGCGGGATGATCGAGAACGCCGTCCTGCATCATGAGGGCGGCGCGATTACCGATATCGAGGGTGGCGATGGCGCGCGAGACGCAGGCCGCAGGCTCGTGATCCCGGCGCTCGTCAACGCGCATGACCATGCCCGCCCATCGATGACCTCGTTCGGCGCAGGCAACATGCCGCTCGAAACATGGATCGGACGCTCCGCCTTCGCGACGCCGCCGGACGCCTATCTCGCCGCTGCCGTCTCGCTGGCGCGATCGGCCCGGGCCGGGTGCGGGGCCATGATGATCCATTACACGCGGCCGAGCGGCCGGCTCGGCCTCGTCGAAGAAGCATCGGCCATTGCGAGGGCGGCAGGCGATGTCGGCATCCGCCTCGCCTTCGCGCTCGCCGTGCGCGACCGCAACCCCATCGTCTATGGCGAGGCCGGGCCGCTCCTCGACGCTTTGCCTGCGGAAAGCCGCCACGCCATCGAGGAGATGTTCGTCAAACCTCCGACGAGCCCTGCCGCCTATGTCGCGCTCGTCGACGAGATCGCCTCGGCAATCGCCGGGCCGATGGTCGACGTGCAGTATGGCCCCGCGGGCGTCCAGTGGTGCTCGCGAGCGATGCTGGAGGCGATCGCCGAAGCCTCCGTCCGCACCGGCCGCCGCGTCCACATGCATCTGCTTGAGACCATCTATCAGCGTGCATGGGCCGACAGCGAATTTCCCCAAGGCATCGTGACGTTCCTCGATGAGATCGGCCTTCTGAGCGACCGGCTGACGCTCGCTCATTGCATCCATGCGCGGCCGGACGAGCTCGACCGCATCGCCGCCGCGGGCGCGACGATCGTCACCAATTTCAGCTCCAACCTGCATCTCCGTTCCGGGCTTGCGCCGATCGCCGATGCGCGCAGGCGCGGCTGCGCAGTCGCCGTCGGCGTCGATGGAATCGCGCTCGACGAGGATGACGACGCGCTTCGCGAGATGCGCCTAGTGCAGCTTGCCCATGACGGACGCGGCTTCGAGCGGAGCTGGAGCCGGGACGAATTTCTCGATGAGGTGACGCAGACGGGCCGCAAATCGGTCGGAGCGCCCGGGCCGGGCAGGCTCGCGCCCGGCCAACCGGCCGACTTTATCGTGCTCGACCATGACCGGCTCGACCGCGATGCGATCATGCCGGTCGATCCGCTCGACCTTCTTTTCGCGCGGGGCAACATGTCCCATATCGTCGAGGTCGTCGTCGCCAGCCGCAGCATCGTGCGCGATGGTCAGGTTCAAGGCATTGACCTCCCCGCAATGGAAAACGAGCTGAGGCGGCAGTTCCGCCTCAACCTGCCCCGCCATGCGGCGCTGGAGGCGCAATGGAAGCCGTTCGAGGCGGCGCTTGCCGGCTGGTTCAGGACGCATTGCGGCTGCGGCTCTTGAGACGTCGATAATCGCGCCACCGCCTCCGGCTGGTCATCATCCTGTGGTGCAGATCGACCACCATCCGCGCGAATGACCGTGCGCCCAAGGAGACATGCATGCGCCTTCCCCTCATCCATCCGGCCGAACTCACCGACGAGCAGCGCCCGCTCTATCAGGACATGAAGCAGGGCATCGAAAACAACTTCAAAGGATTCAAGGCCATTGCGGAGGATGGCTCGCTGATCGGCCCGTGGAACCCATGGCTGCACTTCCCCAAATTCGGTGGTCCGGTCTGGGAGCTGGTCAAGGCGCTCTCTTCCTCGCCGAAGCTGCCGCGCAACGTGCGCGAGGTCGCGATCCTCGTGACCGGCGCGCATTTCCACTCGGCCTATGAGCTTTACGCGCATATTCTCGTCGCGGAGCTGCGCGGCCTGTCGGATGGCAAGATCGCCACCATAGCCTCCGGCGAACGCCCGGCGGACCTCACCCATGAGGAAGCCATCGCCTATGATATCGCCGCAGCGCTCGTCTCGGGTCGGCTTCTCAACCGATTCAACTACGATCTTGCCAAGGCCGAGTTCGGAGAGGACGGCCTCGCCGAGTTCATCTATCTCGTCGGCCTCTACTGCTCGGTGTCGATCACGCTGAACGGCTTCGACGTGCCGGTGCCCGAATAGGCTCCCCGCCCGGCCTCATCAGCGGCCATTGCCGGAAACACAGTGGAGACAAGACCGATTTTCGCCGCATGAATCCGCGCCGTCAGGCCCTGACCGGACTGAAAGGTCACGGCCAGCCCGGAAACAGGACAAGACCGACCTTCGAGCTTGACTTTAATGATTGTGATTGCAATTATTAAAGTCAAGCCGATCGCTGGACCAAAAGCTCAGGGACGATCGCCGAGGCAGCACGTCCCACGGAGCAAATCCGATGTTCGCTCAATCTCTCGCCCGCCTGCTAGCGCGGTACGGAATCCATTATGGCTGGATCATCGTTGCGGTCACCGCGATGGTGAGCATAAGCACCGCTGGCGCGGTCGGCCTTCCGGGCGTGTTCATCCTGCCTTTCGGCAAGGAGTTCGGCTGGGATGCCGCGCAGGTTTCGAGCGCCCTTGCGATCCGCCTCCTTCTCTTCGGACTGATGGCTCCCTTCGCGGCCGCTCTCATCGAGCGCTACGGCGTGCGCAGGATCGTGCTGATCGCCGTGTCGCTCGTCGTCTCGGGCATGCTGCTGGCGCTCGGCATGACGGAGCTGTGGCAGCTCGTCCTTCTCTGGGGCGTGATCGTCGGCCTCGGCACCGGCCTGACGGCGCTTGTGCTCGGCGCGGTCATCTCCACCCGATGGTTTACCGCCAAGCGCGGCCTCGTGCTTGGCATTCTCACTGCCTCGAACGCCACCGGCCAGCTGATCTTCCTGCCGATCGGCGCATGGCTGATCGACACCGCGAGCTGGCGAGCCGCACTCGCGCTGCCGGTCGGCTGCCTCATCTTCGCCGCGCTGATGGTCGTGCTGTTCATGCGCGATCGGCCTGCCGATATAGGGCTGCGTCCCTATGGCGAAAGCGGCGCCGCCGAAGCGCCGCCGCGCCCTGCGGCCGGCACGGTCGTTGCGGCCCTCGCGCGACCCTTCGGCGTGCTCAGGGACGTCGTCGGCGATGGAACTTTCTGGATCCTGTTCATCACCTTCTTCATCTGCGGCCTCAGCACGAACGGCCTCATTCAAACGCATTTCATTCCGCTCTGCGGCGATTTCGGCATGGGCAGCGTCGAGGCAGCATCGACGCTGGCGATGATGGGCGTGTTCGACTTCTTCGGCACGATCGCGTCCGGCTGGTTGTCGGATCGATACGACAATCGCAAGCTGCTGTTCTGGTATTATGGCCTGCGCGGCCTGTCGCTTCTGGTGCTGCCCTATTCCACCTTCACGCTCTACGGCCTGTCGCTCTTCGCGGCTTTCTACGGTCTCGACTGGATCGCCACCGTGCCGCCCACCGTGAAGCTCGCCGCGCAGAATTTCGGGCGGGAGCGCGCGGCGATCGTGTTCGGCTGGGTATTCACGGGGCATCAGCTCGGCGCGGCGACCGCCGCCTATGGCGCAGGCCTTTCGCGCACGGTCTGGCTCACCTATCTGCCCGCATTCTATTTCGCGGGCGGCGCGTGCCTAATCGCCGCGATCCTCGTGATCATGATCCGGCGCAAGCCCGCGCCCGGTCTCGTCGCGGCGGAGTGAGCGTTCCGGCGACCATTCAGAGTTCGCCGCCCCTAACCTTCGCCGCCGATCTGGCCGAGCAACTGCCGGGCCGTCTCGATCAGTTCGTCGGAGAGCGCAGGCTCGCTCTTGAACGCCGCGCGAGCGACGGCGACCGTGCCGATATGCGCCGCCATGATGAGAAGAGCACGCTGACGAGCAGTGGCTTCGAGCGCCGATGGGCCAAGCACGGCCTCGATCTCCCGAGCCATCGCCTCGAAGCCAGCGACGAAGCTCGCGCAGACGCTTTCATCCTGCCGGCTCACCTCGCTCGCCGACGCCGTCATCGGACAGCCGGTCGACAGGTTGTCGCGCTGGCGCGTGGATATCAGGAAATCGAGATAGGCGCCGAGCGCCGATGGCCGCTCTCCCGCCGAGCCTGTCAACGCCTTGAGGCTCCGCTCCAGCCCGGCGCTCATCGCGGCGGCGGCAAGCGCGTCCTTCGACGCGAACTGCGCATAAAGCGCGCCATGGGTGAGGCCGGCGGCCTTGCTGATCTCGGCGACGCCGACCCCGTCCATGCCCTTGGCTCGAAACAGGCGGGACGCGGCGTCGACCAGCGCCTGCCGGTTCTTCGCCGCCTTTTCCTTCGTGACCTTCATGTCCAGCCCCGCAATGTTCGCAGTCATCATCCCAGATCAATGATGATGACTGCAATCATAAATGCGCGGCTCGAGCAACCATGCGCCGCGTGGCGCCTTAGTTGCCCGGCTTTGCTCCGATATCCCGCAGGAAGGCCGCGCGGGCCGCGACTCCGGTATGGGTGAAATCGGTGAACACGCCATCGACACCGGCGCGGTAGAACTTGATGAACTCGGCTTCAGGATTGCCCTTGTAGTCGCCGGCGAGATATTTCTTCTCGTTGCGGAAGGTATAGACGTGAACGAACAGACCGGCCTTGTGCGCGTTGGCGATCACTTCGTTCGGCTTTTGAGTGGCGGCGTCGCCGAGCGAGGGTTTATAGGGCGTGCCGTCGGCATTCTTGTCTTTCCAGTTCTCGACCTTGACAGGGATCATGTGCGGCTTCCACGGGCCGATACCGTCAGCATAGGTCTTGATCTCGGCAAGGCCCGCCGGCGTCACCATGGCCGAATAGTTGCGCGAGTCGCCGGCGAGCGTCCATGAGAACGGCCGGCCGTCGGGCACGCTGTCGAAGGTCACCTCGCCGGTCTTGTAGTTGACGCTGTCGCCGTCGATGAGCTGCACCATCTTCGCGGCGACGCCCTTGCTCCGCATGTATTTGAGGCTGGTCGGCTCGAAGCTCTGCAGGAAGATCGGCGCATCCTTCGAGTTGAGCTTGTTCTCGTCGAGCACCTTGATGAGCGCGTCCTCCATCGGGTGGCTACCGGGCGAGCCGCAGCCATTGGCGATCGCCTGCGCGTTGTTCCAGATCGGATTCTTGGTTTCAGGATAGGTGTAGATCACGCGGCCGGTCGCGGCGCTTTTGGCTTTCGCGATGTCGAGGACCTCCTGGAAGGTGACGATCGGGAATTTGCCGTTGTAGATCGTGGGACGCTCGGTGCGGGCATCGTAGGTCGTGCCGCCGATCCACTTTTTCAGCTCTTCCACAGTGAAATCGCTGATCGACCAGTCGTTCGTGTGGTCTTCGCCGTCGACGATGAGCGACTTCAGCACCGATTTTGGATCCTTGGGATCGCTGAGGTCGGTGAAGTATTCGGCCGGACCGCCATCGGGCGTCGGCGACCATTTCGCCTTGACGGCAAGGCCGGGCGTCGTGCGCTTGCGGGCGGCGACCTCGGGGTTCGTCTTGGCGACGTCAGCGATGTTCGTGTTGTCCGAGAGCCAGGGGTTGTGCCGCATGACAAGGACGCAGTCCTTGGTGAGGTGGAGGTCGCCTTCCAGCGCATCCGCGCCGAGATCGGCCGCGAGTTCGTAGGCGGGCCGGGTCTCCTCCGGCATCAGGCCAGGCACGCCGCGATGCGCGATCACCAGAGGCGGCTTGCCGTCGAGCGTCTGAAGCTGTTCAGCCGCATGCAGCGCCGGCGAGCCGGCGGCGATCATCAGGGCTGCGGAGGCGGCGCTGGCGGCGAGACGATGACGAAGCATAGGAAGACACTCCCGGTTGAACGTTGCGATGCTGCCCATTGGCAGTCAGCGCCCACAAACACCGGAACTATGACGGGCCGATGAAATGCCCTTGGCTGCGCCCGCCTGCGGCGAAGCCCGTCAGTGCGCCATGAAGACAGGGATCGTCGCCTCGGCGAGGATCTGGCTCGTCGCACCGCCGAAAATCATCTGGCGCAGGCGGCTCTGCGTGTAGCCGCCCTTGATCAGCAGGTCCGCGCCGATCTTGGTCGCCTGGCTCAAGATCGTGCGGCCGGCGTTGCTGCTTGTGTCGTCCACGATCTTCAAATCGACCGGAAGCCCCTGGCGCTCGAGCGTCGTCGCCAGCAATTCGGCGGACGGCCCGGTGACCATCGCGCCGCTCACCGAAATGATGACGATCTTCTGCGCCGTCTTGAGGAACGGCATCGCCATGCTCAGCGTGCGCGCAGTCTCGCTGCTGGCATTCCATGAGACGGCAATGATGTTGCCGAGGAAGTCGGTCGCAACCGGCGGCGCGATGAGGATAGGCCGCCCGCTGTCGAACAGCGCCGCCTCCAGCGTCGAATGGCGGGCGTCGTGCACGTCGGGTCCGGGCCGCCCGACCACGACCAGATCGAAGATGCGGCCATACGAGCCGATCTGGATATCGGTAACGAGGCCGTTTGCGTTCCATGCGAAATCAAGCGCCGGGTCGGCGCTCGACGAGGAAAGCTTCAGCCCCGCCGCGAAGGTTTCGAAGATGCGCCTCGCCTGATCCTCCATGTCGCGACGAAAATCATGATTGTTGATGGTGACGGCGATGCCGTAATCCATCGCGATCTGGAAGTCGGGCCCGAGCGGGATGCCTTCGATGCGGCTACCGAAACGCTCGCCGGCAAGCTGCGCCGTGCGCAGCACGGATGCGATGCTGTGATGGTCTTCAACAGGAACGAGGATGTTTTTCATGCCGAGTCTCCGTTGCGGGCTTTCAGAAGCGGCGGGCCGGGTTGGACCAGGCGAGCGCAAGCGCCATCATCCCATAAAAGGCGATCAGCAAAAACACATCCGTGAAGGTTTCGGCAAGCGCGCCCTGGACGGCGGCGCGCATCACGGGCGTCAACTGTTTGAGCGCCGCCGGCCCCTCCTCGATCAAGGCGCCGAAATACTGCGCCGCCGTTGGATCGCGCGACACCAGAACCGAAAAGAGCAGCGCGGAGACGATGGCCGTGCCGAAGGTCGCCCCGACCGCGCGGGAGAACTGGACCGAGCCTGCCGCTGCGCCGAGATTGGACGGGCCGGCCGCCGTTTGAACCGTAACATTCACGACGCCCATCACGCTGCCCATGAACAAGGCGATGAGGCCGAGCAGGACCGCGATGGCCGTGAGGCTGAGCGTATCGAGCCTGACCGCCATGTAGATCAGCATCGCGACCACGGGGATCATGGCAATCGAGGGGAAGATCATGGTGCGGCCGGTGCGGCTGACGAGCCTGCCCGTGATCAGCGAGCCACTGCCGATGCCGATGGCGATGGGCAGCAACAAGAGGCCGGTGTCGGATGCGCTCGCATCGCGCACTACCCGCATATAAACCGGCACGAAGGTGATGATCGAGACCAGTGCCGCGCCATGGCAGGCGGCCAGCGCGTCACTGCGCCAGATGGCGCTCTTGCGCAGCAAGGCGAGCGGGATGAGCGGATGCGGCGTGCTGCTTTCCCGCCGCAGGAGCAGGATGAGGGAGACGATGGCCGCAATCGAGAGGACGAGGATTTGCGGGGCCGTCTGCATGCTCGCCTGCTGCAACTGCTCGA
>JAIELD010000004.1 GCA_019753285.1 Beijerinckiaceae bacterium | reverse complement strand
AGCCCCGGTCGTTCGCGAACATGCGGACCGTCTCCAGCACCTCGCGATGCTCGCCAGACTGGCCACCGGTGCGGCTTTCGATGAGATCGTCGAGCGAGGTGCGCATGGCCTCGATCGCCCTGTCGAGCCGGGCGACCTCGGCGTCCACATCGTCCGCGACGTAATTCTTGATCGAGACGCGCGGCTCGTGCAGCACGACATGGCCTAAGCCGACGCCGTCTGCGATCGCGACGCCCCGCAGCATCAGGGGACGGCGCACCGCTATGCCGCCGGAGCCCGGCCGCGCCAGCGCCTCGAGCTCACCCGAGGCGATCATCTCCGCCGTCACCATGGCGGTCGTCTGCAGCGCCTCGACTTCCTCGTCCGAATACTGGCGGCGGGCGCGGTTCTGCACGACGAGCACGCCGAGCGTGTTGCCGCCGCGCAAGATCGGCACGCCGAGGAAGGAGGCGTAGATCTCCTCGCCCGTCTCAGGTTTGTAGGAGTAGGCGGGATGGGCCTGCGCGTCGGAAAGCGCCAGCGCCTCGGCGTTCTTGGCGATCTGACCGACGAGACCCTCGCCTGCCCGCATGGTCGTCTGGTGGACGGCCTCGCGCTTCAGACCTTCGGTTGCATAGAGTTCGAGCGTGCCGTCGGCCCGGAGCACATAGCAGGAGCAGACCTCCGCCACCATGTTGGAGGCGATGAGGACGACGATCCTGTCAAGACGTTCCTGAGCGCTGACCGGCTCCGCCATGACCTCGCGCAGGCGACGCAACAACAGGCGCGGACCACCAAGAGCCCCCCGCATAATCTGCCAACCCCCTGCCTGAACGCCGCTTCGACCGGCATCGCTATCGGTCACGATGGCCAAAGGAGTGTTTCCCGCTGCTTCAGCCGTGTTGTGGATATCGTCGCACGCATGGCCAACAACCGGAATGCGATTTGACGTGATCCACACTATCAATGTCCCGCACGCCGTCGTGATCGATCACGCATGTCGCCGGCTGCGAGCGTATCGAGCACCCTATAGCCGGGGCGAAAGCCGGCCCGCAAGAGCGGGAGCCGCTTTCCGTGCACCGCACGGGCGTCATTCTACAGCTAAATGGCCGGGGGCGGCTCTCAGCCGCGGTCGAGACCGTAAAGCGAATGGAGCGTGCGGACCGCGAGCTCGGTATAATCCGCGTCGATCAGCACCGAGAATTTGATCTCGGAGGTGGTGATCGCCCGGATGTTGATGCCCTTTTCCGACAGCGCCTTGAAGGCTTTGGCCGCCACGCCCGCATGGGAACGCATGCCGATACCGATTGCCGAGACCTTCGCGACGTCCTTGGCGCCCTGCAGCGCTCGGTAGCCGATCTCGGTCTTGGCGCGGTTGAGGATGTCGAGCGCGCGATCATAGTCGGCGGCGGGCACTGTGAAGGTGATGTCGGTCGTCTTGCCGTCCTCCGAGATGTTCTGGACGATCATGTCGACATTGATGTTGGCCTCGGCCAGCGGCATGAACACGCTCGCAGCGACGCCCGGCTTGTCGGCGACCTCCCGCAGCGTGATTTCGGTGTCGTCCTTCGAATAGGCGATGCCGGTGATGACCTGATGTTCCATGATTTCGTCCTCGTCACAGATGAGAGTGCCAGGATTGGGATTGTCGGGATCGTCGAAGGACGAGCGCACATAGGTCGGCACCTGGTGCACCATGGCGATCTCGACCGAGCGCACCTGCAGCACCTTGGCGCCCATGGAGGCCATTTCGAGCATCTCCTCGAAGGCGACCTTGTTCATCCGCACCGCCCGCGGCACGATGCGCGGATCGGTCGTGTAGACGCCGTCGACATCGGTGTAGATGTCGCAGCGGCTCGCCTTGATGCCGGCGGCGATCGCCACCGCGCTGGTGTCCGAGCCACCGCGCCCAAGCGTGGTGATGCGGCCGCTTTCCTTGTGGATGCCCTGAAAACCGGAGACGACAGCGACCTCGCCGCGCGCCTCGAAGCCGGCGAGGATCGCCGCGCCGTCCACTTCGAGGATGCGGGCCGAGCCATGCGCGTCGTCGGAATAGAGCGGAATCTGCCAGCCCTGCCAGGAGCGGGCAGGGATGCCCATGTCGTTGAGCACGAGCGCCAGAAGGCCTGAGGTCACCTGCTCGCCGGAGGCGACGACCGTGTCGTATTCGCGCGCATCGTAAAGAGGGGCTGCCTCGCGCACGAAGGAGACGAGCTCGTTGGTCTTGCCCGACATGGCGGAAACGACCACCGCAACGTCATGGCCGGCCTCGACCTCGCGTTTCACATGGCGGGCGACGTTCTTTATGCGCTCGACCGTGGCGACCGAGGTGCCGCCGAATTTCATGACCAGACGTGCCATTGATGACCCTGATACTCTCCGCACTTCTCGCATGGCGGCGTTGCGACTGGCGCGCTTCATTGACGGTTCGCGGTTTGAAGTCAATTCTGGAGGCGAGGCCGGGACGACGAACCCGGAAATCGCCGCCGCCTCAGGTTGACCCCGGAGCCGCATTGCCGCATGTGACCCGCTGGCCCTTTGTCGCGGCGCTTGGCAAGCGTTATATCGGGCTTCGAGCGGTCGAAACGGCGATGCAGGCCGCTTCGACACGACGTATTGACGCGACAGGTCGCATTCGGGGGAGCGCCGCGGGGATCATGGCCAAGCCAGTGAGGAATGCCCCATCGGAGCGGATGGGCGGCACGATCGACCAGCGCGAGGTCGCTCAGTTCGATTCGCTCGCCAGCGAATGGTGGAACCCGTCCGGCCAGATGAAGCCGCTCCACCGCATCAATCCGGTGCGGCTCCACTTCATCCGCGACTGCATTGCCGCGCGGTTTCCGATCGACATCAAGGCGCCGAAGCCGCTCCAGGGGCTGCGCATCCTCGATATAGGCTGTGGAGGCGGTCTCCTCAGCGAGCCGCTCGCCCGTCTCGGCGCGACCGTCACCGGGATCGATCCAGGCTCGACCAACGTCGAGATCGCGAAGGTTCATGCCAGCCGCTCCGGCGTCGTGATCGACTATCGCTCGACGACGGCGGAAGACCTCGTTGGCACGGGCGCCCGCTTCGATGTGGTGCTGGCGATGGAGGTGATCGAGCACGTCTCGAGCGTCCAGAACTTCGTCGACGCCGCGAGCGCGCTCGTCGCCCCCGGTGGCCTCTTCATCGGCTCGACCCTCAACCGCACGATGAAATCATTCGCGCTGGCGATCGTCGGTGCCGAATACATCCTGCGCTGGCTGCCGAAGGGCACGCATGCCTGGGAGAAATTCGTGCGGCCGGACGAGTTCTCCAAAGCCCTCGAACGGGCCGGTCTTGTCGAGACCGATCTCATGGGCATGGTCTACGCACCGATGTCGGACGCCTGGCAGCTTTCCAACGACACGAGCGTGAACTATTTCATCGCGGCGCGCCGACCATAGACCCAAAAAAACGCGCCGATCGGTCAGACGATCAGAGCGTGTCGGACGCCATGTCCTCGACGCGGATCGCGTCGGGAGCCCTGACCACCTCGGCCCCCTGCCATTCGACCTCGAACGGCTTGCCGTGCAGCAAGGTCGGAATGCGCGAGCGGGCATCGGTCACGAGCGCAAGGTCGATTTCGGCGACCATGACGCCCGGCTCGGTCCCGCCATCCGCCAGAACCCGGCCCCAGGGATCGACAATCACCGAATGGCCGTAGGTCTCGCGGCCATCCTCATGCGGGCCGATCTGCGCGGCCGAGATCATGAACGAACCGGTCTCGATGGCGCGGCAGCGCTGCAGGATATGCCAGTGCGCCTCGCCGGTCTGCCGCGT
This sequence comes from Beijerinckiaceae bacterium, assembly GCA_019753285.1. Classification (GTDB taxonomy): domain Bacteria; phylum Pseudomonadota; class Alphaproteobacteria; order Rhizobiales; family Beijerinckiaceae; genus JAIELD01. The sequence continues at coordinate 7,686 of JAIELD010000004.1, read as the reverse complement.
GAAACAGGCCGGAGCGCTGAGGATGTCCGCGCCGGCCTTCGCGAGCGCGTGATAGAGCGGCGGGAAGCGGACATCGTAGCAGATCGTCAGACCGAGATTGACCTTGCCGGGACTGGCCTTCCCGATGGAAGCATCGGGAAGCTCGGCGAGCACCGCGCGATGCCCGCCAGTATAGGTGCGGCTCTCGCGCCAGCTCTCGCCGTTGGGAAGATCGACGTCGTAGAGATGGATCTTGTCGTAGCGCGCGACGATGCCGCCGTCGGAATCGATCAGGTAGGCGCGGTTGGCGATCTTGTCGCCGTCGCGCACGGCGATCGAGCCGAGATGCAGCGTGATGGAAAGCTGGCGCGCCGCATCCTGCATCGCGGCGAGGAAAGCGTCCTCCGCTTCGGGGCGCGCCTGCTCGAAGAGGCTGTCGCGGCTGCGCTCGACCAGCGACGACATTTCCGGCGTCTGCACATAGGTCGCGCCGAGCGATGCCGCCTGCTTGATGAAAGGCAGGGCATGGTCGATGTTGCGGGCGATCGAGCGCGTGGAGCGAAGCTGGACGCAGGCGGCCGTGAATGTCGCTGTCATGAGGCTATCCTTCAGGCGGTCGCCAGCATCTTGTCGAGGCGGCCCTGCTCGTCGAGTGCGTAAAGATCATCGCAGCCGCCGATGTGCTTCTCGCCGAAGAAGATCTGCGGCACCGTGGTGCGGCCGTGGGCGCGGCGGACCATCACCTCATAAAGATCCTTCTTGCCGGTGATCTCGATCTGTTCAAACGGCAGGTTCTTCTTCTTCAGAAGATCGATCGCGGCATGGCAATAGGGGCAGTAGGACTTCGTATAGATGACGATGGGCGACATGGGATGCACTCTCGAAATGAAGGCGCGAAGGCCTTAATATAGACCTGTCACGGACCATTCACAACTCTGGCGAAGCTGAGCACGTCCACATGGCTGGCCTTCGCTTTCAGCAGGGCGCGGGCGGCTGCGTTGGCCGTCGAGCTCGTCGTCATCACGTCGTCAACGAGGAGGATGCGCTTGCCCTCGACGAATGGCTCCATCCCGTCACGCACACGGAGCGCGCCCTGGAGATTGGCCTGCCGCTCGGCCCGGCTGAGCCCGTATTGCGGCCGCGTGCGCTTGCGCCGGACGAGGAGAGCCGGCTCATGCGGCAGGCCGGACAGGCTCGCGATGGTCGACGACAGGACCGCCGCCTGATTGAACCGGCGCTTCAGCAGCCGCGTCCAGTGGAGCGGCACCGGAACAACGAGATCGGCGTCGGCGATGAGGTCGCGGCCGGCCAGCAGCATCAGCCGGCCCATGGCGAGGCCGAGATCGAGCCGGTCGCCATATTTCAAGCGGTGCACCAGCGCGCGGCCGAGCCCGTCATAGATCACAGCCGACCGGGCGCGCTCGAACACCGGCGGCTCGGCGATCGCCAGCGGCGAAAGCAGCGGTCCGCCAAGATCCACCTCGAACGGCGTGCCGAGCCGCTCGCAGAATGGCCGTTCGATGAACTTGACGCTGCTCCAGCAGCGCGGACAGAGGGTCGACGGCTCCGCGACGGCAGACCTGCAGCCGATGCATTGCGGTGGATAGACGGTATCGATCAGCCCTTTGACGGCGCTGCGCAGCGCTTCGCCGAGCTTGGGCGAAAACCCGCGCGGCCGCGCCGCGGTCTCGATCACTTCGCTGTGTTGGCCGTATTCGGTCATCCGCCTGCCCGCGATGAGAACACGCCAAACCTTAGCAGAGAGGCGGCGATGCGCCAGAGCCGCCTGAGCCGCTTGTCAAAATGGCGCTCTTCGGCTCGTGTCTCCTGTTCGCCCCGCCTTCGAGCCATTATGTGTCTGGTCTGTCTCCCCGAACCCGCCGCGAGCCGAACGCCTTGAATCCGTCATCCACCCCGCCAGAACTATTCGATCGAAAACTCGGCCTCGCACGGCTGCGGCGGGCGTTTCGGACCGGGCCAGCCGATTTTCTCCTGCGCCAGGTACGCGACGATCTTGCCGACCGGCTCGCGCCGGTCCTGCGCCGCTTTCCGGTGGCGGCTGATGTCGGAACGCCGCTGCCGCATTTTCGTGATCTGATTTCGGCGCTGCCGGGCGCAGAGACCGTCATTCGGGTCTCGCCTGAGGGCGCGCCCGACGCTGGCGGCCTCATGACGGTCGGCGATCTCGAGGCGCTGCCGCTGCGGCGGCAGAGTTGCAACCTCATCGTCTCGGGCCTCGCGCTCCACGCGGTCAACGATCTGCCCGGCGCGCTGGTTCAGATAAGGCAGGCGCTCGTGGCCGACGGGCTGTTCATGGGCTGCCTTGCCGGCGGTGACACGCTGAAGGAGCTGCGAGCCTGTCTGGCGGCGGCAGAAAGCGAAACGACGGGCGGGCTGTCGCCGCGCATCTCGCCCTTTGCCGACATCCGCGACATGGGGGCATTGCTGCAGCGCGCAGGCTTCGCCTTGCCGGTGACCGACAGCGAGAGCCTGACCGTGCGTTACGACAGCATGTTCGCACTGATGGCCGATCTCAGAGCCATGGGCGCGACGAACATCCTCTGCGACCGACAGCGCCGCCCGAGCCGGCGCGGCCTGTTCGTGCGTGCGGCGCAGCTCTACCATGAACGCTTCAGCGATGCGGATGGGCGCATCCGCGCCACATTCGAGATCATCTGGGTTTCGGGTTGGGCACCGCATGACAGCCAGCAGAAGCCACTGAAGCCGGGCTCCGCGAAGCAGAGCCTCGCCAGGGCGCTCGAAGATATGCGGAAGCCGTGAAGCATCGCGCGGAACCGGATAACTTGCCTCGTGAGCGTGCTCCAGGATGCGCTGACCGGCTTATTTCGTGACGTTGCTGAAGCCGTTGTTGACGTTGGTGAAGGTCACGTTGAGCGCGCTGCCGATATTGCCGAGGCTGACGATCAGCGCGACGGCGATAAATCCGGCGATCAGTGCATATTCGATCGCGGTCGCGCCGGAGGCGTCGGAGGCGAAGCGGCGAAGACCGTCACGCATCGCGCCAGCCGCCCCACGAGGATCGCGTGTCAGCCCGGCAGCAATTCGGTGAGGAAGGGGATCAGCGGCAGATCGGCCGGCGGCATCGGATAGTCTCTCATGGCCTGCGGTCGTACCCATTTCAGCACCTGGCTTTCTCTCGCGGCCACCACGCCTTCCCAGCGCCGGCAGACGTAAAGCGGCATCAGAAGGTGGAACTCGGGATAGGCATGGCTCGCAAAGGTGAGCGGCGCGAGACAGGCTTCCTTCGTTTCGATGCCGAGCTCTTCGTTCAATTCCCTGATGAGGGCCACTTCCGGACGCTCGCCCGGTTCCAGCTTCCCACCCGGAAACTCCCATAACCCCGCCAGCGTCTTCCCCTTGGGGCGCTGCGAGAGCAGCACCCGCCCGTCGCCATCGACGAGAGCGCAGGCGACGACGAGGATCAGCGGCGGTGTCATCTGAAAGTTTCCGGGAGCACAATGGGCAAAGCAGCGCTTACAAAAGGTTAAGCCGCAGAAGAGCCTGTTAACGGTCTTAACGGTCTCTTGACCCGATCGATGAAGTCGAGCGGATCAGGAGCGATAATCACCGTTGATCTCGATATAGGCCTTGGTGAGATCGCAGGTATAGACCGTGTCGCCGGCGGCGCCGAGCCCGAGCTCGACCTTCACCGCGATCCGCTCGTTCTTCATGTAGGCGGAGACCGTCGCCTCGTCATAGTCAGGATCACGCTCGCCCTGATGCGCGACCCTGTGCGGCCCGAAGAAGATGCCGAGCCGGTCGCGATCGGCAGGCTCGCCCGCCTTGCCGACAGCCATGACGATGCGACCCCAATTGGCGTCCTCGCCGCCGATCGCGGTCTTGACGAGCGGCGAATTTGCGATCGACAGCGCGATGCGCCGGGCGGAGCGGGCGGATGTCGCGCCAGCGACGGTGACCTCGATAAATTTGCGCGCGCCCTCGCCGTCGCACACGACCTGCTGCGCGAGATCGAGCAGCAGCGCATCGAGCGCCCGCGCGAACGCCTTGAGGGCCGGATCGCCTGGCTTCTCGATCCGCCGCGCGCCGCGCGATGTCGCCGCGCCGGTCGCGAACAGCATCAGCGTATCCGAGGTCGAGGTGTCGCTGTCGACCGTGACCGCGTTGAAGCTCGGCTTCACCGCCTTCGAGAGCAGGGCCTGGAGCGCGGAGCCGGAGATCGGCGCGTCGGTGAACACGAAGGACAGCATCGTTGCCATGTCGGGGGCGATCATGCCCGCGCCCTTCGCCATGCCGTTGATCGTCACCTCGACGCCGCCGATCCTCGCGGTCGCGGTCGCGACCTTCGGGAAAGTGTCGGTCGTCATGATCGCCTTTGCGGCCCCGAGCCACGGTCCGCCGGCGGCGCGCGCGGCGCAGTCGCCGAGCACGGTTTCGAACTTGCCTGCATCGAGCGGCTCGCCGATCACCCCGGTCGAGGCGAGGAAGACCTCGCTTTCTCTGCATCCGACGGCACGGGCGGCGATCGCAGCGGTGCGCTTCACCGTCTCACGGCCCTTCATGCCGGTGAAGGCGTTCGCATTGCCGGAATTGACGACGAGCGCGCGGGCCGAGACGCGCGAGGCCGGCATGCCGTGCGCGACGACATGCGCCGCGGCGAGGTTCTCGCGGCACCAGTCCACCGCCGCCGAAGGGCATTTCGAGCGCGTGAACACGCCCGCCGCCTCCGTGCCCTCGTCCATCAGGACAAGAAGCACGTCAGTTCGCCCCTTGTACTTGATGCCGGCCTCGGCGGTGGCGAAGCGCACGCCGTCGATGTCTGGCAGGTCAGGATAAGTCTTGGGGGCAAGTGGCGAGATGGGGACTGACTTTCCGGCCATGGAACGCTCCGGTCTTTTCAGGATCGTGGTGATGCAGGGGATTTGAAGGCTCAGGGCTTCTTCAGCTCGACCGGCGGCGGTGCCGGGGCGGCATCGAACCGCTCGACCTTCGCGTCCGCGCGCAGCTTCGTCACGGTCTCCTCCTGCGCGCGCTGCGTCATGAACTTCGAGATCTGGTCCTTCACGAGGTCGAAGGCCGGCGGCTTCTTCTCGCGGCGATCCTCGACCTTGATGATGTGATAGCCGAACTGGGACTTCACGATCTCGGAGATCTTGCCGGGTTCGGTCTTGAACGCCGCTTCGGCGAATTCCGGCACCATGCGGTCCTTGGTGAAGTAGCCAAGATCGCCGCCCTCCTTGCCGGAGCCGGGATCCTTCGACAGTTCAGCCGCGAGCTTCGCAAAATCCTCGCCGGCCTTGAGGCGGGTGAGCGCTGACTTTGCTGCGTCCTCCGTCTCGACGAGGATGTGACGCGCGCGGACCTCCGTCTCGACCGGGAGAGACTTGACCTGTTCGTCGTAGAACGCCTTCATCGCGGTGTCCGTCACCGCCGCGCCGCCGACGCCGGTGAGCAGCTTCTCCATCAGCGCCCTGTCTTTGGCGTAGGCCATGCGGCGGGCGAAATCGTCGCCCTCGCCGAGCTTCTGCTTTTCGGCGGCCTGCGCCAGCAGCTTGAGGTCGACGAGATAATCGACGAGGTAGCGCTGTCGGGCTGCGCCCTCCACGTTCGGCGGCAGCGAGCCCGCAAGATCTTCCTCCGCAAGCTTGGTATCGGCCTCCGTGATCGGGACGCCGTTGACCTTGGCGAGCACCTTGTCCTCGGCAAGACCCGGCCCGGCCGCGAGGAAGACGAGACCCGCAGCCAACAGCGCGGCGCGGGAGAACTGGGTTTTCATGTCGTTTTGTCCCGTAATGCGGTGAAACAGGCGACGAATCGCGTTTTTGGCGCGGCGCAAGCGTTTGCCTTCACTGCCGCGCCGCTGTTCCATTGACAACCCTTACCTGCAATTCTTATGTCCCAAGCCAGCAAAGGTCATATGACTGTGGCCTCTCTTGCGCTACAGCGGCCGTTCATCCCTGATCGGCTAGACCATCCCCGGTCCTTTTGGTCGCGCGGCTTTCGTCGCTGTCGGGGATCGATCAAGGAAAGTGCTTATGTTCGGCGGACTTGCCAAGAAGATTTTCGGTTCCTCCAACGAGCGCCGGCTCAAGGGCTATCGCCCCAAGGTCGCCGCGATCAACGCGCTGGAGCCCGAAATCGCCGCCCTCTCCGACGATGCCCTGCGCGAGCGCACCGCCGCCTTCCGGCAGCAGATCGCCTCCGGAGACAAGACCGTCGACGACCTGCTCGTTCCCGCCTTCGCCACGGTCCGCGAGGCGGCCAAACGCGCGCTCGGCCAGCGCCACTTCGACGTCCAGCTCATCGGCGGCATGGTGCTGCATGAGCGCGGCATCGCCGAGATGCGCACCGGCGAGGGCAAGACGCTGGTCGCGACCCTGCCGGTCTACCTCAACGCGCTCGCCGGCAAGGGAGTCCACGTCGTCACCGTCAACGACTATCTCGCGCGCCGCGACGCCGAATGGATGGGCCAGATCTACCGCTTCCTCGGCATGAGCGTCGGCGTCATCGTGCACGGCCTCGACGACAGCGAGCGCCACGCGGCTTACGCCTCGGACATCACCTACGGCACCAACAACGAATACGGCTTCGACTATCTGCGCGACAACATGAAGTACGAGTTTTCGCAGATGGTGCAGCGCGGGCATCATTTCGCGATCGTCGACGAGGTCGATTCGATCCTGATCGACGAGGCGCGCACGCCGCTGATCATTTCCGGCCCGGTCGACGACCGCTCCGAGCTGTACAACGCCATCGACACGCTGATCCCGCGCCTGACGCGCGAGCATTACGATCTCGACGAGAAGCAGCGCTCGGTCTCCCTCACCGAGGAGGGCAACGAGGCGATCGAGGAGCTGATGCGCGAGGCCGGCCTTCTGAAGGAAGGCACGATGTACGACGCGAACAACGCGACGCTCGTCCACCACGTCAACCAGGCCTTGCGCGCCCACACGCTGTTCACGCGCGACAAGGAATACATCGTCAAGGATGGCGAGATCGTCATCATCGACGAGTTCACCGGCCGCATGATGCCGGGCCGCCGCTATTCCGAAGGGCTGCACCAGGCTCTGGAGGCGAAAGAGCACGTCCAGATCCAGCCCGAGAACCAGACGCTCGCCTCAATCACCTTCCAGAACTATTTCCGCCTCTACGACAAGCTCGCCGGCATGACAGGCACCGCCGGCACGGAAGCCGAGGAATTCCAGCAGATCTACAATCTTGAAGTCATCGAGATCCCGACCAACGTGCCGGTGAAGCGCATCGACGACGATGACGAGGTCTACCGCACCGACGCAGAGAAGCTGGTGGCGATCGCCGCCGTCATCGAGGAGTGCTCGGGCCGCGGCCAGCCGGCACTGGTCGGCACGACATCGATCGAAAAATCCGAGGAGCTCGGCCGGCATCTCGCCGCCAACGGCTTCAGCCAGATCGACCTCAACAACCCCAAAGCCTTCGAGCCGCTCTACGAGGGCATCCGCCAGGGCAAGCATCCGAAGATCTTCGCGGTGCTGAATGCGCGCTACCACGAGCAGGAAGCGTTCATCGTCAGCCAGGCCGGCGTGCCGGGCGCGATCACCATCGCAACCAACATGGCGGGCCGCGGCACCGACATCCAGCTTGGCGGCAATGCCGACATGCGCATCAAGCGCGAATTGGCCGATCTCGATCCGGAAAGCCCGGACTACAAGCAGCGCGAGGCCCAGATCAAGGATGAATGCGCCGAACTCA
>JAIELD010000078.1 GCA_019753285.1 Beijerinckiaceae bacterium | reverse complement strand
CTCCACTACGCTTCCAATGGCGTTCGCCTCGGGCTGCTCGGACGCGATGCAGCGCGCCTTGCGGACACCGCCGCGCATGCTGCGGAAAAAGGCGCAGTCTGCGACGTTGCGAGCGCCGATGTCACCGATGCGAGCGCGATCGGCAAGGTCTTGCAGGAATTCGATGCCAGGCAGCCGATTGATCTTCTCATCGTCAATGCCGGCATTCTCGACGGCCGCCGTCAGGGCGAAGCAGCCGAGACGGCGGAGACCGCGCGTCGCGTGATCGAGACGAACCTTACAGGCGCCCTCAACACCTTTCACGCCGTGCTGCCGGCCATGCAGGCGCGGCGTGGCGGCCAGATCGCCATCATCAGTTCGCTTTCCGCCTTTGCCCCGCTCGCCGATGCGCCGGCCTACGCGGCGAGCAAGGCGGCGCTGCTCTCCTATGGGCTTGCGATGCGCGAGGCGCTGGCCGGCGTCGGCGTGAAGATCAACGTGGCGACACCCGGCTATGTCGCGACCGCCATGACCGAGGTGCACAAGGGCGCGCATCCGTTCAAGATCTCGCCAGAGGATGCCGCGCGGCGCATTGCCAATGGTCTCGATCGCAACAGGGCGGTGATCGCCTTTCCCCTGCCGCTGTATCTTGCGACCCGCTTCGCGCAGCTCCTGCCGGACGTGCTGCGGCGGGCAGGCAACAGAGGCCTGCGGTTCCACGTCACGGATGCGCGCAACACAGGCGCTTCACGCTGATGGAGGCCGCGCGGCAAGGTGCGGCTCGCTGATGGCGATCGTCTTCACGCAGGTCGACATTGCGGCGGAAGCTGACGACATTTGGGCGATCCTGACCGAGTTCGACGCCTATCCCGCCTGGAACCCGGTGATCAGGCGTGTTTCGGCCAAGCCCGACGGCGGTCTTGCCATATCACTCCACCCGCCCGGGCAGATCGCGTTCGTCTTTCGCATGCGCGTCATCGAGAGCCGCCGCGCCCAGCGGCTCATCATGGACGGTCATTGCCTCTTTCCGCGTTTTCTCGATTGGCGGCATCAGATCGACATCGAGACCGCCGCCACTGTCTCGACCCTGCGTCAGACGGCGCGGTTCACGGGGCATCTCATCAAGCCGACGCCCAATTTCATGATGCGGCCGGTGCGCAACGCGTTTGCCCGCATGAACGAGGCCGTGCGCGACATGGCCGAGGCCCGCCGCCGCGCTGATTGAGGCGAAGGCCGCCACGCACCTCAATCTCTCCACAGTGTTGGGTTGCGATGATTGGCGCGGTCTCCGGTCGAACGATTCGCTATCAATCCCGCGCGTCTTCGGGCATAAACCTGTTTCCGAACGTGACGGCCCATTCATTCCAGGCCTGCCGCCTCGCGCGAGCACGGCCATGCAGACGGACAAATCCATGCTGGCTCCCAATCCGTGCAAAGTGCTGATGGTGTTTCCAAAGTTCGAGACGCCGTCCTTCTGGAGCATGGAGGCCGCCTGCGACATGTGGGGCGCGAAATGCACCGCTCCCCCGCTCGGCCTCATCACGCTCGCGGCGCTCCTGCCGGCGAGCTGGACGATCAAGCTCGTCAATCGCAACGCCGAGGAACTGACCGACGCCGACATCGACTGGGCGGACATGGTGATGACCGGCGGGATGCTGCCGCAGCGCTTCGACGCGATCGACGTGATCGACCGTGTGCAGGCGCGCGGCCGCGTCGTCGTGATCGGCGGACCGGATGCGATGTCGAGCCCTGAAATCTACGAGAAGGCCGATTTCCGCGTGCTGGGCGAGGCGGAAGGCCTGATCGATCGCTTCGTCAACGCCTGGATGAGCGGTGAGCGCAAAGGGCTGTTCGAGGCGGAGCGCTTCAAGGCCAATGTGCAGCAGAGCCCGATCCCGCGCTTCGACCTGCTCAACTTCAAGCATTATCTCTATGTCGGCGTGCAATTCTCGCGCGGCTGCCCGTTCACCTGCGAGTTCTGCGATATCATCGAGCTTTATGGCCGTGTGCCGCGCACCAAGAGCAATGCGCAGATGCTGCGCGAGCTCGATGCGCTCTACGAGGCCGGTTATCGCGGCCATGTCGATTTCGTGGACGACAACCTCATCGGCAACAAGAAGGCGATCAAGCTCTTCCTGCCCCATCTCATTGCCTGGCAGAAGGAGCGCGGCTATCCGTTCAACTTCACGACCGAAGCTTCGATCAACCTCGCGGACGATGACGAACTGCTCGGCCTGATGAAGAAGGCGAATTTCTTCGGCGTGTTCATCGGCATCGAGAGCCCTGACACCGAAACGCTCGTCCACACGCAGAAAAAGCAGAACACGCGCCGCTCGCTGGAGGAAAGCGTCTACAAGATCTACGACGCAGGCATCTTCGTGCTCGCCGGCTTCATCGTCGGCTTCGATACCGAGAGACGGAGCATGTCCGCCGCGATGATCGAATGCATCGAGGCGACGTCGATCCCCGTCGCCATGGTCGGCCTGCTGACCGCGCTGCCGAGCACGCAATTGAGCCGCCGCCTCGAAAAGGAAGGCCGCCTGCTCCCGCTGCCGCTCGACAAGGGCGCGGACCAGTGCACCGCCGGTCTCAACTTCGTGACGCTGCGCCCGAAGAGCGACATCCTCAAGGATTATCGCGAGGTTCTCGTCAGCGTCTACGACCCAACCATTTTCTTCGAGCGCGTCAAGCGCGTCGGGCTCGCCCTGAACCGCGAATGGCTCGACGGGCAGAAGGTTCACTGGAAGCCGCTGCGGCGCGACCTGAAAGTGCTGGCGAAGCTCTGCTACGAGATGACCGTGCGCCGGCCGGATCTGCGCCGCCTTTTCTGGGGCACCATCGTCGCGGTCGGCCGCAAGAATCCGCTCGCCATCGAGTTCATGCTGTTCCTGATGGTGATGTTCCTCCATCTCGGCAAGTTCTCGCGCCATGTGATCGCGCAGCTCGAGCGGCAGATCGTCGAGCAGGAGGCGCTGGAGCGTGATGGTCTTGCCCCGGTAGCCAGCATTCCCCCGGCAACCAGCACGGCAGCTGCCGAGCAGGGCGTCGCGGCCTAGCTGTCTTGCGTCTGGCTTTGCGCGTCGCTTGACGAGCGCGTGAAACGAGGCCGCCACACGCCGAGCACGACATTCGCGGTCGAGACCGCGAGCAGCGCCCACATGATGTTCGCCTCCGACGCGGGCAGGCTGGCGATGGCGTCAGCTGCCGCCGGCGCCGCCGCTGTGGCATGAGCCGCCAGCAGCCGCGCGCTCCGCTCCGCCTCTTCGACGATCGGCCCCTGCACGCTGACGAGCCCGCCCTCGAACATGAGGATGCCCGTGGCGAGCTTCGCCCAGGCCCAGCCCGCATTATGGAACGGCTTGTAGACCGCGATCGACAACAGCCCCGCCACCAGCGTCAGCCCGAGCGAGGGCATGAACACCCAGTTCGCGATCGCCGCCATCGCACCGCGCGCCTGCGCATATCCGGCAAGAGAGGCGGCGGGCGGCTCCAGCGCGATCAGCACCAGCAGGCAGGCGAGCGAGCCCATCAGGCCCACCGCGCCCATGGTGTGGAGAAACTTCAGGACGAGCCGCGCGGCCATCGGTGCGAGCGGCCTTTACGCCGGCAGCACCACGACCTTCGTCTTCACCGGCGTGCGGTCGTAAAGGTGGATCATGTCCTGGCTCAAGAGCCCCACGCAGCCGCTGGTGACGCCGGAGCCGATCGATTCGGGATCGCTCGAGGCGTAGATCGTATAAAGCGTATATTTGCCGTTCTGGTAGAGGTGCAGCGTGCGCGCGCCGAGCGGGTTCTCGAGCCCGCCCGGCATGCCGCGCGCATATTTTGCGACCTCCGGCTGGCGCTTGATCATCTCGGCCGGCGGCGTCCAGGTCGCCCATTCGGATTTGCGGCCGACATAGGCGTCGCCGTTCCAGCGGAAGCCGTCGCGCCCCACATTCGCGCCATAGCGCGTCGCCGTGCCGTCTCCCTCGACGCGGTAGACATAGTAATTCGCCGGATCGACGATGATGGTGCCGGCGGCCTCGCTCGTCTCATAGGGCACGGTCGCACGGAAGAACTTCCGGTCCGGCACCTTTGTCACGTCGACTGCGGGGATCGGGAACTTCTCGGTCGGCACCGGGCCATAGACTTTCTCGGCTTCCGCAAGGCTCATATAGCCGTCGGATTGGGCGCAGCCCGAAAGCGCCAGCGCGCCGAGCGATGCCGAGCCGAAGAGGAAGGCACGGCGGTGGAGGCGGGGTTCAATGCTCGTCATGTCTACGCTATCCCTGAACGCTTGTCGTTTGTCGCGCGGGACAATGCCGCCGGACGCCGCATTTTGCAAGCTTTTGGCGCGCGGGGGTGCTTTGGTTTTGTCATCCCGGACCGAGTGCCAAGCGACGAGCCGGGGTCCAGCTTCAGTGCGGTCGCAAAGCTGGATCATGCTCCGGTTGAGCAGGCTGACGCGCTGGGTTATGCTGGATTGATTGTGTCGCGGCATAGTGCTGCGGGTGTACCCCATGTCCAACAACGGCCAGAGCAGCACACGCTGGAGACCCAGCAGGCCGGTCCGCATCGCCGGTCAAGCGGCGATCGCAGCGATCCTCGGCAGCTTCGGTGCCTATGTTGTCATGACGCGGGAATTCACCACGCCCTACCAGCACGGACGGCAGAACGTCTGGTTCAGGCTGAGCCAGCATATGCGCTTCGAAGGCACCAGCGCCGTCGTGCTCGGCGTGGGGTTCCTGCTCATGGCTGCCGGGGTTGCAATCCTGATGCTGAAGGAGATCGGGACCGAATCGGGAGGGAAGATCGACCGGACGCTCGGGGGTGCCCTCATCGGAACGGGCCTCGTTCTCATCGCCGGCATTTATGCGGTGACGCTGTTCGGCCGGCTATGATGACGGATGGCGCGCCGGGGATGGTGGCTTCAGCGATGCCATGTCATTCCCGACGCTTTTGTCATGGTTGGGAGCCGGGCCATCAGCGTGCCACCAAAACCTTCAATCCTTCTACCTCCAGCCTCGCCCAGGCACGGTCGGTCGTAACGGCAGGCAAGCTTTCCATCATCGCCAGCGCCATGCAGGTGCGATCGCCGAGGCCGCTGCCATGCGCCTTCGTCGCCTCATGCAGTGCGGCGGCGGCATAAGCATCCTCGTCGGTGTGCGGGCGCACGTCGAGATGCAGCGCGTCCAGCATCTGCCGCGCAGCATGGATCGGCACGCCGCGCACCAGCAGCGCCTTGATGACTTCCTGCAGGTTGACGGCGGAGATCAACGCATCTCCGGCATAGGGTTCGATCCGCTCAGAGCCCGGCTCGCCGCGTAGCAAGGCGATAACGGCGGAGGCATCGAACACAACGCTGGCCATGCTTCAGGACGCACCGTGATCGTCTGACGCCTCACCCCTGCGGGCCTCCAGGAATGCCTCGCTCGGCTGATCATCCGTCACATGAGCGCGGTACAGAGCTTGCGCCTGTTGGATGCTCTTCCGCATCGAACTCAGCTTCACATTATCACCCTCGATCGAAAGCACGACCACGCCTGCGCCGGTAAGGCCAAGCGCCTCGCGCACCGTGCGCGGCAGGACCATACGGCCGTTTTCCGCCACGCGAATATCGACGCTATTCACCATCCGTCTAACTCCTAGAAATGACACATATCGTCTTATGCCATTAAAGATTTAATGTCATTTCCTCGAGCGCTTTCGTCAAGTGCCCCATAACAAAAAGGGCCGCCTTTCGGCGACCCTCTCTGTAGCAACCTTTGAAGCCTGGGTCCCGGGTCTCGGCTTCGCCTCGCCCGGGATGACAACGTGGATCAGTAATCCATGCCGCCCATGCCGCCCATGCCGCCGCCGGGCATTGAAGGCGCATCCTTCTTCGGCGTCTCTGCGATCATGGCTTCCGTCGTGATCAGGAGGCCCGCGATCGAGGCCGCATCCTGGATCGCCGTGCGGACAACCTTGGTCGGGTCGATGATGCCGGCCTTGATCAGATCGACATATTCGCCGGTCTGCGCATTGTAGCCATAGGCATAGTCCTTCGACTCGAGCAGCTTGCCGACGATCACGGCAGCGTCGTCGCCTGCGTTTTCGATGATCTGGCGAGCAGGCGCCATGATCGCCTTGCGCACGATCTCGACGCCGGTCTTCTGGTCGTCGTTGGTGGTCTTCAGAGCCGATACGGTCGAAAGAGCGCGGAGCAGTGCAACGCCGCCGCCGGGCAGGATGCCTTCTTCGACGGCTGCACGCGTTGCGTTCAGCGCATCGTCGACGCGGTCCTTCTTCTCCTTCACTTCGACTTCGGTCGCGCCGCCGACGCGGATGACGGCAACGCCGCCAGCGAGCTTGGCGAGACGCTCCTGCAGCTTCTCACGGTCGTAGTCCGAGGTCGTCTCCTCGACCTGCGCCTTGATCTGCGCGACGCGGGCGTCGATGTCGGACTTCTTGCCGATACCGTCGATGACCGTGGTGTTCTCCTTCTCGATGCGCACCTTCTTGGCGCGGCCGAGCATGTCGAGCGTCACGTTCTCGAGCTTGATGCCGAGGTCTTCGGCGATCATCTGCGCGCCGGTGAGGATCGCGATATCTTCCAGCATGGCCTTGCGGCGATCGCCGAAGCCCGGAGCCTTGACGGCGGCGATCTTCAGGCCGCCACGCAGCTTGTTGACGACGAGGGTGGCGAGCGCTTCGCCTTCGACATCTTCAGCGATGATGAGGAGCGGCTTGCCGGTCTGGACGACGGCTTCCAGGATCGGGAGCATCGCCTGCAGCGAGGAGAGCTTCTTCTCGTGGATGAGGATGTAGGGGTCTTCCAGCTCGGCGACCATCTTGTCGGCGTTGGTGATGAAGTAGGGCGAGAGGTAACCGCGGTCGAACTGCATGCCTTCGACGACATCAAGCTCGGTCTCTGCGGTCTTGGCTTCCTCGACCGTGATCACGCCTTCATTGCCGACCTTCTCCATCGCCTGGGCGATCATTTCGCCGACCGACGAGTCGCCGTTGGCGGAGATGGTGCCGACCTGCGCGACTTCGGCGTTGGAGGTCACCTTCTTGGAGTTCTTCTTGAGGTCGGCGACGATGGCTTCGACTGCGAGGTCGATGCCGCGCTTCAAGTCCATCGGGTTCATGCCGGCCGCGACCGACTTAGCGCCTTCGCGAACGATCGCCTGAGCGAGAACCGTTGCGGTGGTGGTGCCGTCGCCAGCATGGTCGTTCTGACGGCTTGCCACTTCACGCACCATCTGTGCGCCCATGTTCTCGAACTTGTCGGAAAGTTCGATTTCCTTGGCGACAGTGACGCCGTCCTTGGTGATGCGCGGTGCGCCGAACGACTTGTCGATGATGACGTTGCGGCCCTTCGGACCGAGGGTCACCTTGACGGCGTTGGCGAGGATGTCGACGCCGCGAAGCATCTTGTCGCGGGCTTCCGTCGAGAATTTTACGTCTTTGGCTGCCATGTTTGTAAGCTCCTGAAAATGGAATTGACGATCGAAGCCGGGCGTTCGAGGCCGGCTTCAGGCTGCCTTTGTCAGGCGGCCTTCTTGGCCGTAACGGTCGTGTCGATCACGCCCATGATGTCGCTCTCCTTCATGATGAGGAGATCCTGGCCATCGATTTTAACCTCGGTGCCGGACCACTTGCCGAACAGGACGCGGTCGCCGGCCTTGACATCGAGAGGGGTGAGCTTGCCGCTCTCGTCGCGGCCGCCGGGGCCGACGGCGATGACTTCGCCTTCCTGCGGCTTTTCCTGAGCGGTCTCGGGGATGATGATGCCACCCTTGGTCTTTTCGGCGCTGTCGAGGCGGCGAACGACAACACGGTCATGCAGCGGACGGAAATTCATGGGTGTCTTCCTTGTCTCTCAATGACGTTCTTAAGTGGACGTTTCGGTTTGAATGGCTCGACGCCGCGCGCTGGCATGTGAGACCCGCAGCCGACGCCGAAATGCACCCGCGCCGGCACCGCTCGGGCCCGTCGCGAATGTCGTTAGCACTCAAATGTGGTGAGTGCTAACGCATGGCCGCTAGTTAGGGCGGGCGGCAAAAAAAGTCAAGCACCTCACCCGGCCCGGAAGCGTGCCTGGCCAATCGCTCATGCTTTCTTATCGATCATGGTTTATGCCCCGGAGGTCGCGCCGACCGACCATTGACCTGATGTTCCCGCTGCCGAAGACGCCCGCATGCTGATGATCGCCACCTTCACGCTCAATGCGGGCTTCAATCTTCTGGTCGGGCTGCTGACGGCGAAATTCCTCGGCCCGTCCGATTTCGGGCGCTACGCACTCGCCCAGTCGATCGGCGTGTTCCTGAATACGCTGTTCATCGACTGGCTGCGCCATGTCGCGACGCGGTTCTACACGGAGAACGCGGGCTCGGCCGGCGTCAGGGCGACGCTCGACGTGATGCTCGGCCTTTCGGCATTCGCAGTGGCGGCGGTGAGCGGGGCGGCGATCCTGCTGGGCCTCGATTTCGGCCTGTCGATCCCGCTGGCACTGGTCGCCGCGCTCGTCGGTATCGTCAACGGCGTGTTCGACGTGCAGACGGCGCTGCTGCGCGCCCGCTTCCGCGACCGGCCCTACGCCACGGCGATCATCCTCAAGAACCTGTTCTCGATCATCCTCGTCGTCGGCGGCGCGGCGGTGTTCCACAACCCTGCCATCACGCTCGCCGGCCTCTGCCTCAGCATGGCGGCGGCTCTCCTCAGCGTGCATCGCGCGTTGATCGACCGCGATGCGCGGCTCGCCCTCGCGACGCGGGCGCAAGCGCGCATCTTCCTCGGCTATGGCGCGCCGATCGTGGCCGGGGCGGTCATCTGGCAGCTCATGCCGCTGTTCAACCGCACCCTGCTCGCCGACCGTCTCGGCTTCGATGCGAGCGGGCAGTATTCGCTCGCCTACGATCTTGGTATCCGCATCGTCGCCGCGGTCGGCTCGGCGCTCGACATCCTGTTGCTGCAGCTCGCCATCAGGGCGGATCACGATGAGGGCCGCGAGGCGGCGCGGGCGCAGCTTTCGCTCAACACCGTCATCGTGCTGGCGGTGATGGCGCCGGTCTGCGTCGGCCTCTGGCTGGTGATGCCGAGCTTTGAGGCGCTGTTCGTGCCCCAGGCCTTCCATGGCAGCTTCAGCCGCATCCTCACGGCGCTGCTCCCCGGCCTGTTCGCGTTCTCGATCCTGTCCTTCTGCGTGTTCCAGACCTTCTTCGTCGCCCGGCGCACCTGGCCGGTGACGGTGTCGAGCCTCGCCGCCACGCTGATCAACATCCTGGTGGTGCGAGCCTCCGGCACCACGGACCCTGCGGCGATCGCCGCGATCCAGGCCGGCGGCTTCATCGTCAGCCTCGGCATCGGCATCGCGCTCTCCTATGCGATCTTTCCTGTCAATGTGCGGGCGAAGGACATCGCCGTGGTGACGCTGGCGACCGGTCTCGTCATCCTCTGCGTCTATCCGCTACGCACGCTCGAGCCCGGGCTTGTCACGCTGCTGGTGCAGGCCGCGACCGGCGTCATTGTCTATGCGGCGGCGCTCTGGACAGGGAACGTCGCCGGACTGCGCGGCTGGCTGGCGAGCCGACGATCACGGCACTGATCTACGGGCAAGGCCTGCCGCCGCCAAGAGGCGTCCCGACACGCGGGAAGCAATGAACCCTTGCAGCCCGCCAACGCATCGTGCACGCAATGGCCCGGCCGCAATCGCCGGCCGATGATGCTGACGGACGCCAATATGCCCATTTCAAGCCGCTTCGTGGTTCGCTCCTCGACCATGCTGCTCACGGTCGCACTCGCGGCGCTCATCCTCATCGTCGGGATGACGATCTGGCTCAACGCCCGTGCCGAGCGCTTCTTCGACGCCGCCGTCAGCACCCGCCAGACCAAGGCAGCCGCCGTCGAACTGCGCGACGCGCTGCGCACCGCCGAGAGCAGCCAGCGCGGCTACATCCTCACCGGCAACGAAATCTATCTCGCACCCCTCGACAACGCGAAGGCGACGGTCGGCCGCGAATACGAGGCGCTGAAGCGTCAGGCTCACCGAAGCGATCTTGCCGAGCCGATGCTGCAACGCCTTTCGACCGTCATCGATGAGAAGATGAAGGAACTCGACGAGACGGTGACGCTGAAGAGCAGCCGCAAGGATGCGGAGGTGCGCGCCATCGTCGAGACCAATCGGGGCAAAGCGCTGATGGACGAGGCCAACGTCTTCCTGCTCGCCATCATCCTCGACTCGGACGAAAAGCTCAGCGCCGGCGAGGCCGAGCTCAAGACCAACGCCGCGCTGCTGCGCTTCTCCTCGATCGCCGGCGGCCTCATCATCATCCTGTTCGTTTCGGCCATGCTGCTCGCCATCTTCCGCTACACCCGCGAGACGGTGCAGGCGCGCGACGAGATTCGCGCACTCAACAGCAGCCTCGAGGAGCGCGTGGCGCAGCGCACCGGCGAGCTGATGCGCGAAAAGGACCGCGCCGAGGTGCTTCTGTCGGAAGTGAACCACCGCGTCGCCAACAGCCTCGCCATCGTCGTCTCGCTGATCCGCCTGCAATCGAATTCGCTCACCGACGAAGCCGCGAAGAACGCGCTCAAGGAAACGCAGGCCCGCATCTACGCGATCGAGGCGGTGCATCGCAAACTCTACACATCAGGCGACGTCAGAAGCGTCGCGCTCAACGAATACCTCTCCGGCCTGCTGCAAAACCTCGAAGCCTCGATGCACGCGGAAGGCTTTACGGCGCGGCTCGACGGCAAGATCGAGGCGGTCGACCTCAATACCGATCGCGCCGTCAATCTCGGCATCATCCTCACCGAATGGGTGACGAACGCCTTCAAATACGCTTATCCGAAGACACCGGGAGAAATTCGCGTGAGGCTGAGTGCATTGCCAGCAAAGCATCTGGAACTCGTCGTGGAGGATGACGGCATCGGGCGAAAGGGACCGACGGCGGCGGGCGGCAGCGGCTTCGGCACCCGTATTGTCAAAGCCATGGCGACCTCGCTAAATGCGAACATCGAGTATGGCGCACGCGCGCCGGGCACATCCGCGAGGCTTGTCTTCGCGGCATCGTGATCGCGGCGGCGCACGGGTGTTGTGTTGAGGGTGTGCGTGGTTGAGTGAGGCGTGGTGTGGCGAACAGGTCGGAGACTGGCAGACTGATGCGCCCCGGAGCCATTCTCCTTCTTGCGATTTTTCCTTTTCAGACGGTGGCGGCGCGCGCTCAAGCGCCCGGCATCACAGAACCGGTCGTGTTTCCGCCATTCGTTACCGGCGCACCGCGCTGCGCGAAACCGGCGGACAAGGAGCGCACGATCGGCTTTGCGCGCGACAATGGCCGTGAATTCATGGACGGGGTCGGCCGCGGCCTGGCGGCGGCGGCGCGCGACAGGGGCTTGACCTACCGCGAAACGCTCGCCGACAACGATGCGGCGAGGATGATCGCGCAACTGAAAGCCTTTGAAGCGGCGAAGACCGGCGGGGTCGTGGTCGCTCCGGTCGATTCACGCTCCTCGGCGCAGGCGGTTCGCGAACTCATCTGGTCCGGGGCCTATGTCGGCTCGATCGTGCCGCCGCCGGCGACCTCGCTGCTGAACGCGCCGCAATACCTAACCGGAAAAACGCTCGGCGATGCGGCCGCGGCCTATATCCGCTCGAAGCTCGGCGGCAAGGCAAAGGTGGTGCTGCTGACGCATGACAATCTGCAATTCCTGTCGCCGCGCTTCACCGCCATGCGGGACGCCCTCAAAGCGGTGCCCGGCGCGACCGTGGTCGCCGACATCTCGCCCCTGACGGTGGACAAGGCCGGCGGGCGCGCCACCATGAAGACGATCCTGCTGGCGCAGCCCAATGTCGATGTCGTGCTCGGTGCCGATACCGTGGTACTCGGCGCGCTGGAGGCGCTGCGCGAGGCAGGAAAGCTCAGGCCGGAGCAGTTTCTCGGCGGGATCGACGGCGAATCCGAGGCGGTTGCCGAAATCAAAAAAGGCGGGGCCTACAAGGCGAGCGTGGCGCTCGCCTCATCCGTGTTCGGTTATGCGATGGGGCAGCACGCGGCGGACTGGCTGGAGGGCGCGCGCATCCCGCAGGCGATGGACATCCTGCCGCGCGCGCTGACGACGGAAACGATCGGCGAATACGAGCGCGACCTCGCCGACCCGGGGAGCGTCTACCGCGACACGGCGCGACGCGGCCTTTATCTCAAGATGTACGGCTCGATCTGCTACGAGACGCGCGACGCCTATGTGAACTTTCCGTGGTCGTCG
>JAIELD010000058.1 GCA_019753285.1 Beijerinckiaceae bacterium | reverse complement strand
GATCCCGTGGCAGATGCTCGTGCTGCAGAAGATCTATGACCAGATCAGCGGCATGCTCGGCCATGCCGGCTATGAGCACTTCGCGTCTCCGGCCGCCCGCACGCCATGGCCGCTGGCAAGCACGGTGTTCCACGACCAGCATCACGGTTATTTCCGCTTCAACTACGCTCATACTTTCTCGTTCTGGGATCGCATGATGGGCACGCTCCATCCGCGCTATGACGCGACGGTGGAGCAGTTCGAGCCTCAGGCGGAAACCGGATTGATGCCTGAGCGGGACAGCGCCAAGCCGCGTTAGCGATTGCTTAACGGATTTCGACCGTAACTGCGGGTGATGGACACGGGCCGGTCAGGCACGCGGCATGAGATTGAAGTCCTCGCCGCATCCGAGCGCTATTGGCTCCGTCTGAAAGGGATCGCGTTCATCCCCTTCTTCTGCATGTTCGGCGTCGCCTATCTTCACGGCCCGACCCGAGATCAAATCTGGATTATCATCGGCTTTATTGTTTTTTTTGCCTTGATTCTCGTGGCAACCCTGAGGCACCGCCACTTCTACATCGAGTTGAAAATGGCGGAAGGAATGGATCGCAAGAACGCGGTCAGGGACTATGACGAAAAGCACCCGTCTGGCGATTGATGCAATAATTTTATTGAACTCAGGACGTACCTAAGCCCGCAAGGCTTGCGGCTACCTTGCCAATGACCGCAGTGGTTCCGCCCGGCCCTCGAAAAGGCCGATGGGCCTTTTCGCCTCGCTCGGCTCGGACGGGCGTTCGGCCTTCGGCCTCACCCCCCGAACAGCTTGTCGAAGAAGCCCTTCTCCTCTTTCGCCGGCGGGAACACCCTGCGGTCGTTGCTCGCCTGCGGGCTGCCGCTCTGCGAGCGCGCCCGCACCGGGTCGGGCGGGGCCTGCGGCGACACGCCGTCCAGCTTGGAGATAAACGACGTCAGCGGATCGGTCGAGACCGGATTTGGCAGCGGCGTCTCGGGCTGGGCATAGGCCTTCCAGTCGCCAGGCAGCGGCACGGGTTTGACGCCCTGATGCGCCGCGCGCATGAAGCGGCTCCAGATTTCGGTCGGCAACCCGCCGCCGGTCACGTGCTTTGTCTTCTCGCCATCATCGTTGCCGAGCCAGACGGCGGCAACGAGATAGCCCGTGTAGCCGACGAACCAGGCATCCTTGAAATCCTGCGTCGTCCCGGTCTTGCCAGCCGCCTGCCAACCGCCCGGGATTTCGCCCTTCTTGGCCGTGCCGGTGAGCAGCGTCTCGCGCATCATCGCGTTCATCATGGCGGCCTGCGGCGGCGCGATCACCTGGCCGAGATTGGTTGGCTTTCGTGAGTAAAGCACTTTGCCGCCTGTCGACTTCACGTTTGTAATCACGAACGGAATGACGCCGGTGCCGCCATTGGCGAAGGCCGAGAACGCGCCGGCCATCTCCATCACCGAGACCTCCGAAGTGCCGAGTGGCAGCGATGCATTGGCCTGCAGCGGCGACGAGATGCCGAGGCGCTGCGCCACGCGCACCACGTTGCGCGGGCCGACCTCCTGGCCGAGCCTCACCGCCGGCGTGTTGAGCGACATGGAGAGTGCTTTGGTCAGCGAGACAGTGCCGAAATATTCGCGCGTGTAGTTCTCCGGCGCATAGCCGCGAATGTTCACCGGCGCATCCTGCACCGTGCTGTCGGGGGTGTAGCCCTTTTCGAGCGCAGCAAGGTAGACGAAGGGCTTGAACGAGGAGCCCGGCTGCCTCCGCGCGGTCACCGCCCGGTTGAACTGGCTTTCCGAATAATTATGCCCGCCGACGAGCGCGCGAACCGCCCCGTCCGGCGACATGGCGACGAGCGCGCCCTGGCTGACGTTGAGCTTGCCGCCCTTGGCGTCGATTTCCTCGACGAGCGCCTTCTCCGCCGCGTTCTGCAGAGGCGGGCTGATCGTTGTCATCACCACGATGTCGTTCTCGAAGCTGCCGATGAAGTCATCGAGCAGGTCCATCACATAGTCGGCGGCGTAGTTCGTCGAGCCCGCCCCGAGCTGCCGGCGGGCCTGCCCCGGGCTCGCGAGCGCCACCTTGGCGGTGATTTCGTCGATGTAGCCAGCATCCTGCATTGCGCGGATCACATCGGCCGCTCGGGCGGCCGCGCCTTCCGGATTGCGGTTCGGCGCGAGCTTGGAGGGCGACTTCATCAGCCCGGCGAGAACAGCGGCTTCTGCGACGGTGAGCGCTCTGGCGGACTTGCCGAAATATTTCTGCGCCGCGCCCTCGATGCCGTAGACGCCCGAGCCGAAATAGACACGGTTCATGTAGAGTTCGAGGATCTGGTCTTTGGAATATTTGCGCTCCAGCCAGAGAGCGAGGATCGCTTCCTGCGCCTTGCGCGAGACGGTGCGCTCTTGTGTGAGGAAAATGTTCTTCGCAAGCTGCTGCGTCAGCGTCGATCCGCCCTCGACCTTGCTGGAAGTGAGGTTGCGGAAGACGGCGCGCAGGATGCCGACGGGATCGATGCCGAAATGCGAATAGAAGCGCCGGTCCTCGATGGCGACGAAAGCGCGCGGCACGTAGACCGGCAGCTCCTTGATCGGCACGGCGCTGCCGCCCGTCTCGCCGCGATTGGCGATGAGCGTGCCGTCGGAAGCCATGATCGCGATGTTGGGCGGGCGCTTCGGCACGGTGAGCTGATCGATCGGCGGCAGCTGCATCGCGAAGTAGGCGATGACGGCGGTGAGCGCGATGACGCCCCAGATCGAGGCGACGAGGCCAAAATAAACGAGCCGTTTCAGGATGCCGCGCCTGGCGCGCCGGCTCTTCGTTTTCGGCAGCCGCCCGCCGCCCGCCCTGCGGCGCGAGGAGGAGCCCGGAGCCGGGCGGTCGTCCCGCGTCACGCGCAAGCCGTCATCGTCGCCCCTGTCGAAACGCGGTTCGATGCGCTCGCGGCTTTTGCGCGCCACTCGTGGTTTTCCTTCTGCTAACCTCTGGCGACAGTTTAGCCGTTCGCCGTTAAGCCGGTGTTAAGTCCCGCCAGTTCCGACACCAACGAGATGAATCCGGCATTTTGCGGGCCGTTTTCGGTCCTGGCCTTTCAAGGCATCTCCAGAAACTCGCGCATCAGATGGTTGGCGATCGACATGCGGGTCGGCGCCTGCATGCCGCCGGGATGGGTCCCGGCGAGCATCTGCCGCAGTTCATCCCGCGTCACCCAGCAGGCATCGTCGAGCTCCGCCCCGTCGAGCGTGATCTCCTCGCTGGTGGCGCGCGCGATGCAGCCGATCATGAGCGACATCGGAAAGGGCCAGGGCTGCGCGAAATGATAGGCGACCTCGGCGCAGGCGATGCCCGTCTCCTCGAAGATTTCGCGCCGCACGGCGTCCTCGATGGATTCGCCGGGCTCCATGAAGCCTGCGAGGCAGGAATACATGCCGGGCGGAAAGCGAGGGCTGCGCCCCATCAGGCATTTGTCGTCCTTGATCGCCATCATGATGACGACGGGGTCGGTGCGCGGGAAATGTTCGGTGCCGCACTGATCGCAATGGCGTTTCCAGCCGGCGGAGGTCGGATGGGTCGGCGCGCCGCAATTGGCGCAAAACCGGTGCTTGGCGTGCCACGCGGCGAGCGCTTTTGCGGTCGCGAGCATATTCATGTGCGGCGTCGTCACGAGCCCCTGCACGGCGATGGAGCGCAGATCGATCGCCTTGATATCCTGCTGTTCGGCGATCAGCGGCAGCACGCTCTCCGGCAAGGTCACGACGAAGCGCGGATGCCCGTCATCGAGGCCGAGAAAGATCGGCTCGCCGATCTCGGTCGCGAAGGGCACGTCGGCGAATTTGAACAGCGGGTCCAGCGGCAGGTCGCCCCGGCGCACCACCGGGACGTCGCCGGCCAGCACGAAGGTGCGGCTCATCGGCTCGTGCCGGGCGTCCTCAAGAAAAACCGCGTCGTTGCGCTTCTCGGCGAGGCGGTCGAGCGTCACATGCGAGAAGCCGAGCGTCTGGGGCAGGCTGTCGATCCAGCGGTGGCTGTTGGCTCTCATGCCTGCGTCTCCGTAAGGCCGTGTGGGGCCAGCAGCTTGCCGAGCCTGTCGACGAGGCTGCCGGACGCGTGCGGCGGGTAGGCTTGCCGTTCGCCGACACCCCAGACCGGCGAAGGCCAGGCCACATCCGAGGTGAACCTCGCAATGACATGGACATGAAGCTGGCGCACCTGATTGCCGAGCGCCGCGACATTGAGCTTGTCAGGGCCGAACGCTGCCTTCAGCGCGTCGCACGCCATCGCGATCTCGTCCATCAGCCGGCGGCGCTCGTCGACGTCGAGATCGATGAGGTCGGCGAGATCGGCCTTGCGCGGCACGAGGATCAGCCAGGGAAAACGGGCGTCGTCCATCAGCAGAACGCGGCAGAGCGTGAGCTCGCCGATCGGCAGCGTATCGGCTTGAAGCCGGGAATCGAGGGTGAAAGCTGGCATGGCGACGGCAATAGCGCATCTTGGCCGCGCGCGCGACATCTGCTTTAGCGCAGCCAGCGGCTTGTCGACAAGCCGCTCAGCCGCTGTTGCGCAGCCCCGCCGAGATGCCGTTGATCGTGAGCTGGATGCCCGTCAGCACCTTGGGGTCGCGCGGGCTGTGCTCATCGGCCTTCCGATGCAGCCGCAGCAGTTCGACCTGCACATGGTTCAAGGGATCGAGATAGGGAAAACGGTTGCGGATCGAGCGGTCGAGCAGCGGATTGCTCTCAAGCAGCCGCTCCTGCTCCATGATGTCGAGCAGCGCGGTGACGCTGTCGCGCCATTCGGTCTCTATCCGCCCGAAGATCGCCTGCCGAAGCGCTTCGTCGGGCACGAGTTCGGCATAGCGGGAGGCGATGGCGAGGCTGCTTTTCGCGAGCACCATGTCCATGTTCGAGAGCAGCGTGCGGAAGAACGGCCAGTCCCGGTACATGGCCTTCAGCGTCGCCATGCCGCTATCGGGGTTGGCGGCGACCCATGCTTTGACTGCCGAGCCGAAACCGTACCATCCGGGCAGCATCAGCCTGCATTGCGCCCAGCTGAACACCCAGGGGATGGCGCGCAGATCCTCGATGCGTTGCGTCTTCTTGCGCGAGGCGGGACGGCTGCCGATGTTGAGTGTCGCGATCTCGGTGATCACGGTCGACGACCAGAAATAGGTCTCGAAGCCTTCGGTTTCGTAGACCAGCCGACGATAGGCTTTGAAGGCGATGTCCGAGAGCGTTTCCATCGTCTCCAGAAAATCGTCGCGCGGGGCCTTCCGCTCGGGCTGCAGCAGGCTTGCCTCCAGCGTCGCTGCGGCGAGGATTTCCAGATTGCGGCGTCCGACCTCGGGGTTCGAGTATTTGCTCGAGATGATCTCGCCCTGCTCGGTGATGCGGATCTGGCCGCGCACCGCGCCGCCGGGCTGGGCGAGGATGGCGTCGTAGCTTGGGCCTCCGCCGCGCCCGACCGACCCGCCGCGCCCATGGAAGAGGCGTATCCTGACGCCGTGCCGCGCGAATACCTCGACGAGGTCGATCTCGGCCTTGTAAAGCTCCCAGCCGGAGGTGACGAAGCCGCCATCCTTGTTGCTGTCCGAATAGCCGAGCATCACCTCCTGGATGTCGCCTCGGCTCGCGACGATGGCGCGGTACTGCGGCACGGAGAACGCTCTGTCCATCACGGCGGCGCAGTTGCGAAGATCCGCGATCGTCTCGAACAGCGGCACGAGATTGACAGCGCTGACGCCTTGCGGCGTCAGCAGGCCGGTTTCCTTCAGCAACAGGGCAAGTTCCAGAAGGTCGGATACGCTGTCGCACTTTGAAATGATGCAGGTCGGGATGACGGCAGGCCCATAGGTCCGATGCGCCTCGAGCGCTGCGCGAAAGATGCCGAGTTCGCCTTGCGTCTCCGCCGAATAGGCTATGAACGGAGACAGCAGCGGCCGTGCGGTTTCAAGTTCGTGCGCCAGACGCGCGATTCGCGCCTCTTCGCCGAGGCTGCGATAGGCGGTTCCGGGCGCCACGCTTTCGAGCATCTCGGCGACGCATCGTTCATGAACGTCGGAGTTCTGCCTCAGATCGAGATGGGCGAGGTGGAACCCGAAACAGTCGACGGCCCTGCGCAGCGCTCTTAGCCTTCCGCGCGCCAGCAGGGCGCATTTGTTATCGACGAGCGAGGCGTGGATGAGGTCGAGGTCGCGGGCGAATTCCGCGCTGTTTTCATAGACCGGGGCCACGCCGATTGCGCTGCGCGCCTGCTCGGCATGTCCGCGCTCCCGCATCGTCGCATGCAGACGGGCATAGATGCCTGAAATCGCCAGCCTGTATGGTTCGTTCCGCCGATGCGCCGAGTGGTCCGGCGAATGGCCGGCGAGATCGCGCAACGCTGCGGACACTGGCACGATGCGATCGCTCACCGAGAGTTCGGAGCCGAGCATGTGCAGTTCGTCGAGATAGAACCGGAACGCCCGCGCACTGTGAATGCGGACCGTCTCCTGCAGCACTTCGGCCGTCACGAAGGGATTGCCGTCGCGATCGCCGCCGATCCAGCTCCCGATCCGCAGGAACGACGGCACCTCGACAGGACGCCCGTCATCGTCGCCGGCGAGGCCGGAAAGCTCATCCTCGATCATGCAGTAGAGCTGCGGCAGCTCCTTGAGAAAGGTGTAGTCATAATAGGACAGGCCGTTGATCACTTCGTCGATCACGGTGAGCTTGGTCTGGCGCAGGAGGTTGGTCTGCCAGAGCGTCAACACGAGCCGGCGCAGCTCCTCCTCGGTCCTGGCGATCTCGTCGGGCGTCTGGATCGTGATGTCGCGCTCGCCGAGCAGGCGGGCGATCTCCATCTCGCGCGTCAGGGTGCTCTTGCGCCTGACCTCGGTCGGATGCGCGGTCAGAACGGGGCTGACGAGCGCCGTGTCGAAGAAAGCGCGCAGTGCGTCGAGGCCAAGTCCTGACTGCCGGGTACGCGCCAGCGTGCTCGCCATGCTGCCTGTGCGCGGCAGGGAGCCGGCGAGACGATGCGCCCGTGTCCGCCGGATATGGTGCTGGTCCTCTGCAATGTTGGCGAGATGGGAAAAATAGCTGAACGCCCGCACGATCTCGACCGTCTGCGCCGGCGTCAGGCCGTCCAGCAGTTCGGTCAGCTCGGAGCGGGCCGGAAGGTCGTTGTCGCGGTGGAACCGGATGGAGATGGAGCGCACGCGTTCGACGAGGTCGAAGGCGGCATGCCCCTGCTGGTCGCGCACCGTGTCTCCGAGAATGCGGCCGAGCAGGCGGATGTCGTCGCGCAGAGGCAGGTCTTTTTCAGGATGGTTCAGTCCGGCGCGAGAGATGTCATCCATGCGATGCGTCTTTCAGGCAAGCAGCTTCAGCCGCCAGTTTTCCAAGAGCGATCATCAATCTTTTGCTGCCTGGCGGCAAGAACTGATCGGAATGAAACCGTCACGCTGAAATAAAATGATGGGCAGTCGACAGCCTATCGATAGTCACGCGCCGTTGGTTGCACATGAAACTGCTTAAATTTTGAAATCAATGCTAACCTTTCGAGCAGTTTTAGAAGGGCTCTTGCGATTGCAGGCCCGAAGAACGAGCGTGGTAAAAAATTTTTGCCAAAATAATGTCGATGCCAGTTGAAAATCGGTGCGTTTTGGTTTTATTGGACGCGCAACCGGCAGCGCGTGTCCAACACCGCGCCGGCTCAAGAAAAATATCCGGCCCGACGATTGGGTCAGGACCGATGCGTTCGGACGGGGATGACCCCGCCGAATGCGCATAACGAGGGAGAAACGTCCGATGATACTGCGCAAGATCGCACTCGCGTTTGCAGTAACGACCGCCCTGAGCGGCGCAGCCTACGCTGCAGATACCATCAAAATCGGTTTGAGCGGTCCGTTCACCGGCGGTTCGTCGTCCATGGGCGTCAGCATGCGCGACGGCGCCAAGCTGGCGATCGAGGAAATCAACAAGGCCGGCGGCGTGCTCGGCAAGAAGCTCGAAGTCGTCGAGCGCGACGACGAAGGCAAGAACGAAGTCGGCGTGCAGGTCGCGCAGGAGTTGATCAACAAGGAGCAGGTCACCGCGACCGTGGGCTTCATCAACACCGGCGTGGCGCTCGCCTCGCAGCGCTTCTACCAGGAAGCCGAAATTCCGGTCATGAACAACGTGGCCACTGGTTCGATCATCACGCAGCAGTTTGCTCCGCCGAAGGAGAAGGCCAACTACGTCTTCCGCACATCGGCCAACGACACCATCCAGAGCGCGATGATCGTCGACGAAGCCATTACTCGCCAAGGCTTCAAGAAGCCGGCGATCCTCGCTGATTCGACCAATTACGGCCAGCTCGGCCGTGAGGATCTCGAAAAGGCGCTGGCCGCCAAGGGCGTCAAGGCGGTCGCGACCGAGAAGTTCAACATCAAGGACACCGACATGACCGCGCAGCTGCTGCGCGCCAAGGAAGCCGGGGCGGACGTTATCCTGACCTACGGCATTGGTCCTGAACTCGCCCAGATTGCCAACGGCATGGCCAAGCTCGGCTGGAAAGTGCCGCTCGTCGGCTCCTGGACGCTTTCGATGGCGAGCTATATCGACAATGCCGGCCCGAACGGCGACGGCGCGCTGATGCCGCAGACCTTCATTCAGGTGCCGAACACGCCGAAGCGCAAGGCCTTCATCGAAGCCTACCAGAAAGCCTACAACATCGAACGCATGCCTTCTCCGGTTTCGGCGGCGCAGGGTTATGATTCTGTGTATCTCCTCGCTGCGGCCATCAAGCAGGCCGGCGGCACGGATGGCAAGAAGATCCGCGAAGCGCTCGAGAACCTCAAGGAAAAGGTCGAGGGCGTCGTCACTGTCTACGACCGTCCGTACACCGCGGCCGACCATGAGGCGATCAGCGCCAACATCCCGGTCTTCGGTCTCGTCAAGGGCGGCAAGGTCGTTCCTGCGCATCCCGAAGACATCGCTGGCGACAAGGCCGTGCGCTTCAAGCCAAAGGCGTCGTGATCGCCCTCTGATTGCCGCAACACCAATCCCCGGGCGGATCACTCGATCTTCTCGGGGGTTTTTTTGATTTCCTGTCAGGACCACGGGGGGCTTCGGCCAGATGCAGATTCTGTTGCAGCTTATCGTCAGCGGCATCGCCGTCGGCATGATCTATGCGGTGATTGCATTCGGCTACCAGCTCACCTTCGCGACATCCAAGACGCTGAATTTCGGGCAGGGCGAGGCGCTGATGCTCGGTGCGCTCGTGGGTCTCAGCGTCGTGCCATTCACGGGCTATTGGCTGATGCTGCCGATCGTGCTCGTGTTTGGCCTGATGCAGGGCTCGGTCGTCGAAACGCTCGGCGTCCGCCAGGCGATCAAGACCAAGTCGGAAGCCGGCTGGATCATGGCGACTATCGCGCTCGGCATCATCTTCCAAAATCTGGCCGAAAACATCTGGGGCCGCGATGATCTGCGCTTCCCCTCGCCACTGCCGGAAAGCCCGATCAGCGTCGGCGGCGTCAACGTCCTGCCCATGGAGGTGCTGGTCGTCGTCGGCGCGCTCGCCATGATGCTGGCGGTCGAGTTGTTCAATCGTCGATCGATCTACGGCAAGGCCGTTGTCGCGACCTCGAACGACCGTGACGCGGCCGGCCTCATGGGCATCAATACCGGCGTCGTCATCACCTTTTCCTATGCGCTGTCCTCAATGGCCGCGGCCTTCGCCGGCGTTCTGGTCGCGCCTGTGACGCTCACGGGTGCGACGATGGGCTCGGCCCTCGGCCTCAAGGCCTTCGCGGTCGCGATCATCGGCGGCCTTTCGTCGGGTCTCGGGGTCGTCGTCGGCGGCCTCATTCTCGGCATCACCGAAACGATGACCGGCTTCTACGTCTCAACCGGCTACAAGGACGTTCCCGGGCTGATCCTGCTGCTGCTCGTCCTCTCGTTCAAGCCGTCCGGCCTGTTCGGCAAGGCCACCATCAAGAAAGTCTAGGCCGGGCCACCGCGCCGTACCGGCCCGCCATTCAACGCCTCAATCGGGGAATTCTGCGTTCATGTCAGCCAAACCGCTCCTGATCGTCATTGGCATCCTGCTGCTGGCCGCGTTCCCGTTTTTTGTCACGAGCCCGTATTATCTGCATCTGCTGACGACGATCGCCATCTTCTCGATCCTCGTGCTCGGGCTCGACATCGTGTTCGGCTATACGGGCGAGGTGTCGATCGGCCACTCGGCCTTGTTCGGCATCGGCGCCTACACGGCCGGCGTTCTCGTCTTCCAGTTTGCCAATTTCACCGGCAGTCCGGCGTTCTGGATCTCGTTGCCCATCGGCATGCTGGTTGCCGCCGCCTTCGGCGCGTTGCTCGCCCTGCCGGCGCTACGCGTCACCGGGCCCTATCTCGCCATGGTGACGCTTGCCTTCGGCACCATCATCCAGATCCTCATCAACGAGATGACCTTCCTCACCAACGGGCCGCTCGGCATCAAGTTCGTCACGCCGGTGCTGCTCGACCTGCGCTGGCTCGGCGACTACATCTCGATCTTCGACATGAACACGAAGCGGATGAAGGAGGTCGGCTACTACTACATCGTCGTCGCGCTCCTCTTGATGACGCTGTTCGTGATCAACCGCATCCTCGCCTCGCATTACGGCCGCGCCTTCGAGGCGCTGCGCGACAGCCCGATCGCATCGGACTGCATGGGCGTCAGCGTCTACAAGCACAAGGTGCTCGCCTTCGTCATCAGCGCCGGCTTTGCGGGTCTTGCAGGCGTGCTCTTTGCCTATTCCGAGCAATATATCGCGCCGAACAACTTCAATTTCGAGCAGTCGATCCAGTTCCTGCTCGCCGTCACCATGGGTGGACGAAAATCGAGGCTGGGTCCGATCCTCGGGGCGATCATCATCGTCTTCCTGCCCAATCTGCTCGCCGATATCTCGCTCTTCCGCGTCATCGCCGGCATCATCGCGGCGATCGCGGTGGTGGCTGGCGTCTCGGCCTTCCTGCGCAACGCCGAGAACAAGACCAAGGTTCTTCTCCCGGTCGCGCTCTGCATCGGCTTCTTCGCCTTTTCGCTCTATCTCCAGAACATCACCGACTACAAGAAGACCGTCTACGGGCTGATGATCCTGTTCGTCGTCTATTACCTGCCCGACGGCATCGTCGGCTTCCTGAAGACGCTCGTTGGCTCGATCAATCCGGCCTGGGTCAAATCGCATGCGGTGATCAAGGCGACGAGCGACGCCTCGACCGTCTGGGGCGCGACCGCCCCGTCGCCAGATGCGACGGGTGCGCTGCTGGCCGTCGACAAGGTCGTGATGCAGTTCGGCGGCCTCAAAGCCCTCAACACGGTTGACTTGCATGTGAAGCCTGGCACCGTGCATGGGCTGATCGGCCCGAACGGCTCCGGCAAGAGCACGATGATGAACGTGCTCACCGGCATCTATATCCCGACCGAGGGTGACATCAGGTTCGAGGGCGCGAGCCTCGTCGGCAAGAAGTCGCCAGAGATCGCCGCCGCCGGCGTCGCCCGCACCTTCCAGAATGTGCAGCTCTTCAGCGAATTGACGCTGATCGAGAACGTGATGGTCGGCCTGCACCACACCTACAGCGCCAATCTCTTCGATGTCGCCTTCCAGACGCCGCGCGCCGGCCGCGACGAGAGCGCCGCCCGCATCCGGGCGATGAGCATTCTGCAGTTTGTCGGCCTCGCCTCGCTCGCCAATGAGGAGGCGCGCAACCTCCCCTACGGCAAGATGCGACTGCTCGAAATCGGCCGCGCGCTTGCGCTCGACCCCAAGCTGCTGCTGCTCGATGAGCCGGCTGCCGGCCTCACCGCGCCGGATATCAAGGACCTCGTCGAGATCATCCGCAAGATCAAGTCACACGGCATCACGGTCATTCTCATCGAGCACCACATGGATGTCGTGATGAGCGTGTCCGACACCGTCACCGTGCTCGATTTCGGGCAGAAGATCGCGGAAGGCCTGCCGAAGGACGTCCAGGCCAACCCGCGCGTCATCGAGGCCTATCTCGGTTCGACCGCTCTTGTCGAAGGACACTAAGCGATGCTGAAGATCGAAAATCTCGTCGCCGGCTACGGCAAGGTGCAGGTTCTGCAGGGCATCAGCATCCATGTGCCCGAAGGCAAGCTCGTCACGCTGATCGGTTCCAACGGTGCCGGCAAGACCACGACGCTGCGTGCTCTCTCCGGCATGATCAAGCCGGAATCCGGCACCGTCACGCTGGGCGGCGTCAACATCGCCGGCCTGCCGGCCTACAAGATCACCAAGCTCGGCATGGCGCATTCGCCTGAGGGCAGGCGCATCTTCTCGGTCATGACCGTCCTCGACAATCTGACGCTCGGCGCGTTTCCACGCCTCACCGGCGCGCGGCCGAAAGG
>JAIELD010000042.1 GCA_019753285.1 Beijerinckiaceae bacterium | reverse complement strand
GCGTAGTTGGGGTGGGCGAGCGCCTGTTCGCGCTTGGCGGATGCCAGCCGATCGGCGCTCCATTCCCGGAACGGACCGCCCGATGCGGTGAGGATCATTTTCTCGATCGATGACACCGGATTGGCGCCGAGCGCCTGAAACAGCGAGTTGTGCTCCGAATCGAGCGGCAGGATCGTGGCGCCACACCGCGCGGCCGCAGCCATGAACATCGCGCCGCCGGAGACGAGTGTCTCCTTGTTGGCAAGCGCGATCGTCTGCCCGGCAAGCGCGGCTGAGAGCGTCGGCGCAAGCCCTGCGATGCCGGTTATGGCCGCGATCACCCGGTCGACCGGGCGCTGGGCCGCCTCGTTGACAGCCTGCCGTCCAGCCGCCACCGCGATGCCCGTGCCGGCGAGCGCAGCCTTCAGGGGTTCATAGGCAGCATCGTCCGAAATGACGGCGGCTTTTGCCCCGAGCTCGATCGCGATGCGAGCGAGCGCCTCGGCGTCCGATCCGCCGACGACTGCATCGACCTCGAAAGCGGACCTGTTCTCGAGGATGACGGACCGCGTGCTCTGGCCGATCGACCCCGTGGCTCCGAGAATGCTGACCCGACGCGGCGCGGCCAGCGGGTCCAGACGTCCCTGCATCGCATGGAGCTGCGGTTTCGCCATCTGTTCGTTTCTCCCTACCAGGCCAGAAGGCCGCGCGCCGGATCCCCATTCCGGGCGTATCCGATGATGACGGCGCAGATCACCGCCGCTATGAACCCGTCAAGGCGATCGAGCGCGCCGCCATGACCGGGAATGAACCGGCCCGAATCCTTGACGCCAAAATGCCGCTTGAAGGCGGATTCGAGAAGATCGCCCGCCGCCGAGGCGACACTGAGAGCCGCCGCCAGCGCCATGTGTTGCCAGCCTGCGCCCTGCCCTGCCGCAAGAAGCGTGAGCGTGCCGGCAAGAGCACCGCCTGCCGTGCCCCCGAGAAAGCCCGACCAGGTTTTTTTCGGGCTCACACGCGGCATGAGCTTCGGTCCGCCTATGGCGCGCCCGGTGAAATAGGCGGCTATATCGGACGCCCAGACGATCGCGAACAGCCAGAAGACGACGATCAAGCCATAGTCGGTCGATCCCCGCAGCGCAACCAGACCAAAGAGTAAGCCGCAAGCATAGACAACCCCTGCCCCGGCCCAGATGCGCTTCTGCGGTGCGCCGAGAAACGTCGTCAACAAAAGCAGACCGAGCATCACGGCTGCGGATGCGAGAGGATATGGAGGCGGCTCGGCCACCAGCAGGAGCGATACGAGAACAGCGACGTATTGGAGCGGTGTGAAACCGCCGGCGCTGATCAAAAACCACTCATAGGCGCAGGCGAACGCCGCAACGGTCCAGAACAGCTTGAACGCCCAGCCACCGAAAACGGTCACCGCAGCCGCTGCGGCAACCATCACGACAGCCGAAGCGACTCTCGCCCGAAGTTCGCCCGATGGACCTGCCCCGCTCAAGGCGAAGCCATGGCGGCCCGCGCCGCGCGTCCCGGATCTGCCGTCCTCAAGCGCTTGCCCGTCCGCCAAGCGCCGGCAACCCGGTCACGCCGCCGAACCGGCGATCGCGGCTGCGGTATTCATCAAGCGCCAACTCGAATTGCGCGCGGTCGAAATCGGGCCACAGCACCGGCAGGAAGACGAATTCGGCATAGGCCGATTGCCAGATGAGGAAATTGGAGAGGCGCTGCTCGCCGGATGTGCGGATGACGAGATCGGGATCCGGCACGCCCGCCGTGTCGAGGTAAGCGGTCATCGTATCGCAGGTGAGCGCGCTCTCGCTGATTTCCCCGCGCGCCATCGCCAGCGCCATGCGGCGCGCGGCGCGGATGATCTCCTGCCGCCCGCCGTAATTGAAGGCGACGACGAGATTGAGGCCGGTGTTGCAGCTCGTCACCTGCTCCGCCTCGTTGAGCAGCGTCGAGATGTCCTTCGACAGATCGTCACGGCCGCCGATGACCCGCACCTTGACGTTCTGCCGGTTGAGATCCGCAAGATCATGCCGGATGAAGCGCTTGAGGAGCCCCATCAGCTCCATCACCTCGGCCTGCGGGCGGCTCCAGTTTTCAGACGAGAAGCTGTAGATGGTGAGATACTCGATGCCAATCTCGATCGCGGAGCGGACCGCGCGGCGCAAAGCCTCCAATCCGCGGCGATGGCCCTCGAAGCGCGGAAGGCCTTTGGCGGCGGCCCAGCGACCATTGCCATCCATGATGATCGCCACATGGCGAGGCAGGTTGCCACGCGGCGCGGTGTTCGGCTTGACGACGATTCCGGAGAGCCCAAGCGCCGAATGCCCGTCCGTTATGGCCTGCATCTCGGTGTCTGCGCTGCGCCCGCCCATCTTGCCCCTGCCGCCGTTCGATCCGTGGACGTTCGCCGCTTCCGTCAGACCTGCATGATCTCTTTTTCTTTATGTGCCAGAGCGGCGTCGATGTCACTGATTGTCTGATCCGTGACCTTCTGCACCTGTTCGGTGAGGCGGGCGACCTCGTCCTTGCCCATCGCCCCGTCCTTCTCGATCTTGCGCAGGAGTTCTATGCCGTCGCGGCGCACGTGGCGGGCGGCGACCTTCGCGGATTCCGTATACTGATGCGCGACCTTGACCATTTCCTTGCGCCGCTGCTCGTTGAGTTCGGGAATGCGCAGCCGGATCACCTGGCCTTCGGTTTGCGGATTGAGCCCGAGATTGGAGTCGCGGATCGCCTTTTCGACGGCGTTGACCATGCTTCGGTCCCAGACCTGAACGCTCAGCATGCGCGGCTCAGGCACGGTGACAGTCGCGACCTGCGCCATCGGCAGAATCGCGCCATAGGCATCGACCTGGATGGGGTCCAGCAGGCTTGAGGACGCGCGTCCGGTGCGGAGCGAGGCGAGATCCTCCTTCAGCGCTTTCACGGCGCCTTGCATCCGGCGCTTCAGGTCTTCCTGGTCAAATACGGCGCTCATGAAATCAATACTCTCTTGGACGTTCCGGTATCGGTTGACGGGTTGAAAAGGCCAATACTCGCACTGTGGGCGGGGTTCAAGGCCCTATCTCTCGGCCGCTATCGCGCCGGATCAGGGCGTAACCAAGGTCGAAAGCGCCGAGCCGCGCAAAATTCCGCCGATCGAGCTTGGCGCATGCGCCGAGCCGACCATGATGGGCATGCGGCTATCCCGCGCCAGCGCGAAGGCTGCCGTGTCGAGCACTTTCAGATCGCGGGAGATCGCCTCGTCATGGGTGAGGCGTTCGAGCCTCTTCGCACTGGCATCGGTCTTCGGATCGGCCGTGTAGACGCCGTCGACCTGCGTCACCTTGATCACCGCCTCGCAGCCAAGCTCGGCCGCGCGCAGCACGGCCGCCGTGTCGGTCGTGAAGAATGGGTTACCGGTGCCGCCGGCGAGCACCACGATGCGGCGCTTCTTCAGATGATGCAGCGCGGGCTGGCGGGCATAGGTTTCGCAGAGCGACGGCATGGCGACGGCGGACATGGTGCGGGCCGGCGCGCCGACGGCCTCGATCGCGCTTTCGAGCGCCAGCGAATTGATCACGGTCGCCAGCATGCCCATCGAGTCGGCGGTCGGCCGGTCGATTCGCCCGGAAGCCGCCACCTTGGCCCCCCGGATGATGTTGCCCGCCCCGATGACCACCGCGATCTCGAAGCCCTCGCTCGCGCAATCCGCGAGGTCCTGCGCGAGCCGCTGCAGCGTCACGTGATCGAGCCAGAAACCGTCCTGTGCGATCAGCGCCTCACCAGACAGCTTGACCAGCACCCGTTTGAAACGCGTGTCCATGAGCCGACCTCCCGCCGCGCGCCGTCGTCAAGGAAAAGGCGGTGATGAACACCGCCTTTGATTTCAGTTCGGATTGACGGCGGCCGCCACTTCGGCCGCGAAGTCGGTCACCTCTTTTTCAATACCTTCGCCCAGTGCGAAGCGCACGAAGCCCTTGAGCACGATCGGCGCGCCGACCGATTTCTCAGCCTCCTTGATCGCGACCGCAACGGTCTTCGACGGATCGATCACGAAGGGCTGATCGACGAGGCAGATTTCCTTGTAGTAGCTCTTGAGGCCGCTATCGATAATCTTTTCAAGTACATTGGCGGGTTTGCTCGCGTTCTTTTCGGCAAGCACCGCCTTTTCACGCTCGACGATCGCAGGATCGACGCTCGATGAATCCAGCGCCAGCGGGCTCGACGCCGCAACGTGCATGGAAACCTGACGGCCAAGCGCCTGGAGCGCCTGCGCGCTGCCGGTCGACTCCAACGCGACGATCACGCCGATTTTGCCGAGACCGTCCGAAATCGCGTTGTGGACATAGTGACTGACGACGCCATGCGCGACGTGAAGTTCGGCGGCGCGGCGCAGCGTCATGTTCTCGCCGATCGTCGCAATCGCGTTGGCGATCGCATCCTTGACGGTGAGGCCGCCGGGATAGTGCGAGCCAAGCAGCGCCTCGACATCGGCACCCTTTTCAAGAGCGACATTGGCGATCGATTTGGCGAGCGACTGGAACTCCTCGTTGCGGGCGACGAAATCGGTCTCGGAATTGACCTCCACCACGACGCCGCGATTGCCGCTCACCGAGACAGCCACCAGGCCCTCGGCCGCGACACGGCCCGATTTCTTTGCGGCCTTGGAGAGACCCTTGGCGCGCAACCAATCGATCGCGGCCTCGATGTCGCCATCGGTCTCCTTCAGCGCGTTCTTGCAATCCATCATGCCCGCGCCGCTCTTCTCACGCAGGTCTTTCACGAGAGCTGCCGTAATCTCCGCCATGTCGTGGCCCTTCCATCCGTAAAGGAGGCCCGGACCGCTTGTTCGCGCCGGGCCTCAAGACTTAAATCGATAAGTGTATCGGTTCGATCAGGCGGCTTCGAGCGCCTTGACGTGATCGAGCCAGTTGTCGCGCTGAATGCGGCCGTTCAGCTTGAGTTCGGCGTCGAGCGCCGCAACCCCAGCCTCGTCGAGCGCCGCGATCTGGGCAAAGTGGAAGATCCCGGCCTCGTTGATCTTGGCGGCAAGCTCAGGCCCGACGCCGGGGATCTTCGTCATGTCGTCAGGCGCGCCGCGCGGCGCGGTCAAGCGCTCGAACGCATCACCGGTCGAGGGCAGCTCCTCCATCGCCGGCGCGCTCATCGCGCCGAGATCGACGCCCATGTCGCCCTGGCTGCGGCTGATGCCGTCGACCGCCGCCTTCGCGACGAGATCGCAATAAAGCTGCAATGCGCGGCTCGCATCGTCATTTGCCGGAACCGGGAACGTCACGCCATCCGGATCGCTGTTGGTATCGACGATCGCCGCGACCGGAATGCCGAGACGCTGCGCTTCCTTGATGGCCAGCGCTTCCTTGTTGGTGTCGATCACGAAGATGAGGTCGGGCGTGCCACCCATGTCCTTGATGCCGCCAAGCGCCTTGTTGAGCTTCTCATGCTCACGCGAGAGCAGCAGGCGCTCCTTCTTGGTGAGGCCCTGCGCGCCGCTGGTCAGCAGCTCTTCGACCTTGCGCAGACGCTGGATCGACGCCGAAATGGTCTTCCAGTTGGTGAGCATGCCGCCCAGCCAACGCGAATTGACGTAATACTGCGCCGAGCGCTTCGCGGCCTCGGCGACGACATCCTGCGCCTGGCGCTTGGTGCCAACGAACAGCACGCGGCCGCCCTTGGCCGTGACGTCGCTGATCGCCTGAAGCGCGCGATGCAGCATGGGCACCGTCTGCGCAAGATCGATGATGTGGATGTTGTTGCGTGCGCCGAAGATGAACTGAGCCATCTTCGGGTTCCAGCGGTGAGACTGGTGGCCGAAATGCGCACCTGCTTCAAGCAGTTGGCGCATGGAAAAATCAGGAATTGCCATATCTTACTCTCCGGTTGATGCCGCCGCGAGGGGTGTATGTAGCCATGGCCCGAAGGCACACGGCACCGGAGCGGCTTTGAAGCAAGCCGCGCCCCTGCGTGTGGAATGAGCGTTGCCTTACCGATGTTTTACCGAGAGAGCAAGATTTTTTGGAGCGCCAGTCTGTGTCGGCGCGTTTGCCCACCGACGGAGACTTGATCAGAGCGAGTGGACGGCGACGATGCCCGGCGCCGCCTTCAGCGCGCCGATCGATTCCGGACTGATCGCATATTTCCCAGGCAGCCTGATCTCAACCTCTGTCGCATCCTCGACCTGCAGCACGAGCGAGACCTCGGCATCGCCGCGCCGATCGAGCCGCCGCGAGATCATGTCGAGCGTCTGTTCGCCCCTGATGACGATGCGGAAGCCTTTCTGAACGCGGCGCATGGCGCTCGCCAGCGTTTCCGCGCCCTGGATGCGCACGCGCACCTCATCATTCTCGAAGGACGCAGCGACAGAGAGCAGCAGTGCCTCGCCCGGCTCCAGCAGATCGCGCAGCTCCTGAAGCGTTTCGTTGAAGACAATCGCCTCATACTGCCCGGACCGGTCGGACAGCGTAACGATGCCCATCTTCGAGCCGGATTTGGTGCGGCGCTCCTGCCGGCCAATGACGGTCGCCGCGAGCCGCCCCGCAGTCGCGCCGTCTCGCACGGATTGCGAAAACTTGCCGAAATCACGCACACTGAGACGCTCCAGTACCTCGGTGAATTCGTCGAGCGGATGGCCTGTCAGGAAAAAGCCAACCGCCTCGAACTCCCGCTGCAAACGGTCACCCAGCGACCAGTGCTCCGACGTCGGCAAGCGGATGGCGTCGTTGGAGACGCCGCCGAAAAGCTGGGCCTGCCCGCCGGCGCGATCGCGTTCGGCGGCCTGCGCAACGCCGATGATCAGGTCCGCGCCCTTGAAGGCCGCAGCCCGCTCGACGCCGAAGCCGTCGAACGCGCCGGAGGCGACCAGCGCCTCGATGCCTCGTTTGCTCAACTGCTTCGGGTTGATGCGCCGCGCGAAATCCGAGATGTCCTTGAAAGGACCACTCTCTCTCGCGCGCACGATCTCTCTTGCTGCATCCTCGCCCATGCCCTTCAGCGCCGAAAGCGCGTAGAAGATCGCGCCATCCGCAACCTCGAACGTCACGCCGGAGCGATTGACCGAGGGCGGCTCGACGCGGATGCCCATGCGTTTCGCCTCGCTCATGAACTCGACCAGCTTGTCGGTATTGCCGACGTCGAGCGTCATCGAGGCAGCCATGAACTCCACGGGAAAATTCGCCTTCATGTAGGCGGTCTGGTAGGCGACCAGGGCGTAGGCCGCCGCGTGGCTCTTGTTGAAGCCGTAATCGGCAAATTTGGCGAGCAGATCGAAGATTTCGTTCGCCTTGCCCTTCGGCACGCCGTCCGCCACCGCCCCGTCGACGAAGCGGCTGCGCTGCGCATCCATTTCCGACTTGATCTTCTTGCCCATGGCGCGGCGCAGCAGATCGGCCTCGCCCAGGCTATAGCCCGCGAGCACCTGCGCGATCTGCATCACCTGTTCCTGGTAGACGATGACGCCGAAGGTTTCCGCGAGAATTTGTTCGAGTTTGGGATGCGGGTATTCCGGCTTTTCAAGTCCGTGCTTGCGGGCGCAATAGACGGGAATGTTCGCCATCGGCCCCGGGCGGTAGAGCGCCACGAGCGCGATGATGTCCTCCAGCCGGTCAGGCTTCATCTCGAGCAGCGCCCGCCGCATGCCTGAGCTTTCAACCTGGAACACGCCGACCGCCTCGGCTCGGGACAGCATGTCGTAGCTCTTCTTGTCGTCGAGCGGGATGGTCGAGAGGTCGAGGTCGACGCCGCGGCGCCGCACGAGATCGACGGCGGTCTGCAGCACAGTCAGCGTCTTGAGGCCGAGAAAGTCGAACTTGACCAGCCCTGCAGGCTCGACCCACTTCATGTTGAACTGCGTCGCCGGCATGTCCGACTTCGGATCGAGGTAGAGCGGCACCAATTCGTCGAGCGGCCGGTCGCTGATCACGATGCCGGCGGCGTGGGTCGAGGCGTGGCGGTAGAGCCCTTCTAGCTTCTGAGCGATGGTCAACAGCCTGTCGACGGTCGGGTCCTTCTCCGCCTCCTCGCGCAACTTTGCTTCTTCCGCGATGGCCTTTTGAAGTGTCACGGGGTTGGCTGGGTTCTGCGGCACGAGCTTCGTCAGCTTGTCGACCTGGCCATAGGGCATTTCAAGCACGCGGCCGACGTCGCGCAGCACGCCGCGCGCCTGAAGGCTGCCGAAGGTGATGATCTGCGCCACGCGATCGGCCCCGTATTTGTGACGCACATAGTCGATCACCTCGCCTCGCCGCTCCTGGCAAAAATCGATGTCGAAGTCCGGCATCGATACGCGGTCCGGGTTGAGGAAGCGCTCGAACAGAAGCCCGAAGCGTAGCGGATCGAGGTCGGTGATCGTGAGCGCATAGGCGACGAGCGATCCGGCGCCGGAGCCGCGCCCCGGACCGACCGGTATCTTCTGGCTCTTGGCGTATTGGATGAAATCCGCGACGATCAGGAAGTAGCCGGGGTATTTCATCCGTTCGATGACGGAAAGCTCGAAATCGAGCCGCTCGCGATACGTCTCGACCGTCGTGTCAGGCGCGATGCCATGGACGGCGATCCGCCTCTCCAACCCCTCGACCGCCTGGCGGCGAAGCTCGCTCGCCTCGTCGTTCTCACCAGCGGCGAAGCGCGGCAGGATGGGCCCTCGCGTGCGGGCGCGGAAAGCGCAGCGCATGGCGATCTCGACCGTGTTGACCGTCGCCTCGGGAATGTCCTTGAACAGCGCGACCATTTCGGCCCGCGTCTTGAAACCATGCTCGAGCGTGCGTTGCCGCCGCTCGGAATCGGCAAGGATGCGGCCGTCCGCGATAGCAAGAAGCGCATCGTGCGATTCATGATCGTCCCGGGTGCCGAAAACCGCCTGGTTCGTCGCGACCAGCGGAAGGCGATGGTCGTCGGCAAGCTCCAGCAAGCCATATTCCGCGATCCGCTCGTCTTCGAGCCCGTGACGCTGCAATTCGAGATAGAAGCGATTATCGAACAGCGCCTTCAACCGCTTGAGGCGCGAGACTGCGACGTCTTTCTGACCGGCGATCAGCATCGGGTCGAGACAGCCGCCGGGGCCGCCGCTGAGCGCGATCAGCCCGTCATGGTGCTCGGCGAGGCGATCGAAGCCGACATCGATGCCGAGCGCAGGATCGGACAGCAGAAAACCGCAGCTCGAAAGCCGCATCAGGTTGCGATAGCCGGCCTCGTTGCTGGCAAGAAGGACGAGGTAGCCCCTGCCCTCGGGCTCCGCGCCCGGCCGATGCCGGTTTGCCTCGCGATCGGCGAAGTTAACCGCCATCTGGATACCGATGATCGGCTGCACGCCGACCGACTTCATCTTCTCGGAAAACTCGAGCGCGCCAAAGAGATTGTTCGTATCGGTGAGCGCAAGCGCCGGCATCTTGTCGGCCGCAGCAAGCTTTGCGAGCTTGGCGATCGGCAGGGCGCTTTCGAGCAGCGAAAACGAGGAATGCACGTGGAGGTGCACGAACCCGACTTCGCTGTGTACCGCCATTTTTGCCTCCTTATGGATCAAGCATCATTTGCAGGATCGTTGCGCGGCCTCACAAGCACTAATCCACTGCGCTCAACAGACCTTTTGCAGCAGCGCCGTCAGGCACTAAGAACACTGACCCAAACGCACATCGTGCCGAAGAACAGCGCCAGCGCGCTCAATTCGCACATATCAGCCGCAAACCGCTTGACCATGACGCTCTCCATTGTGTTTTCATTTGTTCTATTTATGTTCTAATTCACTGTTTGTTCTTGTGTCAAGCGCCTTGAAATGCTGAGGGCCACGAGCCGGAAAACAACGTAAACGAACCGTGGCGTTCCCGGCCGCCCACTTACAGCCCGCGGTGAGCCCCAGCAGGACTTTTGCCTTGAAACGGAACTAGCCTATTGTTCTAAAGCGTTTTCCAGCACTGGCACGTCACGCGTTGGCCTTGTCGAAAGCGCGGACAAAGAGACGATCGAGCGCATCGCGCGCCTGCTCGCGGGCGTTCGGCAGGGACAGAAGCCAGCTCTGCACGTGCTGCGCGAAGTAGATGCCAAAAATCTCGAACACGATGGCGTGCGCGTCGCAGGCAACAGGGATGTCGTGTGCCTTCCCCTGCTCGATCGTGCGCGAGAGCACGCGCCGCCAATCCTCGAAGGCGCGAGCGACCCGGTCCCTCATCTCGCCGGGCTGAGCGTCAAACTCGAACGCCGCCGCCGCAAGCGGACAGCCGCCACGGCGCTTTTCACCATGCGACCAGTCGATCCAACCCTCGGCCAGTGCACGCAGCCGACGCACGCCGCCAGGCTCCCGCAGCGCTGGCATGATGACTTCCCGTGTGAACTGAGCCTCGATCTCGTCGATAGTCGCAAGCTGCAACGTCTCCAGCGATCCAAAATGCGCGAACAGGCCGCTTTTCGACATGCTGAGCGCGTCAGCAAGCCCGCCGATTGTCAGCGACTGCACGCCGCCGAGACTGGAGATCTCCGCCGCCTGCCCGACGATGCGCTGCCGTGTCGACTCACCTTTTCTCATGGTTCAAGCTTGACACATTTCCTGTTTGACCGCAATAAAAGCACGAACGTTCGTTTTATTGGAGAGCAAGCGATGGTTGCGATCGGGACATGGCGATGGGTCGAGGAGACGAACGGAATGCTGACGAGCCGGCATCGCCTCGCCATCATGGCGGAGGCCGCCCTGCTGCGGGCGAAATCGCGGTTCGGCGCGAGACGCCGCGAGACGATCCGCCATATCGAGGTGGACAAGATCATTCCGCCGGATTCGGCGCTCTGCAAGGCTGCGGAAGCGCTGTGCGCCGAAGCAAGCCCGCCGTTCCTGTTCAATCACAGCATCCGCGCCTATTTCTGGGCGAGGCTGCTCAACGACCATCCCATCTTCGACGACGAGGCGCTCTATGTGGCGGTGCTGCTGCATGACCTTGGGCTGACGGAGCGCCACCGCGCCGCGCTCGACAAGGCGCAGTGCTTCACTTTGCCGGCGGCGCGCGCCGCCACCGGGCTTGCCCTCATGCATGGCTGGCCGGAGCGGCGGGCGCGTCTTGTCGGCGACGCGATCTGCCTGCACATCAATGTGGTGGTCGGCAAAAGGCACGGGCGCGAGGCGCAGCTCGTGCGCCTGGGCTCAGGCGCGGACGTCGCCGGCTTCGGACTCGAGCGGTTGGCGCCAGACCAGCGCGACGAGGTGGTGCGGCGCTATCCGCGGCTCAACATGAAATGCGAGATTTCGGACCTGCTGGAGACCGAAACCGAGGACTGCCCGTGCAGCCGCATCGCCTTTCTCTATCGCAAGCTGCAGTTCGGCAAGATGATCCGCCGGACGCCGATCTTCGCCGAATGAGGCATCAGGGCAATTCCACCACCCTGCCCTCGATGAGCGTGACGCGCCGGTCCATGCGGCTCGCAAGATCGAGGTTGTGTGTTGCGATGAGGGCAGCGAGATGCGAGGCGCGCACGAGGCTTGCAAGCGTCGCGAAGACGTGATCGGCGGTCTTTGGGTCTAGGTTGCCTGTCGGCTCGTCCGCAAGCAGCAGGCGCGGACCGTTTGCGACGGCGCGCGCGATGGCGACGCGCTGCTGCTCACCGCCGGAGAGTTCGCCAGGGCGATGCGACAGGCGCGACTTCAACCCGAGATAGGTCAGCAACTCGGTAGAGCGCTCTCTCGCCATGCTTTTGGCGAGGCCGCGCACGAGTTGCGGCATCATCACGTTTTCGAGTGCGGAGAATTCCGGCAGCAGGTGATGGAACTGGTAGACGAAGCCGATATCGGTCCGCCGGAGCGCCGTGCGCTCGCCGTCATCCATGGTCGAGGTCGGCGTCGATCCGACATAGATTTCGCCGGCGGTCGGCTTTTCGAGCAGCCCTGCGAGGTGGAGCAAGGTCGATTTGCCTGCCCCCGAGGGTGCGATGAGCG
This sequence comes from Beijerinckiaceae bacterium, assembly GCA_019753285.1. Classification (GTDB taxonomy): domain Bacteria; phylum Pseudomonadota; class Alphaproteobacteria; order Rhizobiales; family Beijerinckiaceae; genus JAIELD01. The sequence goes on along the minus strand of JAIELD010000042.1, from coordinate 1,373 downwards.
CGACCGACTGGCCGGGCAGCAGGGCGAAATCCGCCCCGCGCAACACCTGAAGCTGCTGGTCGCCCTGCCCATAGAAGCGGTCGACGCCGACGAGCTTGAGCGCGGGCGTCACAGGCGCAGCCTTCGGCGCAGGCGTGACTGGCTTTCCGGGAAGCGCCCGGTCGACCTGAGCGGCGATGTTGTCCATGCTCGTCATTCGTAGCGCAGCGCTTCGACAGGATCGAGCCTCGCGGCGCGCCAGGCGGGATAGACCGTCGCGAGCAGCGATAGCGCGAGGGCCGAGACGAGGATGACCGCGTTCTCGCGCGGGTTCATGTCGGTCGGGATATTGGTGAGGAAGCGCACGGTCGGATCCCAGACCTGACTACCGGAGGCCCAGGAAATGAAATCCTGCAGATGCTGCAGGTTGAGGCACACGACGATGCCGAGCGTGAAGCCGGCAATCGTGCCGACCGCGCCCATGAACGCGCCGGCGATGAGGAACACGCGCATGATCGAGCCGCGTGTCGCACCCATCGTGCGCAGGATCGCGATGTCGCGCGATTTGTCCTTCACCAGCATGAACAGGCCAGCCACGATGTTGAGCGAAGCGACAAGCACGATCAGCATGAGAAGCAGGAACATCACGTTGCGCTCGACGATGAGCGCGTTGGCGACCGTCCGGTCGCGGAACCGCCAGTCAGTGAGCGTGACAGGCCGAAGTGCCGCTGCCTCCACCTTGGGCAGATAGTCGCCGACCGAATCCGGATCGTCGAGAAACACCTCGATCACCGAGACGTTGTCATCCTTGTCGAGGAAGGCCTGCGCCTCCTTCATCGGCAGGAACATCAGCACCGAATCGATCTGGAACGCACCGACCTCGAACACGGCGGCGATCTTGTAGTCCTTGCGCGACGGGGTGACGCCGAGCGGCGTGGCGTTGCCGGTGGGGTTCAGCAGTGAGATCGTGTCGCCGGCCGTCAGCCCGAGCGTCTCGGCTATGCCCTTGCCGATGGCGATGCTGTCGCCGGAATTGAAATTATCGAGCGACCCAGCGCGCAGATTCGAACTGACGACGGACAGCCGCTTCAGATCCTCCTCACGAATGCCGCGAACGATCGCGCCGCGCGCCAGATTGGCACGGAAGGCCAGCACCTCACCCTCGACGAAGGGGATGGCGTAGCGAACGCCGGGAACCTTGGCGATGCGACCCGCCACCTCCTCGTAATCGGAGAGCGGCACGCCGTATTCGCGCACGAAAATGTGCCCGTTGACGCCGAGGAACTTGCCGAGCAACTCCTTGCGGAACCCGTTCATGACGCTCATCACGATGATGAGCGCGGCGACGCCGAGCATGATGCCGAGGAACGACACGACCGCGATGACGGACACGA
>JAIELD010000038.1 GCA_019753285.1 Beijerinckiaceae bacterium | reverse complement strand
ATCGTTGGTGCCGAGCCGTCTTCTGCAGGGCGAAGCTGGCTGGTCGCGCAGTTGGAAACGCCGCCCCAACGGTCAGCTACGCCGCATCGGCCGGCCCTCGGCGCGATCGGCGGGCCTGCGCCCACAGCACGGCCGTCTGTCGATGCGCCTGCGCAGAGCACGCTGCAGTCGGCTGCGCCTGTCGACCGCAACGCGGCCTATTTCAATCGGCCAGGCGCCATTCCGCGCACCTCGTTCCAGCCGATCAACAACAACGCGCCGATCGTGAAGGACGAAAAGCCTGCTGCGCCGACGCCGCAGGCGCTCCAACCGGCAAGGCCGGTGGCGATCGCCCCGCCTGCGCCGCCCGTCCAGCTTCAGCCCGCACCCAAAGCCGGCCAACTCATCAGGCCGCAGCCTCTTGGTCCAACGCGCGTCCTGCGCGAGCGCACCCGACCGGTTCCCGGCATCATCGTGCCGAGTGCGAAAGTATTTCCGGCGCACGGGCCGCAGCCGGTGCGCGCCTTGTCCCAGCCCTCTCAGCCTCCCGTAGCAGCCCAGTCGTCGTCGGGTGCGACAGGCAGCCTACTTCCCGGCGCGCTTCGCCCGAGCACGGCCCTGTCGCCGTTTGCCCAGCCAAGCCAGCCTGCTCCTGCCCAACCCGCTGTCCGGGATTTGCCAAACTCTCGAACGCCGCCGACCGAACTCGGCGCGCTGCCGACGGTCCGCCCTCGTCCGCGCTCGATCATGGAAGGGAAGAAGACCCCGCAGAAGCAATGTCCGGCGGGGCTCGCCGTCTGCTGACCGTCAGCGCTCGAGGCGCGCGAGCAGGCTCGACGTATCCCAACGACGGCCGCCCATCTTCTGCACTTCGGCGTAGAACTGGTCGACAAGCGCCGTCACCGGCAGGTTCGCGCCATTTTCCCGGCCCTCCTCGAGGCAGATGCTGAGGTCTTTCCGCATCCAGTCGACCGCGAAGCCGAAATCGAACTTGCCCTCGTTCATCGTCTTGTAGCGGTTCTCCATCTGCCAGGATTGTGCCGCGCCCTTCGAGATCACGGCGATCACGGCCTCGACGTCGAGCCCGGCCTTCTTGGCGAAGTGCACGCCTTCGGAGAGGCCCTGAACGAGCCCCGCGATGCAGATCTGGTTCACCATCTTGGTGAGCTGTCCGGCACCAGGTTCGCCCATCAGGCGGCAGGCCCGCGCGAATGCCGCGATCACAGGCTCGGCCTTGGCATAGGGCTCCGCTTCGCCGCCGCACATCACGGTGAGCACGCCGTTGACCGCGCCTGCCTCGCCACCGGAGACCGGCGCGTCGATGAAGGCGATGCCGCGGGACTTGGCCTCAGCATGGAGTTCACGCGCCACCTTGGCGGAGGCGGTCGTGTGATCGACGAAGATACTGCCCGGCTTCATGCCATGGAACGCGCCGTTCTCGCCGAGCGTCACGGCCCTGAGATCGTCGTCATTGCCGACGCAGGCGAACACGATCTCCTGATCCTTCGCCGCGCCCATCGGCGTGCCGTCCGCGCGGCCGCCGAACTCCTTGACCCAGCCATCCGCCTTGGCCGCGGTCCTGTTGTAGACAGTGACGGCATGGCCGCCCTTGACCTTGAGATGCTTCGCCATGTGATAGCCCATGACGCCAAGGCCGAGAAACGCGACGTTCATTTTCCATACCCCATTTTTGCGGGCCGGTTCGCGTCGGTGCGACCGCCCGGAATGCTCGCGCACACTGTCCAAAGTCGGGTGCCGCCGCAATGGCAAAAGTTTCAAACGGGCTCTGTGAATTTGCAGGATCAGCGCTATGATCCAGCGTTTTTTTGACAGCGCGCGGACGGAACGTCCGTCCGTCAACCGTGGGTCTTGCCTTGCTCGAGCGCCGCCATTTCATCGCCTCCGGGGCCGGTCTTCTCGCCGTCGGCGCGACACGGACCGCTACGGCCGGCGATGCTGCTGTGAAATGGCGGCTGACCTCCAGTTTTCCGAAGTCGCGCGACCTTCTGTTCGGCGCGGCAGAGCGTTTCGCGGCCAACCTGTCGGATATCACGGCAGGGCGGTTCCAGATCGTCGTGTCTCCCGCCGGTGAGATCGCATCCGGGCTCCAGGCGATCGACGCGGTGCAGGATGGCCGGGCCGATCTCTGCCACACCGCGGCGAATTATTTCGTTGGCAAGGACCCTGCTTTCAGCTTCGGCAGCGGTCTTGCCTTCGGCCCGAACGCACGCCAGCAGGCCGCCTGGTTCGCGCAGGGCGGCGGCGGCGCGTTGTTCAACGAATTCTGCAAGGGGCTGAACCTGCGCGCGATCGCCTGCGGCAGCACCGGTGCCAGAATGGGCGGCTGGTTCCGGCGCGAGATCAAGACCACCGCTGACCTCAACGGACTCAAGTTCCGCATCGGCGGCATCGGCGCGCAAATCCTCTCACGGCTTGGCGTGTCGCCGCAGGCCATCGCCGGCGCGGAGATCTACGGCGCGCTCGAACGTGGCTCGATCGACGCCGCCGACTGGCTCAACCCCTACGATGATGAGAAGCTCGGGCTCAACAAGGTGGCACCCGTCTATCATTATCCAGGATGGTGGGAGGGCGGCGCGCAGCTTCAGCTTTTCGTCAACCTCGAAAAATGGAACTCACTTTCGCCCGATTTTCAGGCCGCTTTCGAGGCCGCCGCAAACGCTGCCGGATCCTGGCTCCAGCAAAAATACGACACTCAGAACCCGGCTGCGCTGATCCGCCTCATCAAGGCGGGCACGCAGTTCCGCCCGTTTCCGCACGACGTACTCAAGGCGTGCTGGAAGGCGGCGCAGGAAACGCATTCCGAGCTCTCGGCGTCGAACGACGCGTTCAAGACCATGTACGATTCGCTCGTCGCGTTCCGGGCCGACGAATACCTCTGGTGGCAGGTGGCCGAGTATTCCTACGACACCTTCATGATCAGGGCGCGGACGGAGGGCTGATCCGTTCAGCCGCCGGTCATGCTCATGTGGCGGCCGACCGATGGCTGCCGCGTCACCCTGTCGATCACGAAATCATGACCCTTCGGCTTCCGGGCGATGGCCTGATCGATGGCCGCCGCAACGAGCGCATCGTCTGCCGAATGGCGAAGCGGCTTCCTGAGATCGGCCGCATCCTCCTGGCCGAGGCACATGTAGAGCGTGCCGGTGCAGGTGAGGCGCACGCGGTTGCAGCTCTCGCAGAAATTATGGGTCATCGGCGTGATGAAGCCGATCCGCCCGTTCGTCTCCGCCGCATGGACGTAGCGGGCCGGGCCTCCGGTCGCATAGCCGCTGTTGGAGAGCGTCAGTTCGCTGGCGATGATCGCTTTCACGTCGGTGAGCGGAAGGTATTGATCGACGCGCATCGTCTCGATTTCGCCGAGCGGCATCACCTCAATGAAGGTCATGTCCATGCCGCGCCCATGCGCCCACCGCACCAGCGGCAGAATTTCGTCCTCATTGACGCCCTTCAGCGCCACCGCGTTGATCTTGACCTGCAGCCCGGAGTCCTGCGCGGCGTCGATGCCCTTCAGCACCTGAGCAAGATCGCCCCAGCGGGTCAGCGCCTTGAACTTGCCGGCGTCGAGCGTATCGAGCGAGACATTGATACGACGCACGCCGCAGGCGGCGAGGTCCTTCGCATGGCGCGCGAGCTGCGACCCGTTGGTGGTGAGGGTCAACTCCTCCAGCGCCCCGCTCTCGACATGGCGCGACAGCGACCCGAACAGGCTCATGATGTTGCGCCTGACGAGCGGTTCGCCGCCCGTGATGCGCAGCTTCCGCACGCCCTTGGCGACGAACACCGAGCACAGCCTGTCGAGTTCCTCGAGCGTCAACAGATCCTGCTTTGGCAGGAACGTCATGTTTTCCGACATGCAATAGACGCAGCGGAAGTCGCAGCGATCCGTCACTGATACGCGCAGATAGCTGATCGCCCTGCCGAACGGGTCGGTCAGACGGTCTTCGACGTCTTTAGCAGTGTCGAACCGGGTTCTATCAAGCACGCTGTCTATTTTCCTTCGGATACCGTCAGACCCTTATATTGAACGCTCCCTTCATTCTCGCAAGTGACAGAACGGTGATACCGCCCTGACACGACACCTTGTCGTCATAGCTTCACTGCAGACCGTTAAGGGCGGGTGTGTGGAGGTGCACCATGGATAATGACGTTCTCGACCTCGATCAGTTGCAGGAAGCATACAAATCGGCAGTGGACGCGTGGATAGAGACCATCCGTCACGAAGAGAGCCTGGTTTCGGCCAATCATACCGTTGCCGAAGTCGACAAATGGGAAGCTGCCCACTTCAAGGAGGAGGCGGCACGAGCTCAGGTCAAAAGCGCCAAGGCCGCTTACGAGGACGCTTTGCGCGCCAAGTTCTACAATTTCTGACGTCTCAACTCACGACAATTAAAAACCGGCTGGGTGAACCCAGCCGGTTTTTTTATTTTGTCACGGATAATGTTCAGCCGCGCTGCACGACGACCTTGGCGCCGATCTTGACGCGTTCGTAGAGGTCGATGACGTCCTCGTTCAGCATGCGGATGCAGCCGGAAGACACAGCCTGGCCGATCGTCTCCGGCTCGTTGGAGCCATGGATGCGGTAGAGCGTGCCGCCGATATACATGGCGCGTGCGCCGAGCGGGTTCTCTTCACCGCCGGGCATGTAGCGCGGCAGATCGGGGCGGCGCTTCAGCATCTGCGGCGGCGGGCGCCAGTCCGGCCACTCGCGCTTCATCGTGATCGTCTTGACGCCCGACCATTCGAAGCCAGGGCGCCCGACGCCGACGCCGTAGCGAAGAGCCTTGCCGTCGCCGAGCACGTAGTACATGCGGCGCTCTTCGGTGCTGATGACGATCGTGCCGGGCGCGTAGCGACCGTTATAGGCGACGATCTCGCGTGGGATCGGCGTTGCCTTGGTGCGGGCATCGTCAAGCTGCTGGACCTGCTGTTTTGTCAGCGGATCGATTTCAAGAGCATTGGCGGCCGGGGCGAACAGCATTGCTGCCGTAAACCCCATGACCGCGAAAGCGGATAGGCGCATTGCGAAATCCTCGGGCTGGATGGGAATAGACTCGTGTTTACCGTGGCCTGAGCATTTCGCATCCATGCGGGTTTTTCAAGCCGGATGCCCAAATCTCGACATGGATGCGCCGTTTTTGGCCGGGTCGTGACGTTGTTGCCACAGACGATGCGGAGTTTGTGCGCCTTCGCCGGGCGATCGCCGGACTTGACTTTCCCTGCCACTTTTCTTTAAGCCACAAGCTCTTCCCGGCCGAACGCCGAGAGGGCGCGTAGCTCAGCGGTAGAGCATTCGCTTCACACGCGAAGGGTCACAGGTTCAAACCCTGTCGCGCCCACCATCGATTGTCCTGACAGCGTCGTAAAGCTCGTCGAAGTGTTCGATGACGGTATCCGCGCCGAGCGCGTGCATCGGCACGTCCGTATAGCCGAAGGGTACGCCGATCGAGGGAATGCGAGCCGCCTTCGCGGTGTCGATGTCGGTCCGGCTGTCCCCGACCATGATCGCCCGCCTCGGATCGCCGCCCGCCCTTTCGATCGTCATGAGGAGGTGGGCAGGGTCCGGCTTGAACGTCGGGAACGTGTCGCGGCCGCAAATCGCCTTGAACCGATCGGCGATGCCGAAGAGTTCGAGCAGCTTCACCGAATGTTTCTCGATCTTGTTGGTGCAGACCGCGAAGCGCCACCCGTCGGCCTCCAGCCTGTCGAGCGCGGTCTCGATACCGTCGAACAACACGCTGTGGACCCTGAGATTGTTGCCGTAATGCACGATGAACCGATCAAACAGCTCCTCGTGGCGCTCCGGCGTCAGCGCGCGTTCGTGGGCGAGAAAACCGCGCTCGATCAAGGCCTTGGCTCCCGCGCCGATCAGCTCCCGCGCCTGCTCGAGCGGGACGGGTGGCAAGTTTTCGGTTTCAAGGATGACGTTCAGCGTCGCGATGAGGTCGCCCGCCGTGTCGGCAAGCGTGCCGTCAAGGTCGAAGACGACGATGGGATTCTGCATGGATCGTGTCTCCGGAAGCGTTCGGACGAGCCGCGTTTTTAATCCCTCATTTACCTTTTCAAAAGAATTTCAAGGTTAATTTTTTCTCCAGTCCCTGGCCTCCTCGAAAATCGAGACACCCCATGCATCAATCGAGCCGTCTTACTCTTGCGTTTCTGGCCGTGGCTGTCTCAGGCGCGGCAGCCGGCGCGCAGAACTTCGATTTCAAGGCCTCGCCGCATATCAGCCTCAACCGCGTCTACCGCGTCGATCGTGTGACGGGCGAGATGGGAGCCTGCCAGTACGGCCTCGTCGACAACTCGGTCGGCGCTACCCTTTGCTATCCTGCCGGCGACGGCGCGACGGCGCAGCCGCCGGGCGAGTACGGCCTCGTCGCGTCAAGCCACCAGCAGGAAAGCGGTATCTTCCGCGTGAACCGCAAGACCGGCGACATGTCTATCTGCTATGTGCTCAACGACGAGAAGATCGTCTGCACGCCGCAGGCGCGCGAGGCGGTCGGCGTCAACGTGGCGAAAGCGCCCGAGCCGGCGAAACCGACGAAATAGCCCCTTGCGGGCAAGCCGATCGACGAGAGACCGTTTGCCTCGCCGCGCATGTTTCGCTAATCGGTCGTGGCATGACAGACCTCGCCACGACCCTCGACCAGCAGAAGCGCATCGCCGCTGCAAAAGCGCTCGAAGAGGTCGACCACGGCATGCGGCTCGGTCTCGGCACAGGTTCGACGGCAAGGCATTTCGTCGACCTGCTTGGCGAGCGGGTGCGCCTGGGCCTCAAGGTCCTCTGCGTGCCGACATCGATCGCCACGATGAAGCAGGCCGCCTCGCTCGGCATCCCTTTGACGACGCTCGACGAGACGCCTGAACTCGACCTCGCCATCGACGGTGCAGACGAGCTCGACGACGAACTGACCCTGATCAAGGGCGGCGGCGGCGCCTTGCTGCGGGAGAAGATCGTGGCGAGCGCCTGCAGCCGCTTCATCGTCATCGCGGATAGCTCAAAGCATGTCGCCCGTCTCGGCCGCTTTCCGCTGCCGGTCGAGGTCAACGTCTTCGGGCTTGAGTCGACCAGGATCAAGGTCGAGGCCGTGTGCGAGGCGAACGGATGCCCCGGCAGCGCCAGATTGCGGCGTCTTGCCGACGGCAAGCCCTTCGTGACTGATGGCGGCCACCATATTCTGGATTGCGCGCTCGGGGCCATTCCGGATGCCGAAAGGCTTGGCGTCGCGCTCAACGGGATCGCCGGCGTGGTCGAGCATGGTATTTTTGCAAGCCTCTGCGACACAGCTTTCATCGCGCGCTCCGACGGGGTTGCCCTTCTGAAACGAAACGCCTAACCCTGAAACGGAAATGACGTCGATCGGCCTGCAGGGCGGTCTTATCGGAGCTTGAGAATCATGCGGCTCGTTCGCGCCTTCACCCTCGTCGCCGGCATGGTTGCGGCGTCGACCGGCTTATCCACCGACGCTTTTGCGCAGGCCGCCCCGCCGACGGCGAGCGGCGTCGGCACCAGCACCTCGAACCTCATCTTCGCGCCGTCCCATCTGCAGGCGGCGCGTGAAGTGATTAGCGGCTCGGGCATCGTCCGATCGTTCGACGGCTTCATCCCGCAGTTCATCGATCAGGCGCGCACGACGATGGGCCAGACGCGGCCGGAACTGATCAAGGACCTGGAGGAGATCGCGCCGACGCTGCCGGCGCAACTCGCCGACCTGCGCTCCGAGATCATCGAGATCGGTGCGCGTGTCTACGCGAACCGCCTCAGCGAGGCTGAGCTCAAGGAGATTTCCGCCTTCTTCAAAAGCCCGGCTGGCTCGAAATATGTGAGCACCCAGCCGCAGATCCTCGAAGAACTGTTCGGAGAAATGCAGGGCTGGACACAGCGTCTTGGTGTCCGTGTCGTCGAGCTGTTCCGTGAAGAACTGAAGAAGCGGGGACGCGACGTCAACTGACCGCGGCTGATGTTGTTCGTTCCGCAGGGTTGAGGGTGTCGTGTCTGGATCCGAGGTCGATCTCTTTGTCATAGGCGGCGGCTCCGGCGGTGTTCGCGCTGCCCGCATCGCTTCAAGTCATGGCGCCAAAGTCATGCTCGCGGAAGAGTTCCGCATGGGCGGAACCTGCGTGATCCGCGGCTGCGTGCCGAAGAAACTGCTCGTCTATGCAAGCCGCTACCGCGAGGAATTCGAGGACGCCGCTGGCTTCGGCTGGAGCCGTGAGGAGCCGACGCTCGATTGGAGCGCGCTCGTGGCCGCGAAAGAACGCGAAATCACGAGGCTCGAAGGCGCCTATCAGCGCACGCAGGAAAACGCGGGCGTGACCGTCGTGAAGACCCGCGCCGTGATCGAGGACGCGCAGACGGTGAGGCTGGTCAACACCGGCGAGCGTGTCAAGGCAAAGCACATTCTGGTCGCGACCGGCGGCCGCCCGAACATGCCGACGCTGCCCGGTGTCGAGCATGCCATCAATTCGAACGAAGTCTTCGACCTGCCGACGTTCCCGAAGCGGATAGTCATCGCCGGCGGCGGCTACATCGCGGTCGAGTTCGCAGGCATCTTCGCGGGCCTCGGCAGTGAGGTGACGCTGATCTATCGCGGCGAGAACATCCTGCGCGGTTTCGACGAGGACATGCGGATCGGCCTGCGCGACGCCTATCAGCGGCGTGGCATCCGCATACTGCTAGGAGATACGTTCACAAGCATCGAAAAGACGGCAGACGGGCTATCGGCGAAAACGGCAGGGGGCGAAACGCTCCACGCCGACCAGGTCATGTTCGCGATCGGCCGCTCGCCGAACGTCGACGATTTGGGGCTTGAAACAGCCGGCGTCGCGCTCGACCGCGACCGGGCGATCATCGTCGACGAGATGTCCCGCACGAGCGTGCCGACCATCTATGCGGTCGGCGACGTCACCAACCGGGTCAATCTGACGCCGGTCGCCATCCGCGAGGGGCATGCGGTCGCCGACAATCTCTTCTCGGGCGCATCGATCACGATCGACTATTCGAACATCCCGACCGCCGTATTCTCGACGCCCGAGATCGGCACGGTCGGGCTGACCGAATCCGAGGCGCGCGCCAGACACCGCATCGTCGATGTCTATCGTGCCAATTTCCGGCCGATGAAGGCGACCTTGTCTGGCCGCGAGGAGCGCTGCATCATGAAGCTCCTGGTCGATGGCGAGACCGACAAGGTGCTTGGCTGCCATATCCTTGGCGAAGGCGCTGGCGAAATGTCGCAAATCCTCGGCATCGTCATGAAGATGGGTGCGACGAAGGCCGACTTCGACAGGACGATGGCGCTGCACCCATCCAGCGCCGAGGAACTCGTCACCATGCGCACGCGCGCGGCGCGTTTCGAACAATCCTGACGGCCGAGCTCATCGTGCCGCTACTGCAATCTTTCCGGTCATGCTGATCGGACTTCTGGCCGGGCTGGCGACAGGAGCGCTCTGGGGGTTGACCTTCGTTGCCCCGCGCGCCGTGCAGCCCTTCACCGAGCTTGATCTTGCCATGTCGCGCTATGCGATCTTCGGCCTCGTCTCGCTCGCGCTGATGATCCATCCGCGCTTCCGGCCGAACCGCATCACGGCAGCGCAATTCAGGGCGGCGATTTTTTTAGGCGCGATGGGCTATGTCGGCTACTACGTTCTTGCGGCCTATGCGGTGAGGCTTGCCGGGCTCGCCATCCCGCCGCTCATCATCGGCGCGCTTCCCATAGCCCTCGCCATCTACGGCAACTGGCAGAACGCTCATGTCAAATGGTCGTCGCTCGCTCTGCCGCTTGGGATGATCCTCGTCGGCCTTGCGATCGTGAACATATCGACGCTTTCGTCGGCCGGCGATGCGGAACAACGATCGGACATTCTGCTCGGCACGCTATGCGCCATCGGAGCCTTCGCGATCTGGATGGTCTATGGCGTGCTCAACTCGAAGATGATGCTTTCCGCCGATGCGCCGGATACCTTCGTCTGGACCGGGCTGCAGGGCGTGGGTGCGCTGCTCACCACTTTGCCGCTCGTTCCAGTCGCCATATTGGGAGAGATCACCGCCTTCCCGACGCACGCTCTGTCGAGCCCGGAGGGCCTGCGCTTCATCGCCTGGTCGGTGTTGCTCGGCGTTGCCGGCTCGTGGCTTGCGACCTGGTTCTGGGTCATCGCATCCAAGAAGCTGCCGCTCGCTCTTTCGGCCCAGCTCATCGTCACGGAGACCATCTTCGCCCTAATCTACGGCTTTGCCTATGACGGGCGCTGGCCGACCTTCCATGAATGGCTCGGCACGATCATCCTCATCAGCGGCGTGATCGGCGGCGTCAGGCTGTTCCGCCGTCAGGACGAGGTCGCGGTTGGCTAAATCGTGAAAACGGTTTATTGCACCGACATTGCAGGCAGGGTTCGAGCAGAACCTTGCATCGAATGGACAATGACGAGCGCCGCCCGATCAGCATGAGCACGGTTTGATGAGGGAGTGGATAGGTCAGGGAGTGGTGAGATGACGACGCGCTGGACACCAGACAGCTGGAGGCAGAAGCCGGTTGCGCAGATGCCGACCTTCGCCGATGCCGATGCTCTGAAGGCTGTCGAGGCGCAGCTTGCCGGTTTTCCGCCGCTCGTTTTCGCCGGTGAAGCGCGCAAGTTGACACGGGCTCTCGCCAAGGTTTCGAGCGGCGACGCGTTCCTGCTCCAAGGAGGCGACTGCGCCGAAAGCTTCGCCGAGCATTCGGCTGACAACATCCGCGATTTCTTCCGCGTCTTCATGCAGATGGCCGTCGTCATGACGTTCGCGGCCGCAAGCCCGGTCGTCAAGGTCGGCCGCGTAGCCGGCCAGTTCGCCAAGCCGCGCTCGTCGGACACGGAGACGATCGACGGCGTCGAACTGCCGAGCTATCGCGGCGACATCGTCAACGACATCGACTTCACGCCGGTCTCGCGCGAGCCCGATCCGGCCCGCCAGCTCATGGCCTATCGCCAGTCCGCCGCGACGCTCAACCTGCTGCGGGCTTTCTCGGCCGGCGGCTACGCCAATCTCGATTTCGTCCATCAATGGATGCTTGGCTTCGTGAAGGACAGCCCGCAGAGCGGCCGCTACAACGATGTCGCGAACCGCATCTCCGAAGCGCTCGATTTCATGCGCGCCTGCGGGATCGATCCTGAATCCCATCCCGAAATGCGCACGACGGATCTTTACACGAGCCATGAGGCGCTGCTGCTCGGCTACGAACAGGCGCTGACGAGGGTCGATTCGACCACGGGCGATTATTACGCAACCTCGGGCCACATGATCTGGATCGGCGACCGCACGCGGCAGCCGGACCATGCGCATGTCGAGTATTTCCGCGGCGTCAAGAACCCGATCGGCCTGAAATGCGGCCCGTCTCTGAAGCCGGACGGGCTCATGGAGTTGATCGAGATTCTCAACCCGGAGAACATTCCGGGTCGTTTGTCTCTCATCTGCCGTTTCGGGGCGGACAAGGTGTTCGACAGCATGCCGGCGCTGGTTCGCGCGGTCAAAAAGGCGGGGAAATCGGTTGTCTGGGTCTGCGATCCGATGCACGGCAACACGATCAAATCCGATTCCGGATACAAGACGCGGCCCTTCGACCGGATACTGCAGGAGGTCAAACACTTCTTCGCGGTCCATGAATCGGAAGGGACCTATGCCGGCGGCATCCATCTCGAGATGACCGGCCGCAACGTCACTGAATGCACCGGCGGCGCTCGGGCGCTGTCCGATGCGGATCTCCACGATCGCTACCACACCTATTGCGATCCGCGTCTCAACGCGGAGCAGGCTATCGAGATGGCCTTCCTCGTCTCCGACCTGTTGAAGGCCCAGCGTCAGAGCCGCGGACCGCGACGCCCGTCGCTTGCGGCCGAATGAGCGAAAACGGAACTTTGAGGCGATCAAAAAGGTTAGGGTCGTTCATCTTGTAGTCAGTTTGTGACTGATAGAGAATGTGTTACTGTTTTATGAAGTTTGGTTTTGCATGCAAATGAGGAGCAGGCCGATGTCGGTTCTCAATGGTACCATGAAGAAAGTCACCGCCGCTGCGCTGGCTGTTGCAACCATCGGCGCGAGCATGACTGTGATGTCGTCGCAGGCTGATGCCTATTATCGTGGCCGTGGCCGCGGCGCAGCCGTAGGGCTTGGCATTCTTGGCGGCGTCGTCGCCGGAGCAGCAATCGCCGGGGCTGCTCGCCCGGGCTATGGCTATTACGACGGGCCGGCTTATTACGGTGATCCGGCCTATGTAGTCGATGACGGCCCGGTCTGCCGCATCGAGCGCCGCAAGGTCTATCTCGACGACGTGACCTACAAGATCCGCCGCGTTCGCGTCTGCGATTGATGGCAGGCATGCCTTGAGAAAGCCCCGTCACCTGACGGGGCTTTTTTCGTTTTGCCTGACGTGACGCAGCCGATGATTGAGCAACCGTGGCACATTGCGATCGGCCCTGTCTGCGGATAGAGCTATGGTATGACCGACACGCTGAAGATCGCCATCGCCCAGCTCAATCCGGTGATGGGCGACATCGCCGCCAATGCCGCCAAGGCGCGGGCCGCGCGGACCGAGGCCAGCCGCATGGACGCGGACCTTCTCCTCTTCAGCGAACTGTTTCTTTGCGCCTATCCTCCGGAAGACCTCGTGCTGAAGCCCGCCTTCCAGGACGCCTGCCGCTCAGCCTGCGAGGAGCTTGCGGCGGAGACGGCTGATGGCGGACCCGCCATGCTCATCGGATTGCCCTGGGTCGAGGATGGCAAGGTCTACAATGCGGTCGCGCTGCTCGACGGCGGACGCATCGAAACGCTGCGCTTCAAGGTCGATCTTCCGAACTACAGCGTGTTCGACGAAAAGCGCGTCTTCGCGACCGGCCCGTTTCCCGGCTCGATCGGCTTTCGCGGCGTGCGGATCGGCGTTCCGATCTGCGAGGACATCTGGGGTCCCGATATCGTCGAATGTCTGGCCGAGACCGGCGCGGAAATCCTCCTCGTGCCCAATGGCTCGCCCTACCATCGCGACAAGACCGATGTTCGGCTCAACGTGGCGATCAACCGAGCGACGGAGTCCGGCCTGCCGCTGCTCTATCTCAATCAGGTCGGCGGGCAGGACGAACTTGTCTTCGACGGCGCTTCGTTCGGCATCAACGCCGATGGCAGTCTTGCCTTCCAGCTCCCGGCTTTCGAAGAACGGGTTGCGCTTACAGAATGGCGCCGCACGGAGCATGGCTGGCAGTGTGGCGGCGTCAAATCGGTGATCGAGGAGGGCGACGAGGCCGATTACGCCGCCTGCGTGCTCGGCCTGCGCGACTATGTCGAGAAGAACCGGTTTCCCGGCGTCGTCCTCGGTCTTTCGGGCGGGGTCGACTCGGCCCTGTGCGCGGCGATGGCCGTTGATGCGCTCGGCGCGGACCGCGTGCATTGCGTGATGATGCCTTACCTCTACACCTCGCAGGATTCGCTGGCGGATGCCCAGGCCTGCGCCGATGCGCTCGGCGTTCGCTACGACATTCTGCCGATCGAGCCGGCGGTCACCGGTTTCGAAACCGTGCTGAAGCCGCTCTTTGCCGGTACAAACCGCGACATCACCGAAGAGAACGTGCAGAGCAGGGCGCGCGGCACGCTACTGATGTCCATCTCCAACAAATTCGGCGCGATGGTCGTCACCACCGGCAACAAGAGCGAGATGTCGGTCGGGTATGCCACGCTCTACGGCGACATGAACGGCGGCTTCAATCCGATCAAGGATCTCTA
>JAIELD010000062.1 GCA_019753285.1 Beijerinckiaceae bacterium | reverse complement strand
GCCCTGACCGCCACGCCATAGCGATCAATCACGGTCGCAACATCATGCGCATGGGCATATTCAAAGGCGAAGGAGACGATTGCCCCCTTGTCCCGCGCCTTCCCGATGATGCGGATCGAATTGATCTGCGCGAGCCGCTCATGGGCATAGCGGACCAGCGAATCTTCATGAGCGCGAATGGCGTCCTTTCCGACGCCCTCCACATAATCGATCGCTGCGCCGAGCCCGATCGCCTGCACGAGCGGAGGCGTGCCTGCCTCGAAGCGGTGCGGAGGCGTATTGTAGGTGACGATGTCCTCGCTCACCTCGCGGATCATTTCGCCACCACCGAGGAATGGCGGCAGCTTTTCGAGCCACTCCATCCGCCCCCACAAGACGCCGATCCCTGTCGGCGCATAGAGCTTGTGGCCCGTGAAGATATAAAAATCGCAGCCGATGTCCTGCACGTCGATATTGAGATGCACGGCGGCCTGCGACCCATCCACCACCGTGACGATGCCGCGCTCGCGCGCCAGACGCACGATTTCCTTGATCGGCGTGATCGTGCCGAGCGCGTTCGACATATGGGTGATGGAGACGATCTTGGTGCGCGGCGTCAGCAGCTTCTCGAATTCGTCGATGAGGAAGTTGCCATCCTCGTCGACCGGAGCCCATTTGATGACCGCACCCTTGCGCTCCCGGTGGAAATGCCACGGAACGATGTTGGAGTGGTGCTCCATGATGGAGAGGACGATCTCGTCACCATCGCCGATATGATCGAGCCCGAAGGACGCAGCCACGAGGTTGAACGCCTCGGTCGCATTCTTCGTGAAAATGATGCCATCGGCGGTCGGCGCATTGAGGAAGGCCCGCACCTTCTCTCGCGCGGCCTCATAGGCCTCGGTCGCAGCATTGGCGAGGTAGTGCAGACCGCGATGAACATTCGCGTATTCGCTCTCATCGGCGTCGCGGATGCGGTCTAGAACCTGCCTGGGCTTCTGCGCCGAGGCGGCGTTGTCGAGATAGACGAGCGGCTTGCCGTAGACCTGCATCGAAAGCGCCGGAAAATCGGCGCGGATCAGATCGATCGGATAAGGCTTCGATTGCACGTTCATGGCGACCTCTTGATTGACTTCGACGGCTCGATGCTGCGAAGCCCTTTTCTTACGCGATCTATCGAGGTGCTGGACCGCTCTCGCGCCTCGGGCATCTTGCCCCATGCGCGAGAACGCTCAACCGACCTCAGCGCTCGCTCAGCCAGGCATCGACATGGCCGTTGAGCGCATCGCGCAGCGGCTCGGCCGACACGAACTCGATCGCCTCGCCGACAAAGGCCTGGATGAGCAGCCGCTCGGCTTCCGCTTTCGGAAGACCGCGCGCCATCAGGTAGAACAGCAAGTCTTCATCAAGCGCGCCGACCGTCGCGCCGTGGCCGCAGACGACATCGTCGGCAAAGATCTCGAGTTCGGGCTTGTTGTTCATGGTTGCGTCGTCGGAAAGCAGCAGCGCGTTGCTCTTCATGCCGCCATCCGTCTTCTGCGCGTGCGGCCGCACGATCACCTTGCCCTGGTAGACGCCGGTCGATGCGCCGTCGAGCACGTGCTTGAAGAGTTCGCGGCTTTCGCCATTCGGCACGGCATGGTCCATGATCAGCGTGGTATCGGCGTGCTGGCGGTCCTTCAGCAGCGATGCGCCACGCAGACCGGCCTTCGCGTGCTCGCCCGAATAGCGCACATAGAGCTGCCGGCGTGACAGGCCAGCGCCCAACACCAACGCGAAACTGTTGAATGCCGATTGCGCGGCAAGATCGACGGTCATCGTCGTCAAGGCCAGCGTCGCCCGAGGCAGTTGCTGCAGCAGCACATGCTCGACCTCGGCACCCTCGCCCACCACGATTTCGAGCGCATCGTTGAGCTGCGCCTCGACATCGGCGGCGCGGCCTGCCGTGCTCTCATAAGCCTCGATCAAAGTGAACTTCGCACCGGCATTGACGAGGACGAGCGAGCGGGCGAACGAGGCCGTCGCGGCGTTCGAGCGCAGATGGATGAGATTGAGAGGCGCTTTGACCTCCGCGTCCGCAGCGACGACGATGACGACGCCATCGCTCATGAAGCTCGCATTAAGAGCAAGCGCATGGTCGCCCTGCGCCACTTCGAGCGCACCGAGCCGGGCGATGACCTCGCTGTTGCCCTCGGCCAAGGCTTTCGCCATCGGCATCACCTGCACGCCTTGCGGCAGATCCGCGAGATCGGACAGTTCTGGAACGAAGCTGCCATCGAGCAGCACCAGCTTGGCAAGGCCTGGGCGCGCATGCGGAACGATGGCGGCCTTCGCGGCAGCGAGCGCGGCCGCATCCGGCAGGCCGGCAAGCGGTTTGGCGTCGCGCATTGCGGAGCGAAGGTCCGTATAGTGCCAGTGCTCGACGCGGCGATGCGGCAGGCCTTTCTCGGCGATGACGGCAAAGGCGCTCTCGCGCAGCGCGCCGACAGCGGCGGTGCCCGGCAACGCTGCCTTGGCGGCGACGAATTCGGCCGCGAGCGCAGTCTCGGCAGCGGTTTTCATCTGGGTGACGTGGGCGGTCATGATTGCAATCCGTTCCGGCTCAGGCAGCCGTCTGATAGTCGCGATAGCCATTGGCCTCGAGTTCAAGCGCGAGCTCCTTGCCGCCGCTCTTGACGATGCGCCCGGCGTTCATGACGTGCACAACATCGGGCACGATATGGTTGAGCAGCCGCTGATAATGCGTGATGACGAGGAAGCCGCGATCGGGCGAGCGCAGCGCGTTGACCCCTTCTGAGACGATGCGCAGCGCATCGATGTCGAGGCCCGAATCCGTCTCGTCGAGAATGCAGATCTTGGGTTCCAGCAACGCCATCTGCAGGATTTCCATTCGCTTCTTCTCCCCGCCCGAAAATCCGACGTTGAGCGCGCGCTTCAGCATGTCGCGGTTGATCTCGAGCTTGTCGGCAGCCGCGAAGGTGCGGCGCATGAATTCGGGAGTCGTCAGAACGTCTTGCCCCTTTTCCTTCAACTGCGCGTTGAGCGCCGCTTTGAGGAAGGTCATCGTCGCTACGCCGGGAATTTCGATCGGATACTGAAAGGCGAGAAAGATGCCGGCAGCGGCGCGTTCGTTCGGCTCGAGATCGAGGATGTTCCTGCCGTCGAGAAGGATTTCGCCGTCGAGAACCTCATAGTCCGGCTTTCCGGCGATGACATAGGAGAGCGTCGACTTGCCGGAGCCGTTCGGACCCATGATCGCCGCGACCTCGCCGTTATGAACGGTCAGGTTCAACCCGTTGAGGATTTTCTTCGAGCCATCCTCGATGGCGACGTGGAGGTTTTTAATTTCGAGCATGTCTGTCTCTCGTTTGTCATCCCGGGCAAGCGAAAAAAGACCCGGAATCTATATTGAATTTGAATGGGCTCGATCCCGGATCATGCGACGCGGCTTAGCCGCGCACAGTCCGGGATGACGTCAACCGGCCTTCGCTTTTGCCGCCTGCGTCCTGATCTTCATCGTGACAGCGGCGAGCTGCCGATTGAGGTTCATGAGGGTCACGCTCGCCGAGGACGGCGTAGGCCGGCCAAGCGACTTGCGGCCCATCTCGGCCTGCTGAGCCGCTATGGCATCGGTGAGACGCTGCTTTTCGACGAGCAGATCGTCGATCGTCGGGGGAACGTCGCTCATCCAACACTCCCCTCGAGGCTGATCGCGATCAGCTTCTGGGCCTCCACCGCGAATTCCATCGGCAGGTGCTGTAGAACGTCCTTGACGAAGCCGTTGACGATCACCGCCGTCGCTTCTTCCGCCGAAAGCCCGCGCGCCTGGCAGTAGAAGAGCTGGTCTTCGGAAATCTTCGATGTCGTTGCCTCGTGCTCGAACACGGCAGTGGCGTTCTTCGCCTCCATATAGGGGACGGTATGCGCGCCGCACTGATCGCCGATCAGCAGGCTGTCGCAATTGGTGAAATTGCGCGCGTTGGTCGCCTTTCGGTGCGCCGAGACCTGCCCGCGATAGGTGTTGTCGGAGCGCCCGGCCGCGATGCCTTTCGAGATGATACGGCTCGACGTGTTCTTGCCGAGATGGATCATCTTGGTGCCGCTGTCGACCTGCTGGCGGCCATTGGAAATGGCGATCGAATAGAATTCGCCACGGCTTTCGTCGCCACGCAGGATGACACTCGGATATTTCCAGGTGATCGCCGAGCCGGTTTCGACCTGCGTCCACGAAATCTTCGAGCGCGCGCCACGGCAATCGCCGCGCTTGGTAACGAAGTTGTAGATGCCGCCCTTGCCCTCTGAATCACCCGGGTACCAGTTCTGCACGGTCGAATACTTGATCTCGGCATCCTCCATCGCGATCAGCTCGACGCAGGCGGCGTGGAGCTGGTTCTCGTCGCGCTGGGGCGCCGTGCATCCTTCGAGATAGCTCACATAGGAGCCCTTTTCGGCGATGATGAGCGTGCGCTCGAACTGGCCGGTGTTCTTCTCGTTGATGCGGAAATAGGTCGAAAGTTCCATCGGGCAGCGGGTGCCTTCGGGAATGTAGACGAATGAGCCGTCGGAAAAGACGGCCGCGTTGAGCGTCGCGTAATAGTTGTCGTTGGAGGAGATGACGGTGCCGAGATGCTTGCGCACGAGATCCGGGTGCTCCTGCACGGCCTCGGAGATCGAGCAGAAAATGACGCCCGCCTTTTTCAACTCTTCCTTGAAGGTCGTGACGACCGAGACGCTGTCGAACACCGCGTCGACGGCGATCTTGGAGGTTTGCACACCGGCGAGAATCTCCTGCTCGCGAAGTGGAATGCCGAGCTTCTCGTAGACGCGGAGCAACTCAGGATCGACGTCGTCGATGGATTTCGGGCCTGCCGTCGATTTCGGCGCCGAATAATAATAGAGGTCCTGATAGTCGATCTCGGGATAATCGACGCGAGCCCATTCGGGCCGCGGCATGGTCAGCCAGCGGCGATAGGCTTCGAGCCGCCATTCCAGCATCCACTCCGGCTCGTTCTTTTTGGCAGAAATGAACCGGACGATGTCCTCGGACAGACCCTTCGGGGCCTTGTCGGTTTCGATCTCGGTGAAAAAGCCATATTTATACTGGTCGACGTCGATCAGCTTGACCGTGTCGACTGTTTCCTGAACCGCTGCCATTCATGTCTCCTTGCGGGTTCAAGGCCCGCCGGTCTCATATAGTCCATTCGTCAGCGCTGACCAGACCGCCAGCGCCGCAGCCCTTTTTGTCAGGCCGCCAAACCGCTTTTCGTATGTATCGTTTTCAACCTGTTTTCCAAGGCTTGGAGAAACCTTGCGACATCCGCCTCGCTCGTCGTCGTCCCGAGGCTGATACGCAGCGCGCAACGGCCAAGATCATCCGCCACGCCCATCGCGGCCAGCACATGGCTTGGTTTGACCTTGCCGGAAGAACAGGCCGAGCCCGACGAAATTGCCACGCCGTCCATATCGAAGCCGATCAAAGCCGTCTCGGCCGTGAAATCGGGAATGGCGAGGCAGCTCGTATTGGGCAGCCGCAGCACCGCGCTCGAAAACACGACTGCCTGCGGCGCGCGAGCGCGCACGCCCATTTCGAGCCGGTCGCGCAGCCGGCGCACGTCGGTCAAATCGCCAAGACGGCTCGTCGCCACTTTGGCGGCAGCACCAAACCCCGCGATGCCGGGCACATTCTCGGTGCCGGCGCGCTGGCCGCGTTCCTGACCGCCACCGCGAAGGAGCGAGACGCCGAGGCGCAGGCGGTCATCAGCGAAGACGATCGCGCCGACGCCCTTGGGTCCGCCGATCTTGTGCGCCGAGAGCGTCAGCACATCGACCCCGAGAACCGCGATGTCGAGCGCGATCTTGCCCGCGGCCTGCACGGCATCGGCATGCACAAGGCCGCCGGCCGCGTGAACGCGATCAGCCGCTTCGCGAACAGGCTGCACGATGCCGGTCTCGTTGTTGGCGACCTGCAGCGACAGGAGCACGCGCTCACCGGCCAAGGCGGCGCTTTGCAGCGCCTCATCGAGCGCATGGAGCAGCAAGCGTCCATCGGTATCGACCGGTAGCACGGTCATTGCCTCGCGCTCGAAGCCGCCGCCTGTAAGGACGCAAGCGTGCTCGACGGCGCTGACGAGCAGACGGCGCGGCCCCACGGACTTCGCCGCTTCGCCGAGCGCCGGCGACAGCACGGCCTGCGCCGCCTCCGTCCCGCCGGAGGTGAACACGACATTCTTCGCTTCTGCGCCGACGAGCGCCGCGACGTCGATCCGAGCCTGTTCGACAAGCGCTCGCGCCGCTCTTCCCTCGCCATGCACCGACGAAGGGTTGCCGCAGATCTGCAGCGCCTGCACAACGGCGGCCATCGCCTCCGGCAGAACCGGCGCGGTCGCGTTCCAATCAAGGTAGGACCTAGAGCTTGCGTTCATGTCCGATCACCACCGCCCGTATCAGCGCCGGATGGGCGCATGGATGAACCGGGCAGCGCCACTTTCCGCCAATGCAGGTCTATAATTCACTTGCTTTCGGGCAACCGCCTTATGCTAAACACGCGGCGGACCAATCCAAGATTATACACAACCGGTGCGTGTATCTTAGAACTATTCTAAGAGGATACTAGCCAGCTTCTTACCGAGCGTCAAGACTGGCCAGGGCCCGTCGAGACGATGCCGGCAACGCGCGAAACCGGTGACAACAGAAAGATTTCAATGCCAGAGGTCATCTTCAACGGACCGGCGGGACGCCTCGAAGGCCGCTATCACCCGGCCAAGAAGCGCGGCGCGCCCATCGCCCTCCTGCTGCATCCGCACCCGCAGTTCGGCGGCACGATGAACAACCAGATCGTCTACAACATGTATTATGCGTTCGTGGAGCGCGGGTTTTCGGTGTTGCGGTTCAACTTCCGCGGCGTCGGCCGCAGCCAGGGTGCGTTCGACCACGGCGCAGGCGAGCTTTCGGATGCCGCCTCGGCCCTCGATTGGGCGCAGGCGCTGAATCCGGAGGCGCGCGCCTGCTGGATCGCTGGCGTCTCGTTCGGGGCCTGGATCGGCATGCAGCTCCTGATGCGCCGGCCGGAGGTCGAAGGTTTCATCAACATCGCCGCGCCGGCCAACCGGTTCGATTTCTCGTTCCTCGCGCCCTGCCCCTCATCGGGCCTGTTCGTCCATGGCAGCGAGGACAAGGTCGCGCCGCACAAGGACGTGGTCAGCGTGATCGAAAAGGTGAAGACGCAAAAGGGCATCAAGCTCGAGCATGTCGTGATCGAGGGCGCGAACCATTTCTTCGAAGGGCATGTCGACGAACTGATGCAGCAGGTCGGCATCTACCTCGATTCAAGGCTGTCGGAAGCCGCTTGAGCGTTCCGCCAAACGGCAGATTCTAGACCGGTACCTTCTAGACCGGCACCCTTTAGACCGGCATGCCGAGCCCGGCGAGCGTTTCCCTCAACGCATCCGGGTCGCTGAACTGATGGGTCCGCAAACCGAGACTTGCCGCTGCCTCGACGTTGTCGAGCCGGTCGTCGATGAAGAGCGAACGCGAGGGATCGATCCCGTTGCGGTCGATCAGAAGGCGGAAGATGCGCGGATCGGGTTTGGTGAGACCGGTATCGCCGGACACGACGCAATCATCGAACCAGTCGTAGAAGGGAAAGCGCTTCCGATCCTCATCGAACTTGCCGCGATTGTAGTTGGTAATGGCGAACAGCGGGACTTTAAGCTCTTTCAATCTCCGCAGGATGGCGACCGAACCATCGATGGGGCCTGCAAACATTTCGGGCCAGCGTTCGTCCCAGATGCGGATGAGATCGGCATGGTCCGGAAACAGCCTAATCCGTTCCTCGACGCCAACGGCGAACGGCTTGCCGGCGTCGAACTCGGTGTGCCACGACATCGGCACGACATCCCGCAGCACGCGATCGAGCTCCGCCTCGTCCGCGATCAGCTTGCCGTAGAGAGTGCGCGGGTTCCAATGCACCAGCACGTTGCCGACATCGAAGATCACGCAATCGATTTGACGATCCAAACCCGAAGCCTCCTGTTGCCGCCGTCACGATCCGCCAAGTCGTGCCGAGCGGCTCCTGCCCGCGGTTGACTTATACGCAGCGCGCAATACGAACAATCCTCCTCGTCAACAGACCAAAGAACCGATCATGTCGAACACGCAGCTCAAATCCGGCTTCCTGCGCACGCTTCAGGAGCGCGGCTTCATCCATCAGTGTTCGAATTTCGAATCGCTTGATGCGCTTGCCGCCGAAGGCAAGGTCGTCGGCTATGTGGGCTACGACTGCACCGCTCCCTCGCTCCATATCGGCAATCTCGTTTCGATCATGATGCTGCATTGGCTGCAGAAGACCGGGAACAAGCCGGTGGTGCTGATGGGCGGCGGGACGACAATGGTGGGCGACCCTTCCGGCAAGGACGAATCGCGCAAGCTGCTGTCCGTTGAGCAGATCGAGGAGAACAAGCGCACCATCAAGCGCGTGTTCTCCTCGGTGCTTTCCTTCGGCGAGGGCGCGAAGGACGCCGTGATGCTCGACAATGCCGAGTGGCTGACGAGGCTCAACTACATCGAGATGCTGCGCGACATCGGGCGGCACTTCTCGGTCAACCGCATGCTGGCGATGGACTCGGTCAAGCTGCGGCTCGATCGCGATCAGGAGATGTCGTTCATCGAGTTCAACTACATGATCCTGCAAAGCTACGATTTCGTCGAGCTCTCGCGCCGGCTCGGCGTCAATCTGCAGATGGGCGGTTCCGACCAATGGGGCAACATCGTCAACGGGGTCGATCTCGGACGGCGAATGGGCACGCAGCAGCTCCATGCGCTGACGACGCCTCTGCTCACGACCGCATCGGGTGCGAAGATGGGCAAGACGGCGGCGGGCGCTGTCTGGCTGAACGCGGAGATGCTCAGCGTCTATGGCTACTGGCAGTTCTGGCGGAATACCGAGGACGCCGATGTCGGCCGCTTCCTGAAGCTGTTCACCCTGCTGCCGATGAGCCGCATCGCGGAACTTGAAGCGATGAACGGCGCCGACATCAATGAGGCTAAGAAGGAACTCGCCACCGAGGCGACCGCACTCATCCATGGCCGCGAGGCCGCCGAACAGGCGGCGGAAACGGCTCGAAAGGCATTTGAGGAAGGGGCGATCGCCAGCGCGGACCTGCCGACCTTCGAGATGAAGCGCGAAACCGTGATCGGTATGGGCGTGCTCAAGGCGAACACCGAAATCGGCTTCAGCAAGTCGAATGGCGAGGCACGGCGCAACATCGAGGCCGGAGGGCTGCGCATCAACGGCGAGGTCGTGACGGACGTGAATGCGGTGCTTGGCGCGGGCGACATCTCGCCCGAAGGGCTGATCACTTTCGCCTTCGGGAAGAAAAAGCATGCTTTGATCAGGGTGATCTAGGCGGTCTCCCTATCGCACCTCTTCATCAAGCGTCTGATCGACCTGCGCCGTCGGCAGCGCCTGGAAATCGAAGATCTTGCGCAGGAAGCCGGGCGACACAGCCGCGATCGGGTTGACCGATACTGACGGCGTGCTCGCGCGTCCCGTGATGCGGAACGGCACGGCAAAGAGTCCCTCGTTCTTGTTTCCGCTCAGCAGCAAGCCGAAAACGGGTATCTTGGCAAACGCGTTGTTGAGGCCGTAAGCGGGCACGAACGTTCCGGACATGTTGATGCGGTCACGCCCGTAATCCATCATGCCTGTGAGCGTGCCGCCCACCTCGCGCCCCCACATCACCCCTTCGCCGATTTCGAAAAGGTCGCCGTTTCGGCTGAAATCGACCCGCATCTTGGTGAAATTGACGTCACTTGGATTGCTGACCAGCGCAGGCCGCGTCGTGCCATTGCTCTCATCAGGCGGCACGGCGGCCGCGGCCGCGACGCGCTGCAGGGCGGGTTCGTCGCGCAGATCGAAGTTCTGCACGGTGAACCAGCCCTTTTCCCTGGCTCCGATCAGCGATACCTGCGCTTCGAGCCTGCCGCCCTGCATCCGGTTGTAGATGTCCATGAAGCGAAGCAGGGCGCCGGCATTCTGCGATTGAAGCGCGAGGACGCTGCTGCCATCGGCGCGGGGGGTGATCCTGCCGCTCATCACGTCGCCGTTGAGCCTGCCCGAGATGCTGCCCTGCTTGATCTGCAGACCCTTGCGGACAAGCTTCACATCGCCGTTCGACGCGATCTCCCCGTTGAAGCCGCCGAGCGCTACGGCCTTGATGTCGATCTCGATCTCCTTCGATGTCGCGCTGACGGTGCTTTTCGAAGGGCCGCGAAGGAAGGGCCGCGCATCGAAGCTGTTGCCACGCATGGTGATCTTGAGGCCGTTCGGCGTCTTCTGCCCCTCGGCCTGCATGTTGTCGCCGGGCGATATCCTGAGGGTCGAGAAGTTGAACGCGCCGATCGTGCCGTCCGAAAGGATGTCCATCGAGCCCTTGATGGCCGGGCCTCCGCCATCAAGCTCGAAATTCGACAGACGATAGACGCCATCCTTTTCGGCGAGCGTGAACTTAGTCCTTGCCGCCTTGCCGGCAGGCTTGGTCCAGCCGGGGAGGAGACCATCGACCGCCGCTCTGGTGAGATCGATCTCCACCGGAAAACCCGTCTTGGTGCTTGCCGGGAAGTCCGACTTGATCTTGATGACGATCGGCCCGGTCAATTGCTGGCCGAAGGTGAAGCCGCGCTTTGCGCGCGCTGCATCGTCCATCGTGATCGAGACGATCGCATCCTCCGCATCGTTCTTGCGCGGCTGCACGAAATCGACACTCGCGGTCATCCCAGCAATCTTCCCCTCGCCCTTCAGCGACATGACGCCGGCCTGGGAGACAAGCTGCAACTGATTCGCCTCGAACTTCTCCTTGCCGAAGATATGCTCGGCGACGACGTTGGTGAGGGTGGCCCGTATCTGCGTGGCGACGTTGGCCGGGCCAAGCTTTTCGATCAAGGGCAAGGTGACGTTCACCTGGCCGTCGAACTGCCCCTTGAGCGCGTCGGGTTGCCCGTTCGCAGGCAGCACGCCCTGCATAGAGGGCTGCGCCATCAATTCGAGCACCGCGTCCGCAGCGCCGCCAAGCCGGAACTGACTCTTGACCTCGACGGGCTTCCGGCCGAGGTCGGCGATGTCGAGGGTGCCATCCGAAAGGGCGAGCGACCGGCCGGAGGCAAGCGTCATCGTCGCCGAGATGCCGCCAAGATTGGCGGTAAGGCCGGTGGCGCGCCCTTGCAGCGCGAGGTTGGTGACTGGAGGCAAGCCATCGACGAGCTGAAGCGTCGCATCTGAAATGCTGAGATCGGCCGCGACGGAATCGGCCGGCATGGGCTTGCGCTCCTTGATCCGCTGGAACGTCTCGATGGAGATGTTGGTTGCGACCGCGAGCTTGTTGAGCGTGCCGCCTTTCATGTTGCGGATCAGATAGGTGCGGAGCTCGGCGGCCACGAAGGCCGGCCAGAGATGGAGCGCCGTTCGCCCCTCGGTCCGCCCAAGGCTCATACCGAGAGAGAGAGCCATGCGTCCGGCGGCATCGAACACGGCTTCCGCCTTCAGCGCCGCGCCGAATTGCGGTCCGACCATCTCGAGCCGGTCAAAAACGGCCCTGCGCTCGGCCGGGTAGAGCGTCGCGTCGAGATCGAGCGTGCTGACGAGCACGGGCTTGTCCTGCGGCGTCAGCGGCGCGATCGTGCCATCCGTTCCGGCAAGCCTCAGCTTCCAACCCGCATTCGAGGCATCGATCGGCGTCAGGCTGCCGGCAAGCTGGATCGAGAAACCGCCGGAATTGAATGCGAGTTCGCTGATCTTCCAGATCGCATCGCCGGCGGCGTAGGCGAATTTGACATGCGCGCTCTCGATGTCGATCGGCTTGGCGTCGGGATCGTCGATGAAGAGCTTGCCATGCCCGGCCCGGATCTCGCCCTCAACGGATTGGGGGGTCGCCTGCTCGTTTACGCGCGCGGTCAGTTTCAGCGATACGGGGAGATCGGCGCTCAGGAATTTGAGGTCGTCGCCGACCATCGCGCCGATATCGGCTGGCGAAATGCGATCGACAAGAAACTCGAACGTCAGCGGCTCCTTGCCAGGCGCAATGCGCGCGACGAGCGGACCGCCAGGGCTTCGCCCGGACACCTTGAAGGCCGGCCGCCCGTCATCGGTCGGATCAGCGCTGATCGCCACCTTGTCGAGCAGAAACTTCGCCTTGCGCCGCTGGTCGTTGACTTCGAGGCGGCCATCCTCGATCGCCACGATCGGTATCGGCGAGCCGCCGACGCCCATGGTGCCGTTGAGCACGGCCAGCATCGAGGCGGCGATCTCGGCGGCGGGCTTCGGCTGCTGCGATCCGGCAGCGAGATTGGCGATGGAAACAGCGCCTTCGGGCGAGACGTCGATCGAAAGGTCGAGGTTGCGCAGCGTGATGCGCTGCACTGCTATCTCGAAGCGCGCCAGGGCCGCCGGGGCAAGATCGACCTTGGCGTCAGGCGCGGAGAAGATCACATCGCCATTGGGGCCCTTGACGACGAGATCGATGACCTGCGTCGCGAAATAGCCCCGCCCTCCGCCGACCCGCACATGGCCGATCTCGACCTTGGCGCGTCCGCCGAATTCGGACTGGATGTTGGCGATCAGCCGGTCTCGGATAAAGTCGACCGAAACCGCATTACGCTGGAGATAGAGAAACCCGGCGCCGAGAGCCACGAAGACGAGGAACACCATTGCGGCGAACGCTCCGCAAAGCTGGGATGTCCTCTGCAAGCCGGAGCGCGACTTGACGTGCGGCAGCTTGATGTCGTCCATCGGCGCCGAAGTTGCGGGTTTTTCCTGATCCATCAACGTCAAACTATTGTCGGCCCGAAAGGCTGAACCGCAGCGAAGCCGCGTGCGTAATCAGATCGGCCTGCTTCCATTCATGGTCCGATTGGCGCATCGATTCGAGGCACGCTAACACGGACGGATTCGCACTGCACTTCACGATAGGGACACAATATGAGCCAGATAGTCGCCGCCGGAGCCGCAACTCCATCCTTCGAACTCCCGAGCGACAGCGGCAAAACCGTTTCGCTGGCCGATTACAAGGGCCGCAAGCTGGTGCTCTACTTCTACCCCAAGGACGACACGAGCGGTTGCACGGCCGAGGCGATCGCCTTCAACGGGCTGAAGGCGAAATTCCATGAAGCCGGAGCCGATATCGTCGGTATTTCCGCCGATAGTGTGGCGAGCCATCAAAAATTCAAGAAGAAGTACGATCTCGAATTTCCGCTTGCATCGGATGAAGCCAAGTCGATGCTCGAAGCCTATGGCGTCTGGGTTGAGAAGAGCATGTATGGGCGCAAATACATGGGCATCGAACGCACGACGGTGCTCATCGATGCGGATGGCAAGGTCGCCCGCGTCTGGTCGAAGGTGAAGGTGCCAGGCCATGCCGAAGAGGTGCTGGCAGCAGCGCAGTCTCTCTGACGCAGGAGGAGTAAAACAGCCTCCGTTTTTCGATTTGTTAACCTTAATGAATTCTACTCGCGGTATCCGGACGTCGCCAAGGATCGCTTTCGACGCCTGAACAGATATCGCGGGTTCACCATGGTTCAGCGTTACCCTGCAGCACAGGCGTTCGCCAATTCCGACGCGAGGCTCTGCTTCCAGATGCGCCTTCGCGGCAGGCTCATCGTGATCGAGGCGAGCTCGGTTGTGGCTCTCGTCCTCGCGGCGGTGGTGGCCGTCCTGCTCGCCGTCTATCTCCTCGCCTCGTGCTATCTGGTCTTCAGAGACGAGATGCTCGCCAAGCTGCTGAGCAACCAGGCCGAGACCCAATATGCCTATGAGGACCGCATCGTCGCGCTGCGCGC
>JAIELD010000074.1 GCA_019753285.1 Beijerinckiaceae bacterium | reverse complement strand
GCTGCTGCCTGCCCTCCTTGTCGAAATAGGTGACGCCCGTCACCTTGCCGGATGCGTCGTGCTCGATGGTCGCGACGTGGCAATCGGGGCGCACCTCGAGCTTGCCCGTTTTTTCGCCGCGCGGAATCTCCGTGTAGAGCGTCGACCATTTCGCGCCCCATTTGCAGCCCTGAAAGCAAAAGCCAGTCTGCTGGCAGGAGTTGCGGTCGTCGCGCTGCACCGAGTTGATCGCCATGTTGCCGGTGTGGCACTCCTTGTAGCCGAGCTTGTCGGCGCCGGCCTTCAGGATCTTGAAGTTGTTGTTGCCCGGCAGGCCAGGCCGGTCGCCGGTGCGGGTCACGCCCATCTTCTCCTCGGCCTTGGCGTAGTAGGGCGCGAGTTCGGCGAGCGTCAGCGGCCAGTCGAGCAGGTTAGCGCCGGGAATGCGGCCGTAATGGCTCGCCGTCTTGAACTCGTGCTCCTGGAAGCGGAGCGACGCGCCGGCCCAATGCGTCGTGGTGCCGCCGACGGCCTTGACGATCCAGGCGGGCAGATGGGGAAAGTTCTTGGCGACGCGCCAGCTTCCCGTGGCGTCCCGCGCGTCGGTCCAGGCGAGCTGCGCGAAGCTCGCCCATTCGTCGTTGACGAAATCCTCGTATTCGATGCGCGCCCCGGCCTCGAGGATCACCACCTTGATGCCCTTCTGCGCCAGCTCGTTGCCGAGCGTGCCGCCACCCGCGCCCGAACCGATGATGACGACCACCGAATCGTCGTTATTGTCGAATGTCGCAGCCATGTCCCTGATCCTTCCCGAAATCGCTGTCCCTTCAAAACGGTCTGCCGGCCTCAGAGCCAGGCGATGTCATCGAAGCCGCGGCTGATGTAGCCACCCTTCGAGAAGCTCTCGCCCTCATAACCGAACAGCGGCCAGACCTCGGGCTGGTTGTAGAGCGAGACGACGAGGCCGGAGCGGATCGTCTCGAACATCGGGTCATTGGCAGAGGCCTGCAGCAGCGCGACGCGCTGCGCCTCCCAGCCAAGGCCGACATAGCCCCCCAATCCTCCAGTTCCTTTGCCAGCGCGCTGGTCGAGCCCGGCGACGAAGCCTTCGATCGCCGCCTTCTGGGCAGCATCAGCGCCGGCCTTCGCGTCATAGGGCTTCATCGCGACGGCGTAGAAGCGGTCCGGCACATGGTCGTGCGGGTAGATGTCCCTCGCGATCAGGATCAGCGCCTTCATCGTCTCGGGCTTCAGGGCTTTCACCTCGACCGCCCATGCCTCAGACACGTTGAGAAGCGCGCCGGCCTGCGTGACGACCACGGCTGCGGCGAAGCCGAGCGTCGATCGCTTGAGGAATTCGCGCCGCGCCGGGGCCGGCGGCCGCTCGCCCTTATGCTGGTCGCCATGATGATCATGGTGGTGATGGTGGTGCGCCATTATGGTCCTCCCTGTTGCCGCCCGTATTCGGGTCAGCGATAGCGTCCGTTTTTCTGCAGAACCTCGATCTTGTAACCGTCCGGATCGGTTACGAAGAAGAAGCGGGCGATCGTCTCGCCGCCGGGCCTGAAGTCGACGAGCTTGCCGGGATTGAGCCCTGCGCTCTCGAAGCGGGCGTGCTCCGCGTCGAGATCGTCGACCACGAAGGCGATGTGGCCGTAGCCGTCGCCGAGCGCGTAAGGCTCGCTGCGGCCCTTGTTGACCGTGAGCTCGAGCTCGAACGGCGCTGCCGGATTTGAGAGGTAGAGAAGCGTGAAATCAGGGAAGTCGAGACGGTCGGCGACGCTGAGCGCGAAGGCTTTTTCATAAAAGGCGAGCGAGCGCGCCTCGTCGAGCACCCGCACCATCGAATGGATCGCCTTGGCGGCCATGCGCCGGACCTCCCGTCGCGGGCGGTCTCATGCCGCCCTGCTTCATGAGGGTCGAGGCTAGGGACTATCGGTTCGGCGCTGGTGTTATCGGGCTACCACGCCCTGCGACATTCAGGCCGCGACGGCCGCCGGCAGCGGCGCGCCCGGCTGGCCGGCTTGCAGCGCCACGAGGCAGATGCAGCGCAGATGCGATGTGAAGTTCGGCACCTCGCCCCAGAGCAGCAGGCATTCATTGTGCAGCATGGAGATGAAGCGGGGCACCGACAGGCCCTCCCGCGCCGCGATCTCCTCCAGCATGGTCCAGAAAATCTTCTCGAGCCGGATGCTGGTCGACTGGCCGTTGAGCCTGATGGAGCGAGCCTCGAAGGCGTATGTCTCCGGGTTCTGACTCGCGAAAAGATGACACATGACTGCGTTCTTCCTTCCCTGTTCCCCGCCCTTAGACGAAGGTCGCAGCAAAACGGGCGGAGTGTCAAACGGAATGGCGGAGCGTGTCTGCCTGTCATGCCGGCCGGAGCGAAGCACCAAGCCGGGTTCCAGACACAGGGTTGGGGCGAATATGGATCCCGGAAGCCACCTTCCGTGGCGGAGCGGATGGCAAGGCACCGACGCAACGACCCTTGCCTCCCACCCGCACCCCTGCAATAAGCGCGCTCCCGTTCCCACGCGCATCAGCGGCCAAGCCCATGACCACCATCGCCCCCCGCGTCTTTTCCGGCGTGCAGCCGACAGGCAATCTCCATCTCGGCAATTATCTCGGCGCGATCCGGCGCTTCGTGCCGCTGCAGGACCAGTATGACTGCCTCTATTGCGTGGTCGATCTTCATGCGATCACCGTCTGGCAGGACCCGGCCGAGCTCGCGCGCAACATCCGCGAGGTGACCGCCGCCTATCTTGCGAGCGGCATCGACCCCAGGCGCTCGATCGTCTTCAACCAGAGCCAGGTCTCGGCCCATGCCGAACTTGCCTGGATCTTCAACTGCGTGGCGCGGCTCGGCTGGCTGAACCGCATGACCCAGTTCAAGGAAAAGGCCGGCAAGGACCGCGAGAACGTCTCGGTCGGGCTCTATGATTATCCGGTGCTGATGGCGGCCGACATCCTCGCCTATCGGGCGACGCATGTGCCGGTCGGCGAGGACCAGAAGCAGCATCTCGAACTGACGCGCGACATCGCGCAGAAGTTCAACGTCGATTTTGGGCCGCGCATCGCGGAACTGGGATTGGGCGACGCATTCTTCCCGCTCGCCGAGCCGCTGATCCAGGGGCCTGCACCGCGCGTGATGTCCTTGCGCGACGGCTCCAAGAAGATGTCGAAATCGGACCCGTCCGACAATTCCCGCATCACGCTCACGGACGATGCCGACGCGATCAGCTCGAAGATCAGGAAGGCGAAGACTGATTCGGAGGCCCTGCCCTCCGAGGTCGCCGGGCTCGACGGCAGGCCCGAGGCGGAGAACCTCGTCACGATCTTCGCGGCGCTGTCCGGCATCGAGAGGGCCGACGTGCTGAAGGATTTCGGCGGCGGCAATTTCTCGACCTTCAAATCGGCGCTGGCCGATCTTGCCGTGGCGAAAATGGGCCCGATCGGCGCGGAAATGAAACGCCTGATGGCGGATGAGGCCCATATCGACGGCGTGCTGCGCGACGGGGCCGAGCGGGCGAACGCCATCGCCGAGCCGGTGATGCGGGACGTCAAGGCGATCGTCGGTTTCATCGGGAGCCGCTGACGCCAACTTTGCGCGCCTGCCGAACTATGGCAGCATCCATGCGGCGAGCGCGCGCGGCGCTTCGGTGATGGAGGAGGTCAGCGGCATGGCGGAAACCAGACTGAAGCGAAGACGGTCGTTCGAGGCGGGCCACCGCCCGAAATACCTCATCATCGCCGATGACAGCCCGGAGTTCGAAAAGGCACTTTATTTCGCGGCAAGGCGGGCGATGCGCAACGCCGCTGCGCTCGTCATCCTCTATGTCATCAAGCCGCCTACCGACCAGCAATGGCTCGGCGTGAGCGACCTGATGCAGGCCGAAGCGGAGGAGAAGGCCGTCTCCGTGCTCGAAAAGGCAGCCGGCCTCGCGCGCAAGATCGCCGGCATCGAGCCGCAGACGCTGCACCGCACGGGCCAGAAGGTCGACGAGATCATGTCGCTCATCGCCGAGGACGAGGACATCTCGGTGCTGATCCTCGCAGCCGGCGTCGGTTCGGACGGGCCCGGGCCGCTCATCACGCTCATCGCCAGCAAGACGGGCGCGCCCTTCGCCATTCCCGTGACGATCGTGCCCGGCAATCTTGCGGATGACGACATCGACGCGCTGACCTGACGCGAAACGCCGCATCGCGGCGGGAAGCAGCCTCTTCGTCATGCTTTTGCCGATCTTCGCCGTCAGGCAGGCCGGTACAGACCGCCAAATTCAATCAACCGTGATCAGCCGCCGAGCCGAAGGCACGCATAATCGTCCACCGCGGCGTTGATTTTCGCACGCAGCCGACCCACACTCACGCCACACCCAAGCCTTCGGCAGCGCGTCGAAGGCCCCTCGTAGCGCCGGCCTTGACCCGGCGCGTCACGGAGCAGACCCGATGTTCATCCAGACCGAAGAAACCCCCAACCCGTCGACGCTGAAATTCCTGCCCGGCCGCACCGTGATGGCCGAGGGCACGCTCGACATTCGCGACGCCGCAGGCGCTGAACGCTCGCCGCTGGCCGGCCGCCTCTTCGCCATTCCGGGCGTCACGGGCGTGTTCTACGGCGCCGATTTCGTCTCCGTCACCAAGTCGGAGGGCGAATGGCAGCATCTGAAGCCGGCGATCCTCGGCGCGATCATGGAGCATTTCATGTCCGGCGGGCCGCTGATCGCCGCGGATGCGGTCGCAGAGCACGAAGACGGCGAATTCTTCGCCGAAGAGGATGCGGCGACCGTCGATACAATCAAGGAGCTGCTCGAAAGCCGCATCCGTCCGGCTGTCGCGAGCGATGGCGGCGACATCACCTTCCGCGGTTTCAAGAACGGCACCGTCTATCTGTCGATGCGCGGCGCCTGCGCGGGGTGCCCCTCCTCCACCGCGACGCTGAAGAGCGGCATCCAGAACCTTCTGCGGCATTTCCTGCCAGACGTGCAGACGGTGGAAGCCGTTTGACCTCATCCTTGTGGGCCGCTCGATCAAATCGAGCGCGTCTGCTTGTTGCGCCGCCTCTCACCATGCTTGAATACAACGGACTTCGAAAGGAAACTGCGTGCCTGAAGATCTGAAGCTCGCAAAGCGTCACCGCGTCGATGAAAGGTGCCTCGATATCGCCTTCAGGCAGGCGCGGACATTCAGCGCCTGGCAGCCGAAGCCCGTCTCCGAGCGCACGCTGCACGAACTTGCCGACCTGCTGAAGATGGGCCCGACCAGCGCCAACTGCTCGCCGGCCCGCTTCGTCTTCATCACGACGGCGGCAGGCCGCGAGCGGCTCCGTCCCTTCCTCGATCCCGGCAATGTCGACAAGACGATGAGCGCGCCGGTCACGGTGATCGTCGGCTATGACCTCGACTTCCATGAAAGGCTGCCGCAGCTCTTTCCGCATGCCGATGCGAAGAGCTGGTTCGTCGGCAACGAGCAGAAGATCGCCGACACCGCCTTCAGGAACGGCACGCTGCAGGGCGGCTACCTCATTCTTGCGGCGCGCATGCTGGGGCTGGATTGCGGGCCGATGTCCGGCTTCAACCAGGCGGGCGTGGACGCGGAATTCTTCGCCGACACGAAGATCAAGTCGAACTTCCTCGTCAATCTCGGCTATGGCTCCTCGGAAAAGCTGTTTCCGCGCTCGCCGCGCCTCTCCTTCGACGCCTTCTGCCAGATCATCTGATCTTCAGCGCCCGTCACTGATCGGATCCGGCTCAACCCATGCGCATACTGGCGATCGACACCGCGCTGAACGCCTGTTCGGTCGCCGTCCTTGAGGCAGGTGAGAGCGCGCCGCTCGCCTTCGCCAGCGTGGCGATGGAAAAGGGCCATGCCGAGGCGCTGCTGCCGATCGTGAAAAAACTGATGGAAGGCCTCGATGGCGGCTTTCCTTCGCTCGGCCGCGTCGCGGTGACGGTCGGCCCCGGCTCATTTACAGGCATCAGGGTTGGCCTCTCCGCCGCGCGGGCCATGGGCCTCGCGCTCAAGGTGCCGGTCGTCGGCGTCTCGACGCTGTCGGCCTATGCCGCCCCGCTCATCGCCGATGTCGTGGGCGAGGTGGTCGCGGTGGCGATCGATGCGCGTCACGGCAATGTGTTCTTCCAGGCCTTCGCGCCCGGCGGGCGCACGCTCGTCTCGCCGCGCGTCACGACTTTGAAGGAGGCGGCGCGGGCGATCGGCGCGGGTTCGGTGCGGCTCGCAGGCTCGGCGGCGGCGGCGCTCGCGATCGAGTGCTGGGGTATGGGGCTGAAGGCTCAGGTCGCTGACGGCGTCGGGAGCCCGGACATCTTCTGGGTCGCGCGGCTCGGCCTTGCGGCTGACCCGCAGGCGGCGGCGCCCAAACCACTTTATCTCAGACCACCCAACGCGACGCCGCAGATCGCCGGCCGACTGGCGCGGGTGTGACGCACGAGCCGCCCGTTCATCAAATGTTTGAACGTCGCGCGCATGCTCGAACATGACCGTCTGAAACGAAGCGCCCCCCGCATGAGGCTATGGCCCCGATCCAGCATCTATTGCAGGCCCGCGCGGGTGGACGACGCCCATGCGCTGACGCGTCTCCACACGGAGGGCTTCGAGCGCGGCTGGTCGACCGGCGAATTCGAGCAGCTTCTTTCCGACCGCTCGGTGCTCGGCGTCGTCTCTGCAGGCGGATTCAGCGGGCCGAACGGTTTTGCGCTGGCGCGCATGGCCGCAGACGAGGCGGAGATCCTGTCGATAGCGGTGGCGCGCTCGGCGCGGCGGCAGGGCATCGGTGCCGCGCTGCTGACGCATCTCATTTCAAGTCTCGCGCAGAATCGCATCGCGGCGTTGTTTCTCGAGGTCGAGGAGGAAAATGCCGCCGCCATCGCCCTTTACCGACATTTCGGCTTCGCGGAGGTTGGCAAACGCAAAAGCTACTATAAAAGGGCCGATGGCTCGAGCCCGGCCGCGCTCGTCATGCGGCGCTCGCTCGCCTGAACCCAACGTTCGAAGGCCAGCCGCAACCGCATGAGTGAAAAACCGGACAGCAAACGCGACATCAGGTCTTCGAAGACCACGTCGCGGCCTCTCCCGCTCGCCAAACGCCTCAAGTTTCACGGCCGCGTCGCTGCGATCGCCCTCATGGCGCTACCCGGCATCGCGCTGCAATCGCTGTTCCTGCGCTTCGATCGGCCGCTGAAGGCGACCTTCCCCGTCGTGTTCCATCGTTATGTCGCGCGCGTGCTCCGCCTTCGCCGCGTCGTGCGAGGCGTGCCGGCGACCGAACGGCCGCTGATGCTGGTGGCGAACCACGTTTCATGGCTCGACATCATCGCGCTCAGCGGCGTGATGCCGGTGTCGTTCATCGCGAAATCGGAAGTGGCGAGCTGGGGCGTGTTCGGCCTGTTCGCGCGGCTGCAGCGCTCCATCTTCGTCGATCGCGACCGCCGCAGCGGCACGGGCGCGGTCAACGCGACGATCGCGACGCGGCTCAAGGACGGCGACGTGATGGTGCTCTTCGCCGAAGGCACAACGGGCGATGGCGTGCGGATCCTGCCCTTCCGCTCGGCGCTGATCGGCGCGGCGCGCGACGCGGCGACGCGCGAGGCCGGGCCGGACGGGCTCGCAAGCGTCTACCTGCAGCCGGTCTCGATCGCCTACACGCATCTGTCCGGCTTGCCGGCCGGCCGGTTCGAGCGGCCCCACACAGCATGGTATGGCGACATGACGCTGCCGCCGCATTTGAAGGCCATCGTCACGGGCGATCCGCTCGACGTGACGATCAGCTTCGGCGAACCGCAGAGATTCGACGCCGGCACTGACCGCAAGCTGCTGACGAGGCAGCTCGAGGAGATGGTACGCGACATGACCATGATGGCGCATAATGGTCGCCTGCCGGATCGATCTCCACAGCAAAACATCGCTTTGCCGCATTGAAGACGATAAGGTGACAGCCATTCATGTTCACGGCTGGCCAAAAAGGCTCTAGAGATCGAGAGAATGGACCGGGCGCATCTGAAGACATCCAGGCAGTCAGGGATGGACGCGGCGATTGCGCGGCCGGCCGCCGCCGAGCGCGGCAACATCCGGCGCGTGCACATCAAGTCGTTCGGCTGCCAGATGAACGCTTACGACGCCGGCCGCATGGCCGATGTCCTCGCGCCGGAGGGCTATGAAGAAACAACGGCGATCGAGGACGCCGACCTCGTGATCCTCAACACCTGCAACATCCGCGAAAAGGCCGTCGAAAAGGTCTATTCCGAGCTTGGCCGCGTGCGCGAAACGAAGAATGCGCGGGCAGAGGCCGGCCTTTCGACCCTCGTGGCCGTCGCCGGATGCGTGGCGCAGGGCGAGGGCCGCGAATTGCTCAAACATACAAAGACGGTCGATCTCGTCGTCGGCCCGCAGAGCTACCACAGGCTGCCCGGACTGATCCGCCAGGCGACCGGCGGGCAACGGGTCGTGGACACCGAATTCGACGCCGACGCCAAGTTCGACCGCCTGCCCGCGCCGGCTCGCGAGAAGACCCTGGCGCGCGGCGTTGCCGCCTTCGTGACCGTGCAGGAAGGTTGCGACAAGTTCTGCACCTTTTGCGTGGTGCCCTATACGCGCGGCGCCGAGGTCTCGCGGCCAGGCGAGCGCATCCTCGCCGAGATCGGCAACCTCGCCGAAGCCGGCGTTCGCGAGGTGACGCTGCTCGGCCAGAACGTCAACGCCTATCACGGCGTCGGGCCAGATGGTTCGATCTGGAGCTTCATCGACCTGCTCGAAGCGATCGCCAGGATCGAGGGGATCGAGCGCATCCGCTACACGACGAGCCATCCGAACGACATGACGGACAGGCTGATCGCCGCGCATCGCGATCTGCCCAAACTGATGCCGTATCTGCATCTGCCCGTGCAGTCCGGCTCCGACCGCGTCCTGAAAGCCATGAACCGCCGCCACAAGGCCGATGATTACCGCCGCATC
The DNA here is from genome assembly GCA_019753285.1 of Beijerinckiaceae bacterium. Lineage (GTDB taxonomy): Bacteria > Pseudomonadota > Alphaproteobacteria > Rhizobiales > Beijerinckiaceae > JAIELD01. The sequence continues at coordinate 6,448 of JAIELD010000074.1, read as the reverse complement.
GTCGAGGCGGTGCGCGCCGCGAGGCCGGACATCGCGCTTTCATCGGATTTCATCGTGGGCTTTCCCGGCGAGACGGATGCCGATTTCCGCCAGACGCTCGACCTCGTGCGCGAGACCGAATTCGCCGCCGCCTATTCCTTCAAATACAGCCCGCGCCCCGGCACGCCTGCGGCAGAGAACGAGGCGACCGTTCCCGAGGATGCAGCGACCGAACGGCTGCACGAGTTGCAGGCGCTGATCCGCGAACAGCAGACGCGCTTCAACGCGGCGACGATCGGGCGCACGGTCGATGTGCTCATCGAGAAGGCCGGCCGCGAGGCTGGCCAGATCGGCGGCAAGTCCCCATATCTTCAGGCGGTGCATTGCGACGGCCCGCTTTCGCTGATCGGCCAGATCGTTCCGGTCACCATCACGAACGTCATGTCCAACAGCCTGACGGGCGCACTGAGCCCGTCCTTCGAGGAGAGACCCATTTGACGAGAGCCCTGAGCGAGCCGGCGAAATTGGCAGCTGCCCTGACGGCGGCCCAATCACCAGCACATCCTCCGGGCGGGCTAGCGGCGCATTCATCCCATGGCGGCGTGCAGGGCTTTCCCCCGCCGCAGGACATGACCGAACTGGCGCTCTCCTTCGAGGACAATGCGCTGGCAGCCCTCGTCTTCGGCCATTACGACCAGAATCTCGCGCATCTCGAGCGCCGCCTCGGCGTGATCGCCAACGCGAGCGGCAACCATGTCGTGCTGAAGGGCGGCAAGGAGATCGTGGCGCAGGCGCGGCGGGTGCTCGAAAACCTCTACAAGCAGGTGCGCAACGGTCGGCCGCTCTCGCCCGGCGACGTTGACGGGGCGATCCAGGAAAGCGCGCTGCAAGGAACGCTCTTCCCGGCAAAGGCGGAGATGGGCGAGGTTGGCGCTCGCGCCAATTTCGAGCAGATCTCGACGCGCAAGCGTGGACCGGTGAAGGCGCGCAACGCGGCGCAGGACGCTTATCTCCGGGCGCTGCGAAAGAACGAGCTCGTTTTCGCCGAGGGGCCGGCCGGCACCGGCAAGACCTGGCTCGCCGTTGGCTACGCCGTCTCGCTGATGGAGCAGGGCATCGTCGAGCGGCTTATCCTCTCGCGTCCCGCCGTCGAAGCTGGCGAGCGGCTGGGCTTCCTGCCCGGCGACATGCGCGACAAGGTCGATCCGTATCTGCGGCCCGTCTACGATGCGCTTTACGATTTTATGGAGGCCCGCAGCGTGGAGCGCGCGCTGCAGACGGGGCAGATCGAGGTTGCGCCGCTCGCCTTCATGCGCGGACGCACGCTGACGCGCGCGGTCGTCCTGCTGGACGAGGCGCAGAATTCGAGCGCCATGCAGATGAAAATGTTCCTCACTCGCCTTGGCGAGGGCTCGCGCATGATCGTCACCGGCGACCCGACGCAGATCGACCTTCCGCCCGGACAGAAATCCGGCCTCGTCGAAGCGGTCTCGATCCTGAACGGCGTCGAAGGTGTCGGCCGCATCACCTTCCAGCATCAGGACGTCGTGCGTCACGATCTCGTCAGGCGCATCGTGCGCGCCTATGAGGATGCAGGATCGCGCTCTTGACCATCGACGTCGACGTGCGGGTCGAGGCAGCCGGCTGGGCGACCCTTGCCGATCCGCAGGCGCTGTGCGAACGCGCCGTCTCGGCGGCGCTCGGCGAGGCGAAGGCGATGCTGCTGCCGGGGGCCGAGCTCTCGATCCTCCTGACGGATGACACCCAGATCAGGATGCTCAACCGCGAATGGCGCGGCAAGGACAAGCCGACCAACGTGCTGTCGTTTCCCGCCGCATCGCCGCCCAAGTTGAAGACGAGCCCGGTGCTCGGCGACATCGCGCTCGCCTTCGAGACCGTGAGCCGCGAGGCGGACGATGATGGGAAAGTCTTCGCGGAGCATGCGACGCATCTCGTCGTGCATGGCTTTCTCCACATCCTCGGCTATGATCACGAGACCGCGGCGGAGGCAGAGGCGATGGAAGCGCTGGAAATCCGTATCCTCGCGGGGCTCGGCATCGAAAATCCTTACGCGAATGGGGATTTGCTTCACGTGATGGCCGAAGGTATATGAGCGCCCATGCCAGACGATACGCATAACCCCGTTCCGGAGCCTCCGAGTAGCACCGCGCCGACGGCCGCCCAGCCCAACGGCCACCAGAACGGCGCTGCGCGCGAAAGCCTGCTCGACCGCCTGAAGACCCTGCTCGGATTGAAATCCAACGCCTCGCTGCGCGAGGACCTCAAGGAAGCGCTCGCCGACAACCAGCCGAACTCGGCCTTCTCGCCGCAAGAGCGGACGATGCTCGAGAACGTGCTTGGCTTCCGCGAACTGCGTGTCGCCGACGTGATGGTGCCGAGGGCCGACATCATCGCCGTCGCCTTCGACACGAGCCTTGCCGAGCTGCTGCGGGTGTTCCGCACGGCGAGCCATTCGCGCCTGCCCGTCTACGGCGAGACGCTCGACGACCCCAAGGGCATGCTGCACATCCGCGACTTTCTCGACTTTCTCGCGGCGCGGGCCGATGCAGGCGCCGCGCGGCGCAAGCGCCGCAACGACAAGGAGACGACCGCCTTCGACCTTGGCAATGTCGATCTCGCGCTGACGCTCGCCAGCACCAAGCTGCTTCGCCCGGTGCTCTATGCCCCGCCCTCCATGCCGGCGCTGGACTTGCTGGTGCGCATGCAGGCGACGCGCACCCATATCGCGCTGGTCATCGACGAATATGGCGGCACTGACGGGCTCGTTTCGATCGAGGACCTCGTCGAGATGATCGTCGGCGACATTGAGGACGAGCATGACGAGACCGGCGTCGCCATTCAGCCGGCCTCCGGCGGCTATCTGATGATCGAGGCGCGCGCCAGCCTCGAGGAGGTGAGCGAGGTTCTCGGCACCGACCTCGAACTCGACGACGCAGCCGAGGACGTCGACACGATCGGCGGCTATCTTGCGACGATCGCCGGGCGCGTGCCCTCGCGCGGGGAGCTCATCGCCACGCCGAACGGTATCGAATTCGAGGTGATGGACGCCGATCCGCGCCGCATCAAGCGCGTGCGCGTCCAGAAGACCGCGTCGGAGGAGACGACGCCGCTGCTCGCCGCGCCAAAAGCATCGACAGACGCGGAAGATCACAATACCACGGCATCCGACGGCTCCGCCCACAAGGCGGCCTGATTCGCGTTCCTTCCGAAGCCGCGGTGTCCTGCCGATGATCAGCCTATCGCATCGCGTCATTCTGGCCTGGAGTTGGGAGCGGCGGCTGATCGCGCTTCTATCCGGCGCGTGCGGCGCGCTCGCCATGCCGCCGCTCGATCTTCTGCCGGCGCTCGTCATCCCCTTCACGGCCGCGATCTGGCTGATCGACGGATCGGGCAGCGGCCGAAGCCGCGTTTCGGCGGCGGCGCTGCTCAACGCCGCCTCGATCGGCTGGTGGTGGGGCTTCGGCTATTTCCTCGCAGGGCTCTGGTGGCTCGGCGCGGCTTTCCTCGTCGATGCGGATGAATTTCTCTGGGCAATGCCGCTTGGCGTGATCGGCCTGCCGGCAGGCCTCGCTCTGTTTCCCGCCCTCGGCTTCGCGGTCGCGCGGCTGCTCTGGTCGACCGGGCCGGCGCGGCTGTTCGCCTTCGCCTTCGGTCTCGGCCTTTCCGAATGGCTACGCGGGCACATCTTCACCGGCTTTCCATGGAACCAGTTCGGCCAGGCGCTCGGCGATTATCTCGTCACAGGCCAGGCCGCGAGCCTCGTCGGCGTCGAGGGCCTGACGCTGCTGGCCCTCCTCATCTTCGGCGCGCCGGCGCTGGTCGCGACCGATCCTTCGGGACGGGCGCGATGGAGAAGCCTCGTCGTCGCCGGCCTCGCTTTCGCGGCGCTCGTCGCATTCGGCGCGGTGCGTCTTGCGGGCGCTGGCGGCCTCGCCCCGCAGCTCGATGCGGTCAACGTGGTTGAAGGCGTGAAGCTCCGCGTGATGCAGCCCAACATCTCGATGTTCGACAAGCGCCGCGCCCTCGATGGGCAGGGCCTGCTCGATTTCTATCTCGGGCTCAGCGACAAATCCGCCTCGCCGAGCGCCTCCAGCATTCTCGACGCCACCCATGTCGTGTGGCCGGAATCGCCGTTCCCGTTCCTGCTCGCCGAGCAGCCCCAGGCGCTGAAGCAGATCGGGGCGAAGCTGCAGGGCAAGGTGCAGCTGATCACCGGCGCGATCCGGACCGATCCCGCCGCAGCCGGCGGGCGGCAGCGCTTCTTCAATGCGATCCAGATCGTGTCGCCGGACGGCTCCATCACGCAGTCCTACGACAAGGTGCATCTCGTGCCGTTCGGCGAATACCTGCCGGCCCCGTTCCGCTGGATGCTCACCGTGCTAGGCCTGCGCCAGTTCGTTCAGGTGCCGGGCGGCTTCGAGGCGGGCGCGATCCGCACGCCGATGACGGTCGCGGGGCTGCCGCCCTTCCTGCCGCTCATCTGTTACGAGGCGATCTTTCCCACAGAGGCGCTCGCCGGCCAGACGCGGCCGCGCTTCCTCCTCAACGTGACCAACGACGCCTGGTTCGGCCAGACCTTCGGGCCGTACCAGCATTTCGCGCAGAGCAGGCTGCGGACGATCGAGCAGGGCCTGCCGCTGGTGCGCGCGGCCAATACGGGCATTTCGGCCGTGGTCGATCCATTCGGCCGGGTCGTGAGGCAATTGCCGCTCAACGTGGCGGACGTGATCGATTCGCCGCTGCCCAAAGCGATCGCGCCGACGATCTACGCGCGGTTCGGCCTCGGCATCACCTTTACCATGCTGATGGTCTTGGGTGGTGTAGCGCTTGTATCTGCAATCGGAGGTGGTAGACATTGGGTCAAGCCGAAACGGTGAGTTTTGCTTTGACCTGCTGACGTTACGTTAGTATGCAAATAAACCATACAACGAGCCGATGTTTGCATCTTCTCCCATGAAGTCTCCCAAGGAACCCAATCCAGTCGACAAGCACGTGGGAAGCCGGGTGCGCATGCGCCGCGTGCTGCTCGGCATGAGCCAGGAACGGTTGGGAGACGCGCTGGACCTCACCTTCCAGCAGATCCAGAAATACGAGAAGGGCAGCAACCGCATCGGTGCGAGCCGCCTCAACCAGATTGCCAAGACGCTCGGCGTGCCGGTTGCGTTTTTTTTCGAAGGCGCGCCGGCGGACGCACAGTTCGACGCCATGGCGGCGGTCGGCTTTGCCGAAGGCGAACAGGCCTCCTACACGCTCGATCTGATGGCGACGCCCGAGGGTCTTCAGCTTGCAAAAGCGTTCATGCGCATCGGCGACCCGAAGCGGCGGCGCATGCTCATCGCCATGGCGAACACGCTCGCCGACGAGGAAACGTCCAAGCCGTCCTAGCTCAGGCTGCACGCCGCCGAAGTCCAAATCGTTCGGATTATCGAACGCCCGGCATAAATCCGCTTGACCTCATCGCCAAGTATTGCTCAAGAGAGCGACGTTTTGGACGTGGTTTCCTTCGAATGAGGCAAATCCGTTCTTTCAAACGGTGTTCTTTTTAAGAGCATGGGCGCTCGATGCGGCATGGTCATTCGGCTATGGCGCGGGTTCCGCTCGTTCTCGAAACCATGCCGCGCCCGCCCCTATGGCGGATCGCCGAAATTGGAGATTGCCAGTGTCCCGTTCGAATTATCTCTTCACCAGCGAGTCCGTCTCAGAGGGCCATCCGGACAAGGTCTGCGACCGCATCTCGGACGAGGTGGTGGACCTGTTCTTCCGCGAAGCCGCCAAGGCGGGCATGGACGCTGCCCAGGTGCGCGTCGCCTGTGAGACGCTGGCCACCACCAACCGGGTGGTGATCGCGGGCGAAGTGCGCACCTCGCTCTCGGAAAAGGAAATGAAGAGCAAGGTGAAGTCGGCCGCCCGCCGCGCCATCAAGGCGATCGGCTATGAGCAGTCCGGCTTCCACTGGAAGACGGCCAAGATCGAAGTGCTGCTGCACGCGCAGAGCGCCGACATCGCGGTCGGCGTCGACGCGGCCGGGAACAAGGACGAGGGCGCTGGCGACCAGGGCATCATGTTCGGCTACGCCTGCCGCGAGACGCCGGAACTGATGCCGGCCCCGATCTATTACGCGCACAAGATTCTCGAAGTGCTCGCCGACGCCCGCAAGAAGGGCGATGGCGATGCGATCAAGCTCGGCCCGGACGCGAAGAGCCAGGTCACGGTGCGCTACGAGGACGGCAAGCCTGTCGGCGTGACGCAGATCGTCCTCTCGACGCAGCACATGGACGAAACGCTTACCTCGGCCGACGTGAAGCGCATCGTCGAGCCCTATATCCGTCAGACCCTGCCGGAAGGCTGGATCTCGAAGGACACGATCTGGCACGTCAACCCGACCGGCAAATTTGTCGTCGGCGGCCCTGACGGCGATTGCGGCCTCACCGGCCGCAAGATCATCGTC
>JAIELD010000079.1 GCA_019753285.1 Beijerinckiaceae bacterium | reverse complement strand
AGATCTATTTCAAGCGCGACGAACTCAACCATACCGGCGCGCACAAGGTGAACAACGTCACCGGGCAGATCCTGCTTGCGATGCGCATGGGCAAGAAGCGCATCATCGCCGAGACGGGCGCCGGCCAGCATGGCGTCGCGACGGCGACGCTCTGCGCGCGCTTCGGCCTCGAATGCATCGTCTACATGGGCGCGGTCGATGTCGAGCGGCAGAAGCCGAACGTGTTCCGCATGGAGATGCTGGGCGCGAAGATCGTGCCCGTGACCTCCGGTTCCTCGACGCTGAAGGACGCGATGAACGAGGCGCTGCGCGACTGGGTCACCAATGTCGAGACGACCTTCTACTGCATCGGCACGGCGGCAGGCCCGCACCCCTATCCGATGATGGTGCGCGACTTCCAATGCGTGATCGGCAACGAGGTGCGCGAGCAGATGATGGAAGCCGAAGGCCGGCTGCCGGACAGCCTGATCGCGGCGATCGGCGGCGGCTCGAACGCCATCGGCCTGTTTCACCCTTTCCTCGACGACCGGCAGGTGGAGATCTACGGCGTCGAGGCAGCGGGCCACGGGCTGGAGACGGCACAGCACGCCGCCTCGCTCACCGGCGGACGCCCCGGCGTGCTGCACGGCAATCGCACCTATCTCCTGATGGATGGCGACGGACAGATCACCGAGGCGCACTCGATCTCGGCAGGGCTCGATTATCCCGGCATCGGGCCGGAGCATGCCTGGCTCAAGGACATGGGCCGCGTCACCTACATCTCATCGACCGACAGCGAAGCGCTCGAAGCGTTCCAGCTCTGCTCGAAGCTGGAGGGCATCATCCCGGCGCTGGAGCCGGCGCACGCCATCGCCAAGGTGATGGAACTCGCGCCGCAGAAGCCGCAGGACCACATCATGGTGCTCAACATGTGCGGCCGGGGCGACAAGGACATCTTCACGGTGGCGGAGCATTTGAAGAAAGCGATCTGACGACGAGCTGGAGTTAGCCCAAACCCTCAAGTCTCACTCTCATCTCCGGCATTTTCAGTAATGTTGCCTCGATCCTCTCGCGCCAGCGCGGCCCGGTTTCGAGCGCTTCCTCATAGGCTTTACGCAGGTCGTCGGGGCGATCTTCCGCCAAAGCGTCGATCAGAAACGCCGCCTGCGCGCGGTCCTTGATCGACTTGAGGCTATCCGGTCCTTCCCGGCGGCGATCCGCTACGATCAGCTTGTGGATCGCAAACCGCTCCGGCCGAGGAATTTGAATGAGCACGCCATATCGATAGGGCAGGGCTGCGCGGATCGGATCGCGGATCAGGTAATTGAGATAATGCAGAGATTGCGCGTGGACGCCCAGCGCAGCCAATGGGCGCAAACCCTCATCCTGCGCAAAGGAGGGGGTCAGGAATTCGACGAACAGTTGGCTGCGCGTCTGCTTCCAGCGCCAGACCTTGTCACGATCGAGTGTAGGCACCGGCTCGAATTCAAAATCGCCGAGCGCCTTCTGCAAAGGTTCGGCGGCGGTATCGGCCAAAGCCAGCGATAATTGCTCGAAACTGGCAATATCCAGGTCGTCGGTCTGCGCCGCCTGATCGAAGCCGTAACGGACGCCCAATTCGCCCTCGTAAAGGCGAAAGGCATGGGTACCGACGATCGTCCCGCCAAGTCTGAATACGCCTGCTTCGCCGATTGCCGAAAGCAGACTTCCGGTTCCAGCATCAATGCTCTGGAAACGCTCGGCACGCAGGATGCGTATCAATCTCGATCGATAGCCTCGCCTTTCCTTGCGGGTCTCCCGCAATCGCGAAAGGCTTGAAAGACGACTGCGAAGGTCATCGCCATCCTCGCCGATATAGGCTTTGCGAACGTCCGATCCGACACGGTAACTGTCGTACCAGTAAATTTTCCCCTTGCGTTCGACACGGGTCGGCGTGCCGCGGATCATCGAGATCGATTCATCTTCCAACGATTTCAGGAGATCATGGTAGGCCGCGTGAGCGATGGAGGAGTGCCGTTCAATGGTCATGTTCAACAATCATCAGTTTTGTTGAACATAATTCATGTTCAACAAAAGTCAAGTTTGTTGAACATAGCCGACGTCAGGCCATCGCTACCCGGTGCCTCCCAGCCAAGCATCGCACAAAGCTTTTCACTTTTTGCGCCGCATGCTCTAAGACGCGCGCATGACACGTCTTTCCGCTACCTTCAGCCAAGCCGCCAACGCCAAACGCGCCGCTCTCGTTACCTATGTCATGGCCGGCGACCCGGACCGCGAGACCGCCCGCGCCATCCTGAAAGCGCTTCCTGCAGCGGGTGCCGACGTGATCGAATTCGGCATGCCGTTCTCCGATCCGATGGCCGACGGCCCGGCAGTGCAGAAGGCGGGTCTCAGAGCGCTTGCCAAGGGCCAGACGCTGGCCAAGACCCTCGAGGACATTCGCTGGTTCCGCGAGAGCGACGCGACGACGCCGATCGTGCTGATGGGCTATTACAACCCGGTTTATATCTATGGCGTCGAGCGCTTTCTCACCGATGCGAAGGCCGCCGGCGTCGACGGGCTCATCATCGTCGACCTGCCGCCGGAGGAAGACAGCGAGCTTTGCATCCCAGCGCTGGCAGCGGGCTTAAGCTTCATCCGCCTTGCGACGCCGACGACCGACGAGAAGCGCCTGCCGAAAGTGCTCTCGAACACGTCCGGCTTCGTTTATTACGTCTCGATCAACGGCATCACCGGCACCGCGACGCCGGATTTCAGCCAGGTCTCGACGGCGGTCGCACGCATCAAGGGCCATACCGACCTGCCGGTCGTCGTCGGCTTCGGCGTGAAGACGCCGGATGACGCACGGGCCATCGCGAAAGGTGCAGATGGCGTCGTCGTGGGCTCGGCCATTGTCGAAACCGTGCGCGCATCGCTCGACGACGGCAACGCCGCGAGCGGGACGACGGTATCCTCCGTCATGGCGCTCGTCGGCGCGCTGTCGGCCGCCGTGCGCGAGACGGCGAAATCGGCCTGACGCAGCAGGCCTGCCTTACTCGTCCCCAGCCGGCAGGGTTTCATTGGTTCGCCGGCAGGGCTATATGTTCAAGGCCTGACCTCATTCGACGCTCTTCAGCAAAGGCTTTTGCATGAACTGGATCACCTCGATCGTTCGCCCCAAGATCCAGAGCTTCCTGCGCCGCGAGACGCCGGAGAATCTCTGGATCAAGTGCCCGGAAACGGGGCAGATGGTGTTCCACAAGGATGTCGAGCAGAACCTCTTCGTCATTCCGGGCTCCGGCTACCACATGCGCATGTCGGCGGAGGCGCGCCTCAAGCACATGTTCGATGGCGGCCAGTTCGAGGACATCGTGGCCCGCGAGCCGCCGGCCGATCCCTTGCGCTTCCGCGACACCAAGCGCTACGCGGATCGGCTGAAGGAGGCCCGTACGCGCACGGGCATGAACGAGTGCATCCGCACCGGCTACGGCACGCTGGACGGCACGCCGGTGACGATCAGCGTGCAGGATTCCGATTTCATCCTCGGCTCGCTCGGCATGGGTGCCGGCGAGGCGATCATCGCGGGGCTGGAGGAGGCCGTCCGCCGCAACACCGGCTACATCATCTTCACCGCCTCCGGCGGTGCGCGCATGCAGGAGGGCATCTTCTCGCTGATGCAGATGCCGCGCACGACAGTAGCTGTCCAGCGCCTCAAGATGAGCCGCAAGCCCTATATCGTGGTGCTGACCAACCCGACGACCGGCGGCGTCACCGCCTCCTACGCGATGCTCGGCGACGTGCATATCGCCGAGCCCGGCGCGCTCATCTGTTTCGCCGGGCCACGCGTCATCGAGGCGACGATCCGCGAGAAGCTGCCGGAAGGCTTCCAGCGCGCCGAATACCTCAAGGACCACGGCATGGTCGACATGGTTGTCGACCGGCATGAATTGCGTAGCACGCTGAGCCGCCTGATGTCCGTGCTGACGAAGACAAGGGCGCAGGAGCCGACGCTGTCGCCGCCGATCACGGCATCGGGCGAGATGCAGGGCGAGCCCAAGGCCGCCTGAGCACGCCGAGACGCCGTGCAGCAAACGACAGAGGCTCGGAACCGGCCATGAACGACACCACCGCAAGAAGCCGCTCGGAAGCCTATCTCGCCCGGTTCCTCGCGCTGCATCCCAAGCTCATCGATCTCAAGCTCGACCGCACGCTGGCGCTGCTCGGCAAGCTCGGCGATCCGCATCTCGCCCTGCCGCCGGTGATCCATGTCGCCGGCACGAACGGCAAGGGCTCGACCATCGCCTTCTTGCGCGCCATGCTGGAGGCGGATGGCAAGGCGGTCCACGTCTACACCTCGCCGCATCTCGTCTCGTTCAATGAGCGCATCAGGCTCGCAGGCACGCTCGTCGACGAGGACCGCCTGCTCGACGCCTTCGAGCGCTGCGAGGCGGCCAACGCGGGCGCGCCCATCACCGTGTTCGAGATCACGACCGTCGCAGCGCTGCTGCTGTTCTCCGAAGCGCCGGCCGACTACCTGATGCTCGAGGTGGGGCTCGGTGGACGCTACGACGCGACCAACGTGATCGAGACGCCGCTCGCGAGCGTGATCACGCCGGTTTCGATCGATCATCAGGAGTATCTCGGCGACACGATCGAGCAGATCGCCTTCGAGAAGGCCGGCATCATCAAGCGCGGCGCGTCGGTGATCGTCGCCAGCCAGAGCGATGCAGCGCGGGCGGTGATCGAGCGGGAAGCCGCCCGGATGCGCGCGCCGATCCTCATCGGCGACCAGGATTTCTCGCTGTCGGAGGAGCAGGGCAGGCTCGTCTATCAGGATGGTGCCGGCCTCCTCGACCTGCCGCTGCCTCGCCTCGCCGGGCGGCATCAGTTCACCAATGCGGCCACCGCGATTGCTACCTTGCGCACGGCCCTCGGCACGCAATTTCCCGCCGCCGCCATCGAGGCCGGGCTGCAATCTGCGGAATGGCCGGGGCGCATGCAGCGGCTCGCGCAGGGCCGTCTCGCCGCGCTCACGCCGAAAGGCAGCGAACTCTGGCTCGACGGCGGGCACAACGCCAGCGGCGGCAAGGCTCTCGCGGATGCCTTCGGAGAGCTGGAGGAAAAAGCGCCCCGGCCGCTCATCCTCGTCGTCGGCATGCTCGGAGCCAAGGAGACGCTCGCCTTCCTGCAACCCTTCGCAGGCCTCGCGCAGGAGCTCTACGCCATCGACATTCCGGGTCAGGCCTCTGCGCGCCCGGCGGCTGAACTCGCGGACATCGCCCGTCAGGCCGGGCTGAAGGCCGCGACGGCGGGCACGCTCTCCGAGACCTTACGCTTCATCGCCGCCCGCCAGTGGGAAAAGCCGCCGCGCATCCTCATCTGCGGTTCGCTCTATCTTGCCGGCGAGGTTCTGAAGCAGGACGGGCCGCTCACACCGAACGGGCGCTGAGACCGGGGCCCCGCTCCGGCATCGGACAGCTTTGCGCTTCATCGAAACTGTCGCCCCAGATCGTCTTGCGGTAGTCGAAGCCCTGCTCGATCGTCGGCTTAGCCACATGGAAATAGGGCGAGATGTCGAAATCGCGCGGCGCATAGAGCGTATGGTGGCGGATATAGAGAATCTCGCGCCGGAACTCCTCCGCGTCGTCATGGCTCGGCAGCAATTCGACATGGGGCAGAATCGGGTATTTCACCGATTCGAACGCTGCGGCGATCAGCGTGGAGCAGATCGCCTGCGTCGGCGAGCCGGAGCCGAGCTTCAGCATCTTGCGCCGGAAGCGTTTGGGGATCGGCGGCTGCGGCAGGAGATAGCGTGCGAGATCGATCACGTTGCGCATGTCGTAATCATGGCCGACCCGCGACAGCGCGAAATCGATGACGCGCTGCCGGTCGGTCTCCGTCAGGCCCACTGGACGGCAGATGCGTGTATGGGCCTGGCCGTAGCTCGAGATCGTCGAGGTGACCACGCCCTGGCCCAACAGCGCCTCCACCAGCATATGCGGCTCGCCGTCAGGCGCAGCCGTGCCGGCGACAGGGCCGACGCAGAGCGCGGCATGAGACCAGGTGGATTGCGTTAGATACTGGATGGCGCTGGAGACCCGGCTCGTGCCTTCGACGAGCAGCACGTCGCCCGGCTGGATCGTGCGCCGCAGCGCCTCCGCGCTGTTGGTCGTGCAGGAATGGCAGCCCTTCACGTCCTTGTTGAGGAACGTCACCAGCCTGTCCGACATGAATTGCAGGACGCCGTTCATGGCCGTTCCCTCGCCCGATGTTTTTCAAACGATACACCGGCCAAGGTTAAAAAGCGTTTCACCCTGCGGTGAGTCCCGATCACGATTGGGCGAGCGACGATCCGCTCGCCGGGATGGTTTGAGATCAGCTTCACGGCCGGTCGCTCGCGACTGTCGCATTTTTGTGAAGCACGCCCGGCAGGCCTATGCTACCCAGCGCATCAACCGCCCCAATTCACGCCCCAACTTCAAGGTCCATGACGATGCCTATTTCCCCTGCCGGCAACCTTGCCGCCCTGATCGGACGCGTGCTGCTCGCCGCGATCTTCATCCTGTCCGGCTATACGAAGCTCATGGGCTATCTCGACGGCTCTGCGGCCGGCGGCGTCGCCAAATACATGGAGGCGGCGGGGGTGCCCGGCTCGCTGCTGCCGCTCGTGATCGCGGCCGAGCTTGGCGGCGGGCTGCTCATCCTGATCGGGTTCCAGACGCGGCTTATCGCGCTCTGCCTCGCCGTCTTCACCCTCGCGGCCGGCGTTCTCTTCCACTACAAGCCGGCCGACCAGATGCAGATGACGCATTTCATGAAGAACCTCGCCATCGCCGGCGGCTTCCTGATGCTGTTCGTCTCGGGAGCCGGCAGCTTTTCAGCCGACGGCGCGATGTCGCGCCGCTCGGACATGTGAGCCGACCGCAAGACATGCAGGCGTGAAACTGGCGGCTCTCAGGCCGCCATTTTTTCGACGATCTCGAACCGTTGCATTTCGGGGCGCTGGCCCTTGCGCGCGACCATGGCCGTGCCCTGCGGAATGAGCGTCCAGGCGTCATGTTCGGCGTCGGTAGGCTCAGACGCCACCATCAGGGATGCCGCGCTCTCGCGCATGTAGAGCGTCGGCGCCTTGTTGTCGCAAGACCAGCGGAAGGCGTAGAGATCCTCGCCATTTGTGAAGGTCGCGGCAAAGCGTAGCGGCTCGCAGACGCCGTGCGACTGCATCATCGTTTTCACGGTGCGCAGCGTGGCGGCGAAAGCGGCGACAGGATCGCGGTCCGCGCCATTGGCGAGCGCGATCAGGAACAGCGCTTCGGAATCGGTCGTGCCGTCACGCGATGCGTAGAGCGCATCGGGGATCATGTTCTCGAGCTGGCGCTTCAGCTTGCCATAGCAGCCGACCTGTCCGTTATGCATGAACATGTGGCGCTGATGCGTGAATGGGTGGCAATTGGCCCGGCTCGTCGCGGTGCCCGTCGCCGCCCTTATGTGAGCAAAAAAGGCGTGACTACGGACCTGCGAGCAGATCGCGAGAAGATTTTCATCCGACCAGGCGGGGCGAAGCTCGCGATAGACGCCGGGGGTCGGGCGCTCGCCATACCAGCCAAGGCCGAACCCGTCGCCGTTGGTGACGGTCTTCGCCTCGGTCGCATGAAGCGACTGATGAATCAGCGAATGGCAGGGCTTGGTGATGACCTCGTCCAGGAAAACCGCTTCACCGAGATAGGCCAGAAAACGACACATGAGCGTATCCGCATTGTCCATCAAAGGCAGCGACGATGCGCCCTTGGCGAGGGCGTTCCCATCGACGATTTCGCCAAAGCGCCATGCACGAACCATACCGGCGCGACATCAAAGCGTCATGTTCAAGTGTCCTGGTGAACACTCGGTAAACAACGCATCGAATGTGTAGAATATTCGATGCACGCGGCGTCGGCAATGCCCGATGATGCAGGGCAGGCATGCCGACACACGCGTACCGCTGGAGCGTTATGCAGCAATCAGCGTCGTCGGGGCGGCGGCCTTCACGGCCGAGTCGACATGCTCCTCGAACTTCAGGAAGTTTTCGCGAAACATCATGACGAGCTTCTGCGCCGTTTCGGCGAACTCGGCCTTGTTGGACCAGGTTTTCACCGGATAGAGCAGATGCGGCTCGACACCGGGCACCGCCATCGGCACCGAGAATCCGAAATAGGGATCGCGGCGGAAATCGGCCTTGTTGAGCGAGCCGTCGAGCGCGGCCGACAGAAGCCGGCGCGTCACGCGGATCGGCATCCGGCGGCCGACACCATGCTTGCCGCCGGTCCAGCCCGTGTTGACCAGCCAGCAATCGACGTGATGCTTGGCGATGAGGTCTCTCAGGAGATTGCCGTAGACGCTCGGGTGACGCGGCATGAAGGGCGCACCGAAGCAGGTGGAGAACACCGATTGAGGCTCGGTGACGCCTTTTTCCGTCCCCGCCACCTTGGCCGTATAGCCCGACAGGAAATGATACATCGCCTCGGCGCTGGTCAGTTTGGCGATCGGCGGCAGCACGCCGAACGCATCGCAAGTGAGCATGACGATGTTCTTCGGCTGGCCGGCCCGGCCCGTCGTGCTCGCATTCGGGATGAAATCGATCGGATAGGCGACGCGCGTATTCTCGGTTTTGGAGTTGTCGTCGAAGTCGATCTCGCGAGTGAAAGGATCGAGAACGACGTTCTCGAGCACCGTGCCGAAGCGATGCGTCGTTGCGTAGATCTCCGGCTCCGCCTCTTTCGAGAGCTTGATGGCCTTTGCGTAGCAGCCGCCCTCGAAGTTGAACACGCCGTCCTTCGACCAGCCATGCTCATCATCGCCGAGGAGCGTGCGCTCGGGATCGGCGGAAAGCGTCGTCTTGCCCGTGCCTGACAGGCCGAAGAACAGTGCGACGTCGCCATTGTCGCCGACATTGGCCGAGCAGTGCATCGGCATGACCTTCGCCGCCGGCAGCACGTAGTTAAGATAGGTGAAGACCGACTTCTTCATCTCGCCGGCATAGGACGTGCCGCCGATGAGGATGATCTTGTCCTTCAGATTGCAGCCGATCACCGTCTCCGTCCGCGCGCCATGGCGGGCGACGCTCGCCTTGAAGGAGGGAAGATCGACGATCATCAGCTCGGGAACGAAGGTTTCGAGTTCCACGGCCGTGGGGCGGATCAAGAGGTTGCGGATGAACAGCGAATGCCAGGCATACTCTGTCACGACGCGCACGCGCACGCGGTTCGCAGGGTCCGCCCCGCCATAAAGGTCCTGCACGAACAATTCCTTGCCGCGTACATGGCTCTTGAAGTCGACGAGCAGCCGTTCGAAATTCTCCGGCGACATCGCGCCGTTATTGTCCCACCAGATCGCGTCCTCGGTCGTTTCGTCGCGCACCACGAACTTGTCCTTGGGGCTACGGCCGGTATGGATTCCGGTTTCGGCGACGATGGCGCCGCCTTTGGCAAGCTCGGCTTCCTTGCGCTGCAGGGCGATTTCGTAAAGCTGCGGCGCTTCGAGATTGTAGTGGAAGGCGCTCACGCCCTCGAAGCCGAACGCTTCCGCCTTGGCGGCGCTGTTGAAATGACCGGACGTTTTCATGGGCGTTCCTCGATTTTTTTCATTTGGCATCCGTCGGACGGTCCTGCCGTGGGACGATCCTGCCGAAAAGAAGGGGGACAGGCGGAAACAAGCGCGGATGGCAAGCTGATAACCGTCACAAAACGTATTTTGCGCCGAGAAACAATCGAAAAAAACAATCTCGTCGTGGATATGGCGGCCATTCTGCTGAATTGCTGAACGACCGCACGATTTTTGAAAACGGCTATTTACCTTGATTTCAGGGCTCAACCACGGCCGTCTGCCTCAGCGCTTCGAGGATGGGCGCAGCCGCACCGTTGAAGGCGCGCGCAAAACCGCCGTTGAGGTGAACCTCGGTCGGCACAAGCCGCCAGAGCGAGAAATCCGGGAAATCCGCGTAAAGCTTCGATTTCGGATTCTGCTCGACAAAGCGCGCCTTGGCCGCGGCGTCTTCGCAGACTGAAGCGGTGCCGATCAGCGTGATCCTAGGATGGGCAAGCGGATCGCCCTTGCCGCCGCCGGAGAGCAACAACGAAAAGCGCGGATCAGCCTGCAGGTTTCGCGTATGAGCCGAGAGCTGCGAGATGAGAATGAGCGGCACGCCGTCCTCGTCGAGCGCCAGCGCGGTGAGCGTCGCGAGCGGGAAACCAGCCGTCCGGTCGAGCGTTGCGAGCGCCCCGACGCGCACGCTCTTGATGAGGGTCACGGCGACGCCGACAGGATCGAAACCCGCCTCGCTCACCCCGTTTGATTCAGCCGCCATTCAGCCGGCCTCCGTTACGGAAAAACCAGCCGCCACAATTTGGCCTGTGTTCGTTCTAGTATCCGCGGCGTGCATCGTGAATGATTGATACGGGAAAAGAGTGTGTTATGCCAACAATCGCGCTTGTCGATGACGATCGCAACATCCTTGCCTCGGTGACCATCGCTCTCGAGAGCGAGGGGTATCGCATCCAGACCTACACGGACGGCGCGTCAGCGCTCGACGGCCTGAAGCAAAATCCGCCGGACCTCGCCATTTTCGACATCAAGATGCCGCGCATGGACGGCATGGAGCTTCTGCGCCGCCTGCGCCAGAAATCCGACATGCCGGTGATCTTCCTGACCTCGAAGGATGAGGAGATCGACGAATTGTTCGGCCTCAAGATGGGCGCGGACGATTTTATCCACAAGCCGTTCTCGCAGCGCCTGCTCGTCGAGCGCGTGAAGGCCGTGCTGCGCCGCTCAGGCGCGCGCGATCTTGCGCCCGCCAAGGATACCGACGCAAAGATTCTCGAGCGGGGCATGCTGAAAATGGACCCCGAGCGCCACACCTGCACCTGGAAGGGGCAGGACGTGACGCTGACGGTGACCGAATTCCTGATCCTTCAGGCCCTCGCCCAGCGGCCAGGCGTCGTAAAAACGCGCGACTCCTTGATGGATGCGGCCTATGATGACCAGGTCTATGTCGACGACCGGACGATCGACAGCCACATCAAGCGGCTTCGCAAGAAGTTCAAGGTCACCGACGACGACTTCGAGATGATCGAAACGCTCTACGGCGTGGGATATCGCTTCAAGGAGGCTTGAGACCCAAGTCTCTGGACGAGCGCCCGGACCGTCGAGCGCTCAACAAGGGCAGCTTTCTCGTGCTCGATCGCCATTCAGCCGCGGGGCACGCCGCGTCGGGAACTGCGTATCCCGATCTCGTTCCGGATGCTGGCGACGGATCGCCGGGCGCCGATGTTTCGCCGCGCGCGGCGGAGCCGAAGCCCGGATTGAAGACGGCAGGCCGGGCATCCGGAGCCCGGAATGCGGCCCGCGCGCCTCGGGTGAAGCGCCTCGGCTTCGGCCTGCGCACCCTTTACGGCAGCCTGTCGCGGCGCATGTCGTCGAGCCTCACGCGCCGCATCGTCCTCCTCAACGTCGCGGGCCTCGTCGCCATGCTGCTCGGCTTCCTCTGGCTGACGCAGACGCGCGAAAGCGTGATCGACGCGCGCGTCCAGAGCCTGTCCACGCAGGCCGAGATCATCGCGGCGGCCATTGCCGGGCAGGCATCCGTCAAGACCGACAGCATCCGGCTCGATCCCGACCGGCTCCTGTCGCTGCAGGCCGGCGAAGGCATCGAGCTTTCGAAGGACGACCTCAACAGCATCGAGTTCTCACTCAACCCCGAACGCGTCGCGCCGGTGCTGAAGCGGCTTGTGACGCCGACGCGGACGCGGGCGCGCGTCTTCGATCAGGAGGGCTCGCTCCTTCTCGATACGCGCAGCTTTTATTCGCCCGGCGACATCTCGCGAATGAACCAGCCGGCAGCGGAAGACAGCTCGACCCTGTTCGAGCGTAGCTGGAACACCTTCAAGCGGCGTTTCAATAATACCTCCATTCCGAGCGACGACAGCAGCGCCGGCGGCAAGTTCCCGGAGGTCGCGCGGGCGCTTGCCGGCGTCGCGACCTCGCTCGTCAGGGTGAGCACCGAAGGGCAGACCATCGTCTATGTCTCCGTGCCCATCCAGCGGCTGCGCGCGGTGCCAGGCGCTCTCCTTCTCTCGACGCAGGAAGGCGACATCGACCGCATCATTGCGGCCGAGCGGTTTTCGATCTTCATCGTCTTCCTGATCGCCGCAGGCGTCATGATGATCCTCTCCTTCCTGCTCGCAGGCACCATAGCGGAGCCGGTGCGCCGATTGGCGGACGCAGCCGAGCGGGTCAGGCGCGGCACCCGCACGCGGCAGGAAATTCCCGACTTCACCACCCGCTCCGACGAGATCGGGCATCTTTCGGGCGCGCTGCGCGACATGACGACGGCGCTCTACAACCGCATCGAGGCGATCGAGAGCTTCGCGGCGGATGTGGCGCACGAGCTCAAGAACCCGCTCACCTCGCTGCGCAGCGCGGTCGAGACAATGCCGCTCGCCAAGAGCGAGGAATCGAAAAAGCGCCTGCTTGACGTGATCGGGCATGATGTAAGACGTCTCGACCGGCTGATCTCCGACATTTCGGATGCCTCGCGGCTCGACGCGGACCTGCAGCGCCACGATACGACGCCGGTGGACATGGGCAGCCTGCTCCAGACGCTCGTCGGCGTTGCCAACGACACGCCGCGCGACTGCGCGGTCCGCATCGTCTTCGAACCCGAGCCCGATTTTACGCGCGACCCACGGCGCTATTTTATCGCCGGCCATGACAGCCGCCTCAGCCAGGTCGTCAGCAATCTCATCGACAACGCCGTGTCCTTCTCGCCGACTGATGCGGTGGTGCGGGTCGGCATGGCGCGGATCGACGACGAGATCGAGATCGTGGTCGAGGATCAGGGCCCGGGCGTTCCGGATCATGCGCTGGAGCGCGTCTTCGAGCGGTTCTACACCGACCGCCCCGAACACCGGTTCGGCCAGAATTCCGGCCTCGGCCTCTCCATTTCACGGCAGATCGTCGAATCGCATCGCGGCCGCATCTGGGCCGAGAACCGGGCCGACAGCGACGAGGGCGAAGGCGTCACGGGCGAAGGCGTCACGGGCGAGGGCATCACGGGCGAGGGCATCACGGGCGCGCGCTTCGTCGTGAGGCTTCCGGCGTTGAACAAGGATTGACCGCGAGCATGACGGCCGAGGAGGCCAACATCCATGCGACCGCCCTCGTCTGCGGAGAGGCCGGGCTCCTGTTGCGCGGTCGCGCCGGGGCGGGCAAATCCTCGCTTGCGCTCGATCTCATCTCAGAGGCGGGGCGCGAGGGGCTGTTCGCCCGCCTCGTCGCGGATGATCGCGTGCTGCTCGGCCGCGCAGGCGGCAGGCTCGTCGCAAGGCCGCATCCGAGCATCGCGGGGCTTGTCGAGGTCCGCTCGCTCGGTATAGAGCGCCGGCCGTTCGAGGGGCGCTGCGTCGTCCGGATGCTGATCGATCTGGGAGATGACCATGAGCGCCTGCCGGAGAAGCGAGAGATTGAAATCCTCGGCATTAAGATTTATCATCTTGCAATGCAGCATGGAGCCATCGCTCCTGCCCGTATTCTCGATGCGCTCCGGATGCTGACGAATGCACCGGGTCTTTGCGGACGCACTTATACGAAAGTCATATGACCTTTCAGTTGCAGTTTGCCCTGCCGTGGGCAACATGTGAAACCGAAGATCGCCGGACGGGTAATTTAGTGATGCAGTGGCGGTCGGAACGACGGTTATCCGTCAAAGAGCTGTTGACATGATTGGAATGGTTCTGGTGAGCCACGGGCGGCTGGCTAAAGAGTTCAAGGCCGCGCTCGAACATGTGGTCGGCCCTCAGGCGCAGCTCGAAGTCATCAACATCGAAGCCGATGATGACATGGAAATCCGCCGCGCGGATATCATGGAGGCGATCCATGGCGTCGATACCGGCCAGGGCGTCGTGGTTCTCACCGACATGTTCGGCGGCACGCCGTCGAACCTCGCCATATCGGCGATGAATGGCTCGAACGTCGAGGTGGTCGCCGGCATCAATCTGCCCATGCTCATCAAGCTTGCAAGCGTGCGCGACGAAATCGCGCTTGCCGACGCGGTCGTGCAGGCGCAGGATGCCGGACGTAAATACATCAACGTTGCGAGCCGGGTGCTGGCCGGCAAGTGAGGGGTGTGGCGGCAGGCTGCCACCCCGTTTAGCTCCGGTTCAGAAAGTCCGGCCTAGCCTTCACTCGCAAGAGGTCATCTGAACAAGGCGTTTGAGGGCGGATCATGACAGAGAACACGTCAGCCGAGGCACCCTGCCCGCCGACGAGCATTCCGCCCGGCGCGTTGATCCGTGAAATTCCCATCGTCAACCGCAAAGGCCTGCACGCGCGGGCTTCGGCCAAATTCGTGCAGTGCGCCGAGAAGTTCGACGCCGAGGTCACCGTCACCCGCTGCGGCGAGACCGTCGGCGGAACCTCGATCATGGGACTTTTGACGCTCGCCGCCGCACAGGGCACGACGATCACCGTCGGGGCGAGCGGCGCCGAGGCCGAACAGGCGATGGACGCGATCTCCGCCCTGCTCGCATCAGGGTTCGGCGAGGAGGATTAGCAGCCTCCGCCCTGCCTCGCGCCAATGCGGCGTCGGCTGTCAAAAATCCGCCATCCAAGCTCAAAATCAGAGTCTTGCGCTCACTTGGGCCCCTCCCTATATAGCTTTTAGCAAGCGTGAAACCCACGCTTTCACCGATTTAAACGACAATTGAGGGAGACGTGAAGGGCTGGGCATCCACCCTCGCGTCATCCCGTGGGATGCCGGGTTGCTTCGTCAGGAGGGCCCGCGCATCGGCTGCATGAAGGGGCAATCTGATGGGTAAGGTAATAGGCATCGATCTCGGCACGACGAATTCGTGCGTCGCCGTCATGGAAGGCACCACGCCAAAGGTCATTGAAAACGCGGAAGGGCAGCGCACCACGCCGTCGATCGTCGCTTTCACCGATGATGGCGAGCGGCTTGTCGGCCAGCCGGCGAAGCGCCAGGCCGTGACCAACCCCGAGCGCACCTTTTTCGCGATCAAGCGCCTCATCGGCCGCACCTACAACGATCCGATGACCCAGAAGGACAAGGGCCTCGTTCCTTACAAGATCACCAAGGGCCAGAACGGCGACGCCTGGGTCGAGGCTGACGGCAAGCAGTTCTCGCCGAGCCAGATCTCCGCCTTCACGCTGATGAAGATGAAGGAGACGGCCGAGGCCTATCTCGGCGCCAAGGTCGACCAGGCAGTCATTACGGTGCCTGCCTACTTCAACGACGCCCAGCGCCAGGCGACCAAGGATGCCGGCAAGATCGCCGGCCTCGAGGTGCTGCGCATCATCAACGAGCCGACGGCGGCAGCGCTCGCCTACGGGCTCGACAAGAAGCAGTCCGGCATCATCGCAGTCTATGACCTTGGCGGCGGCACCTTCGACGTTTCCATCCTCGAGATCGGCGACGGCGTGTTCGAGGTGAAGTCGACCAATGGCGACACCTTCCTCGGCGGTGAGGATTTCGACGCCCGCATCATCGACTACCTCGCCGACGAGTTCAAAAAGGAGCAGGGCATCGACCTGCGCAGCGACAAG
>JAIELD010000045.1 GCA_019753285.1 Beijerinckiaceae bacterium | reverse complement strand
GCAGGCCATGGCGGAGAAGATGAAGGACCTTACGGGCGGGCTGCCCCTGCCGCCCGGCCTCAAGCTGCCGTTCTAACCCAGTACGATCATGTCGACCTTCACCGCCGGGCCTGAGATCGAACGCCTCGTCCAGTTGCTCGGCAAGCTGCCGGGCCTCGGGCCGAGATCGGCGCGGCGCGCGGTGCTTCATCTGGTGCGCAAGCGCGACGAACTGCTCGGGCCCCTCGCGGACGCGATGCAGATCGCCCGCGATCAGGTCGTCATCTGCGAGCAATGCGGCAATATCGACACCTGCCAGCCCTGCACCGTGTGCCGCGACCCGCGCCGCGACGACACGACGATCGTGGTCGTCGAATCGGTCGGCGATCTCTGGGCGCTGGAGCGAGCTGGCGCGATGAAGGCACGCTACCATGTGCTCGGCGGCACGCTTTCCCCGCTCGACGGAATTGGGCCAAAGGAGCTCAACCTCGACCGGCTGGTGGCGCGCGTCGCCGATACGGGCGCGAAAGAAGTGGTGCTCGCCGTCAACGCCACGATCGACGGCCAGACGACTGCGCATTACATCACCGATTTGCTGGCGAACCTGCCAGTGAAGGTCTCGCGTCTCGCCCATGGCGTGCCGGTCGGCGGCGAACTCGACTATCTCGATGAGGGCACGCTTTCGGCCGCCATGCGCCAGCGCACGGCGATGTAGCTTTTCTCAGGCCGCGTTTCTCAGCACGGTTGGCAACAGCCCGGGAAACCGCTCCTCGAGATCAGCCAAGCGCAGCACGTTGCGGTGCTCGACGCCCCTCTTTTCGGTTGCGACGATGCCGGCCTCGCGCAACACGCGGAAATGATGCGACAGGGTCGATTTCGGAATGTCGGTGCAGGGCGACGCCCCGACGCAGGACATGCAGCCATTCTCGGCCGCCAGCCGCTTGACGATTTTCAGCCGATTGGCGTCGGCCAGCGCAGCCAGCACATGCTCGAGCTGCAACGAATCCTTGGCCGGATGTATCAAACGCGCCATGCCGATTTCGTAGCACGCCTCTTGTATTGGTTCAATAGTTCAAATATTTTGAACTAAAGGAAGGCGATGGGCCTTCGCTATTTCATGGAGACGATCATGACAGGACGGTTGAACGGCAAGGTGGCGCTGGTGACTGGCGCATCGAAGGGCATCGGAGCGGCCGTCGCGCTGCGGCTCGCATCGGAGGGGGCGTCCGTGATCGTCAATTACAGCTCCAGCCAGGCTGGCGCGGACAAGGTCGTCGGCGAGATCAAGGCGGCCGGCGGCAAGGCGGTCGCGCTGCAGGCGAACCTTGGCAATCCTGCCGAAATCGGCCCGTTCGTCGAGCAAGCCGCAAAAGCCTTCGGCCCGCTCGACATTCTCATCAACAATGCCGGCATCTACGAGTTCGCGCCGCTCGACGCGATCACACCCGAGCATTTCCACCGCCAGTTCGACCTCAACGTGCTCGGCCTGCTGCTCGTCAGCCAGCATGCCGCGCGCCTCTTCAACAAGAGCGGCGGCAGCATCGTCAACGTCAGCTCGGGCGTCTCGACGATCGCGCCACCGAATTCGGCCGTCTATACGGCGACGAAAGCCTCGGTCGATGCCATCAGCATGGTGCTCGCCAAGGAGCTGGCGGCGGCGAAAATCCGCGTCAACTCCATCAATCCGGGCATGATCATGACGGAGGGCGCGGCAGCGGCCGGCATGGAGGAGGGCGGCATGAAGGCCTGGATCGAATCCGTCACGCCCATGGGCCGGATCG
Source organism: Beijerinckiaceae bacterium (assembly GCA_019753285.1). Classification (GTDB taxonomy): domain Bacteria; phylum Pseudomonadota; class Alphaproteobacteria; order Rhizobiales; family Beijerinckiaceae; genus JAIELD01. The sequence goes on along the minus strand of JAIELD010000045.1, from coordinate 14,001 downwards.
GAACGGTCGACGAAATCGCCTCGGTCGTCGCCTTCCTCGCCTCGGATGACGCCGCTTACGTCACGGGCGAGACGCTGCATGTGACGGGCGGGCTTCGCTGACGTTCAATACTCGGCCTTGACGAAATAGAGCCCGGCGGCGGGCGCCTGCGGTCCGCAGCGCGCCCGGTCGCGCGCCTCCAGCGCCTCCTTCATGCCGATGGGCGGCCATTTGCCGAGGCCAACCTCGACCAGCGAGCCGGCGAAGGACCTGACCTGATGATGCAGGAAGGAGCGGGCGCTCGTCCTGATCTCGACGCGCTCGCCGTCTCGCGTCACATCCAGCGTGTCGAGCGTCCGCAGCGGGCTGTTCGCCTGGCAATCTGCCGAGCGGAAGGTCGTGAAATCATGGTGACCAAGGAGATATCGCGCGCTCTCCTGCATCGCCTCCACGTCGAGCGGGCGCTTGACGTGCCAGGCACGATGTTCATCGAGCGCCAGCGGCGGACGCCGATTGACGATACGGTAGAGGTAGTGTCGCTTCGTTGCCGAGAGCCGCGCATCGAAGCTGTCGTCGACCTCATCCGCCGCAAGGATCGTGACCGCGTCGCCAGCCGCCTTCAGCCGGGCGTTGAGCGCGTCGCGCACCGTGCCGGCCGCGTAGCGCTTCACGCAGGTGAAATGCGCGACCTGCCCCAGCGCGTGCACGCCGGCATCCGTTCGGCCGCAGCCATGCAGCGTCGTAAAAACGGTAGTCAGCCCTTCGATCGCCTCCTCGATGGCGCTTTGCACCGAGCGATCGCGGGCCTGACGCTGCCAGCCGCAATAGGACGTGCCGTCATATTCGATCAGCAGCTTGTAGCGCGGCATCGTCAGGCGAGCCTGAAACCAGCCGTCACCGCATTGCCGCGCAGAAATTCGGCTGCGGTCATCGGGGCCTTGCCGGCGCGCTGCACCTCGACGAGGCGGACCGCACCGTCCCCGCAGGCGATGGTCAGCGCATCGTCGAGCACCTCGCCAGGCTCGCCCGCGCCCTTGGCAAGCGTGCTGCGCAGCACCTTTACGCGCACCATGCCCTGGCCCCAATCCGCCTCGAAGAACGCGCCAGGAAAGGGAGAAAGCCCGCGGATATGATCGTGCACGGCGTGGGCCGGCCGCGCCCAGTCGATCCGCGCCTCCTCCTTGGTGATCTTCGCGGCGTAGGTGACGCCATCCTCGGCTTGAGGGCGAAACTGCAGCGAACCGCGCGAAAGCGCGGCGAGCGCCCGCGCCATCAGATCCGCGCCGAGCCCTTTCAGCCGATCATGGAGATCGCCGGTCGTCATGTCCGCGCCGATCTGGACGCGCTCGGCCATCGCGACAGGGCCGGTGTCGAGACCCTCCTCCATCTTCATGACCATCACGCCCGTCTCGGCATCGCCGGCCATGATCGCGCGGTGGATCGGCGCCGCCCCACGCCAGCGCGGCAGCAGCGAGCCGTGCAGATTGAGGCAGCCGAGGTCCGGCGTCGCCAGGATCGCGGGTGGCAGGATGAGGCCATAGGCGACGACGACCGCGACTTCGGCCCGATGGTCTGCGAACGCAGCGGCGGCATCCTCGCCGCGCAGGGATTTCGGCGTGAAGACCGGGATGCCGAACAGGTCCGCCTGCCGGTGCACCGGCGAGCGCTGGAGATCGAGGCCGCGCCCGGCGCGCTTGGGCTCGCGCGTGTAGACCGCGACGACCTCGTAGCCACGCCCGACGAGTTCGGACAAGGTGGGCACCGCAAAATCAGGCGTGCCCATGAAGACGATGCGCAGGCTCATCCGGCGGCGTCAGCCGGCCATCGAGCGGTGCGGCGCGGGCTCGGCGGCCGGTTGCTCGAGCTTGGCGGCCTTGGTGAATTTCTTGATCACGCGGTCGCGCTTCAGCTTCGAGAGATGATCGATGAAATTGATCCCGTTGGTGTGGTCGATCTCGTGTTGCAGGCAGGTCGCGAGCAGGCCCTCGGCCTCGATCCGCCGTTCCGCGCCGTGTTCGTCGAGATAGCTCACGGTGACGCGCGCCGGGCGCTCGACCTCGGCGTAGTAGTCGGGGATCGACAGGCAGCCTTCCTCGTAGACCGACATCTCATCCGACGCCGAGACGAGCCTTGCGTTGATCAGGATCATCGGCGCCTTCGGCTCGTCCTTGCCCGAGACGTCGATCACGATGACGCGCTTCGGCACGCCGATCTGGATTGCGGCAAGGCCGATGCCGGGCGCATCATACATCGTCTCCAGCATGTCGGCGGCGAGGGTGCGCACCGATTCGTCGATGACGGGGATCGCATCCGAGACGAGCTTCAGCCTCGGATCGGGCAGCTTGATGATGGGGCGGATGGCCATGGTCGAATTTCCGGAACACGCGTCGGCTGAGACAATTCTCTCCTGCTTTGCGCGAAAGAGCCGCTGAATTCAAGGCTTCGATCCGGTTTATCGCCAGTGACGGCCGGTAATCGCGTTACGATGGCAGCGAGCGGCTGTTGAAATCCGGCATAATTGTTCTTTTTTTGTTCCTTCGAATCCGTTCGCATGGTAGCCGTCGGCAGGATGGGGAACCGGGCTTCATGAAGGACATCGTGCTCACGCTTGGCAGCCGGGCGTTCAGCGCCGGCGAAGTGCTGCTCTATGGCGGCGGCTTTGCGCTCTTCCTGCTGACGGTCAGCGTGTTCATCGCGCTTCGCGCGAGCCGCGAGCGCTCGCTGGAGGCGGCTCATGCCGCAGAGCGCCAGCGCGAGATGGATGACAAGGTGGCCGAGTTGAACCGCTTGCAGGCGGAGATGACCGGCCGCATGCAGACCATGGTCGAGGTCATCGGCTCGCGGCAGGCGGACCTCACCAAGGCCGTGGCGGACCGGCTCGACGCCGTGCGCTCATCGATCGGCCAGGGGCTGGAGCACAGTGCGCAGCGCACCGTCGACGGGTTGTCGAAGCTCAATGAGCGGCTCGCCGTGATCGATGCGGCGCAAAGCAATCTCACCAACCTCACCAGCGAGGTTCTGGTATTGAAGGACATTCTCGCCAACAAGCAGTCGCGCGGCGCTTTTGGCCAGGGCCGGATGGAGGCGATCATCCGCGACGGCCTGCCCGCCTCGGCCTATGAGTTCCAGCTTACGCTTGCCAACGGCAAGCGGCCCGATTGCGCGCTGTTCCTGCCCGGCGACAAGCGCCCGCTGGTGATCGACGCCAAGTTCCCGCTCGAAGGCTTCGTGGCCGTCAAGGACGCCACAAGCGAGGAGGCTCGCCTTGCGGCCGAGCGTCGGGTGCGGACCGATATCGGCATCCATATCCGTGACATTTCGGAGAAATACCTGCTGTCCGGCGAGACGCAGGACATCGCGATGCTGTTCGTGCCCTCCGAAGCACTCTACGCCGAGCTTTGCGAGAAGTTCGAGGACATCGTGCAGAAGGCGCACAAGGCGCGCGTCGTCATCGTCTCGCCCTCGCTCCTGATGATGGCGATCCAGGTCTGCCAGACCATCGTGCGCGACGCGCACATGCGCGACCAGGCACAAACGATCCAGAAGGAGGTCGGCGCGCTGCTCGATGATGTGCGCCGCCTGCAGGAGCGTTCGGTCAAGCTCGAGAACCATTTCAGGCAGGCGCAGGAAGACGTCGCCCAGATGTCGATTTCCGCCACGAAGGTGGCGCGGCGCGGCGAACGCATCGGCGCGCTCGAATTCGAGGATGCGCCCGCCCGGCCGGTGAGCGAACCCGGTTTCGTCGGCCACCAGCGCGCCGCCGAATAGGTCATGGCCGCAGCCAGCCGAGCGGGCGGCCCGACCATCGCCTTCGCTTCGCTGGCGGACAGGCCGGCCCTTCCGGCCGTGTTCATCGCCGATCTCGACACGCCATCTCACGGCTCTGCTTGCCCCGATATGAATTGGCCCGAGCCGAGCAAGGCCGAAAGCGGTGCCGCAGCCCGGCTGCCGCCAGGCGATGCCGGCCACTTCCTGCTCCGCCGCCGAATCTGCCGCTCTCTCGTCGCGCATTACACCGGTCTCGATGCCGCTGCTATTGTCATAACCGCCGACATCCATGGCGCCCCGACGATCGAGCCACGGTCGCTCGGCCTCCATGTCAGCTTCGCGCATCGTGGCGGATGGAGCGCGTTCGGCATCGCGCACGACCCCATCGGCGTCGATCTCGAAAAGACGGAGCCGTCCGTCGCCATCCCATGGGCCATGCTGCATGAGCACGAAGCCGAAGTCCTGCGGACGGTCGCGGAAGCGGAACGCGGCGCGGCGTTCCTTCGCCTCTGGACGATGAAGGAGGCCTATGTGAAAGCGCTTGGCCGCGGCTTCCGCATCGCGCCAGACAGCTTCGCGATCGACGGCTTTTTATCCGATGCGGCGCAAACCGTCTCAGGGCCCAACGGCGAGGCGGTCGGCATCGTCTCCCGCGCAGGGAACATTCCGGGCGGCGAAGGGCTTACGGTCGCGGCTGCTATCCTGCTTTCCGCGACAGCCAGCCGCGGGTGAGCGTCACCAAGCCGCCATATGACTGGAATTGCCCCGTTGCGGCGCGTGAGTTGAGAGGCTAGGCAGACGCATGGACCTGATGCCCTCCTATCTGATCCCTGCCTTTCAGATCATCTGGATCGACATTCTCCTATCGGGCGACAACGCTGTCGTCATCGCGCTCGCCTGCCGCAATCTGCCCGAGCGCCAGCGCCGCATCGGTTTGCTGGCTGGCGCAGGCGCGGCGGTTGGCCTGCGCATCGTGTTCACGCTGATCGCCAACTCGATGCTCGATTTCTCCTGGATCCGCTTTATCGGCGGCATCCTACTGCTCTGGGTCGCGATCAAGCTGCTGATCGGCGAGGAGGATCACGAGGAGGGAATCGCGCCGGCCCGCAACCTCTGGAAGGCGATCCAGACCATCGTCATCGCCGACGTGGTCATGAGCCTCGACAACATCCTCGCCATCGCGGCCGTCGCCAAGGGCAATGCCGGGCTCATCATCTTCGGTCTGCTCGCGAGCGTTCCGCTCGTGGTGGCTGGGAGCCAGATCATCCTCGCCATGCTGCATCGCGCGCCCTGGATCGTCTGGGCCGGTGCGGCGCTGCTCGGCTATGTCGCCGGCGACATCATGGACGAGGACAGAGGCGTCATCCATCTCCTCGGCTTCGAGTTTCCGCATCTCGGCCTGCCGCTGCCATGGGGCTCGCTGGAGATCGGCGTGCTGTCGATCGCAGGCGCGGCGCTGGTGCTCCTCGTGGGCTTCGCCTTCAAGCGCGGGCAATCGGCTCCGGCATGACGTTCGAGCCGACACGGGAGGCCGGCCTTCGGCAATTGCGGGCGTTTCTGCCGAATGCCGGCCGGCGCTATGCGGAGCAGCGCAATTTCGATTTCGGAGCCGACAAGCGTGACAACGTCTCCGTTCTCTCGCCGTATCTGCGGCATCGGCTCGTGACGGAACGCGAGGTCGCGGCAGCCGTGCTGGAGCGGCACGGCCCGCAGGCCCCGTTCAAGTTCCTGCAGGAGGTGTTCTGGCGCACCTACTGGAAAGGCTGGCTGGAGGCGCATCCCGACGTCTGGCAGCGCTACCGCGCGACGCTCGAAACTCTTCATCACGACATGCCCTCCGGCCTTCGCAAGGCTGTGGAATCGGCCACCGCCGGAATGACGGGCATCGACGCATTCGACCACTGGGTTCATGAACTTAATGAGACGGGCTATCTCCACAACCATGCCCGCATGTGGTTCGCCTCGATCTGGGTGTTCACGCTGCGCCTGCCCTGGGAGCTCGGAGCCGAGTTCTTCCTGCATCATCTCATCGATGGCGACCCGGCCTCCAACACCCTCTCCTGGCGCTGGGTGGCGGGGCTGCAGACGAAGGGCAAGACCTATCTTGCGACGGCGGATAACATAAGCCGCTACACGGAGGGGCGTTTCGCGCCGCAGAGCCTTGCGACCCGCGCCGTGCCGCTCGACGAGCCGCCGCTCGCTGCGGCACGGCCGCTGCCATTGGGCGACCAACTCCCGCGCGGCGAGGATTTCGTGCTGCTGCTCTGCGAGGAGGATCTCGGCATCGAGACGCTCGGCCTTGACAAGGCGCGCATCCGCACCATCGGTCTCACGAGTATCGAGGATCGGCGCACGCTTGCCGGCGCATCCCCCGGCGTGAAAACCTTCACGCAAGGCGCATTGGAAGATACGGCAGCGCGCAGCCGTGCCCTCTTTCCAGACGCGCCGGTCATGCTTGCCAAACCGGACTCGCTGATCGACTGGCTGCAATCGACCGGCATCAAGCTCCTCGTCACGCCCTATTGCCCTGTCGGCCCCGCGCAGGAAGCGCTCGATGCGCTGAGAGACGAGATCGAACGGCTCGGCGTGCGTCGTCTCAGCATCCGCAGGAGCTGGGACAGCCATGCCTGGCCTCATGCCGGCAAAGGGTTTTTTCAGCTCGGCAACAACATACCGCGTATCCTCGATGCGGAGGGGCTGCCGGCGGGCTGAGATCAGCTCCGCAAGCCGCCCTTCTCCTCGATGAAGCTCGCGATGCGCGCGACCCCCTCGCCGTGCCGGATGCTGGCGAAGACATAAGGCCGCTCACCGCGCATGCGCCTGGTGTCAGCCTCCATGATCTCGAGCGACGCGCCGACATGCGGCGCAAGATCGGTCTTGTTGACGACGAGAAGGTCGGAGCGCGTGATGCCGGGCCCACCCTTGCGCGGGATCTTCTCGCCTCCTGCGACGTCGATCACATAAATCGTAAGGTCGGCGAGCTCGGGTGAAAAGGTCGCCGCGAGGTTGTCGCCGCCGGATTCGAGCAGGATCAGATCAAGCGTCGGAAACTTGCGGCGCATGTCGTCGATCGCGGCAAGGTTGATCGAGCAATCCTCGCGAATGGCCGTATGCGGACAGCCGCCGGTCTCGACCCCCATGATGCGATCGACGGGCAAGGCTTCCGCCACCGTCAGCAGGCGGGCGTCCTCCTTGGTGTAGATGTCGTTGGTAATGGCGCAGAGATCGTAGGTGCCGGAGAGCCGCTTGCAGAGCGCCTCCATCAGAGCCGTCTTGCCGGAGCCGACAGGCCCGCCAATGCCGACGCGCAGAGGCCCATGCTCTGACCGGCGAGGGCGCGACGGGTTCGACTCCTCAGGGATGACATCGTTCATCGACAGGCTCCAGAAAGGTCAGATCAAAAGAAGAAACAAAAAGCAGGATGCGAGCAGCAGGCAGAGCGGGCCATAGACGCGCCGGTCAAGCGTCGCGAAGGGCTCCTCGGGCACCAGACGACGCCACGGCGTAGAATAGGCAGCGATGCCCCGCGCCGCAAACACGACGACAAGGACCGCGCCGCAGAACGCCGTCAGCCGCTCGCCCAGCGGCGAAGGGAAGAGGCCGACAAGAGCGAGCGGCCAGAGCGCCATGAGGAACAGCGCCGCGGCGACGACGACACAGGCAAGCGGCGGCGGCATGCGCGTTATGCCTCTGCGCCCGACCACGGCACGGGCAAGGCCGACCTCGTCCTGCGCCGGCCAGAATAAACCCAAGCCCCAGGCGAGATGTAGCAGAGCGATGAAAAGGAGCGCGACCGACGCAAATCCCGCGCTAGCCAGCGCCCCGATAAATTGACTGCCGAGGCTCACGACCGGAATATCCTCGTATATTGCGTTTCGTGCTTCAGGGAAGCGATGTCCGAACGATAGGCGCAAGCGCCAAGATCATCCAGCGTCGCCTTCACAAGTCCGGCCGATAGCTGCGCGATAGCGGGCAGCATGGCGGCAATGACCCTCTGGCCGTCCGTCTGCCCCACGACGCCGAGCCGGATCGCGGCGGAGACGAGGTTCGACGTGAAGGCAAGGCCGAAGGCCGGCAGCAGTTCGCGCCTCGCAATGCCATGCCCCGCCGCGGTGACGCCGAGCGCCACCGGATAGGCGACATCGCCACCCCAGGCCTCAGCAAGCAGGCCAAGCGCGGCGCAGGGCCAGGCGTCGCGCGCGATGCGGATGAAGGAATTGCCCTGCTGCACGCTTTCGAGCCGCCGCTCCGGCGAAGGCGCGAGCGCCTGTGCAAGCTCGGCGATCTCGGCAAGCCGAGGCCCGTCAGCCTCCGCCGCCGCGTCATGGGCAAGGGCCAGCAAAACCGCATCCGTGCGCAGCGAACCATGCTCGGCAAGGTCGCGGATCCAGCCTTCGAGCGTCGCGGCATCGGTGACGTCCCCCGCCTCGTGCGCCCATTCGAGCCCGTGGCTGTAGGCGAACGCACCGACCGGAAAAGCCGGCGAGAGCCAGGCGAGCAGCGGAAGTATGTCAGCGATCATGCACAGCCGGTTCAGCCATGCGCATGACCGTCATAGGCGCCGCCTTCCGGCTCGAAGGGCCGTTCGACGATAGCGGTCGTCGCGCCAAGCCCGCGCACCATCTCTTCGAGCACATGGTCATAGGCGATGTAGATCGCCTCCTCTGTGAGTTCGGCCGGCGTGTGGCGGTTGCCGATGTGCCAGGCGAGCCGCATCAGGCGCAGGCGGTTTTCCGTCCGTATTTCGAGCAGCTTTTCCGGCGCGGCCTCGACGAGCACGAGCCTGCCGTCGGCGAGCTTCAGTGCGTCGCCCGCCTTCAGCACCGTCGCCTTGTCGAGATCGAGCAGCACGTCGATCCCGCCCGTGCCTGTGAGCGCGATGCGGCGGCGATGACGTGCATCATGATCGAGTACGATGCGATCGACGACGCGTTCGGGCCGCACGGCGGGTTTGCGGACGATACTGCTGGCGCGGAGCATCTCACATCGTCTCGACGGCGCCGCCGGAGATGATCTCGAGCTTGCGCGTGGCGATCAGGTCCTTCGCGGCCTCCCGCCAGACCTTGAAGTGCGGCGTCTGCATGTGGGCGGCAAGCTGTTCGCGCGTGCCCCAGCGCTCGACGAACACGAAAGTGTCGGGCGCGGTGACGCTCTGATGGAGATCATAGGCGATGCAGCCCGTCTCCTTGCGCGTCTCGGTGATCGCGGGGTGAGCGGCGGCAAGCAGCGCTTCGGCCGTGCCGGGATGGACCGTGATGGTGGCGATGACGTAGATCATGGAGCGGGGCTTTCGGGTCAGAACATGAAATAGCGTTGCGCCATCGGCAGCTCGGTCGCCGGTTCGCAGACGAGGAGCTCGCCATCGGCGCGCACCTCATAGGTTTCGGCGTCGATCTCGATGTCGGGTGTCGCATCGTTGTGGATCATCGATTTCTTGTTGATGCCGGAGCGCGTGTTCTCCACCGCGATCATCTGTTTCTCGGTGCCGAGCGAGGCCCGGAGGCCACCATCGATCGCGGCCTGCGAGGTGAAGACGAAGGAGGAATGCACGAGGTTCTTGCCGAACGCCCCGAACATCGGGCGATAATAGACAGGCTGCGGCGTCGGGATCGAGGCGTTGGGATCGCCCATCGGGGCTGCGACGATCGAGCCGCCCTTGATGATCATGGCGGGTTTCACGCCGAAGAAGGCAGGGTCCCAGAGCACGAGATCGGCGAGCTTGCCGATCTCGACCGAGCCGATATGCTTCGAGACACCATGCGCGATGGCCGGGTTGATCGTGTATTTGGCGATGTAGCGCTTGACGCGGAAGTTATCCGCCTCGGTCCCGATGTCCTCGGCCAACGCGCCGCGCTGCGTCTTCATCTTGTGCGCCGTCTGCCAGGTGCGGATGATGACCTCGCCGATGCGGCCCATCGCCTGACTGTCCGAGCTCATCATCGAAAGCGCGCCGAGATCGTGCAGAATGTCCTCGGCTGCGATCGTCTCCTTGCGGATGCGGCTTTCGGCAAACGCCAGATCCTCGGGGATCGAGGGCGAGAGGTGATGGCAGACCATGAGCATGTCGAGATGCTCGTCAAGCGTGTTGACGGTGAAAGGCCGCGTCGGGTTGGTCGACGAAGGCAGCACGTTGAGGAGCCCCGCCACCTTCATGATGTCTGGCGCATGCCCGCCGCCGGCGCCCTCCGTGTGGAAGGCATGGATCGTGCGGCCCTTGAAGGCGGCGATGGTGTCCTCCACGAAGCCGCTCTCGTTCAGCGTGTCGGAATGCAGCATCACCTGCACATCGAAGTCGTCCGCCACCGAGAGGCAGGTGTCGATCGCCGCCGGCGTCGTGCCCCAATCCTCGTGCAGCTTGAGCGCGCAGGCGCCGGCCTTGACCATCTCGATGAGCGCCTCGGGGCGCGAGGCGTTGCCCTTGCCGCTGATGCCGAGATTGACGGGAAAGGCATCGAAGCTCTGGATCATCCGGGCGATATGCCAAGGTCCCGGCGTGCAGGTGGTGGCGCTGGTGCCGGCGGACGGCCCGGTGCCGCCTCCGAGCAACGAGGTGACGCCCGACATCAGCGCGTCCTCGATCTGCTGCGGGCAGATGAAATGGATGTGGCTGTCGAAGCCGCCGGCGGTGAGGATCTTGTTCTCTCCCGCGATGACGTCGGTGCCCGGCCCGATGATAATGGTGACATCCGGCTGAATATCGGGATTGCCGGCCTTGCCGATCGCGTGGATGCGGCCGGCTTTCAAGCCGACATCGGCTTTCACGATGCCCCAATGGTCGACGATCAGCGCGTTGGTGATGACGGTGTCGACGGCACCCTTCGAGTTGGTCATCTGGCTTTGGCCCATACCGTCGCGGATGACCTTGCCGCCGCCGAACTTCACCTCCTCGCCATAGGTGGTGAGGTCTTTCTCCACTTTGATGAAGAGCTCCGTATCGGCGAGCCGCACGCGGTCTCCCGTGGTCGGGCCGAACATCTGGGCGTAGGCTTTGCGGGAGAGTGTGGGCATTGAAAAGCCTCGGTAATCAATTGATTGCAAAATCAGGACGGCGCGATGCCTACACCTTGCCGCTCACCAGCGCCCTGAACCCGTAAACCTCACGCTTGCCGGCGAGCGCCACCAGCGTCACCTCGCGGCTCTGCCCCGGTTCGAAGCGCACCGCAGTGCCGGCCGCGATGTTGAGGCGCATGCCGCGGGCCGCCTCGCGGTCGAAGGAAAGCGCGGCGTTGGTTTCGAAGAAATGGTAGTGCGATCCGACCTGAATGGGCCGGTCGCCGGTGTTGGCAACGCTCAGCGCCAGCGTTGGACGGCCGGCGTTGAGTTCGATCTCGCCGTCCTTCGTGATCGTCTCGCCGGGGATCATCGTTCAAGCTCCAGAAAACACGAGGGCGAGGCCAGCGGCGGCCGTGCCAAGGCCCGCCATGCGGATCAGCACCGGCTTGCGGAACCTGACCGCCAGCATGGTCGCGCCGACGCCGGCTGCATGCAGCGCGGCAGTGGCGAGAACGAAGCCGGCGGCGTAGGTGAGCCCGCTCGCATCGAGCGGCGCTTCGGCCCCGTGCGCATGGCCATGCAGGACGCCAGCTGCTGCGATGACCAGTGCGCCGACGAAGATCGGCGCATCGATGGCGAGGGCGACCGCAAGGCCAAGCACCAGGATGGAGACGACGATGCCCTGCTCGACGAACGGCAGGGGCACACCCTCCATGCCGAGCGCGCCGCCGACGACCATGGCTCCGACGAAAGAGAGCGGCCAAAGCCAGAGCGCCTTGCCGCCACGCAAACCGCCCCACAAGCCGACAGCGACCATGGCGAGCAGATGATCAACACCGCCGAACGGATGCGTGACGCCGGCGGCGAACGCGGATGTCGAGCCAATGCCGGTATGGGCGAAGGCGAGGTCAGGCAAAGATGCAAGAGCGAGAAGAGTGATGACCAAGCGTTTCATTGAGAAAGCCTTTGCTTGCGGTTTATCGTGCATCGGAAAGCGCCCCACCCGTCTCGGCTTCGCCGATCCACCCTCCCCTCGCGGGGAGGGATTTGCGATCGACCGGGCGAGTCCCATCCCTCCCATGCAGGGGAGGGTGCCGAGCGCAGCGAGGCGGGTGGGGCGTCATGAAAATCAACGGATTGGTTCATGCACGGTGACGAGCTTCGTCCCGTCCGGGAAAGTTGCTTCGACCTGCACGTCATGGATCATTTCCGCGATGCCGGGCATGCATTGGCTGGCGCTCACGACGCGCGCGCCCTCGTCCATCAGTTGGGAGACCGATTTGCCGTCGCGCGCGCCCTCGACCACATAGTCCGTGATGAGCGCGATCGCCTCAGGGTGATTGAGTTTCACCCCGCGCTCCAGCCGCCGCCGCGCGACCATCGCCGCCATGCTGATGAGGAGCTTGTCTTTTTCACGCGGGGACAAATTCATGCGTTACGGCTCATGCGCAAGACGGGAGGTTGAAGCGGTTTGGCCGCAGAATGGTCGGGAATCGCCGGCTTGTCATCACTGCATTTTCGCTGCCGGTCAGCATTGCCAGACCCGTGGCAAGGATGCGCCGGAAAGATGCGAGAGGCAGGTTGCAAGGTCGCGCCTCAGCATCGCGGCATCCTTGGCGAGAAAGCGCACGAGGAGCATGCCGTTCCAGTTCGCCGCGGCGCATTCGCTGTCCATGGCGGCAAGCATGTGGCGGCAGGGCTCCAGCCTCTCCTCCGCATCGGGTGAGACGAGCAAAACGGTCGCGGCCGCGCGCGCGCCTGCGGCGACCGCCTTGCGTTTCAGCGTTTCGCCCATATCGCCGTCAAGACGGATATCTTCGGCAAAGATGAGATTGCCATCGCGCCGGACGCGCCAACGGTCACGGAACGAGCCCTGGCCCAGCGTCTCACCCATGGCGGCGCGACCGAAGACGACGCTTTCGACCGCCAAGAGATGCGCGCTAGCTGGCATGGCAATGGCAAGCTCGCGCCTGACGCGCGCGCCGGAAAACAGGATCGTCTCCTGCGGCAGCCAGGCGAGCGCACTCCCCGACGCCAGCCTGAGCGATGTCCGCAGAAGGGTGTCCGGCCCCTGCGAGCGGTAGATTTTCTCTGCCGCCTGCGTGGTGACCGAGGCTCGCGCGTGCTCGTCCGCTTCGATATCGAGGGTGAGCGCGTCGCCGCCGGTCATGCCGCCGCCCGTGTTGATCAGCACCGCCTCGCAGGTCTCGTCGTGCTTTTCGGGAAAGCGGAAGCGGAAACCGCCGCGTTCGGAAAGGTCCGCGATGCGCGTGCCGCGATGGCCGACGGCGAAGCGCGCCGTAACGCCGCCTCGCGCGCGGATATAGCCGGGGACGAGCGCCGAAGCCTCAGACGGACATGTGCCGGCGTACATCGTCCTCCACCATGCTCGCCCGCGTGCCCGCCATCACCACCTGGCCGCGATCGAGCACGGCAAAATGGTCGCAGAGGTCGCGGGCGAAATCGAAATACTGCTCGACGAGCAGGATGGCCATATCGCCGCGCCGGCGCAAGGTGTCGATGGCGAAACCGATCTGCTTGATGATGGAGGGCTGGATGCCTTCGGTCGGCTCATCGAGCACCAGAAGACTCGGCCGTGTGACAAGCGCTCTGCCAATGGCGAGTTGCTGCTGCTGGCCGCCGGAGAGGTCGCCGCCGCGCCGGCTGAGCATGTCCTTCAGCACGGGAAACAGGTCGAAGATTTCGGCAGGGATATGCCGCTGGGCGCGCGGCAGCGGCGCATAGCCCGTCTCGAGATTCTCCTTCACCGTCAGCAGCGGGAAGATCTCGCGTCCCTGCGGCACATAGGCGATGCCGCGCCGCGCCCGCTCGTAAGGCGCAGCCTTGCCGAGCGCCTCGCCCTTCCAGACGATCTGCCCGCCCTTGATCGGCTGATGGCCGACGATGGCTCTCAAAAGCGAGGATTTGCCGACCCCGTTGCGGCCGAGCACGGTCGTCACCTTGCCGATCTCCGCAGTGACCGAGACGGAGCGCAGCGCCTGCGCCGCGCCGTAATACAGATCGATCGAGTCGACGTTCAGCATTTCTTATCTCCCCCACCCGTCTCGGCTTCGCCGATCCACCCTCCCCTCCCGGGGAGGGATTTTCGAGTTCGATCTTCGCAAGGCCAGGCGCGGCGACACCCTCCCCGGGAGGGGAGGGTGGCGCGTGCAACGCGCCGGGTGGGGCATGAGACGAATTATTCTCATCGCCCGAGATAGACCTCGATCACGCGTTCATTGCTGGAAACAGCGTCGAGCG
>JAIELD010000060.1 GCA_019753285.1 Beijerinckiaceae bacterium | reverse complement strand
CGCCCGGCGCACCACATCATCATAGGTGAAGCGCGGTTGCGTGGACGGTGACTGCTGCGCACGCGCATAGGGGCCGACGAGCAAGGAGGAGAGGGAGGTTGAGACGAGCGAAGCCGAGGCTAACCGCAAGAACGCACGACGCTGCATCATTGACTTTCGAAAGGCCTGCATCGCTGCGCGCAAGCTTGGTTTTTGAAGCCGTTTTGGCGCGCCGAAAATGAAGCGAGGCCATCTGCTAGTCAAGACCGCCCGACCCCGTTTCCGGCAGCGGGTCAGCGCAAGTGCGATCACAATCCGGCAATCGTCCCGCGATCGTTTCGCCTCCAGATTTATTTTCGATTGTGACACATAAAAAACTTGCGGATGGGCACGAAAAACCGTATCTCCCCCATGCCCAATTTCGCACGTGCCTGTGGTTGCGTGTCGGTCGGTGGATCTCCGGACAAGAGGCCGGAAAAACGCCCTAGTTAAGAGACTTTTGAGCATGCTCTCAAGTCTCACGGACCGGCAGCCGGAAGCGAACCGGCGGCCCCGCCCGAAGCGGGTGACGCAACTTAAAGCAACGACGGAGCGGGCTTTTTTGGTCTCGGGTCGGTTCTCCAACACCGACTCACCGAAGAGGCTTGTCCATCTTTGCCGGGCGTGCGGTCGGGTTTTCCCTTCCCTACGATGGCGTGACTAAATGTTGTTTTATGCGATTCGTCGCGTGAAAATGACGTTTAAAGCACTCCAAACGGCGCAGCACCGTCAGGTTTCGCAAGGAGCCTGGCATCGGCTGACTGTGTTTTTGCGTTCGCGTCTCCATCGCGCGGGCCAGAACTGCTGTCGGCTGAACTCATTCAATCGCTTTTTGCGGACCCTTGCGAGGGCCGCAGGGGGATGCTGCCATGAATGCCATCGTGATGAAGCGCGCTTTCGAAGCCTGCGGTTCTGAAGTCTCCAAGGTCGCGCTTGCGCCGCGCACCGCCGTGTCGCCGCGCATCGAAGCCTATTTGCGCAACCGCACCGAAGACGGGCCGATCCTCGTCGTCGATCGCTCGATCGTGCGCGACAATTACCTGACCTTTGCCCGTGCCTTGCCGGACACGCGCGTGTTTTACGCCGTGAAGGCCAATCCTGCGCCGGAAATTCTCGAAATGCTTACCCAGCTCGGCTCCTGCTTCGATTGCGCCTCGATCGGCGAAATCGAGATGGTGCTGGCTGCCGGCGCGACGGCCGACCGCATCTCCTTCGGCAACACGATCAAGAAAGAGCGTGACATCGCCAAGGCCTTCGACAAGGGCATCCGGCTCTTCGCCGTCGATTGCGAGGCCGAAGTCGAGAAGGTCGCTCGTGCAGCACCCGGCTCCAAGGTGTTCTGCCGCATCCTGTGCGATGGCGCCGGTGCCGACTGGCCGCTGTCGCGCAAGTTCGGCTGCGCGCCCGAAATGGCGCCGCGCGTGCTCGAACTCGCACACATGCTCGGCCTCAAGGCGCATGGCATCTCGTTCCATGTCGGTTCCCAGCAAGCGAACCCCGAAATGTGGGATGGTGCGCTTGCTTCCGCCGCTGGCATCTTCCGCGAGATGGCGGAGCGCGGCATCGTGCTCGGCATGGTCAATCTCGGCGGTGGTTTCCCGACGAAGTATCTGAAGGAGATCCCTGGCGTCGAAAGCTACGGCTCGGCGATCTTCCGCTCGCTGCGCAAGCACTTCGGCAACCGGATTCCCGAGACGATCATCGAGCCGGGCCGCGGCATGGTCGGCAATGCCGGCGTCATCGAGAGCGAGGTCGTCCTCGTCTCGAAGAAGGCCGACGACGACCATCTGCGCTGGGTCTATCTCGACATCGGCAAGTTTCATGGCCTTGCCGAGACGATGGATGAAGCCATCCGCTACCCGATCCGCACGCCGCGCGACGGCTCGGCTGTCGGACCTTGCGTGCTGGCTGGCCCGACCTGCGACTCGGTCGATGTGATGTATGAAAAGCTGCCCTATGATCTGCCTTTCAGCCTCGAAATCGGCGACCGGGTCTTGATCGAGGGAACGGGTGCCTACACCACGACCTACTCGTCGCGGGACTTCAACGGCATGCCGGGCCTCACCCAGGTCGTCATCTAGCCGCCGCTCGTCGCCCCTCCTCCGGGAGGAGGGGCGCCTGTCCTCCCTGCTCGTTCGGCATTGGCGCGGCTTACCCGCGCCGAAGGTGCGAGGGTCTCCGCTTTCCTGCCTTGGAGACTTTGAAATGATCACGATTGTCGAGGAAACCGCCGCGCACCACGCCGCGCGCGAAGCGTTGCTCGATCGCGTCTTCGGCGCGGGCCGCTTCATGAAAACGTGCGAGCGCCTGCGCGAGGGCCGCCTGCCGTCGCAGGGCCTTGCCTTTACCATGCTGGAGGGCGACACACTCATCGGCACGATCCGCCTTTGGGATGTCAGTGCCGGCTCTGAATACGATGCCCTGATGCTCGGACCGGTCGCGATCGCCTGCAGCCATCAGGGGCGCGGGCTCGGCCATGCGCTCATCCGGCATGCACTCGAAGCGGTGAAGGCCGCCGGCCATGGCGCCGTGATCCTTGTCGGCGATGCGCCCTATTACGCTCGGTTCGGCTTCAACGAGGCCGTGACGGCCAATCTATGGATGCCCGGCCCCGTGGAGCGCGAGCGCTTCCTCGGATTGGAGCTGCGTCCGGGCGCGCTCGCAAGGGCCTCTGGCTTTGTGCTGCCAACGGGAGCCATCGTGCCGAAGCCGAAGCTTGCGGACCTCATAGCCGACTTCGCGCTCGCCGCCTGAGGCACGGTGGCGGTGCTGCAACGGAACCGGCGCGGAACGGCCAGACAACGACCGCCCGTTGCGCGCCGGTGTTCCTCTCGTTCGGAGCATGATCACAGCGAAAAACCGTTGCCAGTGTTTCGCATCATGCTCTAGTCACATGAAAATCGTTAGCTGGAGCGCCGGTACGCCGCGCGCTTCTTGAAGTCGTCGGAAGATTTGGAGTTTCTGTCAAATGTCGCAATGGCCAGTTCATGCCAAGATCAGCGGTCCCATCGTCATGATCGGCTTCGGATCGATCGGAAAAGGTACGCTGCCGCTGATCGAGCGGCATTTTTCCTACGACCGCAGCCGCTTCGTGGTGATCGATCCTGACGACAGCGACCGGGCACTGCTCGACGAGCGCGGCATCCGCTTCATTCACGAGGGAGTGACGCGCGACAATTACAGGACGCTGCTCGAACCGTTGCTGACCGTCGGCGGCGGTCAAGGCTTCTGCGTCAACCTCTCGGTCGATACCTCGTCGCTCGAAATCATGCGCTTCTGCCGCGAGATCGGTGCGCTCTATATCGATACCGTGATCGAGCCGTGGCCGGGATTTTATTTCGACACGACGCTCGGCGCGGAATCGCGCACCAACTACGCGCTGCGCGAAACGGTGATGGCGGAAAAGGCGGCGAAGCCCGGCGGCACGACCGCCGTCTCCTGCTGCGGCGCCAATCCCGGCATGGTCTCCTGGTTCGTGAAACAGGCGCTCGTCAACATCGCCAAGGACACGGGCCATGACGCGCCCGAGCCGACGACACGCGAAGGTTGGGCGAAGCTGATGCAGACGCTCGGCGTCAAGGGCGTGCATATCGCCGAGCGCGACACGCAGCGCGCGAAGAACCCGAAGCCGCAGGGCGTCTTCGTCAACACCTGGTCGGTTGAGGGCTTTCTATCGGAAGGCATGCAGCCGGCCGAGCTCGGCTGGGGCACGCATGAGAACTGGAAGCCTGCCAATGCCGGCGAGCAGGTGACGGGCTCGAAGGCGGCGATCTTCCTGCTGCAGCCTGGCGCGAACACCCGCGTGCGTTCCTGGACGCCGACGGCGCAGGCCCAATACGGCTTCCTCGTCACGCATAATGAGTCAATTTCCATAGCCGACTATTATACGGTACGGACCAATGACAAGGTCGTGTTCCGCCCGACCTGCCATTACGCCTACCATCCCGCCAACGACGCGGTGCTGAGCCTGCACGAGTTGTTCGGGCAGGCCGGCAGGATCCAGGACGAGTTTCATATCCTGAACGAAGATGAGATCGTCGACGGCATCGACGAGCTCGGCGTGCTCGTCTACGGACACGCCAAGAACGCCTATTGGTACGGTTCGCAACTCTCGGTCGAGGAAACGCGCGCGCTTGCGCCGTACCAGAACGCGACCGGCCTTCAGGTGACGTCCGCGGTTCTGGCCGGGATGGTCTGGGCGCTCGAAAATCCGAACGCCGGCATCGTCGAGGCGGACGAGATGGATTATCGCCGCTGTCTCGAAGTGCAGCTCCCCTATCTCGGTCCTGTCATCGGCGTCTACACGGACTGGACGCCGCTCGACGGTCGCCCCGGCTTCTTCCCCGAGGACATCGACACCAGCGATCCGTGGCAGTTCAAGAACGTTCTGGTACGCTGAACAAAGCGAAACGACGAATGCTGCGCTGCAATATATTGCGCAGCATTCCCCTCAGCGGCCGAGCACCCGGTCGGCAAGCGCAAGCCCGCTGAGGAACGCATTCTCCGCGTGGCGGCCGAGGCACCAATCGCCACAGACCCCGAGTTTTGCTGCTTCATCCCAGAGACACGCTTCACCGAGCGGCGTCTCGGTGAGAGCGTAGCGCCAGCGATGAGCGGTCGCGGAGGCGATGGATTTCGGTTCGAAGCCGAAGGATCGCCCAAGTTCGGCGGTGATGAGAGCCTTGACCTCATCGGGTGCAAATTCGAGATGCGCGCGGCTCCACGCAGCCGACATATGGATCACAAAACGTCGCGGCTCGGCGGCCCGCTCCGGCTTCTCCGAGTCCACGATGATTTTGGCGAAAGGTTCCGGCGGGTTCCTGCCATCGCCGAAGACAATGCGGTCGCCGCCGCTCACCATCAGCGTCCAGCAGGGCGACATCACGGCAGACCCTGCCTGCGCCGCAAAGCGATGTGAGCCGAGCAGGTCGACGGCCTGCGGCGCGGGAACGGCGATACAGAGCCGGCTGAACGGGCCATGCGATGCGCCGGCCGCGTCGCGTATGGACCAGCCCGCGTCGCCGCGCTCGATCCGCTCGGCACGTGTGCCGAGCCGGAGATCGCACTCGGCCGAGAGGGGCTTCGCCAGCGCGCTCATGCCGGGCACGCCAACGAAGGCCGGCACACTGTCAGACAGGTTCATCTCCGGCCAGGGCACGCACGCACCGGTCAACGATCCCGCCGCCAGCATCGCCTTGAAGTTGACGGTCCATGCCTCGACATAGGGCGCGCCATGATCGTAGCTGCCATGCTCGCCGCGCCGCGTGGCGCAGCGCCCGCCAATGCCACGGCTCTTCTCGAATACCGTGACGGACTCGCCGGCCTGCGTCAGCGCCCTCGCGCAGGAGAGCCCCGCCATCCCGGCGCCTATGATCGCAATCGGCATCGTTGTGCTCCAGCCTCAACCCGCGAGATAGTCGTGAACGACTTCACCAAGGCCCAGCGTCAGATCGGCCTTGAAATGGACCGACGACAGCAGCTCGAGCACGGGTAGCCGCGCCACGTCGGCAAGCGCGTGATGATGCAGTTCGAGCGCGGCGGTCGAGGTCCACGCGCCTTTCAGCGTGATGTCCGTCAGATGATAGCGAACGAGTTCGCAGATGCGCGGCGTGCCGTCGACGTGGGGAATGATCTTCAACAGGAAATTAGGCTCGTTCATCGAATGCAGAACGACCGAAGGATCGACCGGCTGATGCTTGTAGCCCATCGTTCCGACGGCGCAGAGCACAGAGCCATAATGGAGCGTGGCGACGATCACCTCGCCCTCGTGCACGATCTTCGGACTGGCGAGCTTTTTCGGAAAGCCCCAGAGCTCGCGCCCGCCGGCAATCGGCGCATCGTCGTCGAGATACATGGAATGCACATACACGCCGGTCTCGCCGTTGAAGCGCACGGGAATGACCTGACCCGTTTCCGTGTAGTCTCCAAAGCCCGTCGAATCCGGCATGCGGATGAACTCGTATTTGACGATGGGGTCGACGATCTCGAGCGGCTCCGGCACCAGGGCACGCAGGATGTCAGGGTCTGTCCGGTAGGTGAAGATCAGATATTCACGGTCGTAAAAGCGATACGGCCCCTTGGGAAAGCTCGGATTGTTGAGCGGCATGGCGTAGGCTTTGCGGACATCATCGATCTTCATCAGGCACCTGAGGGAAAAGAGTAAAAGCCGCTCCGCCATAGCGAAGCTGAATGACGCGGCGATGATGATGCGCGCAGCACGGCAAATGCAAGCCGGATCATTGAACAGGCTTGGACGATTATTCCGCCGCCACCTTGTATGGCACCGGCTTAAGCGGCTCGGGCGGCAGCATGGTCGCGGCGAGCGCCCCTTCGCTTTCGTGGCGATCGTCGTCTCCCGAACTCACCACCAGGCGCGACAAGAGCCGTGTTACGACCGAACCGATGTCGTCCATCACGATGTAGAAGGACGGCACGAAGACAAGGCTGAGCAGCGTCGAAACCAGCAGGCCGCCGACCACCGCTATCGCCATCGGTGCACGGAACTCGCCGCCATCGCCAAGCCCATAAGCGCTCGGCAGCATGCCGGCGGCCATGGCGATCGTCGTCATCACGATCGGCCGGGCGCGCTTGCGGCCGGCGTCGATCATCGCCTCGATACGATCGACACCCTTTACGCGCTCCTCGGCGGCGAATTCGACCAGCATGATGGCGTTCTTGGTGACGACCCCCATCAGCATCAGCACGCCGATGAAGACCGGCATGCTCACCGGGTTGTTGGTGAGGAGCAGCGCCAGCACCACGCCGCCGAACGAGAGCGGCAGCGAAAGGAGAATGGTGAGCGGCGGAAACACCGAGCCGAACAGCAGCACGAGCACGCCGAGCACAATGACCATGCCGAGGCTCATCGCCTGCACGAAGCCGACGCGCACCTCGCCCGAGATCTCCGCGTCCCCGGAGGGAACCAGCCGCACGCCCTTGGGCAAATTCTGCGCCTCGGGCAGGGTCTGGATGATGTCGACCGCCTGATCGACCGTGAGCCCGGTGAGATCCGCGCCCATCACGGCCCTGCGATAGCGGTCGTAGCGATCGATGGCGCTCGGCCCCTGTCCGAAGCCGATATCGGCAAGCGCCGAGATGGGGATGGTCTTGCCGGCGGCATTGCTGACGCGCATGCTCTGCAACTGGCGCAGATCGCCGCGCGCAGCCTCGTCCATCTGCACGCGGATCGGGATGAGCCGGTCGCCGGATTTGAACTTTGCGAGGTTCGGCCCGATGTCGCCGATCGTCGCGATGCGCAGCGTATCCGAGATCGATTCCGGCGAGACGCCGAGTTCGGCCGCAAGCTCGAGATGCGGCTTCACGAGGATTTCCGGCCGGTCGAGCGGCCGCGTCGAGGCGACGTTGCTGAAGCCCTTCACGCGCCGCATCGCCGCCTCGATCTTGGCCACCGCGGCATTGAGGCTGTCGCCATCATCGCCAACGATGCTGATCGAGGCTTCGCGCTCGCCGCGCTGGTTGACGTACCAGACGCGGATGTCGGGCAGTTCGGCGAGGAGACGCGTAAGCCTGCCTTCGATCTGCTTTTGCGTCAGCGTGCGTTCGGCCTTGGGCACGAGCCGCACGACGATCGCCGCCTTGCGGATTTCGCGCCCTGCCCCGGTCGGCGTGGTGCCGCCGAGAACGAAGACGGACTTCACCTCGGGAATGGTCGATTTGATCTGGCGCACCATCCCGTCGGTGACGTCGCGCGTATCGGCGAGCGTGGCTCCGGGCGGCAGTTCGACGGACATCACGATGCGGGATTCATCTCCCGGCGGAATGAAGCCGGTCGGCAACAGCCGCGTGCTGATGAGCGAGGCGGTGAACAGGGCAAGGCCGACGACGAGCGTCAGATAGGCGCGTGGGACGCGGAAGCCGAGATCGCGCCCGAACAGTCGGACGCCGTAACGGCGCGACTTGCCGATGCTGAAGGCGAGGAAGCGCGTATAGGCGCGCATCACCCAGCCATCGCCGCCATGGTGGAGCGCGATCGGCTTCATGAGATAGGCCGCCATCATGGGCGTGATGAGGCGGGCAACGAGGAGCGACACGAGGACCGCCGCCGCTACGGTAAGGCCGAACTGCCGGAAATACTGCCCGGCGATGCCCTCCATGAAGCTCACGGGCGCGAATACCGCAACGATGGTGAAGGTGATGGCGATGACGGCGAGGCCGATTTCGTCCGCAGCCTCCATCGCGGCTCGGTAGGGCGACTTGCCCATCCGCATGTGGCGCACGATGTTCTCGATCTCGACGATGGCGTCGTCGACGAGAATGCCGGTCACCAGCGTGATGCCGAGAAGGCTGATGAGGTTGAGCGAGAAGCCGAGCGTGCTCATCACCCAGAAAGTCGGGATGATGGAGAGCGGAAGCGCGATCGCCGCGATGAGGGTGGCGCGGATGTTGCGTAGGAAGATGAGCACGACGAGCACGGCGAGCGCCGCGCCCTCCATCAGCGTCTTCATCGCGGCTTCGTAGTTGCCTTTGGTGTAGCTGACCGCGTCGTCGATGAGCGTCAGGCCGACATTGGGATACTCTGCCCGCAACTCCCCGATCGCCTTTTCGACCGTCTGTCCAACGGTGAGCTCGCTCGCGCCCTTGGCGCGGAACACGGAGAAGCTGACGACCGGCTGCGCATCGAGGCGACCGAACGAGCGCGGTTCGCTGTTGCCGTCCTCGACGCGGCCGAGAGCCTTGAGCCTGACCTCGCGATTGCCTGGCAGCACGATCTTGGTGTCGGAGAGCGAATCGATTGTCGACGCGCTGGCCAGCGTGCGGATCGCCTGCTCCTGCCCACCGACCTCGCCGCGCCCACCGCCGACATCGAGGTTGGTCGCGCGGATCTGCCGGCTGATGTCGCCCGCCGAGACGGACATGGCGAGCAGGCGATCGGGATCGAGCGAGACGACGATCTCGCGCGTGACGCCGCCATAGCGCTCGACGCGGCCGACGCCCTTCAGCCCTTGCAGCTTGCGCTTGATGACATCGTCGACATGCCAGGACAGCTCCTCCAGCGTCATGCCGGGCGCAGACGCTGCGTAGGAGAGGATCGACTGGCCCTCGATGTCGATGCGCTCGACGATCGGTTCGTCGATGGTGCGGGGCAGATCGGCGCGGATCTTGGCGATCGCGTCCTTCACGTCGTTGAGCGCGCGGTCGCTGTTGGTCTCGAGGCGGAACTGAATCGCCACCAGCGAGGTACCGTCGCTGACCGTCGAGACGATGTGCTTGACGCCATTGATCGCGGCGATCGAATCCTCGACGCGCTTCGTCACCTGCGTCTCGAGCTCGGCCGGCGCAGCGCCCGCCTGCGTGATGGTCACCGTCACGACTGGAATGTCGATATTGGGAAAGCGCGTGACTGACAGGTTGGAGAAGCTGGTCGCGCCGAGCAGCATCAGCACGATGAAGAGAACGATCGGCGGTATGGGCTGCCGGATCGACCAGGCAGAGATGTTGAGCCTCATCTGAGCGGCTCCGCCGTGGCCAGCATCTGCACGGTGACGCGGTCGCCGTCCCGCACGAAGGTGCCGGCGCGGGCGACGACGAGATCACCCGCCTCGATCCCGGACTTGATGCTGACGCGCCCATTGCCGATGAGGGCGACCGCGACGGGCCTCGTCGTGACGACGCCGTCGCGCACCACCTGCAGCACCGGTCCGGTCTTGGCGTAGTTCAGCGCGGATAGCGGCAGGGTGAGGCCCCGGATCCGCCCGGTCTCGATCGCGCCGCGCGCGAAAGCGCCGATGAAGGCGAGGGAGTTGCGCGGCAGAGCAACCCTGATGCGCCCGAGGCGGGTCGTCTTGTCGACCTCCGGCGAGATCAGCCTGATCCTGCCCTCCAATGTGAGGCTGGCCCCCGCCGGGCTGACCTTCACCGGCTGGCCTTCCCTGAGGCGGGGAAGATCGACCTCGGACACTTCCGATTCAAGTTCGATCTCCCCATTGGCGATCAGCTTGAAGAGCGGGTCGCCCACGGCGCTCGCCACCGCGCCGAGCTTGACGTTGCGGCGCGAAACGATGCCGGCGACGGGTGCCTTGATGTCGGTGCGCTCGAGTTTCAGCCTGGTGTCGTCGATAGTGGCGAGCGCCGACTCGCGCTCGGCCCGGATCATGGACACTGCATGCGTCGCCGCGACCCGCCGCGCATCGGCCGCGCGCGCGGCGCCTGCCCGCTGATCGAGCGTCTCGGCGCTGGTCGAGCCGGTGGTCTGAAGCTGCAGCGCGCGATTATAGGATGCGTTGGCCTGCACCTTGTTGGCCTCGGCCTCTGCGATCTGGGCTTCTGCCTGCGACATGCCTGCATCGAGCCGCGCGAGCTGCGCGTAGTTTTGCAGGAGTTGCACCTCGAGGCCGCGGCGATCGAGACGGGCCAGCACCTGTCCCTCCTTCACCTCGTCGCCCTCCTGCGCGAGCAGCTCGGTGATGACGAGCCCCTCGATCTGCGGTGCGACCAGCACCTCGTCGCGCGCGACGAGCGTTCCGGAGACCAGCGTCGTCGCCACCATTTCCTCGATCCCGGCGGCGACCACGGTCACGGTCGGCGGCTTGGGCAAATTGGCATCGCCATTCGAAGCCGTGGTCGCTTCAGCGCCGTTCGCGACACTTGGCATGGCGACCGAGGGAGCAAGGATCGCAAGGCCTAAAACGAGCGATCGAACGAACGAAATATGCTGACTGACGACCATGAAGCTATAGTTTTCCAACCGTTGCGCCTTTTACCACACTGAATAGCGCGGAGCGCAGCAAAAATCCCCGGCAGGGCCAAATGAGTGACAAAGCCGACCGATGATGCAGCAGGGTTGCTTAACGCATCTTTCGGTCCGCATTGAGACCTCGATCCTACGTCGCAAAGGATGGTTCGGATGTAAACCGACAGCATGTAACGCGGCGTTTCGCGGCCGTCCGGTCAGAGCCTCAGCAGAGCTGCAACCGGCGCAAACGGTCCTTGCGCGCAACGATCGCAATTGCCGCAGCGGCCTGTCTCCTCGCCGAAATGCCGCAGAAGAGGCCTCCGTCGGCAACCCCATGGCTGGCAAAGCCGTATGAGGTTGCGGCGGCGGCCGGCCAGTGCCTTGCGTCGCGATGCGTCCGCATCGCCCGATGGCGCCACATTGCCGAATTTGAGAAGATCGACCGGATCGAACAGTGCAAACGCTTCGGCAGGCAGACCGTCGCGCCCTGCGCGTCCGATCTCCTGATAATAGCTTTCGACGCTGCGCGGCGTATCGGCATGGCAGACGAACCGCACATCAGGCCGGTCCACACCCATGCCGAAGGCGATGGTGGCGACGATGATGACCGGCGTTTCAGCCTGGAAAGCCCGCTCCGTCCGCTCCCGCGTCTCATCGTCCTGGCCGGCGTGATAGGCGCGCGCATTGTGGCGGGCCCTCACGAGCACGGCCGCCATCGCCTCGGCATGTCGGCGCGTCGCGCAATAGACGATCCCTGTCTCGCCAGGATGCCGGCGCAGGAATTTGAGGATCTGCCGATCCGCCGCGCGACGGCGTTGCATGCGCAGATGGATATTGGGCCGGTCGAAACTCTGGACGAACATCCGCGGCGGCGCAGCGAAAAGCTGTGCGACGATGTCCTGCCGCGTCAACGCGTCGGCGGTCGCGGTGACGGCGATGATCTGCACCCGGCCGTCCGGCCTGTTGGCGGCATATTCGGCGGCGATGGGGCCGATCTCGCGATACTCAGGGCGAAAATCATGGCCCCAATGCGAGACGCAATGCGCCTCGTCGACGACGATGCAGCGGACATCCGCCCGCATCATCAGCCCGAAGGTGCTTTCCTTGGCGAAGCGCTCCGGCGACAGGTAGAGGAGTTTCAGCTCCCGGCTGCGAATGCCGCCGAACACGCGCGCATCCTCTTCGTCGTCATTCGCCGAGTTCAGCATGGCAGCCTTGACGCCGCGCCGGCGCAGCGCGACGACCTGGTCACGCATCAGGGCGATCAACGGCGAGATGACGATCGTCAGCCCGTCGCGCAACAGCGCGGGCAACTGGTAGCAGAGCGATTTGCCCGCGCCGGAAGGCATGATCGCGAAGATGTCCTCGCCCGCGACGGCCGCCACGACGATCTCCTCCTGGCCCGGGCGAAAGGCGGCGTGCCCGAACGTGCCGATGAGGAGATCGCGGACCAGCGCGGCGCGCATCGTTCAGTGCTTTTCGAACAGTTTCGCCCAGTTCTGCGAGCCTGCACGCAGATATTGGTCCGGCTGCGCCACATGTGCCCCGAGCTCGCGGGCTGCCATCCAGCCCCAATGGGGATGATCGAGGAACCCGCGCGCCAGCGCCACCATGTCCGCCTGGCCCGAGGCCACGATCTCCTCGGCATGGTGAGGTTCGGCTATGAGGCCGACCGCCCGCGTGGCGATGCCGGCTTCCTTTTTGACACGTTCGGCAAAATGAACCTGATAGCCGGGTTTGAGCGTGATCTTCTGCTGCGGCACGAGCCCGCCGCTGGAGACGCAGACGAAATCGAGGCCCACTTCCTTGAGCTTGCCCGCGAGCACGACGGCCTCCTCGACGCTCACGCCGCCATCCGCCCAGTCGCTGCCGGTGATGCGCATGCCGAGTGGCTTCTCCTTCGGCCAGACGGCGCGGACGGCAGCGGCGATCTCGACCGGCAGGCGGAGCCGGTTTTCGAGGCTGCCGCCATATTCGTCCCGGCGCTGGTTGGAAAGCGGCGAGCAGAACTCGTGCAGGAGATAGCCATGGGCGCAGTGGATTTCAGCCTCGTCGAGACCGATGCGCAGCGCGCGCTTCGCAGCCTCCACATGCGCCTCGGTAACGCGTGCGATGTCGGCTTTCGTCATCTCGTCCGGCTGATGCCAATCCTCGGCATAGGCGAGAGCCGAGGGCGCAATCGTCCTCCACGGGTCGGCGTCAGCTTTCAGCGCCGCGCCGCCTTCCCACGGGCGCTGCTGGGAGGCCTTGCGGCCGGCATGGGCGATCTGAATGCCCAGCTTCGCAGTGCCGATGCTGCGGCAATGATCGACGACGCGCTTCAGCGCCGCCTCGCAGGCATCGTCATAGAGGCCGAGATCGCCATGCGAAATGCGCCCGATCGCCTCGACGGCGGTCGCCTCGATGACGAGCAAGGCGGCACCGGAATTGGCGAGCATGCCGAGATGCGTCATGTGCCAGTCGCTCGCGCAGCCATTGACGGCGCTGTATTGGCACATGGGCGCGACATGGATGCGGTTGGCAAAGTCCACGCCGGCGAGCGTGATCGGTGAGAAGAGCGAAGAAGTCATGATCGTCCTTGAGATGGAAAGGGAAAGGAGGGTGCCGCAGTATCGACCGGAACGCCCCCGGGCCGCAAGCAAACCATTGACGGTATTTGAAATACAGTGTCGCTTGTCCGGGTGGCCCAATCTCGCTACCGCTGCTCGTCATGACCCCACTCGCCCTGCTTGAATTCGTTCTTGCGCTGCTCGCGGCTGCAATCGTGCTTTCGCTCATCGCCAGCCGCCTTGCACTGCCTTCGGCTGCGGCGCTGGTAATCGGCGGCATTGCGCTGGCGCTCGCCCCCGGCGCGCCGAATGTCGAGATCGATCCCGACCTCATCATGCTCCTGTTTCTGCCGCCGCTGCTGCTCGCCTCGGCCTATTTTACCGTCTGGCGGGATTTCAGTCGCGAGTGGTGGCCGATTTCGCTGCTGGCGCTCGGCGCTGTCACCTTCACCACTTTCGGCGTCGCATGGGTGGCGCATCTCGTCGCCCCGTCGCTTCCCTGGGCGGCATGCGTGGCGCTCGGCGCGATCGTTTCGCCGCCGGATGCCGTGGCAGCCAAATCGGTGCTGCAGCAACTCCGCCTGCCGCGGCGGCTCGTCACCATTCTTGAAGGGGAAAGCCTCGTCAACGACGCCTCCGGCCTCGTCCTCTACAAGTTCGCCGTCGCCGCCGCCCTCACCGGAACGTTCCATCTCGGCGAGGCGATGACGAGCTTCGTCTGGCTGGCGGTCGGCGGCGTTCTCATCGGGTTCGCGATGTCGATGGCGACGGAATTCGCGTTCAAGCGCCTGCACGAGACCAATTACATCATCGTCACCAGTTTTCTTGCCGCCTATGCGAGCTACATCGCGGCGGAAACGGTGCATGCCTCCGGCGTTCTCTCCGTCGTCACCTGCGGCATATTGATGGGCTGGCGGCAGCACGAGGTGCTCGACGCGCAATCGCGCACGCAGGCAAAAGCCGTATGGCAGCTTGTCGTGTTCGTGCTCGAAGCGCTTGTCTTCGTGCTGATCGGACTTGCGCTGCGCGGCGTGCTCACCCGCAAGGGCGGCGATGCGACCGCAATCCTCAACGCCCTGCCCGTCGCACTTGCCGTGACCGGCGCCGTGATCGTTCTGCGTCTCATCTGGGTGTTTGCAGCGGCCTACCTGCCGAGGCTGGTCAGCCGCGCCATGCGCAGCAACGACCCCCTTCCCTCGGTTGGCGTACCGTTCATCATCGGTTGGGCCGGAATGCGCGGCGTCGTCAGCCTTGCCGCTGCGCTTGCGCTCCCCATCGACTTTCCCGGTCGCGACACGGTACTGTTCGCATCGTTCATGGTGATCATCGTCACCGTGCTCGTTCAGGGCGTGACCTTGGGCCCGCTGATCCGCCTCTTCGGCATCTCCTCGCTGCCAGAACCGCCGACCGAGACCTTGAGCGAAGCGGCGGCGCGTGCCGCCGTGGCTGAGGCATCGTTGAAGGCGATCGAGCAACTGGTACACGGCGAGACCGGCGCGCTCATCCACCCGCGCCTCGTCGACGATTATCGCGGCCGGGCGCGGGCGACGGCGAGGCTGCGCGACGAAGGCGAGCATCTGCTGGAAGAGCGCCGCAAGCATTTCACGGCAGCACTACACGCGGTGACGCATGGCCGCGCCGAACTGATCCGCCTGCACCGGAGCGGCAAGATCCATGACTCCATCCTGCACAGCATCGAGACCGAGCTCGATCTCGAGGAGTTGCGCTTTCGGCGGTTCATCGAGCCGGGCGATGCGCATGCGCCGCCACAAAAGGTCATGAAGACGACGGCGGAACCGCCCATGCAGTCATCCGTCGCCAGTCGAGGCTGACGAGCGCGCCGATAATCACTCCGATGCCGCCCCAGATCGTCGCGATCCTTGGCGACAGCCGGGAGCTTGCGACAAACACTGCCAATCCGTGGCGTTCCGTTCAGGCTTTGGAAGGGCCCCGAGGCGCGTGCTCGGCAACGATCTTGCCGCGCTCCTCCCAGATGCCGTGAACGTCAGACCATGGAGGTGGAGCATCGGCAAGATAGCCGACGGTCTTGCCGGTCGCGATGGCGTGGAAGTTACGAAGCGCCTTCAAGTGTGGGCCGGAAACGAGATAGGCGCGCATCGCCGCCTCATCGGTCCAGACGGACAGCGTGTGATGGATACCGTTGATCGCGCGCGCCTGTGCCGAAAGATTGCCCGGTGCGGCCTGCGCCTGCCGCATCGAGCGGATTGCATGCCACCAGAAGCGCACCGTATTGCCGATACCTTTCTTGAGCTGAAGGCCAGTGATGGAGACATAGACCATTGGCGCGTTCCATGATGAGGCGTGAGCCCGACGCCAGCATGACGCACTGATTACGCGGCGGAGCAGAAGGCGGATGGCAAACCAAGATCTGAAAACACGAAAAACCCGCCAGCATGACTGCTGGCGGGTTTCTCTAATTTGGTTGCGGGGGCAGGATTTGAACCTGCGGCCTTCAGGTTATGAGCCTGACGAGCTACCGGGCTGCTCCACCCCGCGCCAGGGTTGTCCGATGTGGTTTTATCGGACCGGTATGACTATCGTTGATGAGTGAGGTGTCTCTTTTCAGGTCTGGCGGTGACCTACTCTCCCACGTCTTGAGACGCAGTACCATTGGCGTGGGCGCACTTATCGGCCGAGTTCGGGATGGGATCGGGAGTTTTGCGCCTGCTATGACCACCAGACCAGAGAAGAGACCGGGGTTTGCGCGGTGCGCATTCCCCAAACATCAGTGTTGTTCCAGGTCTTCGCCACGTGTTTTCTACGTGCTTTTGACGATCCGAAC
>JAIELD010000052.1 GCA_019753285.1 Beijerinckiaceae bacterium | reverse complement strand
ACGGGCAGCTTCGGCGGCCATCTGGGCGCGCCGAAGCTTCGCCGCCGCCACCATCTGCATGGCCTTGGTGATCTTCTGCGTCGCCTTCACCGAGGTGATGCGATTGCGGAGGTCCTTAAGTGAAGGCATTCGCCCTGTTCCTCAACGCTGACTTTTTTTACGAGAACGAGGCCGTGTAGCTCTCGACGATGCCCTTGAGCGTCGCGCCGTCGGCGTCCGACAGGTCCTTCGAGGTGGCGATGCTGGTGAGCAGCGCCGCATGCTTGCCGCGCAAGAGGCTCAGCAGTCCGTCCTCATAGGCGCGGATGCGGTTGACAGGCACCTTGTCGAGATAACCGTTGACGCCTGCATAGATCACGCAGACCTGCTCTTCCATCTTGAGCGGCGAGAACTGTGGCTGCTTCAGGAGTTCGGTCAGGCGCGCGCCGCGATTGAGGAGGCGCTGCGTCACGGCGTCGAGGTCGGAACCGAACTGCGCGAAGGCAGCCATCTCGCGGTACTGCGCCAATTCGCCCTTGATCTTGCCGGCGACCTTCTTCGTCGCCTTGGTCTGCGCAGCGGAGCCGACGCGCGACACGGAGAGACCGACGTTCACGGCCGGGCGAATGCCCTGGTAGAAGAGGTCCGTCTCGAGGAAGATCTGACCGTCGGTGATCGAGATCACGTTGGTCGGGATGTAGGCCGAGACGTCGTTCGCCTGCGTCTCGATCACGGGGAGCGCGGTGAGCGAACCGTTGCCGGCTGCGTCGCCCATCTTGGCAGACCGCTCGAGCAGGCGGGAGTGGAGATAGAACACGTCGCCAGGGTAGGCTTCGCGGCCCGGCGGGCGGCGCAGAAGCAGCGACATCTGGCGATAGGCGACGGCCTGCTTCGAGAGGTCGTCATAGATGATCACGGCGTGCATGCCGTTGTCGCGGAAATATTCGCCCATGGCGCAGCCGGAGAACGGCGCGAGGAACTGCATCGGCGCAGGATCGGACGCGGTCGCGGCCACGACGATCGAATACTCGAGCGCGCCCTGCTCTTCGAGAACCTTGACGAACTGCGCGACGGTCGAGCGCTTCTGGCCGACGGCGACGTAGACGCAGTAGAGCTTCTGCGTTTCGTCCGTGCCGGCATGAGCGGGCTTCTGGTTGAGGATCGTGTCGAGCGCGATCGCGGTCTTGCCGGTCTGACGGTCGCCGATGATGAGCTCACGCTGGCCGCGGCCGACGGGGATGAGCGCGTCGATCGCCTTGAGGCCGGTCGCCATCGGCTCATGCACCGACTTGCGCGGAATGATGCCGGGGGCCTTGACGTCGACGCGCGAACGCTGGGCGGAGACGATCGGACCCTTGCCGTCGATCGGATTGCCGAGCCCGTCGACCACGCGGCCGAGAAGCTCCTTGCCAACCGGAACGTCGACGATGGCGCCGGTGCGCTTGACCGTCTGGCCTTCCTTGATCTCGCGGTCGGACCCGAAGATGACGACGCCGACATTGTCGGTCTCGAGATTGAGGGCCATGCCGCGCACGCCGTTCTCGAACTCGACCATCTCGCCGGCCTGGACCTTGTCGAGGCCATAGACGCGGGCGATGCCGTCACCGACGGACAGGACCTGCCCGACCTCGGTGACCGACGCCTGTGCGCCGAAATTCTTGATCTGATCCTTGAGAATCGCGGAGATTTCTGCGGCGCGGATATCCATCAGCCGACCTCTTTCATAGCAAGTTTAATGGAATTGAGTTTCGTGCGGACCGATGAGTCCACCATCTTCGAGCCCATCTTGACGATCAGCCCGCCGATGATGGCAGGGTCGACCTTCTCGATGAGCGTGACTGTCTTGCCGGTGACGCCGTTGAGAGCATCCTCGACCGAGCGGCGGTTGGCCTCGTTCAGCTTCTCTGCAACCGTCACCTCGGCGGAGACGAGGCCGCGCTTGTCCGCGACGATGGCGCGGTAGGCGTCGATCATCGAGCGGATGGCAAAGAGGCGGCGCTTGGAGGCGACCAGCTTGATGAAATTGGCGCCAAGGCCCGAAAGCCCGGCCTTGTCGAGCACTGCGGAAACGGCGCGAGTCTGGTCCTCGGCGCTGAAGACGGGGTTGCGCACGAGCTCGCGCAAATCGCCGGATTCGTTCATCAGCTCGAGGAAGCGGCCGAGCTCGGCGTCGATCGCGTCGACCGCCTTTTCCTGCTCCGCCAGCTCGTACAGCGCGAGCGCGTAGCGCCCTGCGATACCAGATACAATCGAGCCCGTATCAGCCACGCTTTTCTTTCTTTCGTTGTGATGCGCCCATGCCAGATCGTCGAAGAGCGACCGGCTTTCGCGCCCGAGATGAGCTTGACCGCTTGGGGGCGCGCCGTTCCCGGTCCATGCCCCTCAAAGTCCATGCCCCTCAAAGTCAGTGTCGCCTAACATGCTCTTTTGGCCACCGCAACCCGGATTTCGTCAAGATCGGGCTGGAGTTTGGTCTAATCGGACGCATCGCCCGCAGGCTCGCAGATCGCGCCTTTGCGGCGGCGCGGCACTTCTATAAGACGGAGCCATACCCTTTTACCGGAGATACGCAATATGGCAGACCTTTCCGCCTTCCCGATCACACAGCGCTGGCCAGCCCAGCATCCGGACCGGATCCAGCTCTATTCGGTGCCGACGCCGAACGGCGTCAAGGTTTCGATCATGCTGGAGGAGACCGGCCTTCCCTACGAGGCGCACACCATCAATATCGGCAAGAACGAGACCTGGGAGCCGCCCTTCCTCTCGCTCAACCCGAACGGCAAGATCCCGGCGATCCTCGATCCGGACGGGCCGGGCGGCAAGCCTTTCGCGCTGTTCGAATCCGGCGCCATTCTCGTCTACCTCGCCGAAAAGAGCGGCCGCTTCCTGCCGGGCGAGCCAGTTGCGCGCTACGAGACGCTGCAATGGCTGTTCTTCCAGATGGCGGCGATCGGCCCGATGTTCGGGCAGCTCGGCTATTTCCACAAGTTCGCCGGCAAGGAGATCGAGGACAAGCGGCCGCTTCATCGGTATCGCGACGAAACGAAACGCCTGCTCGGCGTGCTGGAGACGCGCCTCGAAGGCCGGCACTGGATCATGGGCGGCGACTACACCATCGCCGATATCTCGATGCTCGGCTGGGTGCGCAATCTCATTGGCTTCTACGGCGCGGGCGAGATCGTGGACTACGGATCTTTGAAGAACGTGCCGGCCTGGCTGGAGCGCGGGCTCGCCCGCCCTGCCGTTCAGCGCGGGCTCGAGATTCCGCCTCGCCCCTGAGCCGGTCTGCCGCTCCCGCCAGCAGCGGCACAGGGCCGCGCGTCGCCCGTTCGGCGCGCGGCTTGCCTCGCTGTTTCGATAAGGACCTCGCAAACACGAGACACCAACCCTTGCCCAACATGACGCCGCCCGACGCGCCCTCGCCTGCACCGGCAGAGTTGCCGCATCGGTTGATCCTCCTCATCGCAGTGGCCTGCGGGCTGATCGTGGCCAATCTCTACTACGCGCAGCCGCTGATCGGCCCGATCAGCGCGAGCCTCGGCCTGCCGCCGGAGCAGGCCGGCTTCATCGTGACGCTGACCCAGATCGGCTATGGGCTCGGCCTTCTATTCATCGTTCCGCTCGGCGACCTCGTCGAGAACAAAACCCTCGTCCTCACGGTGATGGCGGCGGGTGTCCTCGCGCTGCTCGGCGCGGCTTTTGCGGTGTCTCCGCTCGCCTTTCTGATAGCTTCGCTGTTCATCGGCATTGGCTCGGTTTCGGTGCAGATCCTGTTGCCGTTCGCCTCGCATCTCGCGCCGGAGGCTGTGCGCGGCCGAGTGGTCGGCACGGTGATGGGCGGGCTGATGACCGGCATCATGCTGGCGCGCCCGGTCGCGAGCCTCATCACGGGCCTCGCCTCCTGGCGCGCCGTTTTCATTTTCGGAACGATCGTCATGATCGTGGTTGCCGTGCTGTTGAAAGTCGCAATGCCGCGCCGACGCCCGGGCACGACGCTCGGCTATTTCGACCTGTTGCGCTCGATGCGTACGCTTGCGGTGGAGACGCCTTTGCTGCGCCGTCGGGCCGCCTATCAATGCTGCCTGTTTGCGGCGTTCTCGCTGTTCTGGACGAGCGCGCCGCTGCTGCTCGCGAGCCCGCAATTCGGCTTTTCGCAGTTCGGCATCGCGCTGTTCGGGCTGGCGGGCGCGAGCGGCGCGATCGCAGCCCCCATCATCGGACGCCTCGCCGATCGCGGCCTGTCGCGCCGGGCGACGGTACTGGCCATGGGAATCGTCGCGGCCTCCTTCGTCGTCGGCGTCATCGATCGATCGGGCTCGACACTTTCGGTTCTTGGCCTTGCTCTTGCCGCCGTGCTGCTCGATTTCGGCGTCCAGGCGAATACGGTGCTTGGCGCGCGGGCGCTCTATATGCTCGCGCCGGAACATCGCAGCCGGCTGAACGGGCTCTACATCGCGAGTTTCTTCCTCGCCGGCGCGGCCGGCGCAGCGCTCGGCGCATGGACCTTCGCGGCCGGCGGCTGGCTTCTCACCTCGGCGGCGGGGTTCGTGTTGCCGCTCATCGTGATTGCCTATGCCGCGACCGACCCGGACGAACGGTGAGCCGCGCGCCGCGTCTCGGCCCGTTCAAAGAAAACTCATCGGATCCATGTCGACGCCGACCCGAACCGAGCCGCGCCCCGGACCTGCCGCGGCGAGCATGGAGCGGATGAAGCCCTGCAAATCGGCGCTGCGGGGCGCTTTCAACAGCAACCGAAATCGGTGCAGGCCGCGGATGACGGCGATTGGCGCCTCCGCCGGCCCGAGCGTCATGATGTCGGAAAACGGGCCATCCGGCGCTGAGAGAGCAAAGGCGGCGCGCGCCAGCGCGCGGGCATGGGCTTCAGCCTCCTCGCGCGTTCTTGCCGAGACGACGACGCCGGCGAGCCGTCCGAACGGGGGCAGGCCCGCCTCGCGCCGCTGCGCGATCTCCTCGCGGTAGAAGCGCTCCCCGTCGCCCGACAGAAGCGCAGCGATGACCGGGTGCTGCGGCTGATAGGTCTGGAGGATGCCGCGCCCCGGCCTGTCGCCGCGCCCGGCGCGCCCCGTCACCTGCTGCAGCAACTGAAACGTCCGTTCTGCGGCGCGCGGATCGCCGCTCGCAAGCCCGACATCGGCATCGACGACGCCGGCGAGCGTCACGTTCGGAAAGTTGTGGCCCTTGGCGATGAGCTGCGTGCCGATCACCAACTGGTAATGCCCCTCGGCGATCTCCTGCAGCTCCTGGCGCAGGCGCTCCGCGCCGCCGGGAAAATCGCTCGACAGCACGATCTGTCTTATGCCGTCGAACTTCACCGCCGTCTCTTCGGCGAGCCGCTCCACGCCGGGGCCGACCGGGGAGAGGCTGTCCTCGGTCTTGCACTCGACGCAGAGGCTCGGCGAGCGCTCGACATGGCCGCAGTGATGGCAGACGAGCGAGCGCCGGAAGCGGTGCTCCACCAGCCAGGCCGTGCAGTTCGGGCATTGCCAGCGATGGCCGCAGCTCCGGCACAGCGTCAGCGGGGCAAAGCCGCGCCGGTTGAGGAAGAGTATCGCCTGCTCGCCGCGCGCCACGGTCTCCTTGACGGCCTGCTCGAGCCGCGGCGCGATCCACTGGCCACGCGGCGGGCCGTCTATCCGCATGTCGATCGCCGAGAGTTCGGGCAAGGACCGCCCGCCGAAACGCTCTGGCAGCCGGATGTGCCGATAGCGCCCCCGCTCGGCGTTGACGCGCGATTCGATCGACGGCGTGGCGGAGGCAAGCACCACCGGACATTGGGCGAGCTGTGCGCGCACGATCGCCATGTCGCGCGCATGGTAATGCACGCCATCCTCCTGCTTGTAGGCCGCCTCGTGCTCCTCGTCGACGATGATGACGCCGAGATCGCGGAAGGGCAGGAACAGCGCCGAGCGCGCGCCTGCCGCGACGAGGACGTCGCCGGTCGAGATGCCCGTAAAGCTGCGCCCCCGCTTCGCGCTGCTGACGCCCGAATGCCATTCGGCCGGCGACCCGCCGAAGCGCGCCTTGAAACGTTCGAGAAACTGTGCCGTGAGCGCGATCTCCGGCATCAGGATCAGCGCCTGCCGCCTCTGGTGAAGCGCTTCGGCGATCGCCTCGAAATAAACCTCGGTCTTGCCGGAGCCGGTGACGCCTTCGAGCAGGATCGACGCGAAGCTGCGCGCCCGCACCGCATCCACCAGCTCGGCGGCTGCCTGCCTTTGCTCGCCGGACAGAGAGACCGCTGCGAACGCCGGGTCGAGATTCTGCCCGGCGCTCTCCGGTTCCAACGCGAGCGTCTCCAGTACGCCGTCATCGATCAGCGCATTGACGACGCCAGGCGAGACGCCGGCCTCCAGCGCGAGCTGCGTCTTGGCCAGCATGGGCATGCGCCCTGCTGCCTCGATCACGCGCGAACGCTGCGGCGTCAGCCGCTGCGGCGCAGTCCCGGTCAGCCGCACGCCGATCCGCGCGCGCTCTATCTGGACATTGTCGGGATTGCGCAGGGCCATCCGCATCACGAGACCCTTCGGGGCGAGCGTGTAGCGCGCCACCCAATCGACGAAGGCGCGCATTTCATCATCGAGCTCTGGCCATTCGACCTTGCCGATCACCTTTTTCAGATTGCCGCCGCGCCCGTCTCCTTGATCCTCGTGCCGCGCCCAGACGACACCGATCGTCTCGCGCGGGCCGAACGGAATGCGCACCGCGGCCCCGGGTTCGAGCGCAAGCGCATCATCCGCCCGATAGGAATAGGGCCGGTCGAGCGCGAGCGGGAGAAGAACATCGACGATGGGCATGAGCGTGGCGCGGATTGCAAGGGGGCGCGGGGCGTCCTTTTGGAAGAACGAATCGCCATAAACTTCTTATATAGGCGTCACCGTTCCGGTTTTCCGCAAATTACGATCGGGCGAAGGCGTGTCTTGACCGGGAGCCGTCGAGCGATTATACGGCGCACTTCCGTTTTCCTGTCGATTGGGGATCTGGCTATGGCCGGCGCAAGCCGCGCCTTCGGCCTCGGCTTCTTGCTGATACCAGTCGACGGCCCGTTGAGAAAAGAAAGAAAGCCGATGTCCCGCCGCTGTGAACTGACTGGCAAAGCCGTTTTGAGCGGTCACAAGGTCAGCCATTCCAATCACAAGACCAAGCGCAAGTTCCTGCCGAACCTCGGCAACGTCACGCTGATCTCGGACGCCCTGCAGCGTTCCGTGAAGCTCCGCATCTCGGCTAACGCGTTGCGCACGGTCGAGCATCGCGGCGGGCTTGATGCTTTCCTTGCCAAGCAGGACGACGCAGACCTGTCGCGCGATGCGCTGTCGATCAAGCGCGAAATCGCCAAGAAGCAGGCAAGCGCCTGAACGTTCGATCCTCTGGATCAGATTTTTTAAACCCGCAGCTTCGTCTGCGGGTTTTTTCATGTCTGCATGCCGATCAGCCGGTCGGACCGAAATAGCTGCATGTCTCGCCCTGGCTGTCGCGGAAGACGGTGACCCGGCATAGCCCGTCGATCGAGCCGGAGACATGCTCCCAGATCCAGCGCGACAGGTTTTCCATCGTCGCTGGGCCAAGGCCCGCCACCTCGTCGAGGAAGCGATGGTCGAGGCCATTCTCCGCGCTTTTGAGCGCCGCCTCCAACAGGCTGAGATCGAGGATCATGCCGGTCTCGGCGTCGGGAACGCCGCGCACCGTCACTTCCGCCCGGTAGGAATGGCCGTGGATGCGCCGGCTCGATTCCACCTCGCCCGCGCCAAGCTCCGGCTTGCGGTGCAGCGTGTGCGCCGCCTCGAACCGGAACGTCTTCGTCAATTCCCACATCAGCGTATTCTCAAATGTTTGTGCGTCTGGACGCTGAGCCGCCATTGCGGATGCGCCAGACAGTAATCGATCGCGGCTTTCGTGTTGGCGTCGGCCTCTGGCCCATCCATCGGCTGCAGCGAGAACCGGTCGAACGGCATTGCCGCGAAGCGTTCTGGCGGCGCATCGGCCTGCGGATAGACGAGCTTCAGCTCGTGACCCTGCCTGATCGCGAGCGCCGCGCCCGCCTTCGGGCTGACGCAGATCCAGTCGAGCCCCGGCGGCGGCTCCAGCGTGCCATTCGTCTCGACCGCGATCTCGAAGCCGCGCGCATGAAGGGCATCGACGAGCGGCGCGTCGACCTGAAGCAGCGGTTCGCCGCCCGTGAGCACGGTGAAACGTTGCGTCTCGCCGGCCTCGCCCCAGATTTGCTCGATCCGCGCGGCCAGCGCCTCGGCATCGGCGTATGAGCCGCCATCCGTGCCGTCCGTGCCGACGAAATCCGTGTCGCAGAAGCGGCAGACCGCACTGGCCCGATCCTTCTCGCGGCCCGACCAGAGATTGCAGCCGGCAAAGCGGCAGAATACGGCCGTGCGGCCGGCCTGCGCCCCTTCGCCCTGGAGCGTGAGAAAGATTTCCTTGACCGCGTAACTCATCGTCTTCTGTTCGGGTTCGCCGCAGGGAGGGCATTGATCGGGCTCCGACAGTTGCGTCAGAAGCGCCAAATGATCGAAGCGAGCGCGCTGATCGCCTGAACGGGTCGACGCAGGCTCCCATGCGAGGCCATTCTTGTCGCGGGCCTGCTCTAGCGCAGGACGGGCGGGAAAGGAAGGCATCGGCGGTGTTTCCGCCTTCAGCCGCCGTGGCGACAACAAACATTAGATTTTGTCGATGAGCTTTGCTTCTATGTCGGCAGGTTCTGGATTTGGCCCGATGCGAGCGGAGGTTGTCGATGCGGCGCTGTCTGACCCTGGTTCTCCTCGTTTTCGCCCTCTTGCCTGCGCAGGCCATGGCGCAGACCGTCTGGGACATGCCGACCGAATACCCGCAGACCGCCATGCCCGGCCTCGGCCTCACGACGTTCGCGCGCAAGGTGCGCGACGAAAGCAATGGCGCGATGATCGTGAAGCCGAGCTTCGATGCCACAGCCGGCATCAAGTCTGCCGACATGGCGAAGGCTGTGGCGAGCGGCAAGGTGCAGGCCGGCGACGCCTTCTCGAGCGCGCTGGAGGCGGAAGATCCGATTTTTGCGCTTCCCGCCCTGCCGTTTCTCGCCACCTCGATCGAGGAAGCGCACAGACTC
Source organism: Beijerinckiaceae bacterium (assembly GCA_019753285.1). Lineage (GTDB taxonomy): Bacteria > Pseudomonadota > Alphaproteobacteria > Rhizobiales > Beijerinckiaceae > JAIELD01. The sequence goes on along the minus strand of JAIELD010000052.1, from coordinate 7,056 downwards.
GCCGAGGTGGCGCGGCCCTATTATGCGGAGGCGCTCGAAAGGAAGGGGCTGAGGCTCCTCTACCTCACACCCTGGCCGCCGACGGGCATCTGGTCCAAGCGACCGCTGACCACGCCCGACGACATGGCGAAGCTGACGATCCGCACCTATGACGCCATCTCGCGCGAGGTGTTGGAAGGCGTTGGTGCGAAAGCCGAGACGATCAGCTTTGCCGACACCATGCCCCGGCTGATCAATGGCAGCCTCGACGCGGTGCTCTCCTCCGGCGACGGCGGCGCGGGACGCAAGCTCTGGCAATACCTCACCGAGTTCAGCGAGATCGGCTATGCGCAGCCGCTCTCGGTCGCCTTCGTCAAGGCGGAGGCCTATGAAGCGCTGACGCCCGTGCTGAAGGGCGCGGTCGACAAGGCCGCGCGCGACACCGAAGCGGAGCTCTGGGTCGTGCTTGGCACCCGCCTGCAGGAGAATTACCTCAGGATGCGCCAGAACGGGGTCAGCATCGATCTCCTGCCGCCGACGCCCATCATAGCCGCGCTGAAATCGAGCGCCGCCAATGCGCAGAGCGCCTGGTGCGCGCGCGCGGGACCGGTCTGCCCCGAGCTGATGACGAAATATCGCGCCGGAAAGCCTTGAATTCATGACGGATGAGGTTCGCGGCGGTTGCCTTTGCGAAGCGGTGCGCTTTGTGGCGTGTGGTAAGCCCTACCGCGTGGGGCTCTGCCACTGCCTGGATTGCCGCAAGTTCCACGGCGCACTGTTCCACGCCTCGGCGATGTTCCCGATCGATGCGGTTTCTATCGAGGGCGAGACGCGCGACTACAAGGGCCGGCACTTTTGCCCGCGCTGCGGCTCGTCCGTGTTCGCCGTGACAGGGGACGAGATCGAGATCAATCTCGGCTCGCTCGATGCGCCCGATCAGTTCAGGCCGACCTATGAGAACTGGGTGGTGCGGCGCGAGAGCTTCCTGCCGGCGTTTCCGCTCGCGCACCACTACGCGCATGACCGCGAGGGCAAGGGCCGGGAGGAGGATTGACGGCGCTTGCGATGACGCGCGCCGGCGGTGTGGTTGTCATCCCGGACGGAGCGCCAGCGACGAGCCGGGATCCAGGCGAAAAATGGATCGAGACAAAGCAAGGTCGGGATCCCGGATAGCCGCCATGCGGCTTCCGGGATGACCGTCAGCTCAAGCCGCCCTGCGCCTGCCGCCTGATTTCGGCGCGCCCTTCATGTCTTCCTCGAACAGCTCCGCCAGCTTTTCCGTCATCACGCCGCCGAGCTCTTCAGCGTCGACGATCGTCACCGCGCGGCGATAGTAGCGCGTCACGTCATGCCCGATGCCGATGGCGATGAGCTCGACCGGCGAGCGCGTCTCTATTTCTTCAATAATGCCGCGCAGGTGCTTTTCGAGGTAGTTGCCGGAATTGACCGACAGGGTGGAATCGTCGACCGGCGCGCCGTCCGAGATCATCATCAGGATGCGGCGCTGCTCGGGACGCCCGAGCATTCTCTTGTGCGCCCAGTCGAGCGCCTCGCCGTCGATGTTTTCCTTCAAGAGCCCTTCGCGCATCATCAGGCCGAGATTGCGCCGCGCGCGCCGCCAGGGCGCGTCAGCCGATTTGTAGATGATGTGGCGAAGGTCGTTGAGCCGGCCGGGGTTGGCGGGCTTGCCGCCCTGCAGCCAGCTCTCGCGCGATTGCCCGCCCTTCCAGGCTTTCGTGGTGAAGCCGAGGATCTCGACCTTCACGCCGCAGCGCTCCAGCGTACGCGCGAGTATGTCGGCGCAGGTGGCGGCGACCGTGATCGGTCGCCCGCGCATCGAGCCGGAATTGTCGAGCAGCAGCGTCACCACCGTGTCGCGGAAATCGGTGTCCTTCTCGCGCTTGAAGGAGAGCGCCTGATAGGGATCCATAATGATGCGCGGCAGGCGGACGGGGTCGAGCTGGCCTTCTTCGAGATCGAATTCCCAGGAGCGGTTCTGCTGTGCCAGCAGGCGTCGCTGCAGGCGGTTGGCGAGCCGGCCGACGACGCCCTGCAGATTCGAGAGCTGCTTGTCGAGATAGGCGCGCAGCCGGTCGAGCTCTTCCGTGTCGCAGAGGTCTTCCGCCGCGATCGTCTCGTCGAATTTGTGCGTATAGGCGCGATAATCCGAGACGTGCTTGTCCTTGCCTGGGGTCTGCGGCGGGCGCTTGCCCTCGGCGGATTCCTCGGCCTCGCCAAGGTCGCTCTCCTCGGGGAACTCGCCGGCCGGCGCGTCGGCCGCCTCCTGCGCGCCCTCCTGCATGTCCTCGTCGGAGCTGTCCGTCTCCTGGACCTGCATTCCCTCGAAGGACTGGTCCGGATCGGTGTCGCCGGCCTGGTCCTGGCGCTGGTCCTCAGGCGCGTTTTCTCCGTCCTTGTCTTCCTTGTCGTCGTCGTCAGGGTCGAGTTGCTGATTCGGGTCGCCCATGTCGAGCGATTCAAGCAGCTTGTGAATGGCGCGCGCAAAGCTGCGCTGGTCCTCGAGCGAGGAGCCGAGCTGGTCGAGGTCCTTTCCCGCGCGCTCCTCGATGAAGTCGCGCCAGAGATCGACGATTTTCTGCGCGGCCTTGGGCGGGCGCTGGCCGGTCAGGCGCTCGCGCACCAGCAGCGCGACCGCGTCCTCGAGAGGCGCATCGGCGCGGTCGGAGATCTCGGCATAGTTGCCGCGATGGTAGCGATCCTCGAGCATGGCGGTGAGATTGCCCTGCACGCCGAACATGCGGCGCGAGCCGATCGCCTCGACGCGGGCCTGCTCGACCGAATCGAACACCGCGCGGGCGGCGGAAGCCTCCGGCGCGAGCTTCCTGTGGAGGGGAACGTCGTGGCAGGCGAGGCGCAGCGCGAAGGCGTCGGCATTGCCGCGTAGTATCGCGGCATCCTTCGGCGTCAGCTTGCGCGGCGGCTCCGGCAGCCGCGCGCGGGCGCCCGGCCCCTGGCCGATCAGCATCGGCTTGTCGGCGGCGTAGACGACCTCGATGTCGGGCGTGCGGGCGAGGGCCCGCAAACAGCCCGCCACGGAGCGCTTCAAGGGTTCGGTGGGGGCGGCGACCGGCTGGCCGGGCTTTCGGTTCGATATACTCATGCGCGTGAAAGTAGCTGTGAGAGGTGCAGCAAATCAAGCGCGGCGAAATCGACCGGCACGGACGGGCCCGTCTCGCCCTTGCCCGGCCCGTGCTCGTCGGGCCGCGCGATATGCGCGGTCCTGAGCCCGCAGGCGGCAGCCGCCGCTAGGTCCGAGCTGTGACAGGCGACCATCAGGCATTGGGGGGGCTCGAGATCGAGCGCCGCGCAGCCCGCAAGATAGACTTCGGGCTTCGGCTTGTAGTCGCGCGCGATTTCCGCGCCGAGGATGGCGTCCCAGGGCAGGCCATTGTGACGGGCGAGGTCCACCATCAGCGAGATGTTGCCGTTCGACATGGGCGAAAGGATGAACCGCTTTTTGAGAGCGGCGAGGCCGGCCGGCACATCCAGCCAGGCATCAAGCCGGCGCCAGAGAAGGTTAAGCTCAGCTTTCGCGTCCCCACCAAGCTCTTCCAGGCCGAAACGCGGCAGGATGGCGTCGAGATTCTCGCAGTGCAGCACGTCGAGCTTCACATAGCCGCGCCTGCCGGCCCGGATCGCCTGCATGGCCGGCTGGTATTCGCCCCGCCAGGCATCGGCGAAGGCGTCGCAATCTATCGCGTGGCCGAGCGGTGAAAGGATGGCGTCAGCGCCTGCCGCTATTGATGAGCGCCAGTCGACCAGCGTGCCGAAGACGTCAAAGAAGAGGGCGCGAATGGTCATGTGAGCGACTTTACGAAGAAGAATGTGGTGTGTCCCTTGGGGTGATCGTCGAGCCGACCGAATTCACGGAAGCCAAGCTTCCTGTAAAAGCCGGGTGCCTGGAACGACCACGTCTCCAAACGGATGGTGATCGCGCCGCGCTTGCGAGCTTCCCTCTCCGCTGCCGCCATCAGCGCAGAGCCGACATCCTTGCCGCGATGGGTCTCATCGACCCAGAGAAGATGGACGTAAAGCCAATCGAAGCTGAAATAGCCGACAATGCCGCCGATGATTTCATTGGCGTCGTCTCGCGCCGTCAGGACGACCTTCTCCTCGCGTCTGCGTGTGCCGAGATGCGGCTGGTTGTAGGCTCGCAGCCCGGCTACGATCGTCTTGTGCGATGCGGTCGCGCCTGTCGTCTCAATGCGGATGTCGGTCATTTGCACTTGACGGCCCGATTGTGATTGCGAGGAGGCAAAAGCCGAAGCGGCAATCCATTCCGGCTTCACACGTTGGATCGCCACGTCGCTGCGCTCCTCGCGATGACGGACTTATGCTGCGCCACGCTCGACGAGATCGATCTGCCACAGGTAGACGAGAACGATATTGTCAGGCTGTTCGCTCATGGAAGCCCATCACGTCAGCACCACGTTGACCGTGCTTTCCTTCAATTCCTGGCCGAAGGCGCGCTGGTAGAACTCGGCGACGAGGCCGCGCTCCAGCTCGTCGCACTTGTTGAGGAACGTCACGCGGAAGGCGAAGGCAACATCGCCGAAAATCTGCGCATTCTCGGCCCAGGTGATCACGGTGCGCGGGCTCATCACGGTCGAGATGTCGCCGTTCATGAAGGCGTTGCGGGTCAGATCCGCGACGCGCACCATCTTGTTGACGATGTCCTTGCCTTCCTTGCCCGTATAATGCTTCGCCTTGGAGAGCACGATGTCGACCTCGCGGTCATGCGGCAGGTAGTTGAGCGTCGTGACGATCGACCAGCGGTCCATCTGACCCTGGTTGATCTGCTGCGTGCCATGGTAGAGGCCCGACGTGTCGCCGAGGCCAACCGTATTCGCCGTGGCGAACAGGCGAAAGTAAGGGTTCGGGCGGATCACGCGCTTCTGGTCGAGCAGGGTCAGCTTGCCCGAGACTTCGAGAATGCGCTGGATGACGAACATCACGTCCGGCCGGCCGGCATCGTATTCGTCGAAGACGAGCGCCACGTTGTTCTGGATCGCCCAGGGCAGAATGCCGTCTTTGAACTCGGTGATCTGCTTGCCGTCCTTCAGGACGATGGCGTCCTTGCCGACGAGATCGATGCGGCTGACATGGCTATCGAGGTTGATGCGCACGCAGGGCCAGTTGAGACGGGCGGCGACCTGCTCGATATGCGTCGATTTGCCCGTGCCGTGATAGCCCGTCACCATCACGCGGCGGTTATGGGCAAAGCCCGCGAGGATCGCGAGCGTGGTGTCACGGTCGAACAGGTAATCGGGATCGAGATCGGGCACGTTCTCGTCCGTATGGGCATAGGCCGGCACTTCGAGATTGCTGTCGATGCCGAACAGCTGCCGCACGGACACTTTGAGATCTGGAACTTTGCTGGCGGCTTCGGCTGTCATCTTGGGTCTCCGCCCGGCATTGGCCCGGGCTCTGGTTCATCAGTCTCGTTGGGCGAAGCCGCGCCCTTCACCAGGCCGCGCCTCCGCTGCAACACATCAGACAAGGAAATAGCGCGCCGGTTTACCGAAAGCCAGCACGATTTGGCAGCCTCGGCTGCTGCCGCCGTCGCGGGGCTCAGACGAAGCCTGCGCCTTTCAGATAGTTGTAGGCGTCGATCACGGCGCGCATCCGGTCCTCGTTCGAGCGGTCGCCGCCATTCACGTCCGGATGAAGCTGCTTGACGAGCTGCTTGTATTTGGCACGGACCTCCGCCTTTTCCGCCGTCTCCTCGAGGCCGAGCGTGTCGAGCGCTTTGCGCGCCGCGTTGCCGACCACGGGGCGTTTGGGCTCCGGCTTCGCCGCCCGCGCCGCGCCGCGTGTGCGGCCCGTGCGCTTCAGGATGTCGAACGGGTCGACATAGGTCGGGCCGTCGGCTGCCTTCGATTTCACGCCCATCGTCCAGGTGGGGCGGTGTCCGGTCAGCGCGTCCTTCTGGTATTCGCGAACCTTGTCGTCGTCCATCCCGTTGAAGTAGTTGTAGCCCTTGTTGTATTCCTGAACGTGCTTGATGCAGAGGTTGAAATACTCGCCTTCGCGGTTGCGTCCCTTCGGAGCCTTGTGGAGGCCCGGCTCCTTGCAGCCGGCATGGTCGCAGGGCGGCGCATCCTTCGGCGCGGAGCTTTTTGTCGGTTTGACGCGGATGCTGTCGAATAGGCGGGAGGTCACGAGCGGTCCATCGGTGGTGTGCGGGACGAAGGGCGAAAACAGCGCAAGATAGTGCCGCCGCAAGCCGTTCGGAAGGGCTCGCCTGCCGGGGTCAACAACGGCCCGGCGCGGCGGGTCGTCATGTCTACAACAGTCAGGATCGGTTGCAAGCGCAACCTGCGCATGGCAGAAGCGCCGGCATGACCATGCGCGAGACCATTGCCGAAAAACTACAGCGTCTGCTCGATCCGGCGCAACTCGACGTCATCGACGAAAGCCACCTGCATGCCGGCCATTCCGGCGCGCGGCCCGGCGGCGAGACGCATTTCCGCGTGCGCTGCGTCAGCGCGGCCTTCGCCGGCAAGTCCCGCGTCGAGCGACACCGCATCGTCAACGCGGCGCTCGCGGACGAGCTTGCTTCAAGCGTTCACGCGCTCGCTCTCGAACTCAAGGCGACGGGCGAAGGCTGAAGCTCCACGATGTCGGCCGAGCGCTTGATCTCCGGGTGCAACTCGGTTTTCGCCTCCGCGCCATCGATGAACTGCGCCTTCGCCAGCGTGGCAAAGCGGCCGCCCTTCTGGATCAGTTCCTCGAAGCTGCCCGATTCGATGATGTAGCCCTGATCGAACACGAAGATGCGCGTCGCGTTGCGGATGGTCGCGAGGCGGTGCGCGATGATGAAGGTCGTGCGGCCCTTGCGCACCTCGTCGAGAGCCGCCTGCAATTTCTGTTCGGTCGTCGCATCAAGGGCGCTTGTCGCCTCGTCGAGGATCATGATCGGCGGGTCTTTCAGCAACGCCCTTGCAATCGAGAGGCGCTGGCGCTCGCCCCCTGAAAGAGAGCGTCCGCGCTCGCCGATCACGGTCATCAGCCCTTCCGGTTGACGGGCCACGAAGGAGGCCGCTTGCGCGCGCT
>JAIELD010000061.1 GCA_019753285.1 Beijerinckiaceae bacterium | reverse complement strand
CCGACAGGCGGCGGCGCATCAGGCGGATATTTTTCGTCGAGCTGTGTGTCGCTGTAGATCAACGCCTGATCGCGCAGGTCGCCGGGCGGGTAGGTGTCCGGCTCGACGGTGTCCGGCCGGTCGATCCGGGTCACGCGGCTGACGAGGGCGGCGCGCGGCAGCACGTTTGGCAGGCGGAAGATGAAGATCTCCTCGCCGGCAAAGACAGTCTTAAGCTTGTCCGCGTCCTTGAAGTACCAGGTCGGAATCTCGTTCTTGGGCGCGCTCGTCAGGATGTAGCGCAGGCCCACACGACGGCACAGCGGGCTGTCGAGCGAGGGCGCGCTCGGCGTAAACTTGCGGTAGCCGAGCACATGGCTGTTCTGGCCCGGGCGCATCATGGTGTCATAGGCGCCGATGCGCAGCGGGTTGTAGCCGTTGGTCGATTCGAAGCCCTGCACCATGGCGATGTTCTGCCACGGGCCGCCAAGGCCCAGCACCTCGGTGCGCGAGCGCAGCTCTTTACGCTCGACATCGGTCTTCAAAGCCTTGTCGAGCGCGGCAAGCGCCCGCGCGGCCTCCCCTGTCGGCTCTTCGAGATCGGCATAGGGAGCCATCGGCTCGGCGTTGAGCGGCGTCACGGCATTCTCGATGTTGAGTTCAACGCCTGTGATGATGACAACCGCGACCGCGAGCGCAAAGCGTGCCTGCGCCCGCTTGACGGCGAAGAACAGCGTGGAGGCGACGAAGAGCGCGAAGAGAGACGGCGTCAGTTCGAGGAGGCTGCGGCTGAACAGGCCCTGCCGCCAGTTGAAATAGAGGCCCCAGCAGAGCGGCAGCGCGATCAGCAAGCCGGCGATGAGCCCGCGCTGCAGCGATGGACGTCTCAGACCGTAGATTTCAAAGCGGCTGAGCGATGCGCCCGCGAGCGCGGCAAAGGCCATGTTGAACAGGAAAGTGGCGTCGGCCGGGCGGCGGTAGAGATCGACGCCGGGCAGAAAATCATACAGGACCCGGAAAATCGGCGTGCTCGTCCCGATCGCGTAGATCACAGTCGCAACCAGCAGTGCAAGGCAGAACGTCATGCCTCGGCTGCGCGTGCGCGGTATGAGCAGGAAGACGAGGGGCGTTAGCGTACCTGCGAAGAGATAGTTGATGGCGCGATCGGTCGAGTCGATCAGCGGGCGCGTCTCGTAGCCGGGTCCGTAGTAGCTGTAGGGCAGATCGTAGGTGCCGAAGATGTTGGCAGAGAAAAGCGTCGCGAAATTCGCAGGGTAGAGCGAACCCATGGCGGCGATGTCGAAGCCGATTTCAGGCCGGTTCGACAGCTCGGCGAACTGGATGGTGAGCAGGATCGGCACGATGATCGTGAGGAAGCCGGCAAGGCCGCAGACGAGCAGCACGGGAAGCGCGCGCAGCGCCGTTCTGACGAAAGGTCGTTCGCCTGCGAGCCAGTAGACCGCATAGGCGAGCAGCGCCAGGCAGCCGAGATAGGCGACCTGATCCCGCCCGAGTGCCATGAGCCCGGCGATGAAGCCGAAGGCGATTGCCGCGAGAAAGGAGCGGCGCTTCAGCGTCACGTCGAGCAGCAGCAGCGCGAGCGGGAAGGTCGAATAGCTCATGATCTCGCCGGCATGCTGCAGGCGGCTCGACGCCGAGCCGCCGAACATGAAGATCAGCGCTGCGAAGAATGCGCCGACGGGGCGCAATCCCCAGCGGCGCATGAGATAGACCATGCTCAAGCCGCCGATCAGCAGGTGAAGCTGCACCGTCCAGTCGAACAGATACATCGAGGCCTGAGGCGCAACATAGGAGAGCGCGCGGAACAGCGGATTGAAAATGAGCGATTGCGGGTCGGCGATGCTGGGATGGCCACCATAGTGGAACGGGTTCCAGTAGGGGCTGGAGCCGAGCTCTGCCGCCTTGCCGAGGAACCGGAAGAAGGCGTAGAACTGCGTCTTCGAATCCCAAGGAACGACCATCTCGCTGAGCGGCCATCGAAGCGCGGCGGCCGCCCAGAACAGGCAGACGCCGAGCGTCACGAAGACATGCTCGCGCTGCGTCCAATGCTGGGAGACGAATGGGTCCTGCGCCGGACGCACCTGCAATCCGGACGTGAATTGACCCTTTTCCTGATGCTTCATGAGCTCGCCCATAGCAGGAGATTGGTGGATTTGCACCTTTTCAGATCAAGTATGGCTGTCTAAGGTTTCGAAATCACGAGGAGTTGACCATTCAAAAGGCAAGCGAGGCGGTAGCCATGGATGGGTCCGGGCCGCAGGAAATGGTTGCGCCGCAGCAGAGCGCGGATGACCGCTCATCGTCCGAACTCCGGCACCGCGAACTGCGCGCGGCCCTGCGCAGGGCCCGGATCGAGGAGGCCGAGCGCAGCGGCGCCATCTACGACCTCAGGGGCGTCGAGCTTGCGCGGCTCGAGATTCTCGACGAGGCGCTCGCCCCGGTCTTCGCCGCCCTGCCGGCCGGGATTGACATGTTCGACCACGGGATCATCCCTTCGGAGCGTCCGCGCCTCTTCGTCGACATCGTTGCTTCGGTTGAGATGGCGCGCGACAGCCGCACGTACCGGCTTCTGCTCGATACGCTGGAAGGGCGCGTGGCGCTTGCGGAGAGCAGCGACGTCAAGGTGATGGAGCGCGCCGTGACGGACCATATTGCCCGCCGGTTGCTCGCAAGGGAGAGAGCGCTGGCGAGCAGCGCCTATCCGCCGGGCATGCTGGTGCGCGACGAGGCCGTCATGCAGGGCAACATCCTCTCGCAGGCGCTGCGCGAGCCGAAGCGCGCTTCAGCCGACGCGGTCTCTCCGCCGCGTGGGCGCGGCTCGGCCTGGAGAGGTCTCTTAATCTTCGGGCTCGGCCTTGCGATCGGCGCGGCCCTGCTGTTCGTCTGGCTGGAGGCGCATCCGCGTTAGCCGCACGGCGTCCGGTTCAGCCCGGCGCGACCAGATCGAGGATCGTTCGGGTCTCCAGTTCGACGATCGCGCCATCCGGCGCGCTGCCGCGCGTCGTCATGTCGATCCGCAGCGTATTCTCATCGATGGCGATGTCGAAGAGGTGCCAGGCCGCGCGATGGCCCTGCGTTCCCGGCACGGCCGAGGCCGAGGCAACCCCGACGATCGGCGTCGGCGGGCCATTGCGGCGCTCGAGCATGGTAACGGACTGGCGATGGTTGTGTCCGTGGATGACGAGTTCCGCGCCCGCCTCGCGCAGCGCGCGCTCGAAGCTCGCATGGTCGCGCAGCCCGCGGCCGAAGTGCTCGGCTTTCAGCGGCGGATGGTGGATCATCACCACGCGGACGAAGCCGGCCTGGCCGGCCGCCTCCAGCATGCCGCGCAGCCTGGTGGTCTGGCTGGGGCCGACAGCGCCGCTCGCGAGGAAGAACCCGGTCGGAATGGCGGAGGAAACCCCGATCAGCGCGATCCGACCCCTGATGCGCATATAGGGGAAGGCGACCTCGGACAGATCGTCGCCGCGCATGTAGGGTGCGAAATGCCTCACCATCGCCGGCATCGAATTGCGCACATAGGCGTCATGGTTGCCAGGAATGATGCTGACCCTCTCCGCATCGCCGAGCCGTGTCACGGCTTTGAGGGCGAGCGGGAATTCGGCCGGCAGGCCGATATTCACGAGGTCTCCTGTAAGGGCGATATGGTCGGGCGCCTCGGCCTCGATGTCCGCAAGGATGCGCGACAGCATCTCCATGTCGTGGATGAGCCGCCGGCCGCTGCGCCAGTTCCAGTAGCCGGTCATCCTCTTGCCGGCGAGGTCGCGCAGGCGCGGGGCCGGGAGCGGGCCGACATGCGGGTCGGAAAGATGCGCCAGACGGAACTTGAACGATGCGCCGGTCGGTTCAGCCGATGAAGTCATGGGGTCATGCCATGCCCAATGGCGGCGGCCCCGGTCAAGCGCTGCCGATCAGAATCCCGATCATGAAGACGATGAGCCCGCCGATCACGATCTGAATGATCGCCTTGAAGAACGGCGTCTCCATGTAGCGCGCCCTGATCCAGGCGATGAGGCCAAGCTCGATGACGACGATCAGGATCGCAAGGCCGGTTGCGATGGAGAAGGCGTTGGCCATGCCGTCCGGCACGAGATAGGGCAGGGTGTGGCCAAGGCCGCCGACCGCCGTCATGATCCCGCAGACGACGCCGCGGGTCCACGGGCTGCCGCGCCCGGTGATCGTGCCGTCATCTGACAGAGCTTCCGTGAGACCCATGCTGACGCCAGCGCCGAGCGAGGCGGCGAGGCCGACCAGAAAGGTGCTCCAGTTGTTGTGGGTCGCGAAGGCGGCGGCGAACACGGGTGCGAGCGTGGAGACCGAGCCATCGACAAGGCCTGCAAGGCCTGGCTGCACATACTGCAGCACGAATTGCCGACGCTCCGTATCGTGCTCCGCCTCGCCATGCTTGGCGGTGACGGTTGCGGCAAGGTCGCCGGCCTTCTTTTCATGGCCGCGTTCGATCTCGGCGAGCCGCACGAGCATTTCGCGCACGCTGACATCCGTGCTCTGCGCCGCCGCCTTTTCATAGAAACTTGCGGCTTGAAGCTCCATGCGCTCAGCCTGCCGGCGCATCTTGTCGATGCCCAGCGTCGCCGACATCCAGATGCGGTCGCGCTTGTCGAAGCCGCGCACATCCTCGCGGCGGATCGGTGGCAGATGCTCGCCGAATTTCTCGCGATAGAGACCGAACAGCATGCCGCGGTGGCTGCGCTCCTCCTCCGCCATGTCGTCGAAAATCTCCGCCGAAGCCGGAAAATCAGCGCGCAGCTTGTCGGCGAACACCTGATAGATCTGGCTGTCCTCCTGCTCGCTTGCGATGGCGAGAGCGAGAACTTCTCTTTCGTCGAGTTCGGAGAGATGTTTCATGAAGGCATCCGCGTTTTGCTAATTTAGAATAGTTCTAATCAACAAAAAAGTTTGGATGGTCAAGCCCGCCGCCTCAAAAACGTGGGTTTTGTGATGCTTGGTCGCGGCAGAGGAGCGGGGTTCGCATGCAGGACACCAGATTGAAGCCGCGCGAGCGGCTGATCCGCTACGCGTTGCACCGCTACTGGCGGCTGTCGCGCGGCATGACGCTCGGTGTGCGCGCGGTGGTGCTCGCCGAGGACGACCGCGTCTTCCTCGTGCGCCACACCTATACGCCGGGGTGGCATCTGCCTGGCGGCGGCGTGGAGCCGGGCGAGACGCTGCGCGACGCGCTTGCAAAAGAGTTGCGCGAGGAAGGCAATATCGAGATCGAGGGCGAGCCCGTTCTCCACGGCGTGTTCTTCAATCGGCACGCCTCCAACCGGGACCATGTGGCGGTCTATGTCGTGAGGGATTTCCGGCAGACTGCGCCACGCGGGGCTGACCGGGAGCTGGCGGAAACCGGCTTTTTCGCACTGTCCGACCTTCCGGATGAAACGACGGCGGCGACCCGTCGGCGGATAGAGGAGGTCGTCGGCGAACTGCAGCCCGGGCCTTACTGGTCGGATTGACGCGTGCGAAGCGTTCATGTCCGCGATGAAAAAATCCGTTTCCCTTTTGACCGCCGTGCATTAGTGCTGCCGGGGCAGAGCACGAAGAGCGACCGACCCGACATGACACGGATTCTCCGACGACAGGACTGAGCCAAACGCCGTTGCTTGCAATGGCCGTCCCGTCTCGACTTCGAATCCGAAAGTGTCCATGAAACCGCTCGCCATCAGCATCGCGCCCGAAACCCACGCCGATCAATCCGCCATCAACGCGCTTCATGAACGCGCTTTCGGGCCGGGCCGGTTCGCCCGCACGGCCTCCCGCATTCGCGAGCAGGCTGCACTTGATCCGCGCCTCTGCTTCGTTGCCCGCGTCGGCACGCTGCTGGTCGGCTCGATCAGGCTGACGCCGATCTCGATCGGCAACCTGCAGCATTGCCTGCTGCTCGGCCCGCTTGCCGTCGAGCCTGCCTTCGACGGCAAGGGGATCGGCAGCGCGCTGATGAACCGCTCCATCGACGCGGCGCGGGCGCTTGGCTACCAGCTCGTCATCCTCATCGGCGACGAGCCCTATTACGGCAGGTTCGGCTTCAGGCGCGTGCCGTTCGAGGCGATCGATCTGCCGGGTCCGGTCGATCCGGCGCGGCTGCTCCATCTCGATCTTGCCGAAGGCGCTCTCGCCGGTCTCGGCAGGCATGCGAGGGTGAAGGGAGAGGCCCCGCTCTAAGGGCTTGGCCTTTCTGCCTCAGCCTCGCTGCTTCAGCTTTATCGCATCAGCCTTGCCGCATCAGCTTTGCCGCATGCGGAAACCACGGCCCTCGCGCAGCCAGGCCGCGATGGTTCCGATGAGGAGAAGCGCCAGCCCGGCGAGGCCTGCCGTCAGCGGGAACAGGCCGAGGCCCTTTACGATATAGGCCTCGTTGGGCTTGAGGCCGATATAATCACTGCCGCCGAAGCGCGAGCCGCTCCTGATGTCCACGAGGCGCGGAACGGTGAAGCCGCCGGGCTGGTTCAGCCGCCGCACGGAGCCTCCGGTCTCGGTGGCGATCGGCTCGAGCAAGTCCGGCGTGCTCAGCACATCGCGGAATTCACGCGGGTTCGGCGGGCCGACATTGATAAGCGCCGTGAGCGCGCCGTCGCTTGCCTGATAGAGCCCGCCCTTCAAGGCCTTGTATTCGGCGCGCCACAGGCCGGGTTCGGCCTGCGCCAGCGTCACCTGCGTCGCCTGACCGTCTGGCCCGGTCATCGTCACATCGGCGGCCTTGTCGGCCAGCGTGTGGCGTTCGATGGTGATGAGCCGGCCCTTGGCGGAGAGTTGCAGCGCCTCCTCCTCCAGTTCCGGCTCCTTCATCAGCCAGTGCGAGAGGCGGCGGAGCAGGTCGAGATAGGGGCCGCCCTCGCCGAAGCCGCGTGCCCAGAGCCAGCTCTGGTCTGAGAGAAACAGCGCGACGCGGCCCTTCTCCTCGCGCGACAGCACGAGCAGCGGGCCGTCATCCGCACCGGACATCACGGTCGCCCCGGCGCGCGTCGTCGCACCGATCAGCCTGAACCAGGGCGCCCAGCTCGGCTGCTCGCCTTCCGCACCCGGCAGCGAGCGCGTGACGGGGTGGCGCGCGCCGACAGGCGTGACGCGGGCAAGATAAGGCCGCTCGATGATGCGGCCAGTCGTGTTGACCGGGATCACGGTGCGAAGATTGGTGGTCTGGAGGCCACCCGGCGCGCCGAACTCTGGTCCGGCGGCAATCAGCAGCGCGCCCCCATTGCGCACATAGCGGGCTATGTTGTCGAAATAGCTCGACGGCAGGATAGTCTGGTTCGAATAGCGGTCGAAGATGATGAGATCGAACTCGCCGATCTTCTGCTGGAACAGTTCGCGCGTCGGGAACTGGATCAGCGACAGCTCCTTGATCGTCGCGCCGTCCTGGTTCTGTTTTTCCGGCGGGCGCAGGATCGTGAAATGCACGAGATCGACATTGGCGTCCGCTTTGAGCAGGTTGCGCCAGGTGCGCTCGCCCGCATGCGGTTCGCCGGAGACGAGCAGAACTTTAAGCTTGTCCCTGATGCCCTCGATGCTGATGAGCGCGGTGTTGTTGAGCGTCGTCAATTCGCCCTTGGCAGCGGTGACGGTCACCTCGAAGAGATTGGCCCCGGCGTGCTCGATGCGCAGATTGATGCGGTTCACGACAGCCGGCCGGGCGGCGATCTCCTGGATGACCTTGCCGTCGCGCTTGATCACGACATTGGCGGGGCCGTCCATCCTGCCGGCCTGGACGACCTGGAAGCTGATGATCTGATCCTTGCCGACAAGGCCGAAGCGCGGCGCCTCCAGCACCTCGATGCGGCGGTCGGCCTCATCGGTGCGGCCAGTCAGCAGAACATGGAAGGGCGCGGTGATGCCTAGGCTCTTCAGGGAGGGCGGCACGTCATGCACCTGCCCGTCGGTGATCGTGATGATGCCGGCGAGCCGATCGGCGGGCACGTCGCTCAGCCCGGCGCTCAGCGCATCGAACAGCTTGGTGCCGTCCGCCTCGTTTTCCTTCTCCGTCACCTCGATGAATTTCACGTCCGTGTTGGGGCGGGCGGCCAGCGCTTTCGCGATCGCGGCCTGCGCGCGTTCGGTGTCGGCGGCGCGGTTCTCCAGAGTCTGGCTGCCCGTCTTGTCGACCAGCAAAGCGACGACGTCGTTCAGGCGGTCGCGGTCCTCGTTGATGATGGACGGGTTGGCGAGTGCGAGAAGTATGAGCGCTAGCGCGAGGCCGCGCAGCATGCCGCCCTTTTGCCTGCCAAGCAGCATCAGGAGCGTGACGATCGCAGCGACGGCGGCAAAGGCCGTGATCAGCCACCATGGAACGAGCGGCGAGAAGCCGAGCGAGAGATGATCCATCGCCTACTGCCCCAGCCTCTGGAGCAGGTCGTCCACATGCACCTGATCGGATTTGTAGTTTCCCGTGAGGGCGTACATGACGAGGTTGACGCCGGCGCGGAGCGCGAATTCGCGCTGGCGACCTTCACCCGGCACCAGCGGATAGCGCGGCTGCCCGTCCTCGTTCATCGCCCAGGCACCGGCAAGGTCGTTAGAGGTGATGACGATGGGCGAGACGCGGTCGCCAGCACGCGCCGGGCGGTTCTCCTGCCGATTGGGACCGTTGTCGCGCGGCAGCACCTCGATCCAGGTGTTGCCGGTCGTATAGCGTCCGACAAAATGGTCGATCAGGTAGAAGCTCTTGGTGACGACGTGGTCGCGCGGGATCGGCTCGAGATCGGGCACGTCGATCGCGGCGAGGATCTGCCGCAGACGGCGCGTCTCGGGCGTCACGTAAGTCGTGCCGGGCCGCTCGGAAAGCGCGTCGCGCGTGTCGAACACCACGGTTCCGCCCTGCTTCATGTAGGCGTTGATCCTGTCGATGGCAGCGGGCGGCGGTACGGGGCGGTCTGCCGAGACCGGCCAGAACAGGATGGGGTAGAAGACGAGCTCGTCCCTGGTGAGATCGACGCCAATCGGATCGCCGGGCTCCAGCGCGGTGCGGATGGTGAGCGCGCGGGTGAGGTTGGCGAGGCCGAGGCGGCTCGTCTCGTCGGTTTCGCGGTCGCCCGTGAGCACGTAGGCAAGCCGTGTCACCAATGCGGACTCGATATCCTCGGGGCGGAAGTTCGGCAGTTGATCGGCAGCGCGGGCCGCATCCGGTGCGAGCGGAAGCGCCAGCGCCAGCAGCAGCGCGGCAGCGCCGAGCCCGGCCCGGCTCCTGAAGCGGCCTGCGATGCCGGCGATCATGCCGCCCATCAGCGCGACGGCGAGCGCGTCGATGAGGAAGAGCGCGAGAGCTGCGACCAGCGCGTGTGGTCTGAGATCGAGCGGCGGATGCGTCTCGAGCGGCCTCACCGTGGCGTCCGCGATGTCGAGTTTCAGCGGCAAGAGCTTGTCTTTCGGTCCGAGGACATTGACGGCGAGCAGGGCTTCATTGGGGCCGTAGAACCCGGCCGGGTGGTCCTCAGTGGCGATCAGGTTGCGGCCGCGCGCAACGGGGCGCGCCGTCGCAGGCGGCGAGCGGAAGCGCCCGAACCCGTCGAGGACGCGGTTGGCGGCGGCGAGGGTCTTCGCGTTGACGGCGTCGGCGGGCGCGACGTCGCCCGTCTCCGCCCCGGCATTGGCCGTCGCGACAAGCCGGCGGAGCAGATCGACGAACAGGCCGGAGAGCGGCAGGTTCGACCAGGTCGTATCGGCGGTGACATGGAAGAGCGCGACCGTGCCCTTGCCGAAGGTCGCTCCGGTGACGAGCGGCGTGCCATCATCGAGCTGCGCCCAGGTGCGGCTCGCGAGTTCGGCGGTCGGCTCGGCCAGTACCTGACGCTGCACCTCGATGTCGTCCGGCACGGTCAGGCCGGCGAACGGCCCGGCCTCGGGGAACTTGCCGAGCTTGCGCGGCTGGTCCCAGGAGAGAGTGCCGCCAAGCACGCGGCCGCCGCGGCGCAATTTCACCGGAATGAGATCGTCGGAGTTCGCGGCAAGCTTCAGCCCGGCGAAGCGCACGAGAACGCCGCCTTCCTCCACGAATTTCGTGAGCTGCTCATAGGTCGAGCCTGACAGGGCGCCGACATCCGCGAGCACGATCATCGTCGCGCCGTCCTCGATCAGGCGCGCCACCGGGTCAGCCGCACCGCGCGAAGGCTCGCGAATATCGGCGAAGGGTTCGAGCGCCCGGCGGATGAAGAAGGCGGGTGATACCAGAGGCTGCGCCGTATCGGCGGATTCGCCGCTGACGATGCCGACGCGCCGGCGGCTGTTGTTCTCGTCGAGCAGCGCGGCGGCCCCGGCGCTGTTCTCGTTCAGGATTTCGACCCTGGCGACCTCGTTGCGCAGCTCGAGCGGCAGCTCGACCCTGGCCTCCGCTTCGGTGGCGTTGGCGTCGAAGCGGAAGGCGGCATCGCCGAGCGCGCGGCCCTTGAGGTCATAGGCGCGCAGGATGCCGGCGCTCTTCACAGCTTCTGCCGGTTGCGAGGCCGCCCGCAGCACGCGGACATTGAGCGCGTCGGCGGCGTTGTTGGTCCCTGCGATCGCGAGCGCCTTCACCTCCGCGGTGGCGATCACGGTGAGGCGGTCTCTCGCGCCCGCGCCCAGAAGCCGCGCGAAGTCGGCGAGCGCAGCGTCGTCGGAACCTGACGCCATGCCGTCGGTCACCCAGAGGATATGCCCATCGGCGTTCTGCGTGAGGAAAGCCTGCAGCGTCGCGAACTGCGCGCGGCGATCGGGCGTGAAGGATTGCGGCGCGAGGCTGCGCAGACGCTCCAGCGCCGCCTGCGGCGAGCCGGGGCTGATCGTCGCGGCGCTTTCCGCCGTGCCGCGCACGAAGACAGGACGGTCGGCGGCTGCTTCAAGCGTGCGCGAGACGAACTCGACGCGCGTCTTCCAGTCCGAGGCGGCGGACCAGCCATTGTCGATCACGATGGCGAGCGGGCCGCGCGCATTGGCTGAGCCCGCGGTTTCCGGATTCCAGATCGGTCCCGCCATCGCGACGATGATCAGCGCGGCGATGAGCATGCGCAGGAGCAGCAGCCACCATGGCGTGCGGGCAGGGCGCTGATCCTCCGGCTCGAGGTCGCGGATCAGCGGCACGGTCGGAAGCGGGATGCGCTGGGGTGGCGGCGGCGTCAGGCGCAGCAGATAATAGAGGATCGGCAGCGCGGCGAGGGTCGCGAGCAGGACCGGAAAGGCGAAGGCGAGCGGCAGACCGAGCATGGCCTAGCCCGCCGCGACGGATGCGGAGGGGCGCATCACATCGCCGTGGAGCACCGCCATCAGCGCGTAGAGCGCTTCGATGGCGGGGCGGTCGGTGCGGTGGATCGTGAATGTCCAGCCGATCTTGCTGGTCATCTGGCGCAGATTTTCGCGGTGCGCGGCGATCCGGTCGCGGTAGCTCTTCGCGAAGCCCGCCGCGTCGCCGACGCGGAACACGCCGCCACCCTGCGGATCCAGAAACTCGCTTTCGCCCGAGAAGGGGAAGACTTCCTCGATCGGATCGGCGATCAGCAGGAGGTGGCCACGCCCGCCGCGCGCCGACAGCGCCGCCACATGGCTCTCGAGAGTCGCGGGATCGGCGATGAAATCGCCGATGAGGATGATCTCCTCCCGCAGGTTGATCGGCGAGAGGGCGGGAAGGTCGCCTGTCTCGATCGTCTCGCCGTCGAGCCGCTCGGCATCGAGGATCAAAGCCTCGGCGAGCCGTTCGATGATGCGGTAGGAGGCCTGAGGCGGCGTCAGGCGAAAGAGGCCGGTGCGTTCGCCGCCGCGCACCAGCATGTCCGCGACGGCAAGGCCGAGCACGATCGTGCGTTCGAGCTTGGAGACGCGCGCAAGGCTCGACTGGAATGCCATGGAGGGCGAGCGGTCGAGCCAGAGCCAGACGTTTTCAGCCGCCTCCCACTCGCGTTCGCGCACATAGAGCCTGCCGTCGCGCGCCGAGCGCCGCCAATCGACCCGGCTCGAGGACTCGCCGGAATGAAAGGTGCGAAACTGCCAGAAGCTGTCGCCCTGGCCGGCCCGCCTGCGGCCATGGATGCCGGCCGCCGCCGTGGAGGCGATGCGCCTCGCCTCGGCGGTCAGGCGCGGCATCGACCGCGCCAGTTCGAGCGCGGCCGATTGATTGGCAGCACCGGCTCCCCTCGACTTGCTCTCGATAATCCGGGCTGTCGCCATCAGATGGTCAGTTCAGTCTCTGCGTCAGTTGGGCGATGAGGCGCGGAATCGTCTCGCCTTCGGCACGCGCCGCGAAATTGAGCGCGATGCGGTGTTTGAGCACCGGTTCGGCAAGCGCGATGACGTCATCGACCGAAGGCGACAGCCGGCCGTCGAGGAGCGCACGTGCGCGGACGGCGAGCATCATCGCCTGGCTGGCGCGAGGGCCGGGACCCCATGACAGCTTGCTGCCGATGGAGCCTTTCTCATTGCTCTCGTCGGGCCGGGCCGCACGGACGAGATCGAGGATGGCGTCGACGACGCTCTCTCCTACCGGCAGGCGGCGGACGAGACGCTGTGCGGTCATCAGATCCTCGGTCGAGAGCGCAGGCTTCGCCTTGGCGTCGGTCGCGCCCGTCGTCTCGACGAGCATGCGGCGTTCGGCGTCCTTGCTGGGATAGCCGACATCGATCTGCATCAGAAAGCGGTCGAGCTGGGCTTCTGGCAGCGGATAGGTGCCTTCCTGTTCGATCGGATTTTGCGTGGCGAGGACGTGAAAGGGCTGCGGCAGGTCATGCCGCTCGCCGGCGACCGTCACATGATATTCCTGCATGGCCTGCAGCAGGGCGGACTGGGTGCGCGGGCTCGCGCGGTTGATCTCGTCCGCCATCAGGAGTTGGGCGAAGACAGGACCCTTCACGAAGCGGAAGGCGCGTTTGCCAGCCGTCGACTCCTCAAGAATTTCAGAGCCGAGAATGTCGGTCGGCATCAGGTCGGGTGTGAATTGCACGCGCCGCGCGTCGAGGCTCAGAACCGTGCCGAGCGTATCGACGAGCTTGGTCTTGGCGAGGCCCGGCACGCCCACCAGCAGGGCATGGCCGCCGGCGAGGATGGTGATGAGCGCCTGCTCGACCACTTTTTCCTGACCGAAGATCACTTCGCCTATGGCGGCCCGGGCCTTCATCAGCGCGCCGGCGCTCTGCTCGGCAGTGCGTGCGATGGCATCGGCCAGGTTTTCAGTCTGCGGAGCGGCCGAGGATGGTGAAATCATGGGATGAACCAACTCCAGAATATCATGGCCCGGCGCGGAGTGATGCTACCGTGCCGCCACGCGTCGCCATTGTTCCCGATCCGACGGGAAGCTTCAAACTATAGGACGATAAGGCGGCGCGCCGCCACATCTTCCTTGTACCGGTCCAATAAAGCGTAGTGGATATGGCGGGAGCATGGCGGCCGCCACGCGCCGTCCGGGATAGACATGGGCCGCAGCGGTGCCGCGATTTCGAGAATTGCAATTGACCTCGCAAGGCCCATATCCTCTTGGTACGCTGGTATAGAGGCAAAAACCGTGCAAACCGACGATCAAATCGCACCCTTGGCAGGCCTCGCGCAGGTGAAATCCAGCAGGAAGCCGCCGATCCATCTCTGGCATCCGCCATTCTGCGGCGATATCGACATGCGCATCGCGGCTGACGGCACCTGGTATTATCAGGGCGGCCCGATCACGCGGCAACCGATGGTCGAGCTGTTCGCGTCGATCCTGCGAAAGGACGGCGAGCGCTATGTGCTTGTGACACCTGTTGAAATGGTCGGCATCCGCGTCGAGGACGCGCCCTTCGTCGCCACTTCCATGCAGGCAGCGAGCGAGAGCGGTCAGCAGCGGGTCTCGCTGCGGACCAACGTCGGAGACGAGGTCGTCGTCGGCAGTGCTCATCCGCTGCGCTTCGAGCGGCAGGTGAGCGGCGGCTTCAAGCCCTATGTCATGGTGCGGGACGATCTCTGGGCCAAATTGACGCGCACCCTCTATGTCGACCTCGTTTCGCTCGGCTCGGTCCATGAGGTCAATGGTGAAGAGATGTTCGGCATCTGCAGCGATGGCGCGTTCTTTGCGATGGCGCATGCCGAAGAACTCGAAGGCGGCGAGGGGACCGACGCTTAAGGATGGGCATTTGGGGGCCTGAACATTTCGAGCCTGACGTCTTCGCGGCCCGCGCGAGGGATCGGCTTCCCGGCAAGCCGTCCGCGCCGGATGAAGCGCCGAGCGGCGATCACGTCATCGCGCGCATCAAGCCGGAGCCCGGCATGTTCAGCGCCGCCAAGCTCGCGGCTGTCCTCGTTCCGGTGGTGGCCCGCGCCGAGGGCGCGACCGTCTTGCTGACGCAGCGGGCAGACGGCATGCGCAACCATTCAGGCCAGATCGCCTTTCCGGGCGGGCGCATCGATCCGCATGATGACGGGCCGCTGCGCGCGGCGCTGCGGGAGGCGTTCGAGGAAATCGGCCTGCCGCGACAGGCGGTGCAGCCGCTCGGCTTCATGCCGCCCTATTTCTCGATCACCGGCTATCACATCACGCCGGTGGTGGCGCTCGTCGAGCCCGACATGCCCTTCGTGCTCAATGC
Source organism: Beijerinckiaceae bacterium (assembly GCA_019753285.1). Classification (GTDB taxonomy): domain Bacteria; phylum Pseudomonadota; class Alphaproteobacteria; order Rhizobiales; family Beijerinckiaceae; genus JAIELD01. Next base: position 2,062 of record JAIELD010000061.1, on the reverse strand, counting down.
GCTGGAGGTCACCGAGGCCTTCGAGGTGCCGCTTGGCTTCCTGATGAATCCGCTCAACCATCAGGTCGAGGCGCGCGAGTTCAACGGCGCGATGCGCAAATACTACGCAATCACCTATGGCGAACGCTATATATGGGGCGTCACCGCCGGGATCATCCGGCTGCTCTATGAAAGGCTCTATGCCTGATGCTGCGTAGCCTGTCAGAGGTGGCGGCGCTGTTTGCGCTGCCGTTCCTCATCTATTTCCTGATCGTTTTCATTCGCGGCCGTCCGATCGACGCGCTGCGCCCGAATCATGTGCAGCACATGCCCAAGCTCATCCTTGCGGGTATCGTCTGCGCCGCGATCGGCATCCTCCTGATCGGATATTTCGAGGACAGGACGCTCGGCACCTACGTCCCAGCGCAATATCGGGATGGCAAGCTGATCCCGGGGCGGCTTCAGTGAGCCTGCCTGCCGACAGCGACGGCAGCGCCGCGCCGGAGCTTCTCGGCACGCTCTATGCTGCGCACCCGGCCCTCCGCGAGGTGATGCAGGTGCTCAATGCCGATGGCGAAGAGAGCCGCATCGTCGGCGGGGCGGTGCGCAACGCGCTGCTCGGCCTCGATGCGCGCGAGGTGGACATCGCGACGACGTCGCTGCCGCAGAAGACGACGGCGCTCGCCTCAGCCGCCGGCTTCAAGACCGTGCCAACAGGCATCGAGCACGGCACGGTGACGGTGGTCGCCAGCGGCGAACCCTATGAGGTGACGACGCTGCGGGAGGACATCGAGACCGATGGGCGACATGCGGTGGTGCGCTTCGGACGCAGCTTTTCCGCCGATGCCCTGCGGCGTGACTTCACCATCAACGCGCTCTCGCTCGGTCTCGACGGGCGGCTTCACGATTACGCCGGAGGCCGCGCCGACATCGAGACGCGGTCAGTCCGCTTCATCGGCGAACCGTCCCAGCGCATCCGAGAGGACTATCTGCGCATCTTGCGGTTCTTCCGATTTTCCGCCGCTTATTCCGAGCGGATCGACAAGCGAGGCGCGGCGGCCTGCGCGGCTCTGGGTGAAGGGCTTCAGACCCTGTCGCGCGAGCGCGTCGGCCACGAGATGCGCAAGCTCCTCGTCGCCAGGGGCGCGGTGGCGGCGATCGAGACGATGCAGCAGTCTGGCTTGCTGGAAACGGTGCTGCCGCAGCCCGCCGATGTGCAGCGGCTGAGGCAGGTAGTGGAGATCGAGGCCGCCGCAGGATTGCCGCCGGGCCTGACGCGCCGGCTCGCTGCGCTGGCGCCGGGCGTGTCGGACGCGGTCGCGATGATGAAGCAGGGGCTGCGCCTCTCCAACCAGGAGTACGACGCGCTTGCCGCCGCCCACGCCGCCGAGGCGGCCTGGCTGAGCGATGAGCCGGCCGAGCAGATCCTCTATCGCTTCGGCAGGGCGCCGGCGCTCGACGGGCTTTGCCTTGCCGGCGCGAAAGGGTTCGATCGCGGCAAAACGGCCAAGATCGCGGCCGGTCTTCCACATATTGCGATCCCGGCGAACCCGTTCGGCGCGCGTCTTTTTCTGGAGCGAGGTGTGAAGGCGGGGCCGCTGCTTGGCGCGGCATTGCGGCTTGCCGAGAAGCGCTGGATGGAGCAGGGCTTTCCCGATGGTCATCAGGCTGTCGCTGCGATCGTTTCGTCGGTCGTCGAAACGCTCGGGGCCGATGGTGCGGTCGGCTGATTTACGGACTCGCCTATCGCGCGGTTGCGGGTTACTGTCCGTACGGTCTTATTTTGGTGCCGCATGCAGATTTCGAAGGCCAATCCGAACGCCGTCGCCAAGCGCCTCGCGGGACGCAGGGACCAGTCGCGGCGCGACAAGGGCCAGTCGGCTCTGGTCGACGCAGGCAACTGGCGGCGTGACACCTACACCCTGCCGCGATCAGCCGCGCGGGCCAAAGCCGCGGAGCTGTTCGATCAGTACCCCAAAGCTGCCTACATGACCGAGATCGAGTTCTGGCAGGAACTCGACGACGGACGGATCGAGTTCACGCTGCGCCGGCTGCCGAGCGCCGACTGACGCGACCCGCCGGA
>JAIELD010000070.1 GCA_019753285.1 Beijerinckiaceae bacterium | reverse complement strand
CCAGCCCGCCGGCTCACGCTTCTCGAAGGCCCAGCGCGCGGCGGTCTCTTCGCCGGGGTCGAGATCGTCCTCGGGCGGCCATGACACGACGAGGTTCAACCTGTCCTGTCCCGGCAGGAGGTAGACCACCTTCAGGCCGAGCGTCGCGTGGAGATGCGTCGCGGAAACCGTGAGGACGTTCTCGAGATCGGCCGTGCCGGACAACCTGCGCGAAAAATCGGACAGCGCCTGGCTGGCGCGCGCGCGGCTCCGCACGATCTCGCTCTGGTCCCGCGCCCGGCCTGCGAGCGTGCCGGTGCCGATCGCGACCACGAGAAAAATGAGCAGCGCGAAGAGTTCATGCGGCTCGGCGACGGTGAAGGTGTAGCGGGGCTCGATGAAGAAGAAATTATAGGCGAGGAAGGACAGGAACGCGGCTCCGATCGCCGATGGCAGCCCGTAGGAGAGCGCCGAGACCAGCACCGCGGCAAGAAAGATCATGGAGAGGTTCGGCAGCGGCAACCAATAGCCGAGCAGCAGGCCGACGCCCACCGCCGCCGCGACCGCAGTGGTCGCCGTGAGCGCGCTGCCGACGAGGCGGCGACCGCTCAGCGCCTGGCGCAGCCGCTGCGCGAGGCTGTTGCGCTCGGCATCCCGCGCGGACGGATCGGTGACGACATGGACGGCGATGTCGGTCGCCCGCCGCAGGATCGTTTCCGCGAGCGAGCGGCGGCGGATGCCGAAGCGTCGTCTCGGCTGCCCGTTGCCGATGATGATCTGACTGATGTTTTCGGCCCTTGCGAAGCGGACGATCTCCGTCGCGAAATCGGCCGCCGAGAGCCGATGCGTCTCCGCGCCGAGCTGTTCGGCGAGCCTTAAGCTGCGGTCGAGCTGCCGTACGGCGCGCGGATCGTCGTTCTTGTCGCCCGGCCGCTCGACATGGAGCGCCAGCCAGTGCGCGTTGAGGCCGGAGGCAAGGCGGGCGGCGACGCGCGCCACCTTTTCCGAGAGCGCGTCGCCGCCGAGGCAGACGAGCAGGCGCTCGGCGACCGGCCATGGGCCTTCGATCGCGTTCTGGCGCAGGTAATCCGACATCTGATCGTCGACACGGTCGGCCGTGCGGCGCAGCGCCAGTTCGCGCAGGGCGGTGAGCGTGCCGGGCTTGAAGAAGCCATCGGCAGCGCGCTTGGCGTTGTCGGGCAGGTAGATCTTGCCCTCATTCAGCCGCTCGATGAGTTCGGCCGGCGTGATATCGACCAGCACGACCTCGTCAGCAGCCTTGAGCACGGTGTCCGGCACCGTCTCGCGCACTGCAACGCCGGTGATGCGGGAGACGACGTCTGCGAGGCTTTCGAGGTGCTGGATGTTGAGGGCGGTCCAGACGTCGATGCCTGCGCCGAGCAATTCGTCAATGTCCTGATGGCGCTTGGGATGCCGGCTTTCGGGCGCATTGGTGTGGGCCAGCTCGTCGACCACGATGAGCTTGGGCTTGCGGGCGAGCGCCGCATCCACGTCGAACTCGTAAAGCGTGCGGCCGCGATACTCGCTGGAGCGAAGCGGCAGGATCTCCAGCCCCTCGACAAGAGCAGCCGTCTCCTGCCGCCCATGCGTCTCGGCGAGACCGATGACCACATCGATGCCATCGGCCTTGAGACGCCTTGCGCCCGAAAGCATCGCGTAGGTTTTGCCGACCCCAGGCGCGGCGCCAAGAAAAACCTTCAGCCTGCCCCGTCCCTCGCGCTCGGCGAGCGCCAGCAACGCATCAGGATCGGGTCGTTTCTCCGGGCGCTCGGGCTTTGGCATTGATCGTCAGGTTATCATGCCGGCGACAGGCGATCCAACGCCGTGTTGAGCCTCAGGACATTGACGCGCGGTTCGCCGAACAGGCCGAGCAGGGGGCGTTCGATCAGGGCGTCCAGCAACTCCTTGACCTTCGTTTCCGAAAGATTGCGCGCCTTGGCGACACTTGCGACCTGCAGCAACGCGAAGGCGGGAGAGATATGCGGATCGAGCCCGGAGGCGGACGCGGTGATGGCGTCGGCCGGCAGCGGTCCGGCGATGCCGGCTTTCCTCAAGGCCTCGCCATCCTCTTTCAGCCGATCTGCCAGCTTCTGGGCGATGGGGCCGAGATTGGAGCCGCTCGAATTGCCGGCGTTGTAGGGCGCATCGATCGTTTTCGTCGCATCGGCCGGGTCCGGCGCGCTGGTGGCCGACGGACGGCCATGGAAATAGCGCTCGGAGACGAAGGTCTGGCCGATGAGGCTGGAGCCGACACGCTGGCCATTCACCTCGACGAGGCTTCCTTCGGCCTCCCTGGCAAGGATCGCGCCGGCGAGGCCGGTCAGCGACAGCGGATAGATGATGCCGGTCAAGATCGTGAACAGAATGAGCATGACGAGGGCGGGGCGGATATGGGACATGATGATACCTCTGTGAGGGGATATGCAAGGTCAGGCCAGTCTCAAGGCCGAGACGGCGAGATCGATGATCTTGATGCCGATGAACGGCGCGACGAGCCCGCCGAGGCCATAGATCAGCAGGTTGCGCCGCAGCAGCGCGCTCGCCCCGACCGGGCGATAGGGCACACCCTTCAGCGCGAGCGGAATCAGCGCGACGATGACGAGCGCGTTGAAGATGACCGCCGAAAGGATTGCCGACTGAGGCGAAGCGAGGCGCATCACGTTCAGCGCATCGAGTTCCGGGTAGGTCGCGATGAACAAGGCAGGGAGGATCGCGAAGTATTTGGCGACGTCGTTGGCGATCGAGAAGGTCGTCAGCGAGCCGCGCGTCATCAGGAGCTGCTTGCCGATCCCCACGATCTCGATGAGTTTGGTCGGGCTGGAATCGAGATCGACCATGTTGCCAGCCTCGCGTGCTGCCTGCGTGCCGGTCTGCATGGCGACGCCGACATCGGCCTGCGCGAGGGCAGGGGCGTCGTTGGTGCCGTCGCCACACATCGCGATCAGGCGGCCACCCTGCTGCTCCTTGCGGATATAGGCGAGCTTGTCCTCGGGGGTGGCTTCGGCAAGGAAATCGTCGACGCCGGCCTCCGAGGCGATGGCAGCAGCGGTGATCGGATTATCGCCGGTCACCATCACGGTGCGGATGCCCATGGCGCGAAGTTCCGCGAAGCGCTCCTTGATGCCCGGCTTCACCACGTCCTTCAAATGAACGACGCCGAGCAGGCGACCGTTTTCGCACACGCCGAGCGGCGTGCCGCCGGTGCGCGCGACGCGCTCGACGGCCTGGCGGAAGGCGGGCGGCGCTTCGCTAGCGGCAAGACCCACGAGCTTGAGGATCGAATCGATCGCGCCCTTGCGGATCGAGCGGCCCTCGATGTCGATGCCCGAGAGGCGGGTCTGCGCCGCGAAGGGAATGAATGTCGGGTTCTTCGCGCCGAGATCCGGCTCCTTCAGGCCGTAGTCGCTGGCCGCCAGCGCCACGATCGAGCGGCCTTCCGCCGTCTCGTCCGCGAGGCTCGCGAGCAGGACGGCATTGGCGAGTTCCGCTGCCGCCACGCCCGGCACCGGCAGGAATTCGCTCGCCATGCGGTTGCCGAACGTGATGGTGCCCGTCTTGTCGAGCAGCAGCGTGTCGACGTCGCCGGCGGCTTCCACCGCCCTGCCGGAGGTGGCGATGACGTTGAAGCGGATGAGGCGGTCCATGCCGGCGATGCCGATGGCGGAGAGCAATCCGCCGATCGTGGTCGGGATCAGCGTCACCAGCAGGGCGACGAGCACCACGACGGAAAGGACGGTCTGCGAGTAGCCGGCAAGGCCATAGAGCGTGACGACCGCGATGAGGAAGATCAGCGTCATGCCCGAGAGCAGGATGGAAAGCGCAAGCTCGTTGGGGGTCTTCTGGCGCTCCGCGCCCTCCACCAGCGCGATCATGCGGTCGATGAAGGTGGAGCCCGGCGCTGCGGTGATCTTCACGACGATCCAGTCCGAGATCACCATGGTGCCGCCGGTGACGGCCGAGCGGTCGCCACCCGACTCCCGGATGACAGGCGCGGATTCGCCGGTGATGGCGCTTTCGTTGACGGACGCCAGACCCTCGACGATCTCGCCGTCGCCGGGGATGAGGTCCCCGGCCTCGACGAGGACATGATCGCCGAGCTTCAGTTCGCTGGCGGCGATGCGCGCGAAGGATGCGTGGTCTGCGGGCGTGCGGAGGCGCTTGGCTACCGCCTCGGAGCGCGTCTTGCGCAGCGCGTCGGCCTGGGCCTTGCCGCGCCCCTCCGCAACGGCCTCGGCGAAGGTCGCGAACAGCACGGTGAACCAGAGCCAGGCGGCGATCTGGCCAGAGAAGCCCGGATTGCCGCCGCCGGTCGCAAGTTCGCGGACCCACAGGATGGTAACGAGCGCCGCGACGACCTCCGTGACGAAGATCACGGGATTGCGGACGAGTTGTAGCGGATTGAGCTTCAGGACGGCGTCGCGAAGCGCGCTGATGAGAATGCGCCCATCGAACAGCGAGGGCGGTGCGGGGCTGGCGGAATTGGAAAGCGCGGACATTGGGGTGACTTTCGGTGTCAAGACTGTGGTTCATCGCGGCCCGGCGACGCCGGGCCGATTGGAACGCGGCATCAGAAGGTCTTGCCTGCGACCATCAGCACCTGCTCGACGATCGGGCCGAGCGCGAGCGCCGGAAAGAATTGCAGGCCGCCGAGGATCAGGATCACGCCGACGAGCAGGCCGACGAAGAGCGGCGTGTCGGTCGGGAACGTACCTGCGGAAACCGGCACCCGCGTCTTGGCCGCGAGCGAACCGGCGATCGCCATGACCGGCACCACATAGGCGAAGCGACCGAGCGCCATGGCGATGCCGAGCGTGGTGTTGAACCAGGGCGTGTTGGCGCTGAGGCCGGCGAAGGCGGAACCATTGTTGCCGGCGGCTGATGAATAGGCATAGAGGATTTCGGAGAGGCCGTGCGGCCCGGCGTTGGCGAGGCTCGACAGCGCCGCCGGCAAGACGGCTGCGACCGCCGAGAAACCGAGAATGGCGAAGGGCAGGATCAGCACCGCCAGCATGGCGAGCTTCATCTCTCGCGCTTCGATCTTCTTGCCGAGGAATTCAGGCGTGCGGCCGACCATCAGCCCCGCGACGAAGACGGCGAGGATCGCAAACACCACCATCCCATAAAGTCCCGAGCCAACGCCGCCCGGCAGAACCTCGCCGAGCTGGATCAGCAGCAGCGGCACGAGCCCGCCAAGCGGTGTCAGCGAGGCGTGCATCGCGTTGACCGCGCCGCAGGACAGCCCGGTCGTCACGGCGGCGAAGAGGGCGGACATGGCGGTGCCGAAGCGAACTTCCTTGCCCTCCATGTTGCCGCCGGCCGGATCGACACCGGCGGCGGCGAGTACCGGCGTTCCGTTCGCCTCGGCCCAATAGGTGAGCGCGACGCCGGCGATCAGCAGCGTGAACATGGCGGCGAGAAGCGCGTAGCCCTGGCGGCGACGCCCGACCATCTCGCCGAAGGTCATCACCAGCGCCGAGGAGACGAGCAGCATGGCAATGATCTGCAGGTAGTTCGAGATCGCGGTCGGGTTCTCAAGAGGATGGGCCGAGTTGGCGTTCATGAAGCCCCCGCCATTCGTGCCGAGCTGCTTGATCGCCTCCTGGCTGGCGATCGGGCCGAGCGCGATCGTCTGCTTGGCGCCTTCGAGCGTGGTGACATCGACGGATCCGGCGAGCGTCTGCGGCACGCCGGTGGCGAGAAAGGCGATGGCGAGCAGGATCGACAAGGGCAGCAGCACGTAGAGCGTCGTGCGAGTGAGGTCGACCCAGAAATTGCCGAGCGTCGCGAGGCCCGAATGCATGAAGGCGCGGGTCACGGCAAGGGCAAGGGCGATGCCGGTCGCAGCCGAAAGGAAATTGTGCACCGCGAGCCCGGCCATCTGCGTGAAGTGGCTCATGGTGGTCTCGCCGCCATAGGCCTGCCAGTTGGTGTTGGTGAGGAAGCTGATCGCCGTGTTGAAGGCGAGGTCCGGCGGCACGTTGTCGAAACCCTGCGGGTTGTAAGGCAGGTATGCCTGCACCCGCAGGATGAGATAGAGCGAGAGGAAGCCGAACAGGCTGAAGGTGAGCATGGCGAGCGTGTAGGCGAGCCAGCCTTGCTCCTGATCCGGCCTGACGCCGGCAAGCCGGTAAAACCCCGTTTCGACAGGGCGCAGGAGCGGAGACAGGAATGTGTGCTCGCCTTTGAACACGCGCGCCATGTAAAGGCCGAGCGGATAGGCGAGGAGAATGACGACGCTGAGAACGAGGACGATCTGCAGCCAGCCGGTAACGGTCATGGCGATGGACTCCGAGAGCGGACGAGGGAAATGGGGCGGACCGCGCTAGAAGCGTTCGGGCTTCAGCAGCGTGACGACGAGGTAGACGCCGAGGGCGAGTGCGACCGCGAGGCCGAGGAGGGGCTCGAACATGGCTGCGCCCTCAGATGCGGTCGAGCGCGATGGCGTAGGCCATCATCGCAAGGATGAGGCAGGCCCCGAGGCCCGCGAAGATGATGTCGCCCAAGGGAAAATGTCCTTCTGTCGATGGGATCGACACAAGGTCGCTGAAGCGGGATCAGCTTTCGATAGGGAAGGATGGCAGCCGGCGTAAGGAATTCATAAGGACGATGGGGGGCGTGACGCGCAATTTCGAAGGCATTGAAGCGATCGTCTGGTGCGCGCAGGGATCGCAGACTCCATCAACAGGGCGATGCGAGACCGTTCATGCAGACACGGATGAGCGGCCTGCCGCCGGATTTGTGAACACCAGCTTTAGGTATTTTATGACGCGGCAGACCATCTGCTTATCTTCGCTCTCGCCATGGAGCTGACGTCAGGTTCCTGCCCCCATATAGGCCCTCCAGTGCGTTGCTGTCGCATTCTGCAAGATGCCTTTGCATTGCGAGACGGTCGGTCGTGGCCTTGAAGCCTCGACGGCTAAATGCGGGCTATCGATGAAGGACCTTGACCATGACGGGCTTGGCACTTGCGAGATGGCGTAACGCTGGTGCGACACCGACAACATGAAACTTTTGATGGGTGCGGCGAGTATCTGAGACGTCGGTTGCAGGACATCCTGCGCAAACGACATCTGGAAAGCACATCATGATTTTGCAAACAAAGTTGACAATCGCAGCAGCCGTCGCCGTCGCCATGGCGGGATCGACAGCTGTATGGGCAAGCGACCCGATCGTAGGCGGCGCGCCCATGTCGCCCAGCAAGACCATCGTCGAGAATGCCGCCAACTCGAAGGATCACACCACACTGGTCGCGGCCGTCAAAGCGGCTGGGCTTGTCGAGACCTTGTCCGGCAAGGGTCCTTTCACGGTTTTCGCCCCGACGAACGCTGCGTTCGATGCGCTGCCAGCCGGGACGGTCGATACGCTGCTGAAGCCTGAAAACAAGGCGGCACTGACGAAGGTGTTGACCTGTCACGTCGTCGCCGCGGACGCTATGTCGACGGCAATCAACAAAATGATCAAGGACGATGGCGGCAAGCATATGGTGAAGACCGTTGGTGGTTGCATGCTGACCGCCATGACAAATGGCGACAAAATCACGCTCACGGACGAAAAGGGTGGTGTTGCGACCGTCACCATCGCGGATGTAAAGCAGTCGAACGGCGTTATTCACGTCATCGATAAGGTGCTGCTGCCTAAATAAGTTAGGCTCAACTTCCGCGTAGGTAGCAATCAACGAGGGGGGCCGAGCTTGACAGCAATCGGCCCTCTTATCGTTTCGTCTCCCTTCTTTTCCAATCTTCCGCTCCAATTCGCTTAAGGCCCAGCCCAGCATGCACGCAAACATCATTTCTCTGGCGACCTGCGTTCCAGGCAACGTCATTCTCCAGACGGATGTTGCGAGCGCTGCACAAGACCAGTTTGCGGATCGAATGGACGGGTTCGAACGCATGGCCCTCGTCTACAAGAGCGCCGGGATTTTGAAACGGCATGCGGTCAAACCTCTTGACTGGTATCTTCAGCCTCTCGGCTGGCGCGAGAGGACGTCGGCTTTCATCGAAGGCGCAGTAGAACTTTTCAATATGGCCGCGGCGCGGGCGCTGGATGAAGCTCGCTTGAGCGCCGCCGATGTCGATACCATCGTGACTGTATCCTCCACCGGTATAGCGACGCCGAGCCTTGAGGCGCATGCTGCGCGCCACCTCAAATTTCGCGAGGACGTGGAGCGCGTGCCGATCTTTGGCCTTGGCTGTGCGGGAGGCGTTTCCGGATTGGCGGTTGCTTCGCGATTGGCGGAGGCCAGGCCTGGCAGCGTGGTTCTGCTCGTCGTTGTCGAAATCTGCACCCTCTCGTTCCGGATGGACGTCCTGAGCAAGGCCAATATCGTAGCGACGGCGCTGTTCGGCGATGGAGCCGCGGCCTGCGTTTTGCGCGTGGCGGATGAAGGCCTTGCCTCGGTCGAAATGAGCGGGCAGCACCTGTGGCCGGACACGCTCGGCATCATGGGATGGGACGTCGATCCGCTGGGCTTCGGAGTGATTTTCGATCGCGCCATCCCTCCTTTTGCCGAAGCCCGTATCGGACCCGCCTTGGCCGGCATCCTGGCGCGCCATGGCCTCGATCTGTCCGACATCGACCGGTTCATCTGCCATCCCGGCGGCAAGAAGGTCGTCAGCGCGCTTGAGCGGGCGCTGTCGCTCGGCCAAGGCACACTGGATCATGAACGCGCGGTTCTGTCGGAGTTCGGCAATATGTCCGCGCCCACGGCGCTCTTTGTCCTCGAACGCAGCATCGCTTCCGGACTGCCGGATCGCAGCCTGCTGACAGCCATGGGTCCGGGCTTTACCGCGAGTTGTGCCTCGCTGAGGCACGCTGCATGATCCAACCTCTGCTTGTCCCGTCGGTCTTGTTGCTCGCGCTGGTCACTGCAGAGCGGCTATTCGAGCTTTGGCTAGCCCGACGTCATACTGCGGCCCTTTTGGCGCGCGGCGCTTATGAAGTAGCCCCGGGTCATTATCCGCTCATCGTCGGGTTGCATACGGTTTGGCTGATCGGGCTCTGGTGGCTTGGCGCGGGTCACGAATTGCATATGACCTGGCTGGTCGTGTTTCTCGGTCTGCAATGTTTGCGAATCTGGGTGCTTTTAACGTTGGGCAACCGCTGGACAACCCGCATCATCATCCTCCCCAACGCGCCGTTGGTGTCGACCGGTCCGTACCGTCTGATCAGGCATCCCAATTATGTGGTGGTCGTCGGCGAGATCGCGGTCCTCCCGCTCTGCCTCGGCTTGCCCTGGTTTGCGCTTTGGTTCTCGCTGATGAATGCGGCGCTGCTGGTTGTTCGAATCCATGCGGAACAGGGTGCTCTTGATGGGTCCTCTCATGCATCCACCTGAGACGGAGGATAAGCAACTGAACGCACCGCCGGCGCAGGACACGCACGCGGCGGTCTCGGCCTGGATTGGCTTTGCCATGATGTGCGTCGGCATGTTCATGGCCATACTCGACATTCAGGTCGTAGCGACCTCCTTGCCGACCATCCAAGCCGCGCTCGACATCGCGCCGGACCAGATGAGCTGGGTTCAGACGGCGTATCTGATCGCCGAAGTGATCGCGATACCGCTCACCGGCATTCTGACGCGCGCATTCGGAATGCGCTGGCTCTTCGTTGGTGCTATTTCGGTTTTCGCGCTCGCTTCCATCGGTTGTGGCACAAGCCAAAGTTTCACCGGGCTCATCGTGTGGCGCATCCTGCAGGGTTTTTCAGGCGGCACGCTCATCCCGGCGGTGTTTTCCGCGGTCTTTCTGCTGTTTCCGATCCGGCAGCAGGGGCTGGCAACGACCCTGGGCGGCGTGCTTGCGGTTCTCGCGCCAACGATAGGTCCGATCGTCGGTGGCTGGATTACAGAAACCATTTCCTGGCACTGGCTCTTCTTCATCAACGTAGCACCAGGCATTGTATCGGCCGTCATTGCTACGGCGATGCTTCCGCGTCGCGCCGTTTCGCTCGACGATTTGCTCAGCATCGATCTCGTGGCGCTGGCCTCGCTCGCGGTCGCGCTCGCCGCATTCGAAATCGCCTTGAAGGAAGCGCCGCAGCGGGGCTGGATCTCCGGCTTCAGCCTGAGCTTGATCGCGCTCTCGGCAACGAGCGCCGTCCTCTTCGTGAGGCGAACCCTTGGCGCCGCACGCCCGCTGGCGGATCTGACCAATTTCGCCGACAGGAGCTTTGCGGTTGGATGCGTTCTGAGCTTCGTGCTTGGGATCGGGTTGTTTGGCTCGGTCTATCTCATGCCAATCTTTCTGGCATTCGTGAGGGCGCACAATGCGCTGGAAATTGGCACCATCATGCTGGTCACCGGCTGCGCGCAACTTGTCATGGCCCCTGTTGCCGTGGTTCTCGAACAGCGCGTTGATGCGCGGGTGCTCACGGGTGCCGGCTTTGCCGTGTTAGCAACAGGCCTCGCGCTGAGCGCCGGGCAATCTCCGCAGACCGACTTCGACGGCATGCTTTGGCCCCAGATCCTGCGAGGATCGGCGATCATGTTTTGCCTGTTGCCGCCGACGCGGCTGGCGCTTGGCAATCTCGGCGCGGAGCGCGTGCCTGACGCGAGCGGTCTGTTCAACTTGATGCGCAATCTCGGTGGAGCGATGGGGATAGCGATGATCGACACCATCATCTTCACCCGCTCGCCGGTCGAGGCTGAATTGCTGATGAAGCAGGTGCAGTCGGGCAATGAGGCTGCGATGCGCTTCGTCGGCCTGACGCCCGAACTCATCGCAAGCGTTGCAAGCGGCGCAAGTGAAGGCACGGTGCAAGCTGCCATTCAGCCTCTCATCGAGACGGCGGCGCTCACTGCAGCGATCAATGAGGCATGGCTCGTTGTCGCCGTGCTGACGGCGCTGGCGCTGATTGGTGTGCCTTTTGCCCGTCGGCCTGCAAGTGGCGGCAGCCCGCTGGTCCATTAATGCCGCCGACTTGGTCTCTGGTGCAAGGCAGCAATCGGCTGAAGCAATGCAGCGGCTTTTAGCGATAGCCTCTTGCTGACCAGTCAGCATGAAAACGCATGAGCCGGGGGTTTGGCGCTGTTTCTCGTTGCCATTGCCAGCGCAGGCCCGATCATGAGCCGTGTCGAACAACCCGAATACAAAATCGAGAGTGTCGCAGGTTCAATCGAAATTCGTTCCTATGGACCGATGATCGCCGCGGAAGCGGTTGTCGAAGGCGAGCGTGTTGCCGCCATCCGCGAGGGCTTCCGACTGATCGCGGCCTATATCTTCGGCGCAAACGAGCCGAACGCCAAGATTGCGATGACGGCACCCGTTCAGCAGCAGAAGCAGACGATCGCCATGACAGCGCCGGTGACGCAGCAGGGTGCGGGCACCGCCTGGGTCGTGCGCTTCATCATGCCGAAATCGTCGACGATTGAGACATTGCCAAAACCGAACGACCGGCGCGTGAGCCTGAAACCCCTGCCGTCTCGCCGTTTTGTCGCCATCACATTTTCCGGCTTCGGAAGCGACGATGCAATTGAAGACCATACACAAGAGCTTCGTCGGTACGCCTCGGAGCACGGGCGTGTGACTGTCGGACAGCCCTTGCTTGCGTTTTATGATCCGCCTTGGACATTGCCGTTCTTGCGGCGGAACGAGGTCATGCTCGAGTTGGCGAATTGATCGTCAAGTCATGGCTTCACATGGCGTTCGCACCAAGCGCAGCCGTCGGCCCGCCGTCAACGTCAAGCACAAGCGAATGTGTCAGCGCGTGCGGCCCGTCGTCATAAATGGCTGTCCTGGAAGCATCGGGAGATAAACCAAGCACTGCCTCGGTGGTCGTGCGTATCAGCGGCAAATGCAGCGAGCCGGGGCTGTTTCCGTCTCCTGTCAAAATCCGCAACCCATGCTCGGTGTTTCGACAATCAGGATTTCATCGTGATTTTTGTCGCAGTCGGGTAAAACTTGGCTGGCGGCGGTTGCAGCGTTTACCTTCTGCAGCATACGTTGCGAACGTGGGGCCATCCGCTCGCGTCCTGCGATGTCGCCTGGTTGGACGTTCAACGTTTCCAGGCGTGCAGCATGCGCTTTTGTAATCGGCTCCGTCTTCCGGCAGGCAGCGCCAGCAATTTCTATCCGGACAGGATCAGGCGCTTCAGGATGATGCCATGACAGATTTTGATCAAGGTTCAGATGCAGGCGATTGCGGGGATGTCAGCAGCAACGACGCGGCTCGTTATGCCTTTCTTGCCGCCGTCAATCATCTGCCGCACATCGACACAAGCTGGAAGCCCGGGCTTGACTTCACTCACACGATTGAAGCCGAGATCATTCCAAGATTGGTGCTCGCTCATCGCAATGATGGCGCGCGTCGCGAGCGCCAAGCGATCAGCGGCGCTGCAATCACGGCGGAAGAGATTGCCCGGTTCGGTGACATTATTCTCGAAGATAAACTCGAAGAAGCCATCGCGCTGACCGCTTCGCTCCGCGACAAAGGCGTTCCCATTGAAACGCTGATGCTCGATCTGCTCGCCCCCGCCGCCGCAAGATTGGGCGAAATGTGGGAAGAGGACGATGTTGATTTCATGGAGGTGGCGCTTGCAATTCAAAGATTGCACCAGATCCTCAGGTCACTTTCGGGCACTTTAACACCGATCTTCGAGCCAAATAAGGTTGCTCATCGCGTTCTGCTGGCCACAACTCCTGGGGAGAGCCACATTTTCAGCCTCCTGCTGGTCGATCAGTTCTTTCGCGGTGACGGCTGGGATGTCTGGACGATGCCGGGGGCAACCGAGCAAGAATTGGTCGAACTGACCTCGCGCGAGTCTTTCGCCATGATTGGTTTGTCCGTCAGTTGCGAAGAATTGCTGCCGACCTTGAAAAGGCTGATCGGCAATATCCGGAAGACGACAGCCAATGCCATGCCGGCTATTATGGTGGGCGGTCCCATACTCAGCCAGCGGCCTGGCCTTTCGGCCGACCTCGGTGCCGATGCGACAGCACGCGATGGAGCGTCGGCCGTTATAGAGGGTCGCCGTCTGGTTGCATTGGCGTCCGCATCACGCGTGCCTCATCTCTGATCCGGCCTTGCCTTTGATAATCTCCTCGCCCGAAAATGTGAAAAACAAGCGTCAAAAATTCGGGCGATCGAGTCAGGGCGCATCAGAGAATGGCATCGATCCAATGCTTTCTTGCCCAGCTAGGATCAATGCGTTACCCGAAGTTTGCGCACCACGCATTGCCCTGTCTTCAGCGAGCTAATCCATGTTTGACGAACCCGGCTATCCAGGCAACTCTGACTTGGACGACGCCGAACTGACGCTCCAAACTTTCGTTTACTGCAGTCGTGCCGCGGAAGGCGTCGACGATACCGAGGTCAGGCGCATCGTCGCCTCGGCTCAACGCCGCAATCTCGCCCGCGGCATTACCGGGATGTTGGTTTTCGACAGCGGCGTTTTCTTCCAATGGATCGAGGGGCCGCCTGCCCAGATACAGAGCCTGATCGCGAGCCTGCATGGCGATCCTCGCCATCATGATGTCGTTGCCCTGGACCGGAGCGAGGAAAAGCGCGAGCGTTTGTATCCAAACTGGCAAATGGAGCAGATCGAGGCCGAGGACATCCGCGAAGTGCTGCAGGACGCGCTCGTGACCACCGAAGACGACAACAACATCGCAGCACTGAAGCGAATTCTCGAATGCCTGGCTTCGGGCCCTATTGATGCGCTTGGGCGAAGCTAAAAAGGTCGGCAGTTTATCGCTTGAGCCGATCCGCCATCATTGGAGCTGGGCCGCAAACTGGTAGAGACTGTGTGTCTCGAGATGTCGCGATGTTCAAGTTTGCTCGGCTGTACAAAAACAACCAATCTATCCAATCAATGAAAACCGGCATGCAGTCGGCTGATCTGAAGCGGGCCAAAAACGACCGAACATTCGAGCGTTGATCCGCTTATCTCGGGCTATCAAAGGTGGCAATGTTCGTGGCGCGTTTCGAGATAGCTCTGAGGTCGCCACGCTGGCGAATATTTTACCGGGCAGCGATCGCATGCTGGCGCAAGCGTCAGCCGAATATCACGACTTGAGGATCGGCGCCGCCATGCGGATTGTGCCGAGGTCCGCTCCTGATGACGGATGGTTCGACCGACGCCTGACTAAAAAACTTTTTGAAAAAAAATTGCCTCGAGCAAAGCGCGTGCTACCGTTTCCCAAATAATATCAGGAGACGCCCGCCATGCATGCCCAGAACCCGGTCTTCATTCCCGGTCCGACCAATATGCCGGAGGTGTTGCGCAAGGCGGTCGACATGCCGACGCTCGACCACCGTTCTCCTCTGTTTGCGGAAATCCTGCGGCCTGCAATCGCCGGCGTGAAGAAGGTGATGAAGAGCGATCGCGCCGAAATCTTCATTTTCCCGGCCACCGGAACGGGCGGCTGGGAAACGGCGATCTGCAACACGCTGTCTCCGGGCGACCGCATCCTTGCCGCGCGACACGGCATGTTCAGCCGGCGGTGGATCGACATGTGCCAACGCCATCAGCTCGATGTCGAGATCGTCGATGCGCCGTGGGGCGAGGGCCTTCCCGCCGACCGTTACGAAGAAATCCTTCGTGCCGATGCTGGTCACAGCATCAAGGCGGTACTCGCGACCCATAACGAGACCGCGACCGGCGTTCGCTCCGACATCGCCGCGGTCCGCCGCGCACTCGACGCCGCCCGCCATCCGGCAATGCTGCTCGTGGATGGCGTGAGTTCGATCGGCTCGATGGACTTCCGCATGGATGAGTGGGGCGTCGATGTCGCCGTCACCGGCTCGCAGAAGGGCTTCATGCTGCCAGTCGGGCTCGCCATCATCGCGTTTTCGCCGAAGGCTATGGCAGCAACCGCAAGCGCCACACTGCCGAGAAGCTTCTTCGACGTTCGCGACATGGAGAAGAGCTATGAAGTCGGCGGCTATCCCTACACGCCGGCGGTCGGCCTCCTCAACGGGCTGAAGCTTTCGACCGAATTGCTGCTCGCGGAAGGGCTCGACAAGGTGTTTGCCCGGCATCATCGGATTGCGGCCGGCATTCGCGCCGCGGTGAAGGCCTGGGGCCTCGAACTCTGCGCGCGGCATGAGAGCCTCTATTCGGATACGGTGTCAGCGGTTCAGACACCGGCCGGCTTCAACGCAAACGATCTTGTTTCCCATGCCATGCGCAAATACGACGTTGCTTTCGGCGTCGGGCTTGGCGACGTGTCCGGCAAGGTGTTCCGCATCGGCCACCTCGGCAGCATGTCTGATGTCATGGCGCTTGCCGGCATTGCCACGGCCGAGATGGTCATGGTCGATCTTGGGCTCAATATCCGGCTTGGCTCGGGCGTTGCCGCGGCGCAGGATCATTATCGCGGCGCCGTCGCCGCCTCCAACGTTCTCGCTGCCGCCTGAAAGCCGCGCCCCATGATCATCCCGACTCTTGCCGACATGCTTATCGCCCATGAGCGCATCAAGCCGCATATCCATCGGACGCCGGTCCTGACCTCGCGCGTGATGGATGAGCTCAGCGGTGCCGAGCTGTTCTTCAAGTGTGAAAACTTCCAGAAGGCGGGTGCCTTCAAGGCGCGAGGCGCCTCGAACGCTGTCTTCGGCCTGAGCGATGCCGAGGCGGCAAAGGGCGTCGCGACGCACTCGTCCGGCAATCACGGCACATGCCTTTCCTATGCAGCCGGTCGGCGCGGCATTCCCTGCACCGTGGTCATGCCGCGCACGGCGCCGCAGGCCAAAAAGGACGCCGTTCGCGGTTATGGCGGCAGGGTTGTCGAATGTGAGCCTTCAACCACCTCTCGCGAGGCGGTGTTCGCCGAGGTCGTGGCCGAGACCGGTGCCGAGTTTGTCCATCCCTACAACGACCCGCGCGTCATCGCGGGACAAGGGACCTGCTCCAAAGAGCTGATAGAGCAGGTCGACGGTCTCGATGCCGTCATCGCGCCGATCGGCGGCGGCGGCATGATCTCGGGCAGTTGCCTCACCCTGTCGGCACTGGCGCCGAAGATCCGCATCTATGCCGCAGAACCCGAGCAGGCGGACGACGCCTATCGCAGTTTCAAAGCAGGGCATATCATCGCGGACGACGCGCCCAACACCATTGCAGACGGGCTGAAAGTGCCGCTGAAGGATCTGACCTGGCACTTCGTCAGCCATCACGTGACGGACATATTCACGGCTTCGGAGGAGGAGATCATCGCTGCGATGAAGCTCACCTGGAAGCACATGAAGATCGTGATGGAGCCGTCCTGCGCCGTGCCGCTGGCGACCATCCTGAAGAACCGCGACGTCTTCGCCGGCAAACGCGTCGGGGTCATCATCACCGGCGGCAATGTCGATCTCGACAAACTGCCGTGGCAGTAAGGAATTTGCGCCGATTGCCGCAATCATCTCAAGGGAGGACGTGACATGAACATGGAAGTCAAGCTTACCGGCCTGGAGGTCGGCTACGACGTTCCCGCAGTGCCAGGCATGCGCGAGGACGAGATCCAGACCCCGTGCCTCATCCTCGATCTCGATGCGCTCGAGCGCAACATCCGCAAGATGGGCGACTACGCCAAAGCCCATGGCATGCGGCACCGGGCGCACGGCAAGATGCACAAATCGGTGGACGTGCTGCTTCTTCAGCATCGTCCGCATGTGTTGGATGATCCCTCCGGCGCGCTCGTCGTCGGCGATGACATCGGCCAGGATCTCGCGTACGTCGGCCAGTGGCGGATCGGGTCGTTCGAGCAAGTGTTGCGCGACCTCCGCGTT
>JAIELD010000069.1 GCA_019753285.1 Beijerinckiaceae bacterium | reverse complement strand
CGGGCTGATGGTCGAGAGCGACAATGGCGGTGCGATTCGCCTCTACCGAACGGCGGGCTTCCGCTGCCGCTCGCGGCGGCAGCTCGCCGATGGTCCGCGCCGCGCCATGCTGCTCATGGTGAAGACGATCGTTGCCCGGCCCAGGGACAAGCCGGCAAAATCGCGCGATGCCATGGCCCTAGCGGCAGCGCCTTCAATATAATTTAACCCTATTGTCAGATCGTGACGCAGCGTCACCGAACGCAACAGGGGAAAACCATGCGCGTCATCATTCTGGCAGGCGGGCGCGGCACGCGCATCTCGGAGGAATCCGACACCAAACCGAAGCCGATGATCGATGTCGGCGGCCGGCCGCTTCTCTGGCATGTGATGAAGATCTACGCCGCGCAGGGCTATGATGATTTCCTGATCGCCGGCGGCTACAAGGTCGACGTCATCAAGCGCTTTTTTTATGAAGAAGCGCAGCTCGCAGGCGATCTTTACGTGGACAGCCGCAAGGGCGAGATGATGCATTTCGCGCCCAAGACCGAGAGCTGGAGCGTGCGCATCGTCAACACCGGCCTCGACACCAATACGGGCGGCCGCATATTGCGTTTGAAGCCCCATATAGGCGACGAACCCTTCATGGTCACCTATGGCGACGGCGTCTCGAACGTCGATCTCTCGGCGCTGGTTGCCTGCCACAAGGCAAACGGCAAGACGGCGACGATCACCGCCGTGCGCCCGCCGGCGCGCTTCGGCGGCATCAGCTTCGACGGCGATGCGGTGACGGGCTTCGCCGAAAAGCCGCAGACCGGCGAAGGCTGGATCAATGGCGGGTTCGCGATACTCGAGCCGGAGAGCTTCGACTATCTGGCGCGCGGCGGCGACGCAGCCGCGCTCGAACATGCTCTTTATGAAAACCTCGCAAAGGAAGGGCGCATCGGGGCCTATCGCCATGAGGGCTTCTGGCAATGCGTCGATACCTTACGCGAATTGCGCCTGTTGCAGGGCCTGTGGGACGGCAACACCGCGCCGTGGAAGCTCTGGAGCGATGACCCGGCGGTCGAGGCGATCAGGGCTGCCTGACGCTCAGCCGGCTACCGCCGACCGTTCATAAGCTTCGATCTCGCCAAGCGTTCGCGCGCGCATGTCGGCGCCTACGGCAAAAGCCCGATACCAGTCGGCGGTCGCGCCGATCGCCTTTTCTCCGGGAAGCTGGTCCCGCCAGTCGAGCGTGGCACGCGCCAGCGCGGTATCGAGCGTCAGGCGCTTCGCCTCATGCGGAAAGTCGCCGCTCTCCTGCACCCAGCTCGCCTCCGCGCCGAGCGCTTTTAGCATCGCCTCCGCGATGATGCGGACCGGTACGCCATCGCCGGCCTCGGGGCCGATGTTGAGCGCCCGCGGCAGCGGAATGCCGCTCGCGAGGCGCTGAAGGTAGACAAGATAACCGGCGACGCAATCGAGCACGTGCTGCCAGGGACGGGTCGCCTCGGGGTAACGCAGCACGAGATCACGCCGGCTTGCGATCGCCCGGTAGATGTCGGGAATGAGCCGGTCCTCGGCAAAGTCGCCGCCGCCGATCACGTTGCCGCCGCGCGCTGTCGCAACCGGAACGCCGGCAGCCTGGAAATAGGTTCGGGCATAGGCGCTGGTCGCGATCTCGGCGGCAGCCTTGGAGGCGGCGTAAGGGTCGCGGCCGCCGAGCGCGTCCTGCTCGGCGAAGGGACGGCCGAGTTCGGCGTTTTCATAAACCTTGTCGGTCGTGATGATCAGCACGGCTTCGAGGCCGGGAGACGCGCGCAGGGCGTCGAGCAGATGGACCGTGCCCATGACGTTCACGGCGAAAGTGGCGGCAGGCTCCGCGATCGAGCGGCGCACGAGCGGCTGCGCCGCCATGTGGAGGACGAGATGCGGCCGCGCCGCCTCGACGACCGCTCTGACGCCGTCAGCATCGCGAATATCGGCAAGATGAGAGTCGACCGATCGGCTGATGTCGGCGAGGCGAAAAAGGCTGTCGCCATCGGGCGGCGGCAGGGCGAGACCCGTGACGTTCGCCCCCATCCGGGCCAGCCAGAGCGCGGCCCAGCTCCCCTTGAAACCGGTATGGCCGGTGAGGAGAACACGTTTGCCGCGCCAGAAATCAGGATCGACCGGCACGCGCTAGCACGTTTCGACAATGTGCGGCTCAGGAATGGCGACGATGAACCGCCCTCCCCAATCCGCAATGAAGGACAGGTCGGCAACGATCTCGTCGCGCAAATTCCATGGCAGAATGAGCACGTAATCAGGCCTCGCGCGCCGGATGGCGGCTACATCAAGGACGGGGATTGCGACACCGGGCAGGAACAGGCCCTGCTTGGCAGGATTGCGATCCACGGTGAAATCGACGAAATCGGTCCGAACGCCGCAAAAATTGAGCAGCGTATTGCCCTTGGCCGGTGCGCCGTAGCCGGCGATCGTCTTGCCCGCGTCCTTGATCGCGCCGAGCAAAGCGAGAAAACGCCGCTTCAGAGCGACGACCTCCGCGCCGAAGGAGGCATAGGTCTCGATGCGGCCGAGCCCGGCCTTCGCCTCATCGCGACGAAGTGCGTCCACGGCCGGTGATGCGCGCCGGCGGCCCGCATGACCGACATGGAGGCGAAGCGAACCGCCATGGGTCGACAGACGCTCGACATCGAACATCTCGAGTCCGTGGCGCGCGAAGAGGGGCTCAAGCGCGGTCAGCGAAAGATAGGAATAATGTTCGTGATAGATCGTGTCGAACTGCGTGTGCCGCATCAGTTCGAGGAGATGGGGAAACTCGAAGGTGGCGACGCCCGCTGGCTTCAGCAGAATCTTGAAGCCGGCCACGAAATCGTTGATGTCCGGCACATGGGCGAGCACGTTGTTCGCAGCCATGAGATCGGCCTGCCGGCCCTGACCGACAAGCGCCTGCGCCGTATCGACACCGAAAAAACCGACATGAGTCTCGACGCCGAACTGACGCCGGGCGGCGGCGGCGCAATTGGCCGCCGGATCGACGCCAAGACAGGGTATGCCCGCCTTCACGAAATTCTGCAGCAGATAACCGTCATTGCTCGCGATCTCGACGACGAACGAGGTTTCGTCGAGCTTCAGGCGCTCGATCATCGAGCCCGCATAGAGCCGCGCATGCTCGAGCCAGCTCGTCGAGAATGACGAGAAGTAGACATAGTCATCGTTGAAATGCTCATCCGGCGTGCCGAAATCCTGCAACTGCACCAGCTTGCAGGCATCGCAGGCAAAAGCGCGAAGCGGATAGAACGTCTCGGGCTTCGACTGGTCGGCAGCCGAGCGAAACCGGTTCGAGATCGGCTGCACGCCGAGATCGACGAAGACGGTTGAAAGCGCGGCGCCGCACGAGCGGCAGCAGAGCATGTGCTGACGCTCGGGCACCGGCTCGGCGGTGGGTGGCAGGGGGAAGACGCTTGCCTTCATTTGCGCTATCGCTCGCTTGTCAGTGTGTTGTCGGCCGGGTACGTCATGATCATCACCGCGCTAGAAATCGAAGGTATCTTTCTGGTCGAGCCGGAGCCGATCCCGGACGAGCGCGGCCTGTTTGCCCGCATCTTTTGCGCGGACACCTTTCGTCAGGCCGGGCTCGAGAGCGATTTCGTCCAGCATTCGGTGTCCTATAACGAGCGTCGCGGCACGCTGCGCGGCCTGCACTACCAGGCTCCGCCACACGCAGAGACGAAGCTCGTGCGCTGCACGGCCGGGGCCGTTTTCGACGTTGCGGTCGATCTGCGGCGCGGGTCAGGCACATATGGTCGCCATGTCTCGACCGAGCTCAGCGCCGTCAATCGACGCGCGCTTTATATACCGAGAGGCTGCGCGCATGGCTTCCTGACGCTTGGCGACGCGGCGGAGGTCGCCTATCTCATCAGCCCGGCGTTTGTTTCCGGTGCCAGCCGCGGCATACGCTGGAACGATCCGGATCTTGCGATCCGCTGGCCGGGCGAGGCGCTCATGGTGAGCCCGAAGGACAGCGCGCTGCCCGGTTTTCAATCTATTGCCCATGACGCGGTCGGCATGCCTTCCTGAAGGATGCCGCATTATCCGTTTGTTAGGTTTAAGATTGAATTAAAGGATCGAGGTTAGGCTTCGGAGAGTTCGCGCCGTCGTCCGGCGCGGCAAGCGCCCATTTCACAGGGCCGCCACGCCGAGCGTTGGCGGCACTCGAGACCACCGATCGCTGGACCCGGAGACTTCCCCATCATGACCGCTGCCAATCCCATGTCGTATGGCTCGCTGGATAGCGTCTTCAATTTCCTGAAGGCTCATCCTGACAAGCGCCAGGCGTTCATCGATCATCTCGTCAAGATCGAGCCGCTCCTGCAGGAGGGTACGGACGTCAATATCCGCGAGCAGATCACGGGACCGCTGGTGGACGCCATGTTCGAAAGCGGCGAGCAGCTATCGAAAAGCATCGAGGCGGGTCTCCGATATGAATTCCGCTACAGCTCGAAGATCGCCCGCGACTTCCTGATGGCGAGCCGCGCGAAGCCTGATCACGTCTGGGAGCCACAGACCACGAAGGCGCTACTCGCTCTGGCAAAGTCCTCCAGAACAACCCTGATCGGCGGCGCTTATTTCGGCGATCAGGCTCTACTCGTCGCAAAGGCCCTGCAGACCGGGGGGCATTGCTACTGTTTCGAACTTTCGAGCGCCAATATCGGGATGCTCAAGAACAACATCGCGATCAACGGCATCGACAACATATCGGTCCATCAACTTGCCTTATGGTCGGAGGATGACAAGCAGATCACGCTGATGGGCCTCGATTCGCATGCCAGTCCCCAGGAAGCGCAATCCGGCGTCGCGTCCGGGGGAACGGTGTTCAAGTCGAAGACCATCGACAGCTTCTGCCGTGACGAGAAGATCGAACACCTCGACATCATCATGCTCGACATCGAAGGCGGTGAGACGGCTGCGCTGCACGGCGCACGGTCGATGCTGTCTCAACCCGCCGAACACGCGCCCGCTGTCATCTGCGAGATCCATAGCTCCTACGTCGACTGGAGCGCGGGCTTGCGCACGACGAGCCTTGTCGAGACGCTGCTTCAGCATGGCTATGAGGTGTTCGCGCTGCGCGATTATCAAGGCAACGAGGCGATGGAGGGGCGACCCGTCGAACTCGTCGATATCGACAGCGCCGTGATCTCGGGCCCGCCGCACGGCTTCAACCTTCTTGCCGTCAAATCCCGCGCCCGGCTCGATGGCGACGTGTTCCGCGTCTGCAGCCATGTCAGCCCCAAATTGCTGCATCATCGCGACGCCAGCATCTTCGCGCCGCTGCCGAGCGAGCAGCTCCAGCGTCCGTGAGCCAGGGCTTCACGGTCTTCGGCGCGGCTGGCTTCCTCGGACGAGCCGTCTGTCGGCTCCTGCTGGCGCAGGGCCACACGGTGCGGACCGTTGGCCGCGATGACTGGCCGGAGCCCGGCAGCGATCTTAGCCATGCGATTTTCACGATCGGCATGAACGCCAATTTCCGAGGGCGACCGTTCGAAACCTATGATGCGCATATCGAGCGGCTGCGACAGGTGCTGCAAGGCTACCGTTTTTCGTCGTTGCTCTACGTTTCCTCGACGCGCGTTTATCTTGGAGCGGCATCCACGCAGGAATATGCCGCGCTGAGTGTCTCCCCGGCGCAGGCCGACCAGAGCTTCAACATCAGCAAGCTCGCGGGCGAGGCGCTGTGTCTGTCTCTGGGACGACCGACCATCAGGGTCGCGCGCGTCTCGAACCTCTATGGAGCGGATGATTCGTCGACGGTATTCCTGACCGACGTGATGCACGAAGCCATCAGGACGGGGGCTGTAACCTTCCGCACTGCGCCGGCATCGGCGAAGGACTATCTCCATGTCGACGACGCCGCGCTGGCGCTGACGGCGATCGCACTTGATGGCCGGCAGACGATCTACAACGTGGCGTCCGGCGAAAATACCAGCAACGCCACCATCGCCGCCCTGCTCGAAGGGTTCGGCGTCTCCTGCTCGTTCGAACCGGGGGCACCCGAGATCGTCTTCGCCCCGATCGACACGACGGCGCTGCGGGCGCTCGGCCTGCCCATGCAGCCCCTGGCGGCACGACTGCCGATCGTCTATGCGGGCCTGAAGGCGCGCCTTACTGAAAGCGCCTCAGACTGTCGTTGAGATCGACCACGAGATCGTGCTGCGAGATCGGCTGAGCAAAGTCCTTCTGGAAGACGATCAGCGCCCGCGTCCAGGGCGCGATGACAGCGCTCTCCTGCGGCGATCGCGTCAGCCTGTCCTGCTCCGTCTGCGGCAGCATCGCGATGAGCGCATCCGGTATGGACGGATCAACGGCTATCTTGTCCGCTCCGAGCCGGATGGCTTCGCGCACGCTGCTCTGGAAGGCGGCGAGCGTGCGCGCGTCCGCAAGATCGGCGCCGCGCATGTTCGGCATGCCAGCGAATGTCAGCCGGCGGTTGAGCAGCCAGGCCTCTATCCAGTTGCGCGCCGCGCGATGGAAATTGACCGCAACATACATGCGCTGAGCCACGAACTGATCGACCTTGGCGCGCAGCATCTGGTATTCCGCCGCGCTGAGCCGACCCTGGTCGAGCAGAGGCGCGATCGCGAATTCGAGGCCGCCGCGATAGCGGTCCCAGGACACCATCACCTCCTCATTGCCGGTATGGCCCTTGTCGTTGGCCGAGACCGCGGTGATGCGCGCGAAAGGCTCCGGCATGAACAATATCTCGCCCTGCAGCAGGGCACGCGTCATCCAGACGAACGCCCAATAGGCCTGATCCTGATTGAGATCGACGATCGCGTGGACATGGTCGCGCCGGAAGATCGCGAATTCCGGAAAGATGTGCCGGTCGAGCACGAGATTCATGGCCGCCGCGACATCGTCGCGTCCGAAGCGGGCGATCTCGTCGAGCCCGAAGAACTGTCCGATCGTGGCGTTGTCCTGCGTCTCGTCGATCTGGAACCAGGGCGCGTACAGCGCCACGATGGTTTCGTTCTGCTGCAGGTCGGCGACGTATTCGTAGATCTTCTCCGGAATGAGGTAATCGTCGTCGCCTATATAGGTGACGAAATCGCCGCGTGCGTGATGGTAGGCGGTGATCATGTTCTCATACACATTCCCCGTCCTGCCGCGCAGCACCGGCTGCAGCATCGGGTTCGCCGCGTACTCCATGAGGAGAGCAGGCGTACCGTCCGGCGAACAATTGTCCGAAACGACGATCTCGATCGGGAACGGCGCATCGGCGAAGGCGGCGAGATGAAAATCGAGGCAGCGACGAATGTAGCGCTCGCGCTTGTAGGTGGGAATGACGACCGACAGCACGGGCTTCGGCAGCGCAGGCGTTGCGATCATCAGGGGTTCCATCGTCGATGCGGCACGAGCACCATGTCCTGCAGCTTTAGCGCGACGTGGTTAACCGTCTCTTGATGATTTGACCCTACGTTGGCGCGAGATAGTCCCGCAACACACGGCCGCGATCGGCCCAACGGATCTTCATCATGCAAACCCAAGCGGCCAAGAAACGCGACTGCGGCTCCTGCTCACTCTGCTGCAAGCTGCTGCCGGTGGCAGCGCTCTACAAGCCGCAGAACGAATGGTGCAAGCACTGCGTGCCCGGCAAGGGCTGCGCGTCATACCGCCTGCGCCCCAAGGCCTGCCGCGACTTCTCCTGCCTGTGGCTGACCGAGGATTTCCTCGACGATAGCTGGAAGCCGAGCAACTCGAAATTCGTCATGATGTGGGAGTTCGAGGAAAAATCGCTGACGATCGTCACCGACCCCAAGCTGCCGAACGCCTGGAAGGCCGAACCCTACTATACCGCTCTGATGGCGCTCTGCGAAAAGCACCTCGCCGAGGACCGTCTCGTGATGCTGATGACCGGCGAGAAACGCTACGTGCTGCTGCCCGATGGCCTCACCTATGTCTGCACCGCCGCCGACAAGTTCACCTGGGCGGTGACGAAGAGCGAAACGAAGACCGGGCCACACTATCATGTGGAATTCCAGGCCGTTGCAGACGAAAAGACGGCTGCAGCAGCCCCGGCCCCGGCCGAGAAGCTCTCCTTCAACATGCCGAACTAGGCCATGCCGACCCAGGCCGAGATCATCTCCCGTTCCGCCGAGGTTCTGCACGGCAACATCCTGACCGCGATCGCCTTTGAAGACCATGTGCGGCAGCTCGGCTGGACGATCGGCGCGCTCAGCTACGGCGTGCCGAACATCATAAACTACCTTTCGCACCGTGTGCCGCATCTCGAGATCGGCAGCTATTGCTCGATCGCAGCCGAGGTGGAGATCATGTTCGGCGGCGCGCATCACATCGACTTCATCACCTCATACCCTATCGGCTTCGCGAAACCCTTCGTCGGCGACGAGATCCGCCAGGATCTGCTGGACGACGCCCATGCGGAAGTGCGCATCGGCCATGATGTCTGGCTCGGTCGCGGCGCAAAGATTTTTGGCGGCGTGACGATCGGCACAGGCGCAGTGGTCGGGGCCTACGCGGTAGTGGCGAAGGATGTCGAGCCCTATGCGGTCGTCGCCGGCAACCCCGCCCGCAAGATCAGGAGCCGCTTCGACGAGGCCGAGATCGCCCTGCTGCTCGAAAGCCGCTGGTGGGAACTGCCGGTGGAAGAGATAGAGCGCTTGCAGGGCCTGCTGCTGTCACGCGATGTCGTGGGATTGTCGCAGGCGGTGGCGGCCCTTGGGAAGCGCGCCGCCTGAGGCTGTCAGAGCTTGCCGGCCTGCAGGCTGTCGATGTAGCGGCCTTCGAACACGAAGCTGCCGACATGGCCGATCTTCGCGGTGACCAAGCCGAATATTTCGCCGCCGCAGATCGTTCGCCATTTGTGGCAGAATGAATAGTCTTCGCCCAACCAGCCTTTCGACGGTTCGTAATAGACACGATCGAAAAAGTCATAGTGGAAGGCGTTGCCAAGAACGTCGACCTCTTTTCCTTCGCTCAGCTCTGTCTTGCGTGCCGCGCCATCGCTGATGAATTTGTCAAAAACATCCCGTCGGATGAGGGTGACAGCCATCCCGATTCCATTCAACTTGCAGAAGTTCTGATCAACGACGAGCTGCTCCGCGCGCTGATGCGCCACGACAAATTCAAGCGCGGACGCCTTGGCCTGCTCCAGCGGTTTGCCGTCGAGGGCTGCAGCATAGACTGCGTTGGCGTCAAGCTTGCGCATTGGGCAAATGCAGCCGGCAAGCGGTCGATCGATCCTCAAAAGCTCCAATATGCTTTCGGAATGAAAGAGCATATCGTCATCGACGAACAGCAAATGCGTAAAATTCTTGTTGTTATAAAAGTAGGTCGACATCATGTTCCTGGCGGAAACGATGTCATATGAGTCAACATAAATAAAAGTCGAGTCTACTCCAATTTCTTTGAAAGTATCTTTTAGCGCCATCAATGAAGACAATGTTTGTATATACAACATTTGCCTGTATATCGGCATGGCGATGAGAATGTTCAGTTCGTTTGCCATCAAGCGACTCTCGATGCGTCGAATTTCAGTTTAAGCTCGTATCGCCCGCTGACTTCAATCGACATGTCGGAACGAATCGAGATGTGACCGCCGCAAGCATGGCGCCAACGGTGGTAAAACGCCGCCTTATGATCGAGCTGCCTGTTCGAACCCTCCTCCCTGAGCGGTGCGGCGAAACCGAAATACGCCGTTCCAATTGATCCCTCATCCGATGTCGGCGCGACGAATCGACTGGCCGACTTCGTTTTGACCATCTGTTCAAGCACCTTCCGCTTGCCAAGGATCAAACGAGGCGCTGGCGCGCCAAAGCCTGCCTCGATGGGTTTGGGCTGGACGCTATGCAAAAACGGCTCTGCGATAGCGCTATGAACAGAGGCAAGATCTAGATTTTCAATAGGGAGAGCAAGGGCCGAAAAATCCTCATCCTCTCTCAGCAGGCTTTCGATGTCAGAAGGGTCAAAAACGGTATCGGCATCGACGATCAGGAAATGCGTGACATTCGGGTCGTCCAACGCTCCGGTCAAAGCGATGTTCAGGCTTAGCGTCCTGTCCTCCGCAGACGGACCAAAGAAGCGCCACTGAACCCATGTCCTGTCCGCCGTGCCGGTCAATTGCAGCAAGGCAGCCAAAGTGCGGGTCGATACATCAGCCCTGCCACAGTCGACGATGATCGCGATCAAAAGCCTGCCATGCTGCGTTTGAGCCGTTGGCGCCTTCGAAGGCTGCGGCTTGTGTCGCTTCATCAGACTTTGCCCATCATGAGACGGTCAATGTATTTGCCGGAGTAGATCATCTGCCCGATATGGCCGATTTCATAATTTGCATTGCCCCAGATTTCGCCGCCGCAATGCGTGCGCCACCTCTTGCAGAACGACAAATCCTCAGAGAGCATTGTTTTCAGCGTGTCGTCATAGAGGCTGTCGAAAAATCCATAGCGGAACGGCGATGCGCCAGTGGCGGCATGAGGCCTTTCACTGGCTTGCCACATATCCGGAACGGCGCCAGCCTCCACCATCTTTTCAAGAACAATACGCTGGATCAGCGTGATACCCATGCCGATGCCTTCGAGAGGAACCCATCCATCCGTGATCTGAACGGATTTGTTCGAAGGAAAGCGCGCCACGAAGGTTGCAGCTTCAGCTCGTGCCTGATCGTAAGAACCACCCGAAGCGGCGATTTCATAAAATTTTTCGAGATCGATGGTCCGTTTGGGACATATGGCCCCCACGATCGCTTTGTCCGACTTCAGCAGGTCGAGGATCAGCCTTGCATCAAAGGACATGTCGTCGTCGATGAACAGAAGATGCGTGAACTCGCGTTCGTCGAAAACACGGTTGGCGATTGAATTCCGGCTGTATGTGATTTCGGCGGCATCGACGTTGACGAAGGTCGATTGAAGCTGAAGGCTCAGCAACACCTGCTGAAGGTCCATGAGCGATATGAGCGTCGGCATCGTCACGATGCCCCTGTGGCTGGGCATGCCGATCAAGATGTTTGTCTGTGCAGCATTGGTCGTCGCTGGCATGATCGTCCCGCATGATGCTCTGCCTGAGAGAGCTCTTCCATGTCAGGCTTACACCGCAAGCCGCGATCATGTCGTCAGCAAAAAGAAAAAGGCGAAGCTTTCGCCTCGCCTTTTCCAGAAGTTTGAGTCTTCGCCAGACGGATCAGCCGAAGAGGCGGAGGATCGACTGGTCCGAACGGTTGGCCAGCGACAGAGCCTGGACGGCCAGCTGCTGCTTGGTCTGCAACGAGGAGAGGTTCGCGCCTTCCTGGTTGATGTCGGCCAAGGTCAACTGATCGGCGCCATTGGTGAAGTTGCGGATCGTCGAGGTCGTGAAGACCTGGCGGTTCTGCAACAGGTTGCTGTTCGTCGACAGGTTGGTCGCGAACTGCGTGACCGTACCGAGAGCGTTGTTGATCTTGTTGATCGCAGCCGAGATTTCCGTGTCGCTCTGCAGGTTACGCACGGCATCGCCGGTGTAGGACTGCAAGGCGGCAAAGGTGGAGCCAGCCTGGACGACATCGGTCGCGAAGCCGAGGTTGGTCGAGTTGATGACCGAACCCTGCGTGACGATCGATGCCGACTGGGTGTCGTTGGTGTAGGTCGTCAGGAAGTCGCCGTTCAACAGGTTCGTTCCGTTGTAGCCTGCATCGCCAGCCGACTGCGAGATCTGCTGAAGAACGCTGCGGAAAGCAGTTGCCGCTGCAGCGCGGGTTGCCTGCTGAGTCGTACCGCTGACGATCTGGCCGGTCTGGTTGGTCGAGGTGACGCTGGTGAGCGCAACCGTGTTGCCAACGCCGCCCGAGAAGTTGAACACGCTGGACACATACTGGCCGGTAAGGCCGGTACCCGTACGAGCCTGAGTGTTCAGACCAACCTGAAGGGCGAAGGTCTGCGTCGTGGACGTGTTGCTCTGCTGACCGGACAGCGTCGATTCAATGACCAGGTTGCCCGAGTCGCTGAGGTACGCGGACAGGGTCTTGGAAGCACCGGCCGTATTGTATGTCGTGTTGTTGTTGTAGAAGTCGAGCAGGTTCTTGACCGTCGTACCTGCCGTGATCGTCAGGCCGGTTGTGCCGAGCGTCGTGATGTCGCCGGTCGAGCTGACGGTCTGCAATGCAACAGTGACGACGTCACCGATCTGGAGCGCGTTTGCCTTGGCGAAGGTCGAATCGAAGACCGTTGCCGATGCAGCGCTGCTGGTGGTCACGGCATTGCCGAGCGAGTCCTTGAAGCCAACGGTAGCCGTTACCTTGGACTGGGTGCCCTGCGTGCTGAGAGCCGACTTCAGAGTGCCGAGAGCCTGCTGGAGCGAAGACGTGATCGAGGTCAGACCAGCATTGGCCTGGGTGATGGTGTTGATGCCGAGGTTGATGTTGTCGAGAACGGTCGAGTAGTTCGTGGCCTTGGTCGAGAGACCCTGTGCCAGGAAGTAGTTGAGAGCGTTGTCGAGTGCCGAGTTGACCTTCTTGCCGGTCGACAGGCGGGTGTTGGTGGTCGAGATCTGATCGCCGATGTCCTGCAACGAATACAGCGACGTCTTCAGACCCTGGGAAAGTCCTGCTACTGCCATTTGAGTCACCCTTTCTAGGTGTAGATCGTTCAGCCTTCTTGGCTGCCCCGGACGGTTCTGTCCGAAGTCGAGGGTGAAGATGCCTCAATGGCGATTACCAACTCCTTACAGGGGCTCGCTCAATTGGAGCGGCCGACACTGCACCTCCGATCGTGGTTAATGGCAGGTAAAAGGGACGCGCGGACGCGTGCGGCCGGCTGTTTCGTGAAGCGTGCCGTTCGAAAGGCCGCGAACGACCGTTACATGTTCTCGCGGAACGGATGCGCCGGATAGGTGCCCAGAATCGTCAGCTCCTTCGAAAAGAACCGCAGCTCGTCCAGCGCGAGAGCGAGGTTGCGATCTTCCGGGTGGCCGTCGACATCGGCGTAGAACTGCGTCGCCGTGAACTGCCCGTCTACCATGTAGCTTTCGAGCTTCGTCATGTTGACGCCATTGGTGGCGAAGCCGCCCATCGCTTTATAGAGCGCCGCCGGCACGTTGCGCACGCGGAAGACGAAGCTGGTGATCGTCTTGCCGTTGCCGGCGGGTGCATCGCCGCGCGCCTTGGAGAGCACGATGAACCGCGTCGTGTTGTGCGCCTCGTCCTCGACATTCTCGGCTAGGATGTCGAGCCCGTAGACCGAGGCCGCGATCCGCGGGGCGAGCGCCGCGACGGATTCATCGCCAAGATCGCGCACCTCGCGCGCCGCGCCGGCCGTATCGCCCGTGACGACGGCTTTGAGGCCGAGGCGGCGGATGATCTTGCGGCACTGGCCGAGCCCCATGACGTGGGAACGGACCGACT
This sequence comes from Beijerinckiaceae bacterium, assembly GCA_019753285.1. Lineage (GTDB taxonomy): Bacteria > Pseudomonadota > Alphaproteobacteria > Rhizobiales > Beijerinckiaceae > JAIELD01. The sequence goes on along the minus strand of JAIELD010000069.1, from coordinate 3,564 downwards.
TCACGTTCTCGAGCGTCGCGCCGGGCACCGCCATCAGGTGGAAATGGATCGGCAGGAAATGCTCGCCGATGATGTGGAGGCCGGATTTCGGCAGCAGGTGGTAGATGTCGGCCACGCGGCCGGCGAGCGAGTTCTCGATCGGAATCATGGCGAGGCCGGCCCGGCCCTCGTTCACCGCGGCGAAGGCGTCGTCGAACGTGTCGCACGGCATCGGCTCGAGATGGGGATAGACCTCCTCGCAGGCGATCTGCGAATTGGCGCCGGGTTCGCCCTGGAAGGCGATCCTTGAAGCTGACATGCGTTCGGTTCCTAATGCAGGGCCGGAGGTTTGAGGAGGAGGCGGGCGCGCTCCAGATCCTCCGGCGTGTCGACGCCGAGCGGTACGCCGCCGACGATCATGGCGTCAATGCGCATGCCGGCTTCGAGCGCGCGCAGCTGCTCGAGCTTCTCGCGCCGTTCGAGGTTCGACGGCGGCAATTCGACGAAGCGACGGAGCGCCCTGCGGCGATAGGCATAGAGCCCGATATGGTGATAGAGTGGACCCTCGCCCCAGGGCGCGGTGGCGCGCGTGAAGTAAAGCGCCCGCAGGCGCTCGTCAGATAGCGCAGAGCCCACGAGCTTCACGACGTTGGGGTTGGCGCGTTCCTCGTCCCGCGTGATCAGCGCGCAGATGGTCGCAAGATCGACGGCAGGGTCCGCCAGCGGCAGGATCGAAGCCTGCACGGCGGCAGGATCGATGCTCGGCAGATCGCCCTGTACGTTGACGATCACGTCATGCCGGCCGTCGGGGTCATGCGCCTCTATCGCCTCGAAGATGCGGTCCGAGCCGGACGGGTGGTCGGCGCGGGTCATGACCGCCATGCCGCCAGCCGCCTCGACTGCCCGCCTGATCGCCTCGCTGTCCGTCGCGACGATCACCGGGCCGATGCCGGCCTCGATGGCGCGGCGCCAGACATGGACGATCATCGGCGCGCCATGGATGTCGGCAAGCGGCTTGTCGGGCAGCCTCGTCGCTGCAAGGCGCGAGGGAATGACGATCAGCGGGTCGGACATGCGGTTCGAAGAGCCTTTGTGAAGGAAAAAGCGCCGCAAACAGCGTTGGCGGCAAAAAGTAGCACGAAATCTCTTGTCCAGATGGCTTGCTTTTTCAACCTCAAAGCGGCTATTCGGCTGCAATCCGTCACCGACCGCGACAGAAGCAGGAGCGATATGGACTCGTTTGAACTCAACAAGATCGCAGGCGCGGTGCTCGGCACGCTGGTGCTGACGATGGGTCTTGGCTTCGCCTCGCAGGTCATCGTCTCCGCGAAGAAGCCGGAGAAGCCCGGCTACGTCATCAACGTGCCGGAGGAAAAGACCGAGACGGCCGCCGCCGCGCCAGCCGCGGCCGCCGAGCCGATCGCCAAGCGTCTCGCCAGCGCCGACCCTGCCAAGGGGCAGTCCGCGGCGAAAGCCTGCCAGTCCTGCCACAATCTGCAAAAGGGCGGCGGCAATGGACAGGGCCCGGCACTCTGGGGCGTTGTCGAGCGCCAGCAGGGCGCGCATCCAGGCTTCACCTATTCGGCCACGCTTGCCGATTTCAGCGCCAAGGGCGGCAAGTGGACCTACGAGAACCTCGATCAGTTCATCGAGAACCCCAAGGGCTACGCTGCCGGCACCAAGATGAGCTACGCCGGCATCAAGGATCCAAAAGCGCGCGCCGACGTGATCGCCTATCTGCGCTCGCTGGCCGATACGCCCGCCCCGCTGCCCGCGCCGTAACACTCGTTGGTTCAGGAACGCCTGTTGGTCCAAGACGACCTGTTGGTCCAAGACGACCTGTTGGTCCAAGACGATCTGTTGGTCATTGTGCTGCCGCGTTTCCTGCCCCTATGATGCAGCTCCGGGGGGTGTCGGGAGCCTCTTCGGCGACGAGACAAAGGCGGGCATGAGCGACATCATTCGACGCGGCATCCACCGGCGCGGCCTCATCCAGTCTGGAGCGGGGCTGATCGGCGTGGCCGCTCTCCTCGGATCGCGAACCGCCGCCGCGGATGACGAAATCGAGACGCACGGTCTTTCGGCCTTCGGCGATCTCGCCCTGCCTGCCGACTTCAAGCGCTTCGCCTATGTGAACCCCGATGCGCCGAAAGGCGGTCTGCTGTCGGTGCAGATCAAGTCGACGGCCGGCAACCAGAACTTCGACACGTTCAACACCTTCAACGTCTTTATTCTCAAAGGCGACGGCGCGGCCGGCATGGACGCGACCTTCGACACGCTCATGGCCGGCCATGGGGATGAGCCCGACAGCGTCTACGGCCTCGTCGCCAAAAGCGTGAAGGTTTCGGCCGACAAGCTGACCTACCGCTTCCTCCTGCGGCCCGAGGCGCGCTTTCACGATGGATCAAGGCTCACCGCCGCGGATGTCGCCTTCTCGCTGAACGTTCTAAAAGAGAAGGGCCACCCGGTCTATCAGTCAATCCTCGCCGAACTGGCGAGCGCCGAGGCGGAGAGCGACGGCGTCGTCACGGTGAGGTTCTCGTCGCAGCGCAGCCGGAATGCGCATCTCACCGTCGCCGGCATGCCGATCTTCTCGGCAACCTATTACAAGAGCCGCGAGTTCGACGCGACGACGCTTGAAGCGCCGCTCGCCTCGGGACCCTACAAGCTTTCGAAATACGACCAGGGCCGGTTCGTCGAATTCGAGCGCGTCAAGGATTACTGGGGCGCAAACCTGCCCGTGAACGTCGGCCAGAACAATTTCGATCGCATCCGCTACAGCTATTTCGCCGACCGCTCGCTGTCGTTCGAGCGCTTCAAGGACCGCACCTTCAATTTCCAGCAGGAATACACCGCGCGCATCTGGGCGACCGGCTACGATTTCCCGGCCTTCAAGGCCGGCAAGGTCAAGAAGGAGGCGTTGCCGAAGGGCGATCCGACGCCAAGCCAGGGCTGGTACTTCAACACGCGGCGCGAGCAGTTCAAGGACCGGCGCATCAGGGAAGCACTCGGGCTCGCCTTCGATTTCGAGTGGACCAACGCGAACATCATGTTCGGATCCTACAAGCGCCTGAGCTCGTATTTCGAGAATTCGCCGCTGAAGGCCGAGGGGAAACCCTCACCGGAGGAACTGGCGCTGCTGGAGCCGTTCCGCGGCAAGATCAACGAAGAGGCGTTCGGCGAGCCCTTCGTGCCGCCGGTCTCGGATGGCAGCGGCTCGGATCGCGCGCTTCTGCGCCAGGCGGCGCAGCTTTTGAAGGAGGCCGGCTGCACCAAGGGGCCGAATGGATCGCTGCTGCTGCCGGGCGGCAAGCCGTTCGAGATCGAATTCCTCGATTTTCAGCAGTCGCTCCTCAAGGGTCATGGGTTGTTCCTCCAAGCGAAGCAGGCGGGTGGAGGTTCCACCCGCACCGCCATCGCATCTCAGCTTGCTCCGGCGTCGCTTCCGCCCTCGCCACTGCTCGCCGTGGTCCCCGTCACCATCCACGTCTCGATCCGCGATGCGCTGGGAGAACTCACCAGCGAGCTGATCGTCTCGACCGTTCGAATCGTCGCCACCGCACTGAAATCCCGCTTCGGCATCGC
>JAIELD010000068.1 GCA_019753285.1 Beijerinckiaceae bacterium | reverse complement strand
CCATGGCGTTGGAGATGTCGGCGGGCGGAATGATGTCCTTGATCTCGATGCGGGTCACCTTGACGCCCCATGGCGAGGCAGCGGCGTCGACCACATGCAGCAGCTTCATGTTGATCTCGTCGCGATGCGAGAGAAGCTGGTCGATGTCCATCGAGCCCATCACGGTGCGGATGTTGGTGGTCGTCAGGTTGAGGAGCGCCCGCTCCAGCTGCTGCACCTCGTAGGACGCAAGCGCCGCGTCGAGAACCTGGAAGAACAGGACGCCGTCGACCGTTGCGCTGGCGTTGTCCCGCGTGATGACCTCCTGGGTCGGCACGTCGAGAACCTGCTCCATCATGATGACCTTGCGGCCGATGGTCTCGATATAGGGAAAGACGAGGCCGAGGCCCGGTGTGAGCGTGCGGTTATAGCGGCCGAACCGCTCGACGGTGTAGTTACGCCCTTGCGGGATCTGCTTCACGCCGGCGAGCAGCGTGATGAGAACGAAGATGGCGAAGCCGATGCCGAAAACAGCCGATATGTCCATGATTGAGCCCCCGGAGGTCGGCTCCTTATAGGCCGATCGGCGCGCCCGCGAAAGACGTGAGTCGGTGACGGACGGGCTGGCTAGATCCAGCCCATCAATTCGCGCCGGACGATGTGTTCGATCACGTCCATGCCCCATTCGCTGTCGTTGAGGCAGGGGATATAGGCAAATTTCTCGCCGCCATTATGCTCGAAGATCTCCCTGTTCTCGACTTCGAGCTCCTCGAGCGTCTCGAGACAATCGGCCGAGAAGCCGGGCGCGATCATGGCGATGCGCTTGACACCCTTCTGGCCGAGCGCCTCCATCGTCTTGTCGGTGTAGGGCTGCAACCAGGGATCGTTGCCGAAGCGCGACTGGAAGGTGACCATCACCCGCTCCTTCGGCCAGCCGAGTTCTCCGATGAGCAGCCGCGTCGTCTTCTGGCATTGGCAATGATAGGGATCGCCCTTCTCAAGGTACTTCTGCGGCATGCCGTGATAGCTCGTGACGAGAATCTCCGGCTCGAAGTCGAGCGTCGCGAGATGGCTGCGGATCGAGGCGGCAAGAGATTTGATGTAAACCGGATCGTCATGCCAGGAGGGCGCGAGCCTGACCGCAGGCTGCCAGCGCATCTTCATCAGTGCGCGGAACGCTTCGTCTGCTGCCGTCGCTGTGGTCGCCGCCGCGTAATGCGGGTAGAGCGGCACGAGCAGAATGCGGTCGCAGCCCTGTTCCTGAAGCGCGAGAATCCGGCTTTCGGTCGACGGATTGGCATAGCGCATGCCCCAATCGACGACGACGCTCTCCTGATCACCCATACGGGCGGCAAGCTGTTCGGCCTGGCTGCGGGTGATCGTCTTCAGTGGGCCTTCATTGAGCTCGTTGTTCCAGATCGAGGCGTAGTCCTTCCCCTTGCGGCCCGGCCGCACACTCAAGATGATGAGGTTGAGGATCGGCCACCAGATCAAGCGGGGCACCTCGATGACGCGGCGATCCGAGAGGAACTGCTTCAGATAGCGCCGCATCGGCCAGAAATCGGTCGCGTCAGGCGTGCCGAGATTGAGCAGCAGGACGCCGATCTTGCGCGGCAGCACGCGCGGGTGCTCCGGCGGCAACACGCGCGGCGGCGTCAAGGGCGATGGGTCGGCCTGCCGCATGGCTGGCCGGCGGCTGAGTTCCACGCTTGCCTGTTTCAACATCTCATTCATCGCCCGACCCGATCATGTCACCCTATTAGAAGATTTTGAGACGCCGTCCAGCTTTAGCCGTCCGGCGTTTCGGCGTCGTCGTCGCTTTGCCTGCAGCTTCTACGCGGAAAGACGCGGAATAGCTCATGCCAGGTCTTATTATTGTGCTTTTGTTCAGATTGAAGCAGAGATGCTGCCGCCGTCCCTTGAACCCAGAAAGTCATTCCGCATGACCGTTTTGCACCCGTCCCGCCGGTCCAGGCTGCGGCTCGTCGCGGCGCTTCTTCTTGCAAGCGCCCTGCCAGCCGCGCTCATCAGCGGAACGCCGGCGCAGGCGCAATTGTTCTTCAGCCGTCTGCCGCCCGGCCAGATCGTCACGATCGTCAGAAGCCAGGGCTATCAGAGTCCGAGCTATCCTTATTATCGCGGTGACATCTACGTCGTCGACGCGTTCGATCCGCGCGGCGTCCGCGTGCGGCTCGTCGTCGATCCACGCAGCGGCGACATTGTCGAGCGCCTCTACATCCGCAACCAGCGGGTGATCCCGGCACCCGAGGTCGAGGAGGGGTATGCGGCGCGCGGGCCGCGCATCCTCAATCCGAGTGAGGAGGCGGCAGAGAGCCAGCGCCGCGAGCCGCGCCCGCCAAAACGGACGGCGCGCCGACCCGCCGATCGCCCGGCCGCCGAGCGCGCGCCGGATATCGCCGCGCCGGTCGAGCAGCAGCCGGAGCGGCCGGCCGAGCAGTCGCCGCCCGCCGCAGTTGCGCCTGAGGCGAGCCGCTCCCGCAACCGCATCCCGCAACAGCCGAAAGAAACGCCGGCGCAGGAGACCGTTCAAGGCGGCGCTCCGCCCTCCGGCAGTGCGACGGCCGCGACACCTTCGGTGCCGAGCGCTCCCGGAGACCCTGGCACTTCCGGTTCCGGCTCCGTCCCCGGCGGCGAACGCGGCACGAAGGCCAATCCGCGACGCGTCGGGCCGGTCGTCCTGCCGCCAGCCGTGGGCGTCGAATAAAGCCGGCGACGGATACCAAAAAGCCCCGGATCGACGATCCGGGGCCAGTCAGTCTTCAAAGAAGTCTGGTTATCAGGCAGCGATGGCTTCGGGGCTCTTCCGCGCCTCGACGCTCACCTCGTGCTGGCCACCCTTACCGATCGGAATCAGCTTGGGCTTGGCGGCCTCGGGCACTTCCCGGACGAGGTCGACATGCAGCAGGCCGTTCTCGAGAGCGGCTGCACCGGCCGACACGTAGTCGGCGAGCTGGAACCGGCGCTCGAAGGTGCGCGCCGCGATGCCGCGGAACAGGTACTGGCCCTTCGAGCCTTCGTCGCTGTTCTTCTTCGCGCCCCGGATCGTCAGGGTGTTCTCCCGCGATTCGATCGACAATTCGCTCTCGTCAAAGCCGGCCACGGCGAGCGAGATGCGATAGGTGTTTTCGCCGGTTTTCTCGATGTTGTAGGGCGGATAGGTCGGGGCCGTATCGGCCCGATCGTTCAGCAGCGAGAAAATACGGTCGAAGCCGATTGTCGAGCTGTGGAGCGGTGTCAAATCAAACGTACGCATAATCATGTCCTCCTTGAAGCGACATAGGGTTTTGCGATCCGCCATATGGCCGGATCAAAGCATCGAAGCCAACTATCGCGTCGCGCCTGAAGCAGAAGCTCAAGGTTTCGGCAGACAGGCCAATCTCGGCTGGCCTTCGATGCTTCAGGATTTAAGAAATGGCCGCGCGGTTTCAAGGGGTCACACGCCAAGCATATTAAAAAAGTGCTCAGACTGACGCGTTCCTGAGCTGCCCTGCCGGCAGGCGGCCATCATGTTTTGGCTGCAATCGCTGCCCAATCTGCACTGCGGCGCATCTTTTCGCCGGTATGGTTTACCTTTATTGAAAGAAATCCGTCTAATGTCGAACATGGCGTCAGCGTATCGGGCGTCACGAACAGGACGCTCATGCGCCGTCGAGTGTATTTGCAGCAAGCGGGAGCCCTGACAGCGACCGGCCTCATCAAAAGGCTCGGTCTCGGCGTTGCGGCCGCCTCCATGGGCTGCGCGCTGGCGGGCGTCGGCCATGCCGCCGATCCGGCGGCGGATTTCGACGGCATCATCAGGAAGCCGGTCGATCGCATGATGCAGGCCCTCAAGGGCGAGTTCACGCTCACGGTCGGCTCCCGCGTCTATTTCGAGCCGCGCTTCGACGGCGCGAAATCCGGCAAGTTCACGGGTGCGCCGCTGATTTCCGTCAAGCCGAAGGGCAGTTTCGAGAAGTTCACCTCGCCACGCGACAGTTCCGGCATCACCGTGTTCGACACCGAGCGGATCAACATCGGTCCCGCGCTCAATTTCCAGGCCGAGCGCCTCTCCAGCGACGATCGGGCTCTGCGCGGTCGCAAGAACATCGACTTCGTGATCGAGCCGGGCATTTTCATCGAATATTTCCCGACCGACTTCCTGCGGCTTCGATCGGAGTTCCGGCAGGGGCTCGGCGGGCACCACGGCCAGATCTTCGATTTTTCGGCAGACGCCTATACGAGGCTCGGTGAGGACAAGCGCTGGTTCGTCGCTGCGGGTCCGCGCCTGACGCTGGCGACCGGCGCGGCGCTCAAACCCTATTTCGACGTGACGCCGCTGCAATCGGCCGCCTCCGGACTGCCCGTCTACCGCAATGGCGGCGGACTGCGCTCGGTCGGCTTCGGCGGCGCGCTGCGCTATAGCTGGACCCGGCGCTTCGAGACCGAGATTTTCGGCGAATACGAACGCCTGCTCGACGGCGTCGCCGACAGCCCGCTCGTCCGCCAGCGCGGCGATCCCAACCAGTATCGGATCGGCATCGGCGCGACCTACAAATTTGATTTCCTGTCGCCGATGTGACGCAGCATGGTTGGAAATCATGATTGACCATCTCGTCGAGACGCCGTTCATACCGACCCCCGGGCACGCCGTCTGCGCCGTCATCGCGGCGTCCGACGGGGTGAAGCTGCGCACGGCGCGCTGGAGGCGCACCGGCCGCGCGCCGCTGGGCACCATCTGCATCCTGCAGGGCCGGGCTGAATTCATCGAGAAATACTTCGAGGTGGTGGCCGACCTGCGCCGGCGCGGCTTTGCCGTTGTCGCCTTCGATTGGCGCGGGCAGGGCGGCTCGGAACACCAGCTCGCCAATGCCCGAAAAGGGCATGTCGACGATTTCGATCTCTTCCATCGCGATCTCGATGCGGTGATGACTGAGGTCGTCGAGCCGCACTGTCCGAAGCCCTGGTTCGCGCTCGCCCATTCGATGGGCGCGAATGTCTTTCTCCGCCGCTTGCAGGCCGGCGAGAAGCGCTTCGAACGCGCGGTCCTGTCGTCGCCAATGGTGGAGCTTGCCGGCCTCGCCTTTCCCGCCGGGGCGAAAGCGCTGGCGAGCGGCCTCAACCTCATCGGGCTCGGCGGCAGCTTCGTGCCGGGCGGCAACGACATCTGCATTTCCGCCAAGCCGTTCGAGGGCAACAAGCTGTCGTCCGACCGGCAGCGCTACGAGCGCAACGCATCGATCGTGCGCACCCGGCCGGAGCTCGGCCTCGGCGATCCGACGGTCGGCTGGGTGGATGCGGCGTTCCGCGCGATGGGCGAGCTTGCCGACCCCGAATTCGGCGCCCGTTTCTCGACGCCGACGTTGATGGTCTACGGCAATGCGGACCGGCTCTGCTCCGGCCCGGCGGTGGCAGCGCTGGCGCGGCGGATCAGGCTGAGCGCGGCGGTCGAAGTCGTCGGCGGACGGCACGAACTGATGATGGAGCGCGACGCGTTGCGGGAGAAGTTCTTCGCCGCATTCGACGCTTTCATACCCGGAGAGACAGCCGGTGGCGATACGGCACTTGGAGACACGGCAGTTGGAGGCACGGCGAATGCCGACATGACCGCGCCTGCCGCCTCGTCGCCCCCCGAAGGCCCGCAGCCTTTAGCGGTTTAGCGCATGCAGCGCGGCGGCATGGACGCGGGCGTCTCCCGCGGCGATGATCGCGCCGCCGTCGCGGACCCGCTCGCCGCTCCAGGTCGTGACGATGCCGCCGGCGCCCTCGATGATGGGGACGAGCGGCACGATGTCATAAGGCTTGAGGCCGCTTTCGATCACAAGGTCGATCTGCCCGCTTGCGAGCATCATGTAGGCGTAGCAATCCGCGCCGTAGCGGGTGAGCCTGGTCGCTGCCTCTATCGCCGCGTAGCGGCCGATCTCGTGCGTGCCGAACAGCTTCGGCGAGGTCGTCATCATATAGGCGTCGGCGAGGCTTTCGCAGGGGCGGACGCAGAGGCGCCGTTCGTTCACAGACCCGGTTTTGGGGTGTCGATGCTGCAATAAGGCCTTCTTGCCGTCGCCGCGGAACAATTCGCCGGTGTAGGGCTGGTGCATGATGCCATAGACCGGCGTCTGGTCGCGCATGAGGCCGATAAGCGTACCCCAGAGCGGAATGCCGCAGACGAAGGAGCGCGTCCCGTCAATCGGGTCGATGACCCAGACATATTCGGCGTCGATCCTGTCGTCACCGAGTTCTTCGCCGAGGATGCCGTGATCCGGGAAGGCGTTGCGGATCATCGTGCGGATGACGACCTCCGCGCCGCGATCCGCCTCCGTCACCGGATCGAACGCGGCGCCCGGCTTTTTGTCCGAGACGGAGAGTTGCGATCGGAAAAAGGGCAGGATGACCTCGCCCGATTTGATGGCGAGCTCTTCAAAAAACGTTTCGATCGCGAGAACGGTCATGAATCCACTGTCCTGTCACGTTGGCATGCTGCGTTATATGCATGGCTTGAAAGCATGACATGCGTTTAACGCATGTTTGCATGCATATCAAACGACTGTTTCCATTGAGTAATCTTGTTATTTTCGCAGCAGGCGGGCCGAGGCCTGCCAGGTGGCCATGGAGGAGGGCAAGAGTTTGGCCTTGTTTTTTTGTGCGATGCACACTAAATTCTCGCATGTGCAGCATGACGGCTCCGCCTCATCCTGCAGGCCCTATTTGGGCGTTTCCTCCCTAGACTTGGGCCGCCGCAAGGCGGCCTTTTTTTTGGTTCGCGCGTGTCGTCCCGCGTGACGGCTTCCACGCTCACTCGGCGGCGCGGCGCTGGGCGTGAAGATCGCCGGCCTCGATCGCCATGAGCGCCTCCGTGATCGTCATCAGATCGGCTTTCAGCGGCTCGAAGCCCGGATTGGGCGCGAGCGTCGCCTCATCGATGTAGAGCGCGCGATTGATCTCGATCTGCAGCGCGTGCTGATCGGTGTTGGGGTGGCCGTAATGCTCGGTGATGAAGCCTCCCGCATAGGGCTTGTTGCGGATGACGACGTAGCCGAGCTTGCGCGCCTCGGCCTCGAACAGGTCGATGATGACGGGGTTGCACGAGGTTCCGTAGCGGTCGCCGAGCACGAAATCCGCCCTTGGATTGGGATCTCTTGCGACGCTGATCGACGGCATGGAATGACAGTCGAGCAGGATCGAGAAGCCGAATCGGCTTTGCGTGCGGGTGAGCAGATGCCTCAGCGCGGCGTGATAAGGCCGATGATAACGGGCGATGCGGAAGAGCGCCTCGTCGACCGGCAGCCGCCCGGCATAGATGTCCTGATTCTCGCCGACGATGCGCGGCACGGTGCCGAGCCCGCCCGCGACCCGCACCGAGCGCGTATTGGCGAAGCCCGGCAGTTTTCCCTCGAACATGCGGGGGTCGAGTTCATAGGGTTCGCGGTTGACGTCGATGAAGGAGCGCGGAAAGTGCGCGCGGAGCAGCGGCGCGCCGCGCTCGACAACGCCGATAAACAACTCATCGACGAAATTGTCCTCGGCCCGGCGCAGCTTGTCGAGGCCGAGCCGCGTCTGCTCGAGGAAGCTCGGCGGGTAGAGGCTGCCCGAATGGGGTGAATTGAAGACGAGCGCCGAGGAAACGTCCTCGGGCTCGAGGATCTCGAACAGCGAGGCTGTGCTGGAGGCGGCTCCGGGCGAGGAATTGGCCATGTTTCGAGTGTGCTGTGCGTTGGCGGTTCTGCCAAGCGTCATTTTGGCGGCGGTTATTAAATAGACGCGATGACGGTTGCGCCTTTCACCATTGCGCCATGCGGCGCGCAAGGCCGCATCCGTCCCCGACCTCTTTTTTAACGTTATCGTGATAGCCATAGCTCAGTCCTGCGGAGATACTGCGCAGGACAAATTGCTTCAGGATGCGATCTGCTCTACGAGCGTGATCGTCGGCGACACACCCATCTGGTCAAGACTCGATATGATGAACAAGATTCTCCTTGCGGAAGACGATAACGACATGCGCCGCTTTCTCGTGCGGGCGCTGCAGAATGCGGGGTACGACGTCGTGTCTTATGACAACGGCGTATCGGCCTATAATCGTCTTCGCGAGGAGCCCTTCGAACTGCTTCTCACCGATATCGTGATGCCGGAGATGGACGGCATCGAACTTGCGCGCCGGGCGACCGAACTCGACCCCGACATCAAGGTGATGTTCATCACGGGGTTTGCCGCAGTCGCGCTCAATCCAGACTCGCAGGCGCCGAAAGACGCCAAGGTCCTGTCGAAGCCGTTCCACCTCAAGGATCTTGTCAACGAGGTCCAGAAGATGATGGCGGCCGCCTGAGATCTGCCTTTCCTCGGATGCCGAAAGCAGCTTGCATACCTACGAGCTTGTGGGTATAGGGCGCTTTCTGGTTTTCAAGGGTCTGCCCTTGACGATCGGGCGCGTAGCTCAGCGGTAGAGCACTACGTTGACATCGTAGTGGTCACAGGTTCGATCCCTGTCGCGCCCACCATCCCAATCATCATCGTTGCGCTTCTGCCAGTCTCGATCGCGGTTCGCGTTTCGTGAGCGTGTGCCGCAACCAGCGTCGTGCGGGCGCCTCCACCAGCATCAGGCTGAGCAGCGACGCCACGATCGCCACGACGAGATAGGCGAGGGTGAAGGCGACCGGATGGCTCCACTGAAGTTTTCCGAAATGCAGGTCGGCTCGGCTCATCAGCATCCAGATCGGGGCATGAAGGATGTAGAGCGCGTAGCTCGCCTCGCCGAGCTTTCGGCCGAGCGGGTGGCAAAGGACGGGCGAGCGCGAATCGGCAAGACCGAACAGCAGAAGCACCACCAGCGGTGCGAGCAGCCCGTTCGACAGGGTCGATTGCGGCAGATGGTGCGCGACCCCGTAGAGAACGAGGCCGAGGCCGCCGAGCGCCAGCGCGAGACACACGCTGCGCGCCGCCGCGATCAAGGCCCGATGGCGGATGAACACGAAGCCCGCGACGCATCCGATCAGGAATTCCGGCCAGCGGACCAGTGGAAAATACATGTAGAAAATGTCGCTGCTTTCCGGATAGCGCGGCTGAAAGCGCAGCGTGTCGGAAAGAGCATTCGCAAGGTCGGCCGGATAAAGCCAGAAATACTGGCCGAGCATGACGGCCAGCAGATAAAGGCCGAGGGCGAATCCTGAGAGTGCGAGCGTCGATTGCCGCGCCATCGCCCGGAAGACGCGCGGAAAGGTCGAATAGAAGAAGGTTTCCGTCGACACCGACCAGGCTGGGCCGTTCAGCGCCAGCGCAGCGGCGGGCAGCCACGCATGAAGGAGGAATGCAGTGAGCAGGCTGATGAGCCCAAGTTCGCGCAGGGCCGCGGGTCTGTCCTCCGCGAGAAACGCCGCGTAGAGCGCAAGCGGCATCGATAAAGCAAGGCCGACGCAATAGCCGGGATAGAGGCGGGCAAAACGCGCGACCCAGAAGGCGCGGTCGGCGGACGGGTCGAACAGCGTATGCTGGCAGGAATAGACGAGAATGAAGCCCGACAGCACGAAGAAGAAATCGACGCCGAGATAGCCATGGTAGACGATGGCGCGCAGCGGCTCCGGTAGCCCGACATAGCCGATCGAATGCATGAACGGAATGAGGTGGAAAAGCACCACGACGAAGGCGAACGCGAAGCGGATCGTCGTCAGCGCCGGCAGGGCGTCAGGCTTTGCGCCAGCGTCGGAGGACGCCGGATGAAGCTGGAGACGGAATGAGCCGGACACCGGCATGACGCTTGGTCTCGATCCTTGGTTGCGGGTGCCGGCTGAGAGCTCTGGCGTGACAGACACGAGGTTCGTCGGCGTGCAGCATCGCCGATCATCGATAAGTTTGCCTTAACCAGGGCGACGCCGGTGCCGGCGCGCGGCATGCCGGCACAATCCATTTGACCGCGGCGGCTCTGCCGATTAGCTGAATGAGAGCCGCACCTTGGCTTGCCACGAACGGGAAAACCGCCGGCATGCTTCTCCTCGCGTGAATGACGCGCAGCAATCTTGCCTCGCAACGCCTTGCCCCGCATCTTTGTCTCGCCCCGCCACAGAAGAGCCGCTCCATGCCTACCGATCTCGATATTGCCCATGCTGCAACGTTGCGCCCGATCGGCGAGATCGCCGACAAGGCCGGAATTCCGCAGGATGCGCTCCATCCTTATGGCAAGCACATCGCCAAGATCGATGCCGCATTCCTGAAGTCACTGGACAGCCGGCCCAGGGGCAAGCTTGTGCTTGTCACCGCGATCAATCCGACGCCCGCCGGCGAGGGCAAGACGACGACGACCGTCGGGCTCGGAGACGCACTCAACCTCATCGGCAAGAAGACCGTCATCGCGCTGCGTGAGCCCTCGCTCGGTCCGGTCTTCGGCACCAAGGGCGGCGCGACCGGCGGCGGCTATGCGCAGGTTCTGCCCATGGAGGCGATCAACCTCCACTTCACGGGCGATTTCCACGCGATAACGTCGGCGCATAATCTGCTGGCCGCGATGATCGACAACCACATCTATTGGGGCAACGCGCTCAACATCGACCAGCGCCGCGTCAATTTCCGCCGCGTGATGGACATGAACGACCGGGCGCTGCGCTCCATCGTCTCCTCGCTCGGCGGCGCGCAGAACGGCTTCCCGCGCGAGGATGGCTTCGACATCACGGTCGCTTCGGAGGTGATGGCGATCCTGTGCCTCGCGCGCGACCCGGCCGACATGGCGGCGCGGCTCTCCCGCATCGTGGTCGCGGAGAACCGTGACAAGCAGCCGGTGACCGCCGCCGATATCAAGGCTGTCGGTGCGATGACCGTGCTGTTGAAGGATGCGATCCAGCCCAATCTCGTGCAAACCATTGAGGGGAGCCCGGCGCTTCTCCACGGAGGGCCGTTCGCCAACATCGCGCATGGCTGCAATTCGGTGATCGCGACGAAGGCCGCGCTTGCGCTCGGCGATTTCGTGGTGACGGAAGCAGGCTTCGGAGCTGATCTTGGCGCAGAGAAGTTTCTCGACATCAAGTGCAGGCAGGCGGGGTTGTCCCCTTCCTGCGTCGTCATCGTGGCGACGATCCAGGCGTTGAAGATGCATGGCGGGGTGCCGAAGACGGCATTGAAGACCGAAAATCTCGACGCGCTCGCCAAGGGCCTCGCCAATCTCGGCCGGCATGTCGAGAACATCCGCAAGTTCGGCCTCCCGGTCGTGGTGGCGATCAACCACTTCACCTTCGACACGGATGCCGAGCACGCGCTGCTGGCGAAGACCTGCCGCGACACCTTCGACGTCGAGGCGATCACCTGCCGGCACTGGGCCGAGGGCGGCAAGGGCGCTGCGGCGCTCGCGACGCGCGTCGCGCAGATCTGCGAAGGCGGCGAGGCGCGATTCCAGCCGCTTTATGCCGACGATTTGCCGCTTTCGGAAAAGCTCGCCAAGGTCGCGACCGAAATCTACCGCGCCGGCGAGGTTGTGCTGGCAGACAAGGCAAAACGCCAGCTCGCGGCGATCGAGGCCGGGCCATATTCCAAGCTGCCGGTGTGTTTTGCGAAAACGCAGTATTCCTTCGCCGCCGATCCCGCGCTGCTTGGCGCGCCGGTCGGCCACAGCCTGCCGATCCGCGAATTGCGGCTCTCGGCCGGGGCCGGCTTCATCGTGGCGATCTGCGGGGAGATCATGACGATGCCCGGCCTGCCGCGCGTGCCTGCGGCGGAGGCGATCAGGCTGTCGGCGGAAGGCGAGATCGAAGGGCTGTTCTAGCGGTTACCGCTTCGGCTCCGTGCCGGGCGGGTGAACGAGGTCGAGCTCCGGCATCAGAACGACGCTTTCCTGCTCATTGGGGTCGGTGCGCGCGATGATCGCGGTGCAGGGCTCGCTCGCGCTGCAATTATAGGGCAGATGCGGCACGTTCGCCGGGATGTGCACATAGTCGCCCGGTCCTGCGAACATATGGTGCTCCAGCCGCTCGCCATACCACATGCCGCTGTCGCCCGAGAGAACATAGATCGCCGTCTCATGGTCCGCGTGCTTGTGGGCCCTGGCGCGCGCGCCCGGCGGGATCGCCAGCATCTGGAGATGGAGCGCCTTCGAGCCCACCGTCTCCGCCGAGATGCCCGGCATGTAGGTGAGGCCCTGCTTGCCGGTGAAGGCCGGGCCCGCCTGCACCAGCGAGCAGGTGGGCTCCGCTGTGCCGATATCGATGTGAACGCGGTCGTCCATGCGATTTTCTCCCCTGATCCCGATAAGGTCCATCACAATTCCGTGTCTGTCAAAAATCTGGCTTGGACAGTGTTTCATATCCGGTCGACAATGCGTCACGACAAGCCGGAATGGCTGGATCGACAGGAGAGAACATGATCAAGTTTTATTACCACCCCTCGCCGAACCCCGCGAAGGTCGCGCTTTTTTTGGAGGAATCGGGCCTCGAATACGAGGTTGTGCCGGTTGACACCCGCAAGGGCGAGCAGTTCTCGCCGGAATTCCTCGCCATCAATCCCAACGGCAAGACGCCGGCGCTGACCGATGGCGACGTCAAGGTGTTCGACAGCAACGCCATCCTGCTCTACCTCGCCGAAAAGACGGGCATGTATCTGCCTGCGAACACGCCGGCCGCGCGCGGCGACATGCTGTCATGGCTGATGTTCGTCGCCACCGGAATCGGCCCTTATTCCGGCCAGGCGGTGCATTTCCAGCATTTTGCGCCCGAGAAGCTCGGCTACGCCATCGACCGCTACGTGCATGAGGCCAAGCGCCATTACGGTCTGCTCGATGCGCAGCTTGGCAAGCATCGCTACATGCTCGGCGACACCTACACGATCGTCGACATGGCCGTCTGGGGCTGGGCGCGCGTCGTGCCGTTCGTGCTCGGCGAGAAGGCCTATGACAGCCTGCCGAACCTGAAGCGCCTGTTCGACGAGATCAGCGCGCGGCCAGCCGCCGTGCGCGCCAACGCACTGAAGGAAAAATACACCTTCAAGACCGAGATGGACGAGGCGGCGCGCAAGGTGCTCTTCCAGCACATCAAGAGCGCGGCCTGACGCAGGCTCGATGATGGCCGCTTGCGAGGCTATCTCGCGGGCGGCCGTCATTGGCCGGTCATACGATCACGTCTTTGCTCGAGGCCTTGCAGTTCAAGGCAAATGAAGGACAATGCCCGCCATGATCGCGAATCTGCTGCTGACCATAGCGCTCGCCTACGCTGCCATCGGCTGCGTCGTTGCCGCCGCGTTTCTGGTTTTCGGCATCGATCGGGTCGATCCGACGGCGCATGGAGCCTATGCTTTTCGCCCGCTGTTGGCGCCGGGCGCCATCATGCTCTGGCCTGTCGTGGCCTGGCGCTGGCGCGCCCTTGCCGCCGGTGCTTGAGCTTACGTTGGTCGCGACAGGCAGGGACGACGATGCAGCGACGCCACCGCAAAGTGCATGCCGCGATCTGGATGGTTCTCATGGTCGTGCTGCCGGCCATCGTCCTCGGTTCTCTCCTCATCCGCAAGCGCCTGCCGCTCGACGCGCCGGCGGTGCAGTTGAGCGCGCCGCAGTCCGGCCTCCGGCCTTGACGACAGGGCTGCCGACATGAGCGCCCGCTACGTCCCGGTAAGCTGGAACCGCAACAAGATCGTCTATGATCTCGTGCTGCTGCTCGGCATCTGTGCCTATCTATTGATCTTCATCAGGTTCGCGCCGGATTTCCAGCCGAGCGCCGCGCAGCCTGACGAGAACACGATCCGGATGCGGGCCTTCGGCTCCTGCGCCTTTTTGCTGTTGACGCTGATCCTGTGCATCGGCCCGCTTGCCCGGCTCGACGAGCGCTTCCTGCCGCTGCTCTACAACAGGCGGCATTTCGGCGTTCTGACCGCAATGGTCGCGTTGGCGCATGCGAGCGCCGTGCTCGGCTGGTATTTCGATTTCAGCCCCAGGAACCGTTACGAAGCGCTGCTCACCAGCAACACGAGCTATGCGCAGGTGCTGGGCTTTCCCTTCGAGGCGTTCGGCATCGCGGCGCTCATCATCCTCGTGCTGCTCGCGGTGACGAGCCATGATTTCTGGCTGAGCTTCCTGACCCCGCCGGTCTGGAAGGCGCTGCATATGAGCGTCTATCTCGCCTATCTCCTGATCGTCCTCCATGTGTCGCTGGGCGGCATACAATCGGCGGCCAATCCGGCTCTCCCCATTCTCGTCGGGCTCGGCGCGCTGACGGTCGGCGTGCTGCATGCCTTCGCCGGCTGGCGCGAGACGACGATCGACGCCGTGCAGGCGAAGGTGGAGCCGGAGCAGCCCTGGGTCCATGCCTGCATGGTCGACGACATTCCCGACGACTGCGCCAAGGTGGTCTCGCTCGAAGACAGCGAGAAGATCGCGATCTTCCGCTATGACGGCAAGCTTTCGGCCGTCACCAACCTCTGCGCGCACCAGAACGGCCCCCTCGGCGAGGGCCGCGTGGTCGATGGCTGCATCACCTGTCCCTGGCACGGGTTTCAATACCGCCCTGAGGATGGCTGTGCGCCGCCGCCCTTCACCGAGAAGCTTGCAACCTACCGCCTCAAGCTTGACGGCCGGCGCGTGCTGCTCGATCCGCGCCCCAATCCGCGCGGCACGTTCGTCGAGCCGGTGCGCATCAGCGCGGAGGCCTCGTGAGCATCGACATCAAAGGCAACACGCGCCCTCCCACAGCGCCGATGTTCATCGGCTGGAGCAGCGCGGTTCCGAAGCCGCTCGCCGTCTTTCTCGCTGTCCTCACGGCAGCCATCGTCGTGGGTACTGCGGCGCTCTCCTTCCTGCTCGGCGCGCGCATGGAGTTTCTCGGCTCCGGCATGTATGGCAACGAGACCGTGCTGCTCGGGCGGCTGCAGGCCAAGCCCCAGCCTGTGCTCCGCATTCCGCCGGATGCGGCTCACCCGAAGGGCCGTGCGCTCATGCTCTCCGGCGAAGGGAAATACGGCGTGATGCCGGAGGCTGAAAAGCTCGACGGCCAGATGGTGATGGCCGGCGGGTTCCTCCTGCAGCGCGGCCACATAAACATGCTGCAGATCGGAGGCGACATCGGCCTCAAGCCCGCCGATCCATCGAAAATCCAGCCCTATGCCGCACCCGAGGGGGTTTCGCTCGGACGCTGGCGACTCACCGGCGAGATTTGCGACGGCAAGTGTTATTCCGGTGCAATGCGGCCGGGCAATCGCCTCGCCCACAAGGCCTGCGCCAATCTGTGCATATCGAGCGGTGTGCCGCCGGTCTTCGTCAGTTCCGACGAGGTCGAGGGGCGGAGCTTCTTCATGCTCGTGACGCCGGACGGCAGCCATTTCCCTGACAGCTTCTATGATTACGTCGCGAAGCCCGTGACGCTGGAGGGCGAGATCATCCGCGTCGACGACCTGCATCTCTTCAAGGTCGATCCCGCGACCATCAAGGTGTTCTAGCAGATGCCCGCCGCGATCAAGGCGATCATCGCGACGACGCTGGGCCTTGGGCTCGCCGCCGCTGTCTGGACGGTAATCGGCTGGCTGTTGGCGGGCACCTTGCTAGAGGATGTCGCCACGCTTCTGAGCAGTGCCGGCGTCTTCATCGCGCTCACCATGCTCGAACGGCTCTACAACGCGATCGAGCAGCGCGGATCGTCAGGCCATTAAGCGGTTGGTTCGTTGACGAGGCGTCGATCTTGCATTCCTGCCTGCCGCGGCGCAGGCAGCACGTCCGAGCCTCGGTCCACGCCGTCAAGCGTCCTAGGCGGCGTCATCCTTGCTGAAGCTGCCAGCATACCGATCGCGCAGGATGTTCTTCTGCACCTTGCCCATCGCGTTGCGCGGCAACTGATCGACGAAGAAGATGCGTTTCGGCTGTTTGTATTTGGCGAGCCGGTCTTTGAGCGCATCCAGCACCTGGCGTTCGTCCACGCTTCCGGCACCCTTGCGCACGATCACAGCCGCGACGCCTTCGCCGAAATCGGGGTGCGGCAGGCCGATGACGGCGCTCTCTGCGACGCCGCTGATCGCGTCGATCTCCGTCTCGATCTCTTTGGGATAGACGTTGTATCCGCCGGAGATCACGAGGTCCTTGCCGCGGCCGACGATGTGGACATAGCCGTCCGCGTCGATCTTCCCGAGATCGCCCGAGATGAAGAAGCCATCGGCGCGGAATTCGGAGGCCGTCTTTTCCGGCATGCGCCAATAGCCCTTGAAGACATTGGGGCCCCTGATCTCGATCATGCCGATCTCGCCGGTCGGCAAAGGCGCGCCTGTCTCGGGCTCCGTCACGCGCACGTCTATCCCCGGCAGGGGGAAGCCGACCGTTCCGGCCCGCCGGTCTCCCTCATAAGGATTCGACGTGTTCATGTTCGTCTCGGTCATGCCGTAGCGTTCGAGAATGGCGTGGCCGGTCGCCTCGCGCCACTCAACATGCGTCTCGGCGAGCAGCGGCGCCGAGCCGGAGATGAACAGCCGCATATGGCTGGTCGATTGCGGCGTAAGCCCGGGGTGCTGGACGAGCCTCACGTAAAAAGTCGGCACGCCCATCATAGTGGTGGCGCGCGGCATCAGGCGCATGATCTCGTCGGGGTCGAACTTCGCCATGAAGAACATGGACGCGCCGGCCATCAGAATGACGTTGGTCGCGACGAAAAGCCCGTGCGTGTGGAAGATCGGCAGCGCATGCAGCAGCACGTCGTCGTGCGTGAAGCGCCAAAACGAGACGAGCGTGCGGGCGTTCGATGCAAGATTCTCGTGGCTCAGCATCGCACCCTTGGAGCGGCCCGTGGTGCCGGAGGTGTAGAGGATCGCGGCAAGGTCGTCTGCATCGCGAGCGACGTCATCGAACGAGGCCGGCGCGGCCATGGCGCGCTCCGTCAACGTGCCGTTTCCGCTGGCGTCCATCGTCTCGCAGGCCGCGACGCCGGCTTTTGCGGCGACAGCCCGCATCGAGGCGGCGCGCGCGGGGTCGCAGACGAAGACGCTGGGTTCGGCGTCGCCGAGGAAATAGGCGATCTCGGCCTCGGTGTAGGCGGTGTTGAGCGGCAGGAAGACCGCGCCGGCCCTGATGCAGGCGAGATAGAGGAAGATCGCGGCGGGGCTCTTC
>JAIELD010000057.1 GCA_019753285.1 Beijerinckiaceae bacterium | reverse complement strand
CACCGGCGCGCTCGCCCCCGTCGCGAAGCTCGTTCCCATCACCGTCGGTGGGGTCGTCGTCTCGAACGCGACGCTGCACAACGAGGATTACATCAAGGGCATTGGCGGCGACGGCGCGCCGATCCGCGAGGGCCGGGATCTGCGCATCGGCGACACGGTGATCATCCAGCGCGCCGGCGACGTCATCCCGCAGATCGTCGATGTGCTCATCGACAAAAGGCCGGTGGAGGCCGAACCCTTCGCCTTCCCGCATATCTGCCCCTGCCCGTTGAAGACGCCTGCGGTGCGCGACAAGGCGCTTTCTGGCGAGGATGGCGCGATCCGGCGCTGCACGGGCGAGTTCGCCTGCCCGTTCCAGAAGATCGAGCACCTGAAGCATTTCGTCTCGCGCCGCGCCTTCGACATCGAGGGCCTCGGCGAAAAGCAGATCCAGTTCTTCTTCGAAAAGGAGCTGATCCGGGAGCCGTCGGAGATTTTCACGCTGGAGGCGCGCGACAATGCATCCGAACTGGTCAAGATCCGCAATTACGACCGCTTCGGCGATCTCAGCACCCGCAACCTGTTCGCCGCCATCGCCTCGCGCCGCACGATCAGCCTCGAGCGGTTCATTTATGCGCTCGGCGTCAGGCATGTGGGCGAGACCACAGCCGTCACTCTGGCCCGCGCGTTTGGAAGCTGGGAGGCCTTTGCCGCCGCCATGGCGCGGCTCGTCAGCGACGACGCGGCGGAGCGCGATGAGGCGCGCGCCGAGCTCGACGCGATCGACCAGATCGGCGATGCGGTGATCGATGCGCTGCAGCGCTTCTTCGGCGAGAGCCACAATCGCGAAGCTGTCGCGCGCCTCAAGGCCGAGGTCACGGTGCTGGAGGCGGAAAAGCCGAAGACGGACACCGCAGTTGCGGGCAAGACCATCGTCTTCACCGGGGCGCTCGAGCGCATGACGCGCGACGAGGCGAAAGCCCAGGCCGAGCGCCTTGGCGCGAAAGTGTCGGGCAGCGTGTCGAAGAAAAGCGATATCGTGGTTGCGGGGCCTGGCGCAGGCTCGAAGCTGGCTGCGGCAACGGCGCTTGGCATCACCGTGATGAGCGAGGATGAGTGGCTGGCGATGGTTGGCTGAAGACTGGTGTCGTCGCCGACGAGCGAAGCGATGGTCCGCGATCCGTTTGTCAGCCGCGTACATGGATCCCGGATAGCCTTGCTGCGGTTTCCGGGATGACAGCCGACGTCAGATCGGCGCGCAGGCCTGCGCCAGCCAGGCGCGCACCGGCGCATCCACCAGCGGGCCGACCTCGCGCAGCACCCGCGCGTGATAGGCGTTGAGCCAAGCCCGCTCCACCTTGTTCAACAGCGGTTTGGCGATGGCGCGCGTGTCGATCGGGACGAGCGTCAACGTCTCGAATTCATAAGCGCCATCCGCCGCCGACTGCACGATGATCAGGTTTTCGATCCGGATGCCGTAGCGGCCCGGCTTGTAGAAGCCCGGCTCGTTGGAGACGATCATGCCTGGTTCGAGCGCGGCATGGCCGGTCTTGGCGATGCGCTGCGGCCCTTCATGCACCGAAAGATAGCTGCCGACCCCGTGCCCGGTGCCGTGGCCGAAATCGAGCCCCTTCTCCCACAGGAACTGCCGCGCCAGAGTATCGAGCTGCGCGCCGCTCGTGCCCTTGGGAAAGCGCGCCCGGCTGACGGCGATCATCCCCTTGAGCACGCGCGTATAGCGGTCCTTCATCTCGGCGCTGGGCTTGCCGATGGCGATGACGCGGGTGATGTCGGTCGTGCCGTCCTGATACTGGGCACCGGAGTCGACGAGGAAGAAGCCCGGCCCCAGCGCGCGGTTGCTCGTCTCGCTCACCCGGTAGTGCGGCATCGCGCCGTTGGGGCCCATGCCGGCGATGGTCGGGAAGGCGATGTCCTTGAGCTTGCCGGTTTCGATGCGGAAACCTTCGAGCGCGGCAGCTGCGTCTATTTCCGTCAGGGCCTCGCTGACGGCCGCGCCGTCGAGCCAGCAGAGGAAGCGTGCCATCGCCGCGCCATCGCGCAGATGCGCCGCCCGGGCCCCCGTGATCTCCGTCCCGTTCTTGCGCGCCTTCATCAGCGTGATCGGATCGACGCCGATATCGGCCTTGCCGCCGCTGCGCTCGACCATGGTGCGCAGGAATGCGCCGGCGGTCCCCGCGTCGAGCCGCACCGTCCGCCCACCGCTCGAAATCTGCCGCACCGCCACGGCAAGCTCGTCAGGCTCGGCGATCTCCACCTGCGCCGGCAACTCATGTCGGACGGCGTCCGGCACCTTGGCGGCTTCGATGAACAGCGTGGTCGAGCCGCGCGCCAGGACGAGCGCGTAGCAAAGTGCGATCGGGGTATGGGAAACGTCACTACCCCTGATGTTGAGGAGCCAGGCGACATTGTGCGGATCGCTGACGATCAGCGCGTCGGCTCCTTCCGCAGCGAGGCTCGCCTGGACACGGTGCACCTTCTCATCGACGGTCTCGCCGGAGAACGCCGCGGGCTGCAGGACGATCTTGCCGCTCGGCGGCGCAGGGCGGTCCTGCCAGACCGCATCGATCGGGTTGGTCTCGACGGCGACCAGTTGGGCCTTGCGCCGCGCCAGCGTCGCCGTCAGGCGGTCGATGTCACCGGCCGTGTGCAGGCGTGGATCATAGCCGATCCGCGCGCCTTCCGGCGCATGGTCGCCCAGCCATTGTCCGACCGGCACCTCATGGCTCGGCACGTATTCGAACAGCTTGGCGTCGACCTGCGCTTTCACCTGCAGCGTGTAGCGCCCGTCGCTGAAGATGAAGGCGCTCTTTGCGAACACGATGGCGAAGCCGGCCGAGCCGGTGAAGCCGGTGAGCCAGGCGAGCCGCTCGTCGCAAGCCGGCACATATTCGCCCTGATGCTCGTCCGCGCGCGGCACCAGAAATCCGTCGAGCGCCTGCGCCACCATCTCGCGCCGGAGCGCGGCGAGACGGGCTTTGGATGCGGCCTTGTCGGTGCGGTCGACAAAAACTTGAAATTTAGCCTCGAACATCCGTTCCGATCCTTGTTGCAGTGGCGCGCCGCCCTCAGGCTCGCGGATTGGCCCCGCCACGCCGCATCAGCAGGGCGACCCAGCCTTCGAGATCGGTGCGGGCAACGAAAGCGAACCCCTGGCTGCGATAGGCGGAGAGGACGCCCGCCACATCCGGCCGCAACAGGCCGGAAAGAATGAGATGGCCGCGCGGCGCGGTAGCGCGCGCGATGGAGGGGGCAAGCCTGATGAGCGGCTTTTGCAGGATGTTCGCCATCACGAGGTCATAGGGCGCGCCGGTACGCAAGGCCGGATGCTCGAGGCCGCGCGCGGTCTGCGGATGGACATAGGCAGCCGCGCCGTTGAACACGGCGTTGCTGCGCGCCGTCACGGCGGCGACGGGATCGATGTCGCCGGCATGGACGCGCTGGCGCAGGGCCCTGGCGGCGGCGATGGCGAGGACGCCCGTGCCTGTGCCGACATCGAGGATGCGCTTCGGGCGGCCCTGTTTCAGCAGCCGGTCGAGATGGATCAGGCAGCCGCGCGTGGTGCCATGATGGCCGGTGCCGAAGGCCAGCGCCGCCTCGATCTCGACCGCGATATCGTTGACGCGCACCGCGTCGCGATCATGGCCGCCATGGACGAGAAACCGGCCGGCCCGCACCGGCGGCAGCCCCGCCAGCGAGGAAGCGACCCAGTCCTTCTGGCTGATCGTCAGGAATTCGGCGTCGGACGCAGCGGCTGCGCTCACCGTCTCGCGCAGCAGGGAGCGGATCTGTTCCTCGTCGGGCGGAAAGCCGAAATACGCCTCGGCCGTCCAGGGCAGCCGCGTCGATGGATCACCGTCGTTCTCGAAGGCGGAGGCCGCGATTTCGGCCGGATCGAAGGTTTCGGTGAGGATGTCCGCGATGCGCTTCGCCGTGAGTTCGTCGGTCACCAGGCGCAGAATATGGGCGGCATTGTTCGGCGGCATACCTTCAAGCATGGGCCGACTTATGAAGGTTGCGACACAATTTGCAAGCGCGCCATCGGCCGCCCCGATCAGCCGGCGGCGGCGAGATTGCCTGCCGACATCTTGCCGGACCGCTTGTCCTGCACCAGTTCATAAGAAATTTTCTGGCCTTCGCGCAACTCGTTGAGGCCCGAGCGCTCCACGGCGCTGATATGGACGAACACGTCCTGCGACCCATCCTCCGGCTGGATGAAGCCGTAACCCTTCTGGACGTTGAACCACTTCACGGTTCCGATGCTCATCGACGTAGTCCTCGTTTTCCGCAGACAGTCCGTAGCAAGCCCCGCGCCTGCGCCGGATCAGCCCCTCTCCTGCACCAGCCTGCAATCTATAAGCAGAAACGCATATTCCACAAGCCGAGCGGCCACGCGGACCGGGCGTCGAACGATACCGTCGTTCAGCCTGCATTTAACTTCGTTCTTTCATGGTCGCATGGCAGGTTGCCAACGTTCGGCGACGAACGGGAAGCGCCAGGCTTCAAACAGGAGAACATTCACATGACGACATTCGGCAAATATCTCGGCCTCATCGCCCTTGCGGCCTCGCTCGGCGCAGCGCCATCCTTCGCGCAGCCGGCTCCGACCGCGTCCGGCAAGTCCCCGGCCGCCGAGACGAAGGCCGCGCCGAAGCCGCGCACCGAAAAGTCGATCGAATGCTCGAAGCAGGCCGACGCCAAGAAGCTGCACGGTGCCGAGCGCAAGAAGTTCCGCGAGGAATGCAAGAAGGCTGGCTGATCGCTGTCGTCAGCCCGGAGCGCGAACACCGCCCCGCTTGACCGGCCCTCATGCGCTCAAACCCTGCGCTCAGACCCTGCGCGCGGGCCATTCAAACAGCACAAGGGCGACGACGACGAGCGCAGCGCCGATCCATTGCGGCGCTGCGAGCGTTTCGCCCAGCACCAGCACCGCGACGAGGATGCTGAACACCGGCTCGATGTTGCTGATCATCGTGGCCCGTACCGCCCCCAGATGCGGGAAGGCCGCGAAAAAGGCCAGCAGCCCGACGGTGACGCCGAGCCCCGCCCCAAGCACGCCGATCCAGCCGAGCGTCGATGTCGGAAACCGCCAGGCATCGCCAAAGGTCGTCGCAAGCGCGAACATCAACACCGTGACGCCGGTCATGTAGAAGCTGACCTGGATGTTGCCCGCGTTTTCCTGCGCCCGCGCGTTGAACAGGATCATGCCGCAGACCGAGAGCGACGCCATGGCGGCAAGGCCCATGCCCAGCGGGTCGAGAGCGCCGAATTGCTGTCCGAGAGCGATCGCTATTCCGGCAAGAACCACGAGAGCGAGGATCAGCTTGCGTGGTGTCAGCCGTTCACCGCCTCGCCAATGGGCGATGGCCGCGACGAGCAGCGGATGTGTGAAATAGATCAGGATTGCAAGGCTGACGGGGATGGTGGCGACCGACCCGATGAAGCCATAGGCCATGCCGATGTAGAACAGGCCGGCGAGGACGCACCATTTGAGCGTGTCGCGGGCTATGTGGAAACTCTCGCCGGTCGCGGCCATCAGCACTGCGGTGAGAGCGACGCCGATTGCTCCCCGCAAGGTCACCACGGTCAGCGTGTTGCTGCCTGCCTGATAGGCGAGCTTCGCCGCAGTCGGGACGATGGCGACCGCGAGTGAGGCGATGATGACGAGCACGATGCCATAGACGGGACGCCTCGCGCTGCGCTTGACGGGGTGTAGGCTCATGCGGAGATCAGGGGCCGTGCTCGTTGTCGAGGTCGAGATGCGATCTGCGAAGCCATATGAGACACGACCCGCCGGTTCAACCGGGATACATCGCATTGAAGCAGTCTGATCGGGCGCGAGACCAGCCTGTCATCCCGAACGGAGCGTCAGCGACGACCCGGTATCCAAGACGCCAATCATCGCAGCCTCGATTCCGGATAGCCGCGATTCAACGATCGGGATGACTGATCGGTACGACTCAGGCCACCTGTACGAAGCTCTCCAGCACCATCTTGCGCCCGGCCTTGTCGAAATCGACTGTCAGCTTGTTGCCGTCGATCGCCGAGACCTCGCCATAGCCGAACTTGACGTGGAAAATGCGCGCGCCGACCGTGAAGCTGGAGACGACACCGGTCGACTTCGCCAGCAATTCGCCCTCGATGAGAAGAGGCTGGCGCTGCGGCCCTGCGCTGCCGCCGCGAAACGCTTCGCCGAAGCCGCCGCCGGTGCTGCCCGGCCGTGTGCCTGCCTTCTGGGCACGCTGCCAGCCGGGCGTGTTGTAGCTCGATGCGCCGAAGGGCTGCATCTGGTCAAAGCGGCTGGCTCCGCCCCCCTGCCGGCCATAGCCGCCGAAGCCTGATCCCGCGCCTTCCGTCACCTCGACATTGGCCTCCGGCAGTTCGTCGACGAAGCGGCTGGGGATCGTGGCGTTCCACATGCCATGGATGCGGCGATTGGAGGCGAAATAGAGCTTCGCCCGGCGCTTCGCCCGCGTGATGCCGACATAGGCGAGGCGGCGTTCTTCTTCTAAGCCCGCCCGGCCCTGCTCGTCGAGAGCGCGCGGATGGGGAAAGAGCCCCTCCTCCCAGCCCGGCAGGAACACCGTCTCGAATTCGAGGCCCTTCGCGCCATGCAGCGTCATGATGGTGACGCGGTCTTCCGCCTCACCGGAGGCAGCTTCCATGACGAGCGAGATGTGTTCGAGAAATGCCCGCAGATTTTCGAAATCCTGCATGGAGCGTATGAGCTCCTTCAGGTTTTCGAGCCGGCCTGCGGCATCCGCGGAGCGGTCCGCCTTCCACATTGCGGTATACCCGCTCTCCTCCAATATGGTCTCGCACAACTCGTGATGCGGCGTGGTGTCGAGCATGGATGCCCAGCGGGCGATGCTGTCGACCAGTTCACGCAGGGTCTGGCGAGGCTTCGGCTTCAGCTCCTCCGTTTCGACGATGAAGCGCACCGCCTGGATCATCGGGATCTGCTGGCCGCGCGCATATTCGTGGACGACATTGATGGTGGCATCGCCGAGGCCGCGCTTCGGCACATTGACGATGCGCTCGAAGGCGAGATCGTCCGCCGGCTGGCAGACGCAGCGGAAATAGGCGAGCGCGTCGCGGATTTCGGCCCGTTCATAGAAGCGCGGTCCGCCGATGACGCGATAGGGGATGCCCACCGTCACGAAGCGCTCCTCGAACTCGCGCATCTGGAACGAGGCGCGCACGAGGATGGCGATCTCGTTGAGCGAATGGTTCTTGCGCTGGAGCTGCTCGATTTCTTCCGCGACGAGCCTTGCCTCTTCCTCCGAATCCCAGGAGCCGGTGACGGTCACCTTCTCGCCGCTCTCGCCATCGGTGAACAGCGTCTTGCCGAGCCGGCCTTCATTGTTGGCGATGAGATGGGAGGCGGAGGCAAGGATGTGCCCGGTCGAGCGATAATTGCGCTCGAGCTTGATGACCGTCGCGCCGGGAAAGTCGTGCTCGAAGCGCAGGATGTTATCGACCTCCGCGCCGCGCCAGCCATAGATCGACTGGTCGTCGTCCCCGACGCAGCAGACGTTGCGGCGGCCCTGAGCGAGCAGCCGCAACCAGAGATATTGCGCGACGTTGGTGTCCTGATACTCGTCGACCAGAATGTATCTGAAGCGGTCCTGATAGCTCTTGAGGATGTCCGGATTGTCCTGGAACAGCCGGATCGTCTCCATCAGAAGATCGCCGAAATCGCAGGCGTTCAGTGTCTTCAGGCGCTCCTGATAGGCGGCATAAAGCTTCTGGCCCTTGCCGCCGGCAAAGCTTGCCGCTTCACCGGCCGAGACCTTCTCAGGCGTCAAGGCGCGGTTCTTCCAGCCATCGATCAGGAAGGCGAGCTGACGGGCGGGCCAGCGCTTCTCGTCGATGTTCTCGGCGCGGATCACCTGTTTCATCAGGCGGATCTGGTCATCCGTATCGAGGATGGTGAAATCGGATCTGAGGCCGACGAGTTCGGCGTGACGGCGCAGCAGCTTGGTCGAGATGGAATGGAAGGTGCCGAGCCACTGCATGCCTTCCGCCACATCGCCGATCAGCATGGCGATGCGGTGCTTCATCTCGCGCGCCGCCTTGTTGGTGAAGGTGACGGAGAGGATTTCCTGCGTGCGGGCCCGGCCGGTGGCGATGATATGCGCGATGCGTGTCGTCAGCACCCGCGTCTTGCCGGTGCCTGCGCCCGCCAGCACGAGCACGGGGCCATCGAGCGCCTCGACGGCGCGGCGCTGCTCGGGGTTGAGCCCCGCGAGATAGCGCGCCGGGGCGGCGCCCGCCTGCGCCCGCGCGGCGATGCCGCCGGCCCGGGGCGTCGGCGCGTCCTGCGAATCGCGAGGCGGCATTGAAAAGCTCGACATGACTTGTGAAATAGCGATTGCGGGCGGTGCACGCAATCGAGCCGTCGCCGGTTTGTTCCGGCGCGCCGGGCTTGACCACCTGATTATGGCAGCACGCCATCCCTCACATGCACGACGGCGACAGTGTCGGCGTGGAGGCGACGCCAGCCCGGCCGCCGATCCAGCAGACCAACGACCGGCTCGTTCGGGTTGAAGATCGTCCAGGCGATTTTATAGCGGTCGAGCGCGCCGTCGAGCGCCTCCGGCCGCGGCGTGGTGATGGCCATGTAGCGCGCCATCATCTCGTCGCCATAAAGATCGGTGCGCCCGTCGATAAACGGCCTGACGCCGAGCGAGATGAGATAGCCGCCGAAATCATAGCTGTTGAGCACCGGCTGGGCCTTGAGCGCCGCCGGCACGGCCGCAAGCGCTGTCATCGGTGTCGATGGGTTGTCGCTCCGCACCACCGGCATTGCGAGCCTCGCCACGACGAGAGCGGCGCAAAGCGCCGCCACGGCTGCCTGCCAGAACGGCGGAACGCGGCGTTCGACCGATGCCGGCGCAGGCTCCTGCCCGAGCGCCCGTGCGATGGGTTCGGCCAGCAGGAGAGGTGCGATGATGCCGAGGATCGTCTGGTGGCGCATATGCGACAGGGCGAGATGCAGCAGGCCGAGCATAAGCAGGAGCCGCACCGGAGCGACACGCAGCGGACGGCTGAGCGCCAGCGCGAGCAACCCCAGAAGCGCCAGTTCCAACACGCCGAGCTTGCCGAAATCCGCCGGCTTCCACTCGCCTATGCTCGCAAGGCTCTGCATGCCGAGCAGCTTGAAGGGAAAGAGCAGCCCCTCCAGCCCGTGCGGTGTCAGCAGCGCCGCACTTGAAGCCAGAAGGCTGAAGCCGAACCATGAGACGAAGACTGCCTTCCGTCGCCCGGGCGCGGCGAGCAGCAGCGCCTCCAGCGCGAATGGCCCGATCAAGGCAAGGCCGAGCGCGAAACCGCCATGGAGATTGGCCCAGAGAGCCATTATCGCCACGAGCCAGGGCGACGGCGCGCGATCCGCCTCACGGGCTCGCATCAAGCCAACGACCCAAAAGGCGAGGCAGGGCAGCGCCAGCATGTGCGGGCGAGCAAGGAGGCCGGGTGCAGTGAGCCCAAGGCCGAGCAGCGCGACGATGATGAGAGCGGGGCCCTCGAGAAACCGGGCGACGTACCGGCAGACGATGAAGGCGGCCACGGCGGCGCACGCCCCGGTCAGCAGCATCACACCGCCCCAGCCTGCCGCGCGGAAGGCGAGAGCGAGCAGCACTTCCGCCAGCCATTCATGGGCCGTCCAGGATGCACCGGCCATCGTCAACGAGAACGGATCGGCATGGGGGATCTCGCCCCGCGCGAGGATCCACTGCCCGGCCGTGACATGCCACCAGCTATCGCCATCGCCGAGCGTGCGAATGGAGAGGATGGCGGTCGCGAACACGCCGAGCGCCACGAGCGCCGCCACCGGGATCGCGCCCGGCGCGCTGGTAGCCCGTGCAAATGCGCGGGCTGGCTTTGCGGCGTAGGTCATGCCGCACCCTAGCCATCCGCGATTAAGGACGGGTTATCGCGCGCGAGCCGCAAACGAGAGTGCAAGAATTGAGGCTTCGGGCTTGCCAATACCAATATATCGTTTATTCTGGATATATGGATAAAGAAATGGCCATCATGGCGCTCGCAGCGCTCGCCCAGCCAACGCGGCTCGACGCCTTCCGCGCGCTCATTGCCAGCGAGCCGGACGGTCTTGCCGTCGGCAGGCTGGCGGACCTGCTTGCCGTCCCGCAGAACACGCTGTCGAGCCATCTCAACGTGCTCTCACATGCCGGGCTCGTCCGGGGCGAGCGGCGCAGTCGGTCGATCATCTATCGCGCTGACATCGAGCGCCTGCGTGATGTGACGCTCTATCTGATCAAGGATTGTTGCGGCGGCAGGCCCGAGCTGTGCAGGCCGCTGGTAGCCGAGCTCTCACCGTGCTGCTCAAAGGAGGATCAACGTCATGACTGATCGCATCTACAACGTCCTTTTTATCTGCACAGGCAATACAGCACGGTCGATCCTCGCGGAAAGTATCTTGCGGAAGGACGGCGCGGGGCGTTTCAACGCATTCTCGGCGGGCAGCAACCCGAAAGGCACCGTAAATCCGTTCGCCCTCAAGGTCCTTGCTGCATTCGATTATCCTACGGACGGATTTCGTTCCAAAGATTGGAGCGAGTATGCACGACCGGACGCCCCTCCCCTCGATTTCGCTTTTACTGTTTGTGATAGCGCCGCCGGCGAAACATGCCCATTCTGGCCCGGTCAGCCAATGACGGCCCATTGGGGCATTGAAGATCCTGCCGCCGTCGAAGGGACCGATATCGAAAAGGAACGCGCTTTCAATAACGCCTTCCGCTACTTGAAGAACCGGATTTCCTTCTTTATCGCCCTGCCGCTGGCCAGTCTCGACGACATGACGCTCAATCGCAAACTGAGCGAAATCGGCCGGCTGGAAGGCTCGACCATGCCTTTCGGCAAGGCCATGTGATGGCCGGGTTCGACCTCAACCGCCGCCTCGCCGCCGAAGCGCTGGGCACCGCTTTCCTCGTCGCCACGGTCGTCGGCTCCGGCATCATGGCTGAAACGCTGACGAAGGACGTGGCGCTCCAGCTTCTCGGCAACACCCTGCCGACCGGCGCCATGCTGGTCGTGCTGATCACGATCCTCGGGCCGATCTCGGGCGCGCATTTCAATCCGGCGGTCTCGCTCGTCTTCGCTGCGCAGGGCGATCTCAAACCTCGCGAAACCGCTCTCTATATCGTGGCGCAAATTCTTGGCGGCATCGCGGGCACGATTGCGGCGCATCTGATGTTCGGGCTACCAGCGATCGAGTTCTCGGCAAAGATCCGCACGGGCGGCGCGCAATGGTTTGCGGAGGTCATCGCCACATTCGGGCTGGTCGCCGTCATCCTCGCCGGCATCCGCTTCAAGGAGACTGCCGTGCCATGGCTCGTCGGGCTCTACATCACCGGCGCTTACTGGTTCACGGCCTCGACCTCTTTCGCGAACCCGGCGGTGGCGATCGCGCGCGCGTTCTCAAACACGTTTTCGGGCATCCGCCCGCTCGACCTGCCGGGTTTCATTGTCGCGCAGCTCGTCGGGGCTTTCCTCGCGCTGATGCTGCTCTCCTGGCTGCTCGCGACGCCGCGGCAGGCGGACACCGTCCTCAAACCGGAAGCCAAACTATGACGATAACGATCTATCACAACCCCGCCTGCGGCACCTCTCGCAACACGCTGGCCATGATCCGGCAGTCGGGCGAGGAACCGGTCGTGATCGAATATCTCAAGGATCCGCCGACGCGCGAGCGCCTGACGGCACTGATCGCCGCGATGGGCATCAGCCCGCGCGATCTCCTGCGCCAGAAGGGCACGCCCTATGACGAGCTCGGCCTTGGCGACCCCGGCCTCGGCGATGAGGAACTGATCGACGGGATGATGGCGCATCCGATCCTTATCAACCGGCCGATCGTCGAAACGCCGGCTGGCACCCGCCTCTGCCGCCCGTCCGAGCTAGTGCTCGATCTTCTGCCGAGAAAGATCGGCGATTTCGTCAAGGAAGACGGCGAAGTCGTCAAAGCGCGCTGACATGAGCGATCTGCCCAATGTCGATGGAGCGGCCTTCGCCATTCCAGCGCTGATCGATCCGCAGCCGCAGGCGCTGCCGCATCCGCCACGCATCCTCCTGCTCTACGGCTCGCTCCGCGAGCGCTCTTACAGCCGTTTTGCGGTGGAGGAGGCAGCGCGCCTGCTTCAGGCCTTCGGAGCGGAAACCCGCATCTTCGATCCGCGCGACCTGCCGCTCCCCGACAGCGTTCCCGCCGACCACCCCAAGGTGGCGGAACTGCGCGCGCTCTCGCATTGGTCGGAGGGTCAGGTCTGGTGCAGCCCCGAGCGCCACGGCGCGATGACAGGCATCCTCAAGGCACAGATCGACTGGATACCGCTGGAGATCGCTGCCATGCGCCCGACGCAAGGCAAGACGCTCGCCGTGATGCAGGTGAGCGGCGGTTCCCAATCGTTCAATGCGGTCAACCAGATGCGCATCCTCGGCCGCTGGATGCGCATGATCACCATCCCGAACCAATCCTCGGTCGCCAAGGCCTACGAACAGTTCGACGAAGCGGGCCGGATGCAGCCATCCGCCTATTATGACCGCATCGTCGACGTGATGGAGGAACTGGTCAAATTCACGCTGCTGACACGCGGCGTCTCCGCCCATCTGACCGACCGCTACAGCGAGCGGCGCGCGCCCGGCTGATCGACGGGTTGGCAGCCGGGGTGATCTTTGCGTAGGTTGCGGCCGGAGATTTTCATGAGCATCGGCCTCATCGCCCTGTTGGATGACATCGCGGCGCTTGCAAAAGTGGCGGCGGCGTCGCTCGACGACGTTGCGGCGCAGGCGCTGCAGGCTGGCGGCAAAGCAGCCGGCGTCGTGATCGACGATGCGGCCGTCACGCCGCGCTACGTGACGGGCTTCACTCCGGCCCGCGAACTGCCGATCATCGCGCGGATCACGCTCGGCTCGCTGAAGAACAAGTTGCTGATCCTGCTGCCGGCAGCGCTGGCGCTGAGCCTGTTCGCGCCCTTTCTCATCACGCCGCTGCTGATGATCGGCGGCGTCTATCTCTGCTTCGAAGGGGCGGAGAAGATCTGGGAGAAGCTGGTCCCGCACGCGCCTCACTCGGATGAGGCACCGGCGGCCCAGCCTCAGACGGCGGCGGCGTTCGAGGCAGAAAAGATCGCCAGCGCGGTGAAGACCGATTTCATCCTGTCGGCCGAGATCATGGCGATCACGCTCGGCGCCGTGCCGGACAGCAGCATCCTGACGCAGGCCGTGGTGTTGGCCGTGGTGGGGCTCGGCATCACCCTCGCGGTCTATGGCGTGGTCGCGCTGATCGTGAAAGCCGACGATGTCGGCCTGTGGCTCGCGCGGCTCAAGTCGCAATCGTTCGTCGGCAAGGCGCTTCGAGCGCTCGGCCGTGGCCTCGTGAAGGGCATGCCGATCTTCCTCACCATTCTCGGCATGATCGGCACGGCCGCGATGATCTGGGTCGGCGGCGGCATCATCATCCACGGCTTCGAGCATTACGGGCTTGCGGGGCCAGCACATCTCCTCGCCGCAGCGGGCCTCGCGGCAGCAGGCCTCGCCCCTGCAGCCGGACCGTTTCTCGACTGGCTTGCGCAGGCCGCGGGCTCGGGCGTCCTCGGCCTCGCGGTCGGCTTCCTCGCCATCATGGGACACGCCGCCTATGTAAAGATGTCTGCCTCAAGATGACATCACACGTCATAGATTGACTTTCAAGACGACCGGTCATATTGAGACGCCATGGCGCGTCCCAACCTCAAACAGCAGATCCTGGACAAGGGCGCGGAGTTCGTTTTTGAAAACGGCTTCACCGCGTCTGGCGTCAGCGACATCACGCAGGCGGCAGGCGTGCCGAAGGGCTCGTTCTACAATCACTTCCAGTCGAAAGAGGCCTTCGGTCTTGAAATCCTCGAGCGCTACTTCGTCTCGTCGTCCGAAAAGGCGGCCGCATCGCTCGAAGACAAGACGCTGACGCCGAAAGGGCGGCTCGAAGCCTATCTCGATCTCATGATGCGCGATCTCGAAACGCAGGATTGGTCACATGGCTGTCTCATCGGCAATTTCATACTGGAGGCGAGCTGCACGAGCGAGCAGATCCGGCTGCGACTGAAATCATTCTTCGCCGACTGGTCCGGTCGCCTTGCCGCCTGCATCGCCGAGGCGCAGCAGATAGGCGAAATCAGGAACGAGACCGATGCCGCAACATTGGCGAATTTCTTCATCCACGCCTGGGAGGGCGCGATCCTGCGCATGAAGGTGGACCGGGACCGGCGCGCACTCGACGAGTACCGGGCCGTGCTCTTCGCCTCCGTGCTCGCCTGACGATCCTCTAACCCTGCCTCTAACCCTGCGGCCATATCAGCCGCGCTTTACAACCCTGCCGGCAAGATGGCCGGTCATCTTGGAGACTGACAATGACGGATGCAAAACTCTATTCGCCGGTAAAGCTTGGCGCGCTGACGTTCGACCACCGCGTTATCATGGCACCCTTGACGCGCATGCGCTCCAGTCAGCCCGGCAACGTGCCGAACGAGCTGATGGCAACCTATTACGGCCAGCGCGCGAGCAAGGGCGGCCTCATCGTCTCCGAGGCGACGCAGGTATCGCAGCAGGGCCAGGGGTATCCCGCGACGCCGGGCATCCACAGCGATGAGCAGGTCGCAGGCTGGCGCAAGATCACTGACGCCGTTCACGCCAAGGGCGGGCTGATCGTGCTGCAGCTCTGGCATGTCGGCCGCACCTCGCATTCCTCGTTCCAGCCGGATGGCGGCCTGCCCGTCGCGCCATCGGCCATCGCGCCGAAGGGCAAGGCCTTCACCGCGCAGTTCCAGCAGGTGCCGTTCGAGACGCCGCGCGCGCTTGAAACCGACGAAATCCCCGGCATCGTCGAGGCTTTCCGCAAGGGCGCGGAGAACGCGAAGGCGGCAGGGTTTGATGGCGTCGAGGTGCATTCGGCCAATGGCTACCTGCTCGACCAGTTCCTGCAGGACGGCTCCAACACGCGCAGCGACCGCTATGGCGGCTCGATCGAGAACCGCGCCCGCCTGACGCTGGAGGTGACGGATGCCGCCATTTCCGTCTGGGGCGCGGAGCGCGTCGGCATCCGCCTCTCGCCCTATGGCACGTTTGGCGACATGCATGACAGCGACCCCGTCGCGCTGTTCGGCCATGTCATCGGCGAATTGTCGAAGCGCAAGCTCGCCTATCTCCACCTCATCGAGCCACGCTCCAGCGAGGCCGGCGGCGGCGATGGCAGCAACGACAACGCGCCGGACGCCTCGGCCCTGTTCCGCGACAAGTTCGACGGCAAGCTGATCAGCGCCGGCGGCTTCACGCGCGAAAGCGCCGAACAGGCGGTCGAGACCGGCACGGCGGATGCGGTCGCCTTCGGGCGCATCTTCATCGCCAATCCGGATTTGCCGGAACGGCTCAGGAAGGCTGCGCCGCTCAACGCCTATGATCGCGCCACCTTCTATGGCGGCGGCGAGGCCGGATACACCGACTATCCCACGCTGGAAGAAGCCAAGAAGTCTGCGGCCTGATCGGCTGGCACCCTGTCATCCCGGACGGCGCGCAAGCGCCGAGCCGGGATCCAGCTTGAGGCATGGCTGTCCAACGCCATTGAGGCGAGCCGTGGCCGATCACCGTTTGCCACGGAGGCCCATGGATCCCGGCTCGGAGCTATGCTCCGTCCGGGATGACTGGCGAAACCGAGTTTCACTTTTCGTCGAAACGCTCTAGTTTGTCCTCAAACGAACAGGGGCGGAACCGATGACGATCACCTTCGAAAAGCCGGTGCAGCGTGTCTCGGAGGGCGCGGTCGATGCCGTCATCGCCGAACTCCACAAGAGCTTCGGCAATCGCTGCGTCACCTCGCAGGCCGTGCGTGACCAGCACGCCCACACGCTGACATGGACCGCGCCGCAGCCGCCTGACGCCGTCGTCTACCCGCAGAATGCCGACGAGGTTGCGTCGATCGTCAAGCTCTGTGCAGCCCACAAGGTGCCGATGATCCCGTTCGGCGTCGGCACCTCGCTCGAAGGCCATGTCAACGCGCCGCAGGGCGGCATCTCCATCGACACCTCGATGATGAAGCGCGTCATCGCGGTGCATGAGAGCGACCTCGACGTGGTGATCGAGCCGGGCATCACGCGCAAGGAACTCAACGAGCATCTGCGCTCCTATGGCCTGTTCTTCCCGATCGACCCCGGCGCGGATGCGACGCTCGGCGGCATGGTGGCGACGCGGGCCAGCGGCACCAATGCGGTCCGCTACGGCACGATGCGCGACAATGTCATCGCGCTCGAGGTTGTGCTGCCGAATGGCGACCTCGTAAAGACCGCGAGCCGCGCCCGCAAGACCAGCGCCGGCTACGATCTCACCCGGCTGTTCATCGGCTCGGAGGGCACGCTCGGCGTCATCACGAAGATCACGCTGAAGCTCTACGGCCTGCCGGAGGCGGTGTCCGCCGCCACCTGCACCTTCCCCTCGATCCGCGCCGCCTGCGACGCCACCATCATGACGATCCAGACCGGCCTGCCCGTCGCCCGCATCGAGCTGCTGGACGCGCTGATGGTGAAGGCGATCAACATCCATTCGAAGCTCTCCCTGCCCGAAGCGCCGATGCTGCTCTTGGAGTTTCACGGCACGGAGGCCGGCGTCGCCGAGCAGGCGACGCGCTTCGGCGAGATTGCGGCCGAGTTCGGCGGCGGCGATTTTCGCTGGGCGACCCGGCCGGAGGAGCGCAGCAAGCTCTGGCAGGCGCGGCACGACAGCTATTGGGCGAGCGTTGCGCTCCGCCCCGGCACGAAAGGCGTCTCGACGGACGTTTGCGTGCCGATCTCGCGCCTTGCCGACTGCGTGGAGGAGACTCAGGCGGACCTTGCAAGCACCGGTTTCATCGGCACCATCGTCGGCCATGTCGGCGACGGCAATTTCCACATGCTGATCCTGATCGATCCGGCAAAGCCCGAGGAATATCTCGGCAGCTTCAAGATCAAGAAGGCGAGCTAAGCATGTCGTCGTCCTTGAAGCTTCGCGCGGCGATTGTGTCGATAGCCATCTT
>JAIELD010000044.1 GCA_019753285.1 Beijerinckiaceae bacterium | reverse complement strand
TACCTCTCGCTCGAATTCCTGATCGGCCGGCTCTTCGCCGACGCGCTCAACAATCTCGGCCTGACGCAGACCATGCATCAGGCCTTCGCGGAGCTCGGCGTCGATCTCGAAGGCATCGAGCCGATAGAGCCCGACGCGGCTCTCGGCAATGGCGGTCTCGGCCGCCTTGCGGCTTGCTACCTGGAGAGCATGGCGAGCGTAGGGGTCGCCACGATCGGCTACGGCATCCGTTACGATCACGGGCTGTTCAAGCAGCGCATCGTCGATGGCGAACAGGTCGAGACGCCGGAGGATTGGCTATCGTTCCGCAACCCCTGGGAGTTCGAACGCCGCGAGAGCGCCTATCAGATCGGCTTTGGCGGTTCGCTGGCGCTCGATCAGGCAACCGAGAAGACGAGTTGGACGCCGCACGAGACCGTTTTCGCCGTCGCCTACGACACGCCGATCATCGGGCGGCGCGGCGGCGAGGCGAGCACACTGCGGCTCTGGACAGCGCAGGCGGTGCATCCGCTGCAGCTCGAAACCTTCAACATGGGCGACTATGCCGGCGCATTCGCCGAAGCCTACAAGGCCAAAGCGATCTCGAACCTGCTTTATCCTGCCGATACGACCCCGGCCGGACAGGAGCTCCGGCTGAAGCAGGAGTATTTTTTCACCTCGGCCTCGATCCAGGATCTCGTCCGGCGGCATCTGAAGCAGTTCAATTCGCTCGACAGCCTGCCCGAGCATGTTTCGATCCAGCTCAACGACACGCATCCCTCGCTCGCTGTCGCCGAGCTGATGCGTCTGCTGATCGACGATCATGGCCTTGCCTGGGCGCAGGCCTGGGACATCACCACCCGCACGATTTCCTACACCAACCACACATTGCTGCCGGAGGCGCTGGAGACCTGGCCGGTCGCCCTGCTCGAACGTCTGTTGCCGCGGCATATGCAGATCATTTTCCTCATCAACGCGCGCTTCCTCAACAGCCTGCGCGATCTCGATCCTTCGGGCCGCGTCTCGCTGTCGTCCGTGTCGCTGATCGACGAGGAGAATGGCAGGCGGGTCCGCATGGCGCATCTCGCCTTCATCGGCTCGCACACGGTCAATGGCGTCTCCGAGCTCCATTCGCGGCTGATGAAGGAGACGGTGTTCGCACCGCTGCACCAGTTGCAGCCGGGCAAGATCACCAACGTCACCAACGGCATCACGCCGCGCCGCTGGCTACTCGGGGCCAATCGCGGCCTCACCGCATTGATCGGCGAGCTGTGCGGCGAGGCGGTCGTGCACGATATCGAACGCATCGGCGCTTTCGCGACTTTTCAGAACGATGCGGGCGTCAAGGACCAGGTCGCGGCAATCAGGCTCGAGAATAAAAAACGCCTCGCCAAGCGCATTCTTGCCGACACGGGCGTCGCGGTCGATCCCGCCGCACTGTTCGATGTGCAGATCAAGCGCATCCACGAATACAAGCGGCAGTTGCTCAACATCCTGGAGACGATCGCGCTCTATGATGCGATCAGGACCGCGCCCTACAAGCCATGGGCGCCGCGAGTCAAGATTTTCGCCGGCAAGTCCGCATCGAACTATGCGACCGCCAAATCGATCATCAGGCTGATCAACGACGTGGCGGCGGTCGTCAACAGCGATGCCCTGACGCGCGACTATCTCAAGGTCGTCTTCCTGCCGAACTACAATGTCAGCCTCGCCGAAATGATCATCCCTGCGGCCGACGTGTCCGAACAGATTTCGACAGCGGGCATGGAGGCCTCCGGCACAGGCAACATGAAATTCTCGCTGAACGGCGCGCTGACGATCGGCACGCTCGACGGCGCCAACATCGAGATCAAGGACAGGGTCGGCGACGATAACATCGTCATTTTCGGCAAGACGGCCGCCGAGGTCGCCGCCGAGCGAAGCAGGCCGTTCGATCTTGCAAGCACGCTTGCGCATACGCCCTATCTGTCGGACACGCTGGATGCCGTGGCGACGGGGGCCTATTCGCCAAGCGAGCGCAGCCGCTATGCCGGGCTCGTCGGCGGGCTGAAGCACGATGACTGGTTCATCGTGCTGCGCGATTTTGACAGCTACCGCGAGGCGCAGCGCCGGATCGACGCCCTCTGGTTCGACCAGCCGCGCTGGTGGCAGATGGCGATCGCCAACACGGCCGGCTCGGGCTGGTTCAGCGCGGACCGGGCGATCCGGCAATATGCTTCCGAGATCTGGAAGGTCGGCAACTCAGCCGGGTGACAGCAGTTTTTCAACGAGATCGATGAAGCCCTTCAGCGGGATCGGCAGCCAGTCGGGACGGTTGGCGGCTTCATAATCGATCTCGTAGGCGACCTTCTCGATCAGCATCAGATCGAGCAGCGGGACGTTTGGCTCCGAAAGGCTATTGTCTGCGGCATCCGCGATCGTGCCCCAATAAGCATCGAGGAATGCGGTCTGCGATTGCGCGCGATACCGTTTCAGCAAGACCATGCGGCGCTCGCGGATCGGGTTCGGTGACGTTGGCGTTTCGACACTGCTCCGCGCGATCGATGCGGCGGCGTAGTCGAACGAGCGCAGAAGGCCGGCGACGTCCCGCAGCGGCGTCGTTCTCGCCCGCCGCTCGGCAAGCGAGCGTAGAGGCTCACCCTCGAAATCGATGATGAAGGCATCGTCGCGCGCGAGCAGCACCTGGCCGAGGTGGAAATCGCCGTGAACGCGGGTCGTGAGGCTGCCGATGCCGCTCTCGGCAAGTTCGCCGATGCGCTGAAGCAGCGCCTCGCGTTGGGCGGTCAATCCGACGATATCGCTGCGGTTTTCCTCGCTCAACGAATCGCGGGCGCGCCCGAGCGCTGCGAAGGCTCTCTCAACGCTCTCCATCGCGGCGTTTGCCCATCCGGCGACGACATGTTCATCGGCGGGGGCTGGCGCGAAATCCGGGTTTTTGCTCGGCTTCGCCAACACAAGATGCAGTTCGGCGAGTCTTTTGCCGATCAATGCAGAAAAGGCATCAAGCCCGTCGAACGGGTTACGCTCCGCGCCGGACGATGCGGTGTCGATAAGCTCGGCCTCTTCGATCTCGCGCTTCAAGGTATCGAGCGTGAATGTCCAGGCGTCGCCCTGGTTCTTGATGTTCGCCTGCAGGATGGCGAGGGTGTGAGGCACGCCGTCGCTGTCGATGCGCACGACCTCGCCCAGCATGCGCGCTGCATTCGCGTAGCCGGCCTCCGTCAGATGCCGCGTCATCTCGGCCTCCGGATGAGTGCCGGGAACGATCCGGCGGATGAGCTTCATCATCACCGCATCGCCGATGATGAGCGAGCTGTTCGACTGCTCGGCCGAAAGCCACTGTATGGCGGCGGCGGCGAGGTCAGGCAGCGCGCTTGCAAACTCAGTCGGCTTGAATCGGATGACGCCGTCATCCGTCTCGATCGAGACCTTGGATCGGATGCCGTCGAGCAGGCTGCGCACGAAGGCTTCGAGCGCGAATGCATCCGTCAGATAGCCGACATGGCGTTTGTGGCGGACGCGGGCCAGCGCCAGCTGCTGCGGCAGCATCGGCGAGGGGCCCTGCTCGAAACTCGCGCCGAGCGGCACGAGATAGCGCTCGCGCCTGTCGCCGACGTCGACATCGATCTCGCTGAGGAAAACCTCGGTGCCGCCGGGCAGCGGCGCACAATAGGCAAAGTGCGCCGACCGGATGGCCTCGTTCTTGGCAGCGAACCAGCGGCGGCGGCCGAGATACT
Organism: Beijerinckiaceae bacterium; assembly: GCA_019753285.1. Classification (GTDB taxonomy): domain Bacteria; phylum Pseudomonadota; class Alphaproteobacteria; order Rhizobiales; family Beijerinckiaceae; genus JAIELD01. Next base: position 15,790 of record JAIELD010000044.1, on the reverse strand, counting down.
CCGGCAGGATGCCGCCAAGCGTCGCCTTGGCGGCGACGCTCGAAAGCAGCGCCTCCAGAGTGTCCCGCAGCACGAAGGTCTCGAATTCCGGCAGCATGTCCGGCGGGCTCTCATGCCAGTCCGGCGCGCTGGTCGCCGGCTGCAGATCGAACCAGAAGAAACCGTAGGGCGGCAAGGTTAGGAGATAGGCAAGCGCGCCGATCGGCGGGAACGGGGACGGGCCGGTGATCTCCACCGGGACACGGCCTGCATAGGCGGACAGATCGAGATCGACCGCCTGCGGCATGCGCGAGAGGTTTGCGACGCACAGGATCGTCTTGTCGCCAAACTCGCGGAAATAGGCGAGAATGCGCCGGTTGCGCGGATAGATGAACCGCAGCGTGCCACGGCCGAAGGCCTGATGATTGCGGCGCAGCAGCAAAAGCCGGCGCATCCAGTTCAGCAGCGAATGCGGGTCGCGGCTCTGGATTTCAACGTTGACTGCGCCGTAGCCGTAAAGCGGATCGAGCACCGGCGGCAACACGACGCTCGACGGGTCCGCGCGCGAGAAGCCGCCATTGCGGTCCTCAGACCATTGCATCGGCGTGCGCACCCCGTCGCGGTCGCCAAGATGGATGTTGTCGCCCATGCCGATCTCGTCGCCGTAATAGATCACCGGCGTTCCGGGCATCGAGAGAAGGAGGCCGTTCATCAGCTCGATACGGCGTCGATCGCGCTGCAGCAGCGGCGCAAGCCGTCGGCGTATGCCGAGGTTGATGCGGGCGCGTCGGTCGCTCGCATAGGTGTTCCAGAGGTAGTCGCGCTCCTCGTCCGTCACCATTTCGAGCGTCAGCTCGTCATGGTTGCGCAGGAAAATCGCCCATTGGCAGTTTTGCGGAATGTCCGGCGTCTGGCGCATGATGTCGGTGATCGAGAAGCGGTCTTCCTTGGCAATCGCCATGTACATGCGCGGCATCAGCGGAAAGTGAAACGCCATGTGGCATTCATCGCCCTCGCCGAAATAAAGCTGCGTGTCCTCGGGCCATTGATTGGCCTCCGCCAGCAGCATGCGGTTCTTGTAGCTGGCGTCGAGCGCCGCGCGGATCTTTTTCAGGACGACATGCGTCTCGGGCAGGTTCTCGTTGTTGGTGCCCTCGCGCTCGATGAGATAGGGAATGGCGTCGAGCCGCAGCCCGTCGACACCCATGTCGAGCCAGAAGCGCATGACGCTCAGAATTTCCTTCAGCACCCTCGGGTTGTCGAAGTTGAGGTCCGGCTGGTGGGAATAGAAGCGGTGCCAGAAATAGGCGTTCGCTTCCGCGTCCCAGGTCCAGTTCGATTTCTCCGTATCGAGGAAGATGATGCGGGTTTCTGGAAACTTCTGGTCGGTTTCGGACCAGACGTAATAGTCCCGCGCCGCCGAGCCCGGCTTCGCCTTGCGGGCGCGCTGGAACCAGGGATGCTGGTCCGAAGTGTGGTTGATCACGAGCTCGATGATGACGCGCATGCCGCGCGCATGGGCGAGCCGGACGAACTCTTTGAAGTCGGCCATCGTGCCGTAATCGGGGCTGACGCTGCGATAATCGGCGATGTCGTAGCCGTCATCCCTGCGTGGGGAGGGATAGAAAGGCAGCAGCCAGATCGTGTTGACGCCGAGGTCGGCGATGTAATCGAGCTTGCCGATCAGGCCTTTGAAATCGCCGATCCCGTCATTGTTCGAATCCATGAAGGATTTGACGTGAAGCTGGTAGATGACCGCGTCCTTGTACCAGAGCGGGTCGTCCGCGAGCGGCGCCGCGCTTGTGACTGCAGGGTCGATTGCTCTCATCTTACTCTCCATTCGGCAGGGTCAGCCGCCAGATGGCGAACGGCATCTGCGCCGGATCGAGCCTGATCCAGTGGGTCTTTCCCGACCACGGGAAGCGATAGCCATGCAGCAGATCCTCGACGATTACCGTGCCATCATCCGGCAGGCCGAAATTCCAGAGCGGCACCTCGAAATGGCACTCCTGCGCATGGTGCGGATCGAGGTTGACCATGATGAGCAGCACGTTGCTGCGGTCGGGCGTTGCCTTTTCATAGTAGAGAATTTGATCGTTCCACGCGTTGTGGAACGCCGTCGTCAGATGCGACTGGAGCGCAGGATTCTCGCGGCGGATGCGATTGAGTGCAGCGATCTCGGAGATGATGTTGCCGGGGCGATCCCAGTCCCAGGCGACGAGCTGGTATTTCTCGCTGTCGGCGTATTCCTTGCGCCTGGCGTCCGGCCGGCCCTCGCAGATCTCGAAGCCGTTATACATGCCCCAGAGGCCCGAAAGCGTGGTGGCGAGCACCGCGCGGATGAGGAAGGCGGCGCGTGGCGCATCCTGCAGGAAATCAGGGTTGATGTCCGGCGTGTTGACGAAGAGGTGCGGCCGGAAGAAATCGCGCGGCGCGCCGTGCGACAGCTCGGTGAAATAGTCCTGCAGCTCCTGCTTGCTGTTGCGCCAGGTGAAGTAGGTGTAGCTCTGATTGTAGCCGATCTTGGCAAGGCGATACGTCACCTTGGGCGTCGTGAAGGCCTCCGCGAGAAAGACCACCTCCGGATGCTGGCGGCGGATGTCCGCGATCAGCCATTCCCAGAACGGCAAGGGCTTGGTGTGCGGGTTGTCGACCCTGAACAGTTTGACGCCATGGCCGATCCAGAACAGGAACACATCACGCAGCGCCTCCCAGAGCGCCGGTTTCGCGCCGGCTGCGTAGAAGTCGACATTGACGATGTCCTCGTATTTCTTCGGCGGGTTTTCAGCGAAGCGGATGGTGCCGTCCGGCAGCCAGTCGAACCAGTCGGGATGCTGCTTCAGCCAGGGATGGTCCGGCGAGGCCTGGATCGCGATGTCGAGTGCCACTTCCATGCCATGGCTCGCGCAGGCCTCGACGAGACGGTGAAAGTCATCGAACGTGCCGAGTTCGGGGTGGATCGCATCATGCCCGCCTGCAGCCGAGCCGATCGCATAGGGGCTGCCCGGATCGTCAGGGCCAGCCGTGAGCGTGTTGTTCGGCCCTTTGCGGTTCGTGAGGCCGATCGGATGGATCGGCGGCATATAGAGAACGTCGAAGCCCATACCGGCGATGGCCGGCAGGCGGCGGATCACATCGTCGAACGTACCGTGCCGCGCGGGATCATTGCTCTGCGATCGCGGGAAAAGCTCGTACCAGCTTGCAAAGCCGGCTTCCTTCCGCTCGGCCTCCACGTAAACGGAGCGCTCGAGGGTCACGCGGTGAGCGCGCGGATCGGCTGCGGCTGCGGCCTGGCTCGTCTCGGTGTCGAGCAGCAGCGCGACGGCGTCGCCACCTTCGAGCCTCGTCAGCCGCTCGGCGATGTCCGCGAGCGAACCGTCGAGCAGCGCGTCAGGCCGCTCGATCAGCCGGTTGATGAGGCGGCGGCCTTCCTCGATATCGACGGGCTCAACCACGCCGGCCGCCTGTTTCTTGGCAAGGTGATCGCGGTAGATCGCGAATTCGTCGCGCCAGGCCTCAATCGTGAAGAGGTAGACGCCGTGTGTCTGGAGTTTAAACGCGGCGCGCCAGCGGTCATTGCCGAGCCACTCCATGCGCGTCTCGCGCCAGTTGCGCTCATCCTCGCGCTTCCAGCGCAGCGCCACGGCGATCCGGTCATGGCCTTCGCCGAACGCGTCAGCCTCGACCGTGAGCGTGTCGCCGACGATCCGCTTGACCGGAAAGCGCCCGCCCTCAACCGACGGGGTGACGCCCTCGATGACGAAGCGCGGTGCGAGCGTCGCCGCCAGCGCGGCATCGCGCAGGGCACGCCCGTCCCTCTTACGGCTCCTGTCGAATTGGGCTGCAAGGCTCAACGAACACGTCCTGGGGAGAGGGTGATCCATGGGGCGGAGCAGGTGACGAGCGGCGCATGGCTGCGCTCGGATCTGCCCGACAGGAACGGCGTCAGGCCGCGGTTGTTCCGAAGTTTTCCGTGTGGCGCGCAGCGTGCGGCTCGTCTGTCCGCTGCGCCGGCGCAAGCCAGAACACGGTCGAGCCTGCCGGGAGCGAGCCGTTTTCGAGGCGGCCGAAAATCGCGGTGCAGGCGGGCTCCGCGATGGAGACGGGTTCGTCGCCAAGGTTGACGGCGACCTCGAGAAGAGACGCGTCTGCAAGCCGCCAGCGCGCTCTCACGGCTTTTTCGCCGATGACCTCGGCGCCCATCGGCGTGACATCGTCGAGATGCGGCGCGATGTGCCGAGCACGCATGTCCAGCAGCGCGCGATAGAACGCCTTCCAGCGGTCGCGATCGGGCGCATCGGTTTCCGGCATCGAATTTTCGAACGTCTGAACGGCATTTGGCTCGGGCAGATCACGCGTGTGTGCGATCAGTTTCTTGAATTCGCGCTTGCGGCCCTCGCGGATCGACTCGATGAGATCGGGGTTGTGATCGACGAAGTAGTGGAACGGCGCGCGCGAGCCGATCTCCTCGCCCATGAAGACGAGCGGGATGTGCGGCGAAAGGAGAAGAAGCGCGATCGCCGCCTTCAGATGCCCCTCTGGACAGAGTGTGATCAGGCGCTCGCCGAACGCGCGGTTGCCGATCTGGTCGTGGTTTTGGAGAAAGTTGACGAAGGCTGTCGTGCGTAGATCGGCGCTCGGCGTTCCGCGCTCGATGCCATCCCTGAAGGGCGAGGCATCGCCCTGATAGATGAACCCCTCCTGCAAAGCGCGGGCGAGCTTTTCTGCCGGGGTCTCGGCGTAATCGGCGTAATAGGCTGCCGTCTCGCCGGTCAGCATCACATGCAGCACATGGTGATAGTCGTCGTTCCACTGGGCGTCGAAGCCCTGGCGCAGGAAGTCGGCGATGTTGTCGTCGTTCTCGAGCACGAGGTGGACATGGCGGTCGCTGAAGCGGGTGCGGACGGCTGCGGCCATTTCGGTCAGCCAGCCCTCGTCCTCTATGGCGTGCACGGCATCGAAGCGCAGGCCGTCAAATCGGAATTCGCCAAGCCAGGTCTCGACATTCTCCTCATAGAACTGGCGAACCTCCGGCCGGCGGAAGTCGATCGCCGAGCCCCAGGGCGTGTGGATGTCCTCGCGGAAGAACTCCGGCGTCGAAGTGGGCAGAAAATTGCCGTCGGGGCCGAAGTGATTGTAGACGACGTCGAGAAACACCATAAGACCGTAGCCATGGGCGGTGTCGACCATCGCCTTCAGATCGTCGGGCGAGCCGTAGCTGCGGTCCGGTGCGAAGGCGAGCACGCCGTCATAGCCCCAGTTCCAGTTCCCGGGGAACTGCGCGATGGGCATGAGCTCAACCGCGGTGAAGCCGAGCGCCGCGATCTCGGGCAGGCGGTCGGCGATGCCCTTGAAGCCGCCGCAGAGACCCGGATGCACTTCATAGAACACGGCTTCGCGCCAGGGCCGACCCGTCCAGCGCGTGTTGGTCCAACGGTAGCTTTGAGGGTCCGTGACCATGCTCCAGCCCCGCACGCGTCCGGCCTGCGCTGTCGCTGCCGGGTCGGCGATCACGGTTTTGCCGACGAGATACTGGTATTTGTCGCCGGGCCTGCACTCGACAGTAATCTCGTGCCAGCCATCCGTTTGCGGCATCACGATCGGCTCGCGCCCCTCGATCAGGAGCTCGATGCGGGGCTGGCTCGGCGCCCAGAGGCTGAATGTGGTCTGGCCGTTAAAATAGGTCGCTCCGAACCGTCTCGTCTGCATGGAAATCCTGTCCGCGCGTTCATCCGGCATTCATTTCGTGAACGAGCAACAGGCCTCACGACGGGAAGGTTCCCATGTGATCGATCTTTTGTCGGGCGGGCTATGATAAAACCGTTGCTTCGCCGGAACCGGATTCCGCGCGGATTGTTGACCGGGCATGAGCGATGATAGCGCCATCCTGATCTGCTCGGGCTGCACGCAGCCCTACCGTCTCGTGAGCGTGGCGAGCGGTGGCGAGCCTGCTCGGGTCAATTGTCCCTATTGCGGCTCCGCCAATGTCAGTGAGGCGACGGGCGTCATGCGGGCGGAAGCCATCCCGGAAGGCGAGCGTATCTTCTTCTGGGATGCGCGGCGCAGGCGGCACGCCCGGACCGGCCGCGCCGAGCCGGAATAGGCGCGGTTTTGTTCCGCACGCCGTTCCGTGATCAGCGCCTGGCGTTCAACACCAAGCGCCGATTGGTTTCTCAGCCTTCGCGGCGAGGGCGGTGCGTGACGCAGGCCACGCACGCGCCTCGGCCACGAGGATCAAGAGCAGCTTCTAGCGCGGCAGCAGCTTCTGCACTTCCGCCGTCATCGATTTCAAGGTTTCCTCCGGCGTCGTCTTCTGCTCGACGAGCTGGGCGAGGTTGTCGACGATCGTCTGCGTGACCTTGACGCCGTTATTGCCCGGGAACGAGTACCAGGGAATCATCAGGTTCATCTGGTTGAGACCTGCGCGGAAGAGCGGGTTCTCCTGATAGAACTTGCCAAGATAGCGATCGTCCTTGGCGGCGAGATCGTTGTTTGGCACATAGCCGGTTCCGGGCACGACGACCGATGCGCCGAACGGTCCGGAGGCGAACTTCAGGAACTCGTAGACTGCCTTCTGCTTTGCCGGGTCTGTCGTGAACATCACGGCTGCGTTGCCGCCGGTCGGCAGGCGGCCCTTGGCTGCATCGATCACCGGCATCGGTGCCGTGCGCAGCTCGAACTTGGAGCCGGTTCCATTGATGATCGAGCGCAACGCGCCGGTCGTCCAGAAGAACATGCCGATCTTGCCGGCCGTGAAGCCCTGCACCGTCGCGTCGCTGGTCAGCGCCGGCATCTTGCCGTCCTTCACCATCCGGTCGATCAGCTTCAGCGAAGCGAGGCCTTCGGGACCGTCAAATGCGACCTTCTTCTCGTCGGCCGAGAGCATCGTGCCGCCATGGCCGAACAGGAGCGCCGAGAACATCCAGTCGTCGCCCTGCCAGCGATAGGCCATGCCGGTCACGCCATCGCCGAGCGCGTTGATCTTGGCGGCGAGCGCGAACACCTCGTCCCAGGTCTTCGGCGGATGGTCGGGATCGCCGCCCGCTTTCTTCACGAGGTCGGCGTTGTAATAGAAGATCGGGTTGGAGGTTGCGAAGGCGAGGCCCATCTGCTTGCCGTTGAAGCGGGCGAGCGCCAGCAGGCGGTCCGAGAAGCCTTCTTCGGCGATCTTGGCGTCGGCCTTGATGAAGGGCGTGAGGTCGATGCCGATGTTGCGCTCGGCAAGGACGCGCAGGCGGTTGAGACCGATGAAGCTGACATCCGGCATCTCCGCCGTGCCGGCCTGGCGCAGCATGAGCTGCAGCCCGTCCTCATAGGTCGGCGAGGGGCTGGTGAAGGTGATCTTCACATCCGGGTGCTGCCGCATGTATTCGGCGGCGATCTGGTCCATCACGGTCTTGAAGAACCCCGGCATCGGGTAATGGACCGTGATTTCGGCAGCGGTCGCGCCGAAGGTCGAAAGACCGGCTGCCAAAAGCAGCGCAAGCGGGGCAAGCAATCGTTTCAAACTGGTTTTCATGACGCGTCTCCTGTTGAACATGGGTCAGCCCTTCAGCCCGGTCATCGTCATGCCTTCGATGAACAGTCTCTGGGCGGCGAGAAAGAAGAGGATCAGCGGCAGCGTGATCACCACCGTGGCGGCCATCAGCGCGCCATAGTCGTCGCCGGCTTCCGCCGCGCGGAAGAACAGCAGCCCCAGCGGCGGGGTCGCGAGCTCGGTCTTCGAGATCGAGATCAGCGGCCAGTAGAGATCGTTCCAGTGCGCGACGACCGAAAAGATCGCGAAGGCGGAGGCCGCGGGCCATGCGTTGGGCAGGATGATGCGCCACACGATCGCATTCTCGCTCAAGCCATCGCTGCGCGCCGCGAGGATGAGGTCGTCGGGGATCGACTTGATGAACTGACGGAACAGGAAGATCGCGAAGACGGAGAGCGTGAATGGCGCGACGAGCACGGACAGCGTGTTGAGGAGGTTGAGGCTGCGCGCCGCTGCATAAAGCGGGATCGAAATCGCGTGGATCGGCACCAGCAGCCCGAGGATGACCAGGGCGAGCACGATTTCCCGTCCGCGAAACCGCAATTTGGCGAGCGCATAGGCGGCGGGCAACGCGAAGACGATCTGGAACACGACGATCGAGGCGCAGACGATGACGCCGTTCATGAGGATGCGCGCCATCGGGATGCGTGTCACCGCCTTGGCGAAATTCTCCGCCGCCGACCAGTGCTGCGGCACGAGGGCGAGGCCTGAGGCGAATACTTCCGATTGCGGCTTCAGCGAGGTGGAGATCATGAACAAGAACGGAAACGTCACGATGCCGGCCAGCAGGAGCAGCAGGGCAAGGCGCGCCGCGCGGGCGGGAGGCGAAAGCCGCCCGATCATGTGTAGTGCACCTTGCGCTCGAGGATGCGCGTCTGGACGAGCAGAAGCGCCATCAGCACGACGATGAAGACGACCGCCATGGCTGACGCCGTGCCGACATGCAGGTAGACGAAGCCTTCCTGGTAGATCGTCCACAGCAGCACGTCTGACGATTTGGCGGGTCCGCCCTGCGTCAGCGTCGCGACCGTCTCGAACACCTTAACGGCATTGATCACCGTGATCGTCACCACGAACAGCGTCGTCGGGCCGAGCATCGGCCAGGTAACGGTCCAGAACCGCGACCAGGCGGAGCGCGCGCCATCCATTTCGGCGGCGGCGTAAAGGTCGCGGTTGATGCCGGCGAGCCCGGCGAGAAACAGCACCATGTTGAAGCCAACAGCCTGCCAGATGCCGATCAGCGCCAGCGCCGGGAGCACGATGTCGCTGGAGCCGAGCCAGTTGACGCTCGGCAGGCCGACGAGCTTTAGCATGAGGTTGATGGGTCCGAAGCTCGGATGCATCAGATATTGCCAGACGCTCGCCATCGCGACCGTCAGCGCGACGACCGGCAGGAAGAAGACCGAACGGAAAAAGGCGCGCAGATCCGTTCCCGCCTCGATGAGCAGCGCGAGGACGAGGCCGAGGACGACGGAGGCCGGCGTGACAAGACCGACATAAACCGCCGTGTTTCGGAAAGAGCGGATAAAGTCGCGATCGGTCAGAAGGTTCAAATAGGCGTCGAGGCCAAGGAAGTGCATCTCCGGTACGCCGAGTTCCGCATCCGTCAGCGAGAGCGCGACGAGCGCGGCGCACGGCAGGACCAGCAACAGAAGCATGAGAACGAGGGTCGGCAGCGACAGGAGCCAGGCTGCCCGCGCTTCGTGCCGGTCAATCTCCCCGCGGGCCGCGTCACGCGGTGCGCCTCGGGGCGGCAAGTCCTCGGGAGGCAAGACCTCGGGCATCAAATCCTCACGCAGCGGGCCATCACGCAGCATGGGAGGCGCGTCCGAAACTGGCCGGCAGGGCGGAAGTCTGCGTGCCGGCGATCCGTTGCCCGTCGGCGTCGAAGAGAAGGCAGGCCTCGGGCGCGGCCGAGACATGCAACTCGCCATGGTGTTGCAGCAGCGTCGCCATGGCGGGCGTCAGCTTGGCGATCAGCGGCGCATCCAAACCGGCTGCACGGGCATGGAGCAGCGCATCGGAGCCGAGAAACTCGAAGCGGGTGACCGCCACCTTGAGACTCAGCGCCTGCGGCTCGGCATGGACGACGAGTGTCTCCGGTCGCACACCAAGCGTGACGCGTTCGCCCTGCGCGGCATTGGCTCGTTCCACGAGCACCTGCCCGCCGCAGATGCCGCGACCTGCCGCGTCGATCGTCAGCGGGAGGAGGTTGATGCGCGGGCTGCCGATGAAGCAGGCGACATCGAGATGAGCCGGCTCGCGGTAGATCGTCATCGGGTCGGCGATCTGCAGGATGCGGCCGTTCATCATGACCGCGACGCGATCGGCCATGCCGAGCGCTTCCTCCTGGTCATGCGTGACATAGATCGTGACGACGCCGGCGCGGCGATGCAACTCGACGATCTCGGCGCGCATATGGACGCGCAGCGATGCATCGAGATTGGAGAGTGGTTCGTCCATCAGAAAGGCCTGCGGACGTCTGACGAGCGCCCGCCCGAGCGCGACGCGCTGGCGCTGGCCGCCGGACATCTGAGCCGGCTTACGATCCAGCAGGGCGCTGATCTTGAGCGTGGCGGCGGCCTGCTCCACGTCGCGCGCCATCTCCTCCAGGATCGACCGCGCCGAGCCGAGGAAGCGTCCGACCAGCGGCAGACGCTGCGTCGCGTTCAGCCTGCGCATCGCAAGCGGCAGCATCATGTTCTGGCGCGCCGTGAGATGCGGGTAGAGCGCGTATGACTGGAAGACCATCGCCATGTCGCGATCGGCGGCACGAAGCCCCGTCACATCGCGGCCATCGAGTGCGATCGCGCCTTCATCGGCCTGTTCCAACCCGGCGATGATGCGCAGCAGCGTCGATTTTCCGCAGCCCGATGGCCCCACGAGCGCGATGAACTCGCCTTGTGCGGCCGCAAGGTCGATTTCCTCGAGAATGCGCGTCTCGCCGAAGGACTTGCCGATGCCGCGGAGTTCTACGGCGGCGCTCATGCGACCTGCTCGTCACGCGCTGGCGACGGATAGAGGATGTGCAGCACCGGATCGATCGTCAGGTCTTCGAGCCCGTCCGGCCGGATGAAGCGGCTGGTGACGCCATCGACGGAGAAGACGTGCTCGACGACGCCGAGCTTTCGCTCGCCGCCCAGCGGCTCCTGGCTGTCGCCGACCACGAACGAGGCCGCCGGCCCCCAGACGTAATCGATCGCGCCGTGCCGAAGTTGACGATGGATGTGGAGATGACCGCTTGCGACGAGCTTCACGTCCGCGCGCCCCATCAGGTCGAGAATCCGGCGGCGCGGCTCCGGCAGCACCGTCCAGTAGCCGCGGGGCCCCTCGTCAGGATGATCGACGAAGAGCGGCTTGTGCAGGAAGATTGCCACGGGCAGGCTCGTGCGAAGCTGCTGCTCAAGCCAATCGAACTGCCGCTCTTCGTCCGGGTGGCCGGTCGCAAGAAGCATGGCGTCGAGGCCGATCAGCCTCCAGCCGGCCCGGTCCCTGACCCAGTAGTCGGGTCCGATGGCCGAGCGCCAGGCCGCAATCCGCTGGTCGTCGACCGGCTGCGCCGCCTTGATCGACGCGAGGTCGCCGACATCGTGATTGCCGGGCACGCACAGCGTTTCGCACGGCATATCAGCGAGCCAGCGCCCGGAGGCCTCGAAATCGGCAGCCGCGCCCGCGCCGTCCATGCTGACATCGCCGGTGTGGATGACGAGGTCGCAGGTTTGACCAAGAAGCCACGCCTTGATCGCTCTGGTGTTGCGATCGAAAAAGGCGTGCTCCGCCGAAATATGAGTATCGGAAATCTGAATGACGCGCATGACGCTCCCCATGAGGGGAGCGCCTAGTCGAGCGTCATGACACGCGAATGACGCAATTGACCGGCCGCACGCGCCCTAGGACGCCTGCTTCCAGTAATCCGACCAATCGGGCAGCACGACGATGCGTTTCGGGTCGCTGTTGCCGCAACGGCCGCAGCGCACGGGAAGCACCTTCTGAACGTGCGCGAATGGAAGGTCATCCGGCAGGTTGCCCCATGGCCTGATGGTCTCGTGGCGGCAGCGCTGGCAATTGATGGTCATGTTGCGCACACCATCCGCCTTGCAGCGCCCGATGGTGATCAGGCGCGGGCTCGTCTTGACCGATCGGTCGAGCGCAATCGGCTCGCAGAATAAATCCAGCTGTCGCATAGGCCTCTCCGCAATCCGGCTCGACTGTCCGCTTGGTGAGCACGGATGAGTTTAATCTCCCGTTCCGCATACGCAACAAATATGTTCACTCTATGTTCTAATGGTAAATATGAGTTAAGGTCTGTGGCCCGCGCTGTCAAGATCCGCTGAAATACGAAAAATGAGTCGTCAGGTTCCCGGCAGACGGCCCGCCGGTGACAGATTCGCTCGCGTCCTTTTTCTCTTGCCGTCTCCTTTTGCCCTGTCCTCTTGCCGTTTCAGCTCGGCCCGGTCCGTTCGATCAGGGCATGCCCGGCAACCCGGCGCGGATCGCGTGCGAAAACGCCGGCGAGGGCAGGGCGTCCGCAGCCTTCGCCTGCTCGCTGACGCGGGAGCGCTCGCGCAGCGCATCGAAGGGCAGAGACTGATCCAGCACCTTCTGGTCGTAGGCGTAGTCTGGAAAATAGCCGGAGGCGAGGATGCGCCAGTCGCGCGGGATGCCGGGCTCGACGAGGCGCGCGATCCTCACCAGCACCGTGGTGCAGTTCGAGGTGACCGTGTTGTACCATTGGGGCGAGGCCGCGAGATCGTTCGCCTCGGCCACATATTGGAGCAGCAGGCTGCGGATCGTTTCAGGCCGCAGCTTGAGGCGATAGATGCGCACATCCTCGCCGCGGATGGTGGTGCGCAGGCGCAGCAGGTCGCGCTCGTCCCCAGCGATCGCGATGAGTTCGGCCTGCTTGAAGAAGCTGGCGACGACGGAATAGCTCTCCGTCTTCTCGCGCCTGAGCTCGATGGACCAGACGAGATATCGGCCATCGGAAAAGCCGAAACTCAATAGGATGTGCGCGATGCTCTCGCCGGCCCAATAGCTCGCGACAAGATCGAGCGTCTCGACGGTGTCGAGATCGTAGCGGCGGGCCTCCCAGCGCGGCGTGAAATCCTGCTCGCTGCGCCAGTCGAAGTTCCTCACGCCGTCTAGGGTCAGCGCCGAACCTTCGACCTTGCCGGTGACGGCTCGTGCGACCTCCGGGGCGAAGTCACGCGCGTTCGAGGGCAGGATGGTCGACCACCAGACCAGAATGGCGGCGAAGGCGGTTGCGAAGAGAACGGGCACGAAGAGCCAGCGGCTCGTCCAGAGCGAGACGAGCGCGCCGATCGCGAGCGCGATCCATGCGCCAAGCACCAGGACGAGCGCGACACGTCCGAGAGGTGCCTGAAACGACAGCGCCGCCGTCGCCCAGAGCGTGGCGAGCACGATCGCGAGGCTGAGAAGCGGCGTGATCAGGAAGCGGCGAAGGGCGCGGATCGCCATTCTCCTCCAGTTGGGGGAGCGCAGCCCGGCCGTCGTGCCGAGCGTGATGTCGGCCCTGATGTCGCGCGTCGTCTGATGTTCCGCCTCCCATCTCGATTGTCAGCATCGACGATAGCGCATGGGTCCGGTCGCATCCAGTTCCCCGATGCTGGAAACAGCGACGGCAGCTTGAATGATCCTTGCCGTAACTGCGAACCAGACCCGCTCTGGCGACGCTCAAGCCGCCATGGCGACCGTTTTTCGATCTGCGGCACAAAAAACCGCGCCGCGCGTTCTTGATCTTTAAAGCATGCAGATTATATGGATGCTTATGATCAGCAACGACAATGAACTGAAGCACCCTGTCACGGTCGGCTTTCTCCTGCACGACGTGGCGCGGCTCCTGCGCAAGCGCTTCGAGCAGAATGCGCGCGATCTCGGGATGACGCGGTCGCAATGGCAGGTGCTCGTCTATCTTGCGCGGAACGAGGGCATCCATCAGGGCGGGCTTGCCGAGTTGCTGGAGGTCGAGCCGATCACTCTCGGCCGGATGATCGACAAGTTGCAGGAGGGCGGGCTTATCGAGCGCCGTCCGCATGCAACCGATCGTCGGGTCTGGCTGTTGTACCTGACTGAAAAGGCTCGCCCCAAGCTGGATGCCATTCAGGCGCTTGGCGAGGTCACGCGCGGCGAGGCCCTGTCAGGCATTTCCGAAGACGAGCATCAAAGGCTGCTCGACACATTGTCGCGGATGAAGGGCAACCTTCTCGATGCGCTGGCGCGGCCGGCGCATGGCGAGGCCGACGACGCGCGAACAACCAGACACGGATCGTTTCATCATGGATAACCCGAGAGATATCGTCGCCAGGGAGAAGGTCGCCGAGCCGTTCCTCGATCGCGCGCCATCGACCGCGCCGGTTTCCGAGGCCGCTCCGGCGGCGGAGACGAAGCCTGCGCGGTCATCGCCCGCTGTTACGGCGCAAAAGGCGCGACGCGCATGGCTGCGCCCGGCCCTGTTCGCGCTGCTGCCGGTCGCGCTCGTCGCGGGTGGATATGTCTATGTGACAGGCGGCGCGGTGATGTCGACCGAGAACGCCTATGTGCAGGCGGACATGGTCGGCGTCTCCACGGACATCTCGGGTATCGTCAAGGAGATCCGCGTCGCAGACAACCAGAAGGTCCGGCGCGGCGACGTGCTCTTCACGCTCGACGACCAGCAATATCGCTTCGCGCTCGACAAGGCTGAGGCGCAGATCGGCATCGTGCGCAACGACCTTGCCGCGTTGAAGGCGAGCTATCGCAACATGCAGGCGCAGATCGAGCAAGCGCAGACCGATATCGAATTCTTCGACACGAGCTTCAAGCGCCAGCAGCAGCTCGCCAGCCGGAACTTCGCCTCGCAGGCGACCTTCGATCAGGCCGAGCACGATCTCACCACCGCAAGGCAGCGCCAGGGGCTTTTGAAGGAGCAGCTTGCCGGCATCGCCGCCAACCTCAACGGTGATCCCGATGCGCCCATCGAAACCCACCCGCGCTTCAAGGACGCAGTCGCGAGCCGAGACGAGGCGGCCCGGCAATTGTCGCACACGATCGTGCGGGCGCCCATCGACGGCATCGCGACCAACGTCTCGTCGTTGCAGCCGGGCCAGTATCTCGCCTCTGCGGCCAGTGCCTTCAGTGTCGTGTCCGACGACCATGTCTGGGTCATGGCCAACCCGAAGGAGACCGAACTCACCTATGTGAAGCCGGGCCAGAGCGTCACCGTGAGCGTCGATACCTATCCGGACGTCGCCTGGACGGGCGTCGTCGACAGCATCAGCCCCGCTTCATCCGCCAGCTTCTCTCTGCTGCCAGCGGAGAACTCCAGCGGCAACTGGGTCAAGGTCGTGCAGCGCATTCCGATGCGCGTGAGCCTCCGATTGCCGGACGGCAAGCCGAGGCTGCGCGCCGGCATGAGCGTGATCGTCGATGTCGACACCGGCCATCCGCGCGGCCTGCCGACCTTTCTGACGCGCCTGATGGGACATCCCGCCGATGGCCAAAGCTGAACCAGCCGACACGCCGCCGATCAACCGCGCGGCGATCAGCGCCTGCGTAATCCTCGCGGTGGTGATGCAGGCGCTCGACACGACGATCGCCAACGTCGCGCTGCCCTACATGCAGGGCAGCGTTTCGGCGAGCGCGGACCAGATCAACTGGGTTCTCACCTCCTACATCGTCGCGGCGGCGATCATGACGCCGCCTTCGGGCTTCCTGTCGCAGCGCTTCGGCCGCAAGAGAGTGCTGCTGACGGCTGTGTTCGGCTTCGTCGCCGCCTCCATCCTGTGCGGTCTTGCCCAGTCCCTGCCGCAGATCGTCGGCTTCCGCCTTCTGCAAGGGTTTTTCGGCGCGGCGCTCGTGCCGCTCTCGCAATCGATCCTGCTCGATATCTACACGCCCGAGGAGCGTGGCTCTGCCATGGCGATGTTCGGCGTTTCGGTCATGGTTGGCCCGGTGCTCGGCCCCGTCATCGGCGGCTGGCTCACCGATCACTTAAGCTGGCGCTGGGTGTTCTACATCAATCTGCCGCTCGGCCTGCTCGCCTTCGCGGGCATCTCGATTTTCGTCTCCGAGACGAGGACGAGCCGCGACACGCGCTTCGACTGGCTCGGCTTCGGCAGTCTCAGCATCGCGATCGCCGCGCTCCAGCTTTTTCTCGATCGCGGAGCGCAGCTCGACTGGTTCTCCTCGACCGAGATCATCGTCGAGGCGGTGGTGATGGTCTCGGCGCTCTACATCCTTCTCGTGCACACGTTCACGGCGGAGAAGTCCTTTCTC
>JAIELD010000083.1 GCA_019753285.1 Beijerinckiaceae bacterium | reverse complement strand
ATGGTGTTCGAGGGCGCGGGCGCGGGCACCGCGACCGGGCGCGGACCGGCGCTGGCGGCACCGTCTTCGCGAATGAGGTTGGTGACGACTTCGGCCAGGCGCTGGGCCGCGTCGGGCAAACTGAAGTGCGTGGCGGCGGCGGCGGCTTTGGCGGTGTGCGTCCGCCGCGCCGCGGGCCTGACCCGTCCACGGCGGTCGAGCTTGCCGGCACGGTCAAGTGGTTCAACGGCGAGAAGGGCTTCGGCTTCGTCGCCGGCAATGATGGCGGCAAGGATGTGTTCGTGCACATCTCGGTGCTGGAGCAGGCGGGCCTCAGGGCGTTGTCTGACGGCCAGCCGGTCATCATGCGCGTCGTCGACACGCCCAAGGGCCGTGAAGCGATCTCGATCGAATCCGATCACTGATCGTTTTACCGCTCCAGGATCAGGGCCGCCCATCGGGCGGCCTTTTCTTTTGCGGCGGTGATTGCGGCGGTGATTTCGTCAGCCGTAGCGGTGCAGCCCGCTGCCGTTCGTCTTGAGCCAGGCTTCCGCCCGATCCGTTTCGGCGCACAAGCCGCGCAGCAGTGCCCAGTAGCGCGGCGAATGGTTCATCTCGCGCCGATGGCAGACCTCATGCGCCGCGAGATAATCGAGCACGAAGGGTGGCGCCATGATCATCCGCCAGGAATAGGACAGCGAGCCTTGGGCCGAGCATGAGCCCCAGCGGCTCTTCGTGTCCTTGATCGTGATGCGCTTGATGCTGACGCCAAGCTTTGCCGCATAGAGGCGCGAAGCGGTCTCGAGATCGGCCTTGGCGGCTTTCTTCAGGAAATCTGCGACCCGTCTGGAAAGATGCGCAGGCGCGCCGGCGACGCAGATGAGAGGTGTCCCGTCGCTCGCGCGCTCGACCCAGGCGACCCCCCGCGCACCGCCGCGGTGCTCGATCCGGTGCGGCTCGCCGCGCAGCGGCACGAGGGAGCCTGCCTCGAAGCGGATCGCATCCGGCAGGCTTTTCAGCCTCGCCGCGATCCAGCCCTCGTGGCGCTCGAGGAAGTCGCGCGCCGCTGCCATGCTGCCGCGCGCCGGCATGGTCAGCACAAGTTCGCGCGTCGCCGGCTTCAGCCGCAGCGTATAGCGCCGCGCTTTCGCGCTGCGCCTGATGAGAACAGGACGGTGCTCGCCGCCGACCCGAAGGTCGAGCCTTTCGCGCTCGGCGATTGGGGGCGTTCTGGCGATCGGCGCGAAGAAACGTCGCAGCATCGGGAAAGCTTACGAGATTCGCCGCCGTTACGATAGTTCGGGCGCGTTTCCGCGTGAACTGCTTGCCGGGTTTTCCGCGCCGATCTAACGCGAGGAGACGAGCTTGACCTTGCCAGTGCGCGGGACGGAGCGGGCCGGTGCATGGTTCTTGCGCATGAAGCCGGCGATCGCCGGGACGATCTCCTTGCGGAAGCGCGAGCCGTTGAAGACGCCGTAATGCCCGACACCCTTCTGCAAGTGATAAAGGTGCTTGTCGGCGGGGATGTTGGCGCAGAGATGGTGCGAGGCCCTGGTCTGGCCGACGCCGGAAATGTCGTCATTCTCGCCTTCGACCGTCATCAGCGCGCAGTTGCGGATGGCGAGCAGGTCGATCGGCTGGCCATGATGCACCATCTCGCCCTTCGGCAGGGCATGCTTCACGAACACGGTGTCGACCGTCTGCAGATAGAACTCGGCCGTCATGTCCATGACGGCCATGTATTCGTCGTAGAAGTCCTGCTTCTTGTCAGCCGATTCGCCGTCGCCCTGCACCAGATGCTGATACATGTCCCAATGCGCGGTGAGGTGGCGGTCGATATTCATCGCCATGAAACCGGAAAGCTGCAGGAAGCCGGGATAGACGTTCCGGAAGACGCCGGCATGGGGAAACGGTACGGTCACGATGCAGTTCTTGCGGAACCAGTCGATGCCGCGTTCCTCCGCCAGCTTGTTGACGGCGGTGGGGCTTTCGCGCGTGTCGATCGGTCCGCCCATCAGCGTCATCGACAGGGGCGCCTTGGGGTTGCCGTTCGCCTCCATGTAGGCGATCGCGGCGATGACCGGCACGGCGGGCTGGCAGACAGCCATCACATGCACGTCAGGGCCGAGATGCTCGATCATCCCGATGACGTAGTCGATGTAATCGTTGAGATCGAACTTGCCGATCGCCAGAGGAACGTCGCGCGCATCGATCCAGTCGGTGATGTAGACGTCATGCGCCGGAAGGAAGGCCTCGACGGTGCCGCGCAGGAGCGTCGCATAATGGCCCGACATCGGCGCGCAGATGAGCACCTTCGGCTGGGTCGGGCCAGCCGGCACTACGTCACCCTGGATCGACCGCTTGAAGTGCAGCAGGTTGCAGAACGGCTTGTGCCAAACATGCTCCTCGGTGACATCCGCCGTCTGCCCGTCGACGAGCGTGGTGCGAAGGCCAAACACCGGCTTCTTGTAGCGCCGGGTGGCCCGTTCGAACATTTCGCTTGCCGCCGTCATGGAGCGGCTCATCGCGGTCTCGCTGAACAGGTTGGCCGCGCTGTTGAGGTAGATCTGCAACGCGTCGTTCATCGCGCGCGCAGGTCCCATGAACGCATAGGCGGCGTCGTACATGTAGTAGGTGAGATGCTGTTTCATCGGCCAGGTATCCATGCGTCTGTCAAATCCGTCTCAAGAGAGTAGCATCGTTTTTTTGCAGCGCACAACAGCCGGTAGCCAATGTCAAGCTAACATTACATAAGTTTGTGTCATCACTACACGACATTCACGATTGGACCAGGTCGCGCTTGCCTCGCTTCGAGACGCTTCGAGCATTGACGCACCACCTGCTTAAGATTGAGCTTACATTCGAAGCCTGGCTGAAAACTTATCCACGAACCGGCTGACCGTGGTCTCTTTGCGCCGGAGCATGCGGCAACTGGATGCGTGACAACACGATGGAAAAGCTCGACAGAGGTCTTCAGCCGATGATCAGCGGATCCCCAATGCCATATCTTTCCTTCATGCAGCGCGGCGACGACGCGCGGCGGCTTCGTCTCGACACGCTGATACGCCTGCGCTGGCTAGCGGTCATCGGCCAGACGATCGCGGTTCTGAGCGTGCATTACGTTCTGCAGTTCCCGCTGCATCTGGCGGCGACGCTGTTCGTGATCAGCTTTTCCGCCTGCCTCAACATCTTCCTGCGCGCGCGCTATCCGCTCAGCCATCGAGTCGAGGAGGGCGCGGCGACCCTGCTTCTCAGCTATGACATCGTGCAGCTTGCCGCGCTGCTTTATCTGACTGGCGGGCTTGAAAACCCCTTCGCCTTCCTCTTCCTTGCGCCAGTGATGATTTCGGCCACGACGCTGCCGCCGCGGCGCACGCAATTTCTCGGCTTCATGGCGATCATCTGCGTCTCCGGTCTCGCCAATTGGCATCGGCCGCTGCCATGGTTTCCGGAGGAGACCTTTCATCTGCCCCAGCCCTATGTGACAGGGGTCTGGTTCGCCATCCTGCTCGGCCTTGCCTTCATCGGGGTTTATGCCTGGCGCGTTGCGGAAGAAGCGCGGCAGCTATCCGACGCGCTCGCCGCGACCGAGTTCGTGCTGGCGCGCGAGCAGCATCTCAGCGCAGTCGACGGGCTTGCCGCCGCCGCGGCGCACCAGCTCGGAACGCCACTCGCCACCATCGCGCTCGTCGTCAACGAGCTCGATCGCGCGATCCCCAAAGACAGCGCCCACAAGGACGACATCGTTCTCCTCAAGGAGCAGGCGGCGCGCTGCCGCGAGATTCTGGCGAAGATCACTTCGCTCGGCGAC
Source organism: Beijerinckiaceae bacterium (assembly GCA_019753285.1). Classification (GTDB taxonomy): domain Bacteria; phylum Pseudomonadota; class Alphaproteobacteria; order Rhizobiales; family Beijerinckiaceae; genus JAIELD01. Next base: position 15,819 of record JAIELD010000083.1, on the reverse strand, counting down.
GAGGTATCGGGGCCGCTCGACACGCTGACCTTCGAGCATCTGTTGGAAGAGGTAACCGCACCGCACCGGCCGTTCGGCGTTGACATCTCGATCACCAAGGGCGGCCATGGCGAGCCGCCCCGCTGCACGCGCAACCCCGGCATTCTCTACGGCCTCGGCAATCTCATCGACAACGCCGTCGACTTCGCCCGTTCGGCGGTGGTGATCGGCGCGACATGGACCGACCGGGAGGTGCGGATCAAGATCCGAGACGATGGCCCGGGCTTCGCCTCGGATATCCTCGCCCGCATGGGCGAACCCTATGTCACGAGCCGCAGCCTGACCCGCAGCGAACCGCAGCAGGGCCAGCATGGCGGCCTCGGCCTCGGGCTGTTCATCGCCAAGACGCTGCTCGAACGTTCGGGCGCGCGATTCGAGGCGACGAACGCTTTACCGCCGGATCAGGGCGCCGTCGTCACCATCACATGGCAGCGCGAAACCTTCGAGGCCGGCGTGCGCGCCTATGGCCAGGCCAACGGTCATGGCGGGTCAAGCCCCGCCCCGTATGATCCGAGCGCGTCCTGGTAGCGTATGCTCACCATATACAACCGGTTGAGGTGAATGCAATGACGGAGATGTCTCTCGTCGAAGGGTCTGATCGGACGCTCCTTTTGGTCGATGACGACAAGGTGTTTCTGACGCGGCTGGCTCGCGCCATGGAGGCGCGCGGTTATGATGTGAAGGCGACAGAGACGGTGCGCGAGGGCTTGAATGCCGTCAACGAAGCGCCGCCGGCCTACGCCGTGATCGACATGCGGCTGCAGGATGGAAACGGTCTGGACGTCATTTCCGAGTTGAAGCGCCGCCGCCCCGACGCCCGCGGCATCGTGCTTACGGGCTACGGCAACATCGCCAGCGCCGTGACGGCTGTGAAGATCGGCGCGTTCGATTATCTCGCCAAGCCTGCCGACGCTGACGAAATCCACGCGGCCCTTGCCGCGCTGCCCGGTTCGAAGGCGCAATTGCCTGACAACCCGATGTCGGCCGACCGGGTGCGCTGGGAGCATATCCAGCGGGTCTACGAGCTCTGCGGCCGCAACGTTTCGGAAACGGCCCGCCGGCTCAACATGCATCGCCGCACGCTGCAACGCATTCTCGCCAAGCGCGCGCCGCGCTGAGGCGCTCGGCGCAAAGCCCTATTTCTCGACGAAGGCCTTCTCGATCACGAAATGGCCAGGTTCGGTGTGGCTGCCTTCCTGCATGTCCATGGTCGCCATGATGGCGCGCATGTCATCGAGAAGCTGCGGCGATCCGCACAGCATGAACCTGTCATCCTCCCTGTTGGCGGCCGGCAAGCCGATATCGGCGAAGAGCTTGCCCGAGGTGATGAGATCGGTGATCCGCCCCTGGTTGCGGAACGCTTCGCGCGTCACCGTCGGATAATAGATCAGCTTGTCGCGGACCATGTCGCCGAAGAACTCGTTTTCGGGCAGTTCGGTCTGGATGAGGTCGGAATAGGCGAGCTCGGCCACCTCGCGGCAGCCATGCACGAGCACGATCTTCTCGTAGCGCTCATAGACGTCCGGATCCTTGATCACGCTCATGAACGGCGCGAGCCCGGTCCCGGTGCCAAGCAGATAGAGATGCTTCGCCGGCAGTAGATTGTCCTGCAGCAGCGTGCCGACCGCCTTGCGGCCAACGATGATTTCGTCGCCGACCTTGATGTGTTGCAGACGGGAGGTGAGCGGGCCGTCCGGCACCTTGATGCTGAGAAATTCGAGCGTTTCGTCGTAATCGGCGCTGACCATGCTGTATGCGCGCAGCAGGGGCCGCCCCTCGACCTCGAGCCCGATCATCGCGAATTGGCCGTTCTTGAAACGGAAGGACTTGTCGCGCGTCGTGGTGAAGCTGAACAGCCGGTCCGTCCAGTGGTGAACCGTCAGCACGCTTTCCCGATTGAAGTTGCTCATTTCGACCTTGTTCCAAACCTGCCAGCACGGAATATCGTTCGTATACATACGAACATCATGACGAGAAACAGCTTCTAGCTGCGCGTTTAAAAAAAAGCATCCGCCAAAAAGCACATATCTCGTATGTATATTTTTATGAGGATGCGGAGTGTGTCGTAGATTGACGACGCGCCTTTTACGCATATTTCTTGGCCTTGGCAAAGTTTTGAACGGCGGCTGCGTCACATTTGCGTTAGACAGGTTTCATGACACGCGTCCATCTGAAAGATCGCGATGCGCTCGCCATGGCGTTCGCAACGATCGCCGTTGCAGCCGGCAGGATCGTGATGCAGGAATTCTGCAGTGCCTTTGCGGTCAATGCGAAGGGCGATGGCTCCCCCGTCACGCAAGCCGACAAGCTTGCCGAGCATGCGGTTGTCAGCGGATTGCGGGTGCTTCTTCCAGGCGTGCAGATCGTTGCTGAGGAGGCGTGCTCCGCGCGCCTCGAAACGCATGCGGACGAGGAGTTCGTGCTGGTCGACGCGCTCGACGGCACGGCGGAGTTCGTCGCCCGCCGGTCTGATTTCACGGTCAACATCGCGCTCGTCTCGAACAGACAGCCCGTCGCTGGCTGCGTGTTTTCGCCGGCCTCCGGCGAGCTCTATGTCGGCGGCGGCGTCGCGAGGGCCGGGCTTGTCGCAAAGAACGGCAACGGCCTGCCGGAGATGAAGGACATTTTCGCGCGCTTGCGCGGCCCGTCTCTCACCGCCGCCGTCAGCCGGTCGCATCTCGACGAGAAGACCGAGCAGTTCCTCAACACCCAGCATGTCGGGCGTCTCCTCACTGTCGGCTCGTCGATCAAGTTCTGCCGCATCGCCGAAGGAAAGGCGGATGTCTATCCACGCTTCGGCCGCACCATGGAGTGGGACACGGCGGCCGGCCACGCCGTCCTTGCCGCCGCCGGCGGCTCGCTCGTGACGCCGGAAGGGGAGCCGCTGCGTTACGGCAAGGCCACGGCAGGCTTTGCGAACGGGCCGTTTGTCGCCTGGGGCCGCTAGAATTTCTGCCGGAGCGCTCGATCTGGTCGCTCAAAAATCATTTCCTCCATTTTGATTACTTGACCTTGGCGAGCGCGAGAGAGAAGGTTCGCGCAACGCCGATCGAATTCGGCGATCAAGTTCATCATTGGGAGGGATAGCATTGAAGAAACTCGCGTTATCATTTTTGCTCGGCGGCTGCGTGCTGGCCATGGCAAGCGCCGCAGCGTCGGCACAGGCGGCCTCCGGGCCCGTCAAGATCGGCATTCTCGACGACCAGTCCGGCGTCTACGCCGATTTCGGCGGCAAATGGTCGGTCGAAGCCGCCAAGATGGCGATCGAGGAATTCGGTGGCGAGGTGCTCGGCAAGAAGATCGAACTCGTTTCGGCAGACCACCAGAACAAGCCCGACATCGCGTCCAACATCGCCCGCCAGTGGTATGACGCCGAAGGCGTCGACATGATCGGCGAATTGACCAATTCCGCCGTCGCGCTCGCCGTCCATGCGATCGCCAAGGAAAAGAAGAAGATCGACATCGTCACCGGCGCCGCGAGCTCGCGTCTTACCGGCGACGCCTGCCAGCCCTACGGCTTCCACTGGACCTATGACACGCATGCGCTGTCCGTAGGCACCGGCGGCGCGCTGGTGAAGGCCGGCGGCGACACCTGGTTCTTCCTCACCGCCGATTACGCCTTTGGCTACGCGCTCGAGAAGGATACGTCGGCCGTCATCACCGCCGCTGGCGGCAAGGTGCTGGGTTCGGTCAAGCACCCGCTCTCCACCGCCGATTTCTCGTCCTTCCTCCTGCAGGCGCAGGCGTCCAAGGCGAAGGTCGTCGGCCTCGCCAATGCCGGCGGCGATACGACCAACGCCATCAAGCAGGCGGCCGAATTCGGCATCACGACCGGCGGTCAGAAGATCGCCGGCCTTCTCTTCACGCTGTCGGAGGCCCATGGCCTCGGCCTCAAGGCGGCGCAGGGCGTTGTGGCGACAGAGGGCTATTACTGGGATCGTGACGATGACAGCCGCAAGTTCGGCGAGGCCTTCTTCAAGCGCACCAACCGCATGCCGAACATGGTGCAGGCCGGAACGTATTCGTCCGTGCTGGCCTATCTGAAGGCGGTGAAGGCGGCAGGCAGCAAGGATCCGGACGCCGTGGCGGCAAAGCTCAAGGAACTTCCTGTCAACGACCTCGTGGTCAAGAACGGGAAGGTTCTGCCGAATGGCCGCATGGTCTACGACATGTACCTGCTCGAGGTGAAGAAGCCTGCCGACAGCAAGAAGCCCTGGGATTACTACAAGGTGGTCTCGACAATTCCCGGCAAGGAGGCGTTCGCCACCCTCGCCGAGAGCGGATGCCCGCTGAAGTAGGCGCAAGCGTCGCCGACGGGCGGGCGCAGACGCGCCAGCCCGTCGATCGTCTTTAATTCACCGTCACGGCGCAGGCATTGCCGCCGCCATCCCCAGAGCAGAGCCGTTTTGATGCAGACTGCCGACACCATCCTCGAAGCATCGAGATTGACGAAGGAGTTTTTCGGCTTCACGGCTGTCAAGAACGTCGACCTCAAGGTGAGGCGCGGCAGCATTCATGCGCTCATCGGGCCGAACGGCGCGGGCAAGACGACGGTCTTCAACCTGCTCACCAAATTCCTGCTGCCGACATCCGGCAAGATCGTCTTCGATGGCGTCGATGTGTCGGCGCAGCAGCCGGCGCAGATCTCGCGCGCCGGTCTCGTGCGCTCGTTCCAGATTTCCGCGACCTTTCCGCATCTCACCGTGCTTGAGAACGTGCGTGTCGCGCTTCAGCGGAAAGCCAATCTTGCCACGCAGTTCTGGCGGTCCGACAAGGTGCTCGACACGCTGAACGCCCGCGCTACCGAACTCATCGCGGACGTCAACCTGTCGAACTTCATCGATACGCCGGCGGTCGATCTTTCCTATGGCCGCAAGCGGGCGCTCGAGATCGCCACCACGCTGGCGCTGGAGCCGAAGATGCTGCTGCTCGACGAGCCGATGGCCGGCATGGGGCATGAGGAGATCGACCGTGTCGCCGCGCTCATCCGCAAGGCCGCCATCGGGCGCACCATCCTCATGGTCGAGCACAATCTCTCGGTCGTCTCGAGCCTCTGCGACACGATCACGGTGCTGCAGCGCGGCGAGGTGATCGCCGAGGGTCCCTATTCGCAAGTCTCGCAGGATGCGCGTGTGCGCGAAGCCTATCTTGGAGCCGATCATGCTTGACCGCGCGCCGCTTCTCAAGGTTGCCGATCTCCAGGCCTGGTATGGCGAAAGCCATGTCCTCCACGGCGTCGACATCGAGATCAACGAGGGTGAGACCGTCACGCTGCTCGGCCGCAACGGGGCGGGCAAGACGACGACGCTGCGCTCGATCATCGGCATCGTCAGGAAACGCACCGGAACGATCAGCCTCCGCGGCACGGATCTTCTCAAGCTCTCGCCGCACCGCGTCGCGACGCAAGGCATCGGCTACGTGCCGGAGGAGCGCGGTATTTTTGCGACGCTGACCGTGGAGGAAAACCTGATGCTGCCGCCTCAGGTTGCCGAGGGCGGCATGCCGGTCGATGAGATCTACCGGCTGTTTCCCAATCTTCTCGAACGCAAGACGAGCCCCGGCACCAAGCTCTCTGGCGGCGAGCAGCAGATGCTTGCCATGGCGCGCATTCTGCGCACCGGAGCGCGGCTCATCCTGCTCGACGAGCCGACCGAGGGTCTTGCGCCCGTCATCGTGCAGCGCATCGGCGAGATCATCCAGACCTTGAAGACGACGGGCTTCACCGTCCTTCTGGTCGAGCAGAACTTCCGTTTCGCGTCCAAGCTTGCCGACCGTCATTATGTGATGGAGGACGGCAAGGTCGTCGATCATTTCACCTCCGGCGAACTCGATCAGAAGGTCGATTCGCTGCACAAATATCTCGGAGTCTGACCGCCGTGCTGGAGCTTCTCGGTATCTCCCCAATCCAGCTCTATGGCCAGCTTGTGCTCGGGCTCATCAACGGGTCGTTCTATGCGCTTCTGTCGCTTGGCCTCGCCGTCATCTTCGGCATGCTCAACGTCATCAATTTCGCGCATGGCGCGCTTTACATGCTCGGTGCCTTCGTCGCCTTCTTCGCGCTCGATCTGCTCGGCCTCAACTACTGGGCCGCTCTCGTCATCGTGCCGCTCGTGCTCGCTCTCGTCGGCGTCGTGATCGAGCGCACCATGCTGCGCCGGCTCTACCAGCTCGATCACCTCTACGGCCTTCTGCTGACCTTCGGCATCGCCCTGATGCTGGAAGGCGTGTTCAGGCACTATTACGGCTCGTCCGGCATTCCCTATGCTCCGCCACCCGAACTCGTCGGCCCGCTCAATCTCGGCTTCATGATCCTGCCGATCTATCGCGGCTGGGTCATCGCGGCCTCGCTCGTCCTCTGCCTGTTCACCTGGTACATCATCGAGCGCACGCGCCTCGGTGCGCTGCTCCGGGCCGCGACCGAAAACCCGTCGCTGGTCCAGGCCTTCGGTATCAACGTGCCGCTGATGCTGACCTTGACTTATGCCGGAGGCGTGGCGCTTGCGGGTTTCGCCGGTGTGCTCGCCGCGCCGATCTACCAGGTCAACCCGGCGATGGGCTCCAACCTCATCATCGTCGTGTTCGCCGTGGTCGTCGTCGGCGGCATGGGCTCCATCATGGGGGCCATCGTGACCGGCTACGCGCTTGGCATCCTCGAAGGGCTGACGAAGGTGTTCTACCCGCCGGCGTCGGCGATCGTGATTTTCGTCGTGATGGCTGTCGTGCTGCTGGTGCGCCCGGCCGGCCTGTTCGGGCGGGAGGCCTGAGGAGATGAGCGAATTGACCGACACCGCAGCCCTTGCGCCCGCGCCTCAGCTTCAGGGCAAACAGCAGATCTGGGAGCGGGCGCTCATCTTCGCTGGCATCGCCTTCCTCGTGGCCGCGCCGCTCCTCGGCGTCTATCCGGTCAACCTGATGACGCTGATGTGCTTCGCGCTGTTCGCCGCGGCCTTCAACCTCCTTATCGGCTATGTTGGTCTCCTCTCCTTCGGGCATGCTGCCTTCTTCGGCACGGGGGCCTATGTGTCGGGCTACGCCGCGAAGGCCTGGGGCTGGACGCCGGAACTCGCGCTGCTCGCCGGCGCGCTTTCCGGCGCGTTTCTCGGGCTGATCGTCGGGTTCCTGGCCATCAAGCGCAAGGGCATCTACTTCTCGATGATCACGCTGGCCCTCTCGCAGATGGTATTCTTCATCGCGCTGCAGGCGCCGTTCACGGGCGGTGAGGACGGGTTGCAGTCCATCCCGCGCGGCAAGCTGTTCGGCGTGATCGACCTTGCCAACACCAACGCGATGTACGCCTTCGTGCTGGTGATCTTCCTCGCCGGCGTCTTCGCGCTCTGGCGCATCGTGCATTCGCCGTTCGGCCAGATTTTGAAAGCCATCCGCGAGCATGAGCCGCGCTCCATCTCGCTCGGCTACGATGTCTCGCGCTACAAGCTGATCGCCTTCGTGATCTCCTGCACGGTGACCGGCGTTGCCGGCGGGCTGAAGGCGCTCGTCACGCAGATCGCCTCGCTGACCGACATCACCTGGCAGACGTCGGGCGAGGTCGTGCTGATGACGATCCTCGGTGGCATCGGCACCACGCTCGGCCCGCTCGTCGGCGCGGGTATCGTGAAGACGCTGGAAGACCACCTCGCCTCGCTCGGCTTCCCCGTTCCCGTGCTGATCGGCGCGATCTTCGTCGCCTGCGTGCTCCTGTTCCGGCGCGGCATCATCGGCGAGATCGAGAACTGGATGAAGCGCTGAAGGAAAACGTAGGGCGCAGGCGCTTTTTCGCCATTAAAGCCTTGCGCCTGAACCTGTCTCTGCGAAAACGGAAAGGTCGTTCCGGCCTCGTCACAGCCTCAGGTTCCGCATGACTTCCGACCCCAAGACCCAGGACTTCAAGACGCAAGACCTCAAATCGAGCGCGTTGATCTATCACAAGCTGCCGCGCCCCGGTAAGCTCGAAATCCAGCCGATCAAGCCGCTCGGCAACCAGCGCGATCTTGCGCTCGCCTATTCGCCCGGCGTGGCTGCTGCCTGCGAGGCGATCAAGGACGATCCGCTCACCGCCGCCGACTACACGATCCGTCAGAACCTCGTCGCTGTGCTCTCGAACGGCACCGCCGTGCTCGGGCTCGGCAATATCGGGCCGCTCGCCAGTAAGCCGGTGATGGAGGGCAAGGCGGTGCTCTTCAAGAAATTCGCGGGCATCGACGTGTTCGATATCGAGGTCGCCGAAAACGACGTCCAGAAGCTGGTCGATGTCGTCTGCGCGCTTGAGCCGACCTTCGGCGGCATCAATCTCGAGGATATCAAGGCCCCGGAGTGTTTCGAGGTGGAGCGCCTCTGCCGCGAGCGCATGAACATTCCCGTGTTCCATGATGACCAGCACGGCACGGCCATCATCGTCGGCGCGGCCGTGCGCAACGCGCTTGCGCTCTCGAACAAGGACATTTCGCAGGTCAAGATCGTCGCCTCCGGCGCAGGCGCGGCCGCGCTCGCCTGCCTCAATCTGCTCGTCCTGCTTGGTGCGCAGGTGAAGAACATCTTCGTCACCGATCTCGAAGGCGTCGTCTACAAGGGCCGCGAAAAGCTGATGGACCGCTGGAAATCGGTCTACGAGCAGGAGACGGACAAGCGTACGCTGAGCGAGGTGATCGAGGGCGCGGACGTGTTCCTCGGACTGTCGGCCGCCGGCGTGTTGAAGCCCGAGATGGTCGCGAAGATGGGCAACCATCCGCTCATCATGGCGCTCGCCAACCCCAACCCGGAGATTTCGCCCGAGGAGGCGCTGGCCGTCCGCCCCGACGCCATCATGTGCACCGGGCGTTCCGATTATCCCAATCAGGTCAACAACGTCCTCTGCTTTCCCTACATCTTTCGCGGGGCGCTCGATTGCGGCGCGACCGCCATCAACGAGGAGATGAAGCTCGCCGCCGTCGAGGCCATCGCGGCGCTCGCGCGCGAGTCTCCGTCGGATGTCGTCGCGAAAGCCTATGGCGGCGAGACGCAGCTTTTCGGCGCCAAGTCGCTCATCCCCTCGCCCTTCGATCCGCGCCTCATCCTGCGCATCGCGCCCGCCGTCGCCAAGGCCGCGATGGAGACGGGCGTCGCCGCGCGGCCCATCGCCGATCTCAAGGCCTATGAGGAAAGCCTGCAGCGCTTCGTCTTCCGCTCGGGCTATCTGATGAAGCCGCTCTTCGTCGCCGCGAAGGCCGACCCCAAACGCGTGATCTACGCGGATGGCGAGGATGAACGCGTGCTGCGCGCGGCGCAGGTGGTGCTGGAGGATGGGCTGGCGAGACCGGTCCTGATCGGCAGGCCCTCTGTGGTCGAAAGCCGGCTGCAGCGCTTCGGCCTCGCGATCAAGCCCGGCCGGGATTTCGAGCTCATCAACCCTGATGACGATCCGCGCTACCGCGATTACGTGCAGGAATATGCTGCGCTCGCCGGCCGGCGCGGTGTGACGCCCGAGACGGCCCGCACGCTGGTGCGCACCTCGACAACGGTGATCGCCGCGCTGGCGCTGCATCGCGGCGACGTCGACGCGATGATCTGCGGTCTTGAAGGGCGGTTCCGCTCGAAGCTCCGGCACATCCGCGACATTGTCGGCATGGCACCCGGCGTCAAGGAACTCGCCTCGATGAGCCTTCTCATCACCACGAAGGGGGCCTACTTCCTCTCCGACACCCATGTCCAGGCGGACCCGAGCGCCGAGGCGATCGCGGAGGCCATCGTGCTGTGCTCCGAACACATCACCCGCTTCGGCATCGTGCCGAAGATCGCCGCCGTCTCGCATTCGGATTTCGGCGAATACGATACGGCTTCGTCGTTGAAGATGCGCCATGCGGTCGAACTGGTGCGGAAGCGTGCGCCGGAACTCGAGATCGATGGCGAAATGCGCGTCGAGAGCGCGCTGCTACAATCCGTTCGCGACTCCTCGCTGCCGTCCTCGATCCTCAAGGGCGAGGCGAATCTGATCGTGATGCCGGATCTCTCCTCCGCCAACATCGCCTATCAGTTCGTGAAGGTGCTGGCGGACGCGCTGCCGGTCGGGCCAATCCTGGTCGGCGCGGCAAAGCCGGCGCATATCCTGACCAACACCGTGACGGCGCGCGGCGTCGTCAACATGACGGCGATTGCCGTGGTCGATGCACAGGCGGCGCAGACCTGCGTGCTGCCTGTGCGAGCGGGCTGAAGCTGTCATTCCCGCTGGCCCTTCGGGCGTCGGGAATGACGACGTGAGCTACTCCGCCAGCACGCGCGTCGCCGGGAACGTCACTTCCGCGAGCGTGCCCTCGTTCACCGCGCTCCTGATGGCAAGGTTGGCGCGGTTTGCCTCCACCAGCGCTTTCGAGAGCGGCAGGCCGAGGCCTGTGCCGCCGCCGCGCCGTGTCGGAGACATCTGCCGGAAGGGCTGCATCGCGCCCTCTATGTCCTTCTCGCTCATGCCGATGCCGGTGTCGCGCACGCGGATCACCGCCTCGCCCTCGTCGCTCAGCGCCGTCGAGATGATGACCTGTCCGCCAGGCTGGTTGAACTTGCAGGCGTTGGAGAGAAGGTTCAGCACGACCTGCTTGATCGAGCGTTCGTCCGCCACGACCGCGGGCAGGTGATCGGATAAATTGCTGCGCAGGATCACGCGCTCGCGCGCCGCCTGCGGCTGCATCATCGAGATACAGTCCTGCACGATGTCGTTGAGATTGACACTGGTGAAGGAAAGGTCTGCCCGGCCCGCCTCGATCTTGGAGAGGTCGAGCAGGTCGTTGACGAGGCTGATGACGTGTTCGCCCGAGCGATGGATGTCGCCGAGATATTCGCGATAGCGCTCGCTGCCGATCGGGCCGAACTGCTCGGTGCGCATCACCTCCGAAAAGCCGATGATCGCGTTCATCGGCGTGCGGATCTCATGGCTGATCTTGGCGAGAAAATCCGATTTCATCGCGCTGGCGCGCTCGGCCACGCGCTTCGATTCGGTGAGTTCGGCCTCCGCCTTCTTCCAGGCGGTGAGGTCGCGCAGAACGGCGCAGAAGCGCCCGCCATCGCGGTCCGAGATGCGGCCGAGCGTCATGAACAGCGGAATACGGCCGCCCTTTTTCTCGCGGCCGACCACCTCGCGGCCATCGTTCAGCACCGAGGCGACGCCGCCCATCTTCAAGCCCTGCAGGTAATCGAGCGCGCTCGCATGGCTTTCGCCAGCGAAGAGCGTCGAGAAGCGCTGGCCCGCCACCTCGTTCTGGTCGTAGCCGAACAGGGCTTCCGCCGAGCGGTTGAGTCCGATGATGCGGCCCTCCGCATCGAGCGAGATGACGCCGTCCGTCGCCGTGTCGAGGATCGCCTTGAACTCGTCGCGCTCGGTCTCCGCCGTCCGGAGTCCTTGGCGAAGGCCGAGCGATTCGCGCGTATCGGACAGCGGCTCGACCTCGGCCGTGACAGGCTCCGGCGTCGCCGGCATGACGCGTTGGGCCGCGCTGCGCATCGAGACAAGAAGGGCCGGGCGGCCGCGCCACAGGATGGGGTCGCCGAGCGCCGAGACGCGCATGATGTCGCCATCGCCCGTTTTGAGGCTGGCCTCGACCGGAGCTTCGGCGAGCGCTTCGAAATCGACGGGCTCCGCGAACAGCGCACTGGCGGGTTCCGGGTGATCGGGAACGTGATCGAGCCCGGTCAAACCGAGCAGCGTGCGGTTCATGAAGACCGGCCGGTCGCCATCGACGATCATCACGCCGATCGGCAGGCGGTCGATCAGCGCAAACCCGTCCTCGCCGTCGAGGTGATCGAGTTCGGCAGGCTCGGCGTCGTGCTCGGTATCGTTCTCGGCGTCGGGAAGGCTGGTCTCTTGCGTCCCTGCGGTATCCGTCAGCGAAGCGGTCGCCACCTCGGTGGCTGCGTCGCTCGCATGAGGTTCCGCAGGGGGCGGCTCGACGCCGGCGCTTGTTTCGTTCACGACGTCCAGCGCCGGCACCGCCTGATCGTCGTCATGGGCTGCCGCAATCGGCTCCGCGTCGGTCTCCGTGTCCGGGCCAGCGTGATCGGAGTCTTCCTCGACGGGTGTCTGCGCGTCGGGTGTCTGCGCGTCGGGCGGCGGCGGCAGCAGGCTTTCCGGCGGCGCGGGCAGGGCAAGAGCCGTGGGCTCGGCAGGCCTCGACGCGTGTCCGCTCATCGCTGGCACGGTTGGCGGAGCCGGTTCCGTTGCCGCTGCCTGCTCAGCCGGCCTCGCCTCCCGCTGCCGCCCCGGAGGCTCCGGCATGTCGTCGGCGAGCCTTGCGCCGAGCGCCTTGGCGATCTCACGGAAGGCGTTGCGCTCGCTCGGGCTGAGGCGGTCATCGCCGATCGTCTCGGCCTTCGCCGGCGGCGCGGTCTCGCTGCCCGGCTTGGCGAGATTGAGCGGCACGATGTTGCTCGGCTCCGGCTTGGCAGGTGTAGGCGAGGCAGGTGTAGGCGAGGCAGGTGAAGGCAAGGCTGGCGCAGGAACTGTCGGTGAAGTCATGGCCGGTGAAATGATCGCAGCCTCGGACGCATGATGCTCGTCCGGAATCTGCTTCGCTGGCTCCTCAGTGCTTTCGTCGGTCTCCTGCGGCAAGGCCGCAAGATCGAGCCGCACGACGCCGAAGCCGCGGAAGCCAACGAGGTGGCGCGCCGCGTCGCGGATCGGCAGGCCGGATATCTCGACCGGCACGCTGCCCGCCTCCCCGGCCGGCCAACGGATTTCGACGCCCTGCCAGCCATCGCCGGACGCGATCCTCTCGGCGATCGGCTCTGCGCCTTCGAGCCCGATCGCGCCCTGAAGCTCTGCGATGCGATACCCGGCGATCGCCGCGCCACGCGCACCGACAGCCTCGGCAAGCTGCGGCGAAACCGATTGCACGCGGCCATCCGCATCCATCTGGAAGACGAAGCGAACCGGCCGGCGGGCGGGCTGTGGCGTCGCCGGAGCGGTTGCGGGCACAGCGTCGTTGGCCGGCCTATCGATCGCGAGAGCGGGATCGAGGGGCTCGTCGGGCGGCGTCCAGGACTGCAGCGCAGGCCGGCGCGTAGGGAGGTGGCGCTGGTCCTTCGAGATGACGAGCAAGGCTTCGCCACCTGTCCTCAGCCTGACGCGCTGGCAGAGGCAGGTCAGCACGTCGCTGCGGCTGCCAAGAAAGAACCTCAAGCGCTCGACCCGCGCCGGCTCGTCCACGGCAAGATGGCGGCTGAGTTCGGCGAGCCGGGCGGTCGAGGGCAGCGCCGGCCCGAACCGGCGACCGGTCAGATCCTCGGCCTTGAATCCACCGAACAGGCGGATTGCGGGCTGGGAAGCGGCAAGAATGCGGTCGCCCTCGAGAGCCCAGAGCATGACGATGGCGCTCTCCAGGTCGAGGGACTGCACGACCTCGTCAGCGATCAAATCCTTGAAATTCTGCGTCATGGACGTCCGGCGTTTGCGGGTTGTCTGCCAGCCGCGCGCTGGATGCGCCAGCGCCCGGTTACGATGCTTGGACCGCTCGAAGTCGCGCCTCGAGACGATCCGGTATTTTTCCTGCTGGCCCCGTGAAACGCGCTCCGACCCGCCGCCGCTGGCTCTGGAACACGCTTAACAAAGCGTTAATAGCCAATTTGGCGCGTCCAGTCCATGAAGGCTGCTTGTTGTTCAGCGCTGCTTCGCTTTATCGTTAATTTCCGGCGACCCCGATTGGTCGGACGCCGCCGCTTGAAAATCTGCGATCGCGTCACCAGATTGAATTGCAGATCGGTTATCTGGGATGCCTCATGCAACGTCATGGCGCGCCGCTCATGGACAGGGCCGGTCGAGCAAGAACCCGCAAGGAGATGCAGCATGGCGACGTCGAATGAAACGCCCACCAGCTTCGAGGTTCCCGGCGAGGTCCGCGAATTCGCGAATCGCAGCGTCGAGCAGGCCCGCAAGGCTGTCGATGGCATGATGAGCGCCGCGCAGAAGGCGGGTTCGCTGGCCGAAACATCGGCCAAGACCCTGCACGAAAACGCGGCTGAGATCACCGCCCGCGCCATGCAGCACGCCCAGGCCAACATCAAGGCCGCGTTCGACCTTGCCCAGAACCTTGCTCATGCGAAGACTCTGGACGAGGTCGCGACATTGCAGAGCAACTTCATGAAGGCGCAGCTCGAAAGCCTTCAGGCGCAGGCCAAGGATATCGGCGAGGTCATCCGCGACGTTGCAGCCAAGGCGACCAAATCCTCCTGACCCTGGCTCGGTCCATCATCAGGACGATGCGCTCGGCCGAATGAATGTGACCGTAAAACGATCGAATTGTGCAACGCACAAAAAATGTTGCACCGCATCAACAACTGGTATATGTGCCGATCGATAGAGAGGCTGTGCAGCAACTGAACGTCTTCTCTTGATCGCACCCGACTGAGATGTATCTCGAAGAAGAGGGTTTTCACATGGCTTCCACCCCACGCAAGAAGGATGAAACGATGGCCGTCGAATCAAACAAGGTTTTCGAACAGGTAATGCAGCCCGTCGCAAAGGCGCAGGAAAGCGTCCGCGCTGCGGCCGAGAAGAGCCTGACCGATGCGCGCACGCAGTACGAGTCGATGAAGACGGTCACCGAGGATAACTCGAAGGCCCTCAGCGCCAGCCTCGAAGCCGCCACCAAGGGCTTCAGCGAAATGAACGCCAAGGCGATCGCCGCCATCCAGAACAACACCAACGCCGCTTTCGAGTTCGTGACGGCGCTGTTCTCGGCCAAGACCCTGTCGGAAGCGCTCGAAATCCAGACGACGCATGCCCGCAAGCAGGTCGAAGCTGCGACCGCTCAGTCGAAGGAATTCGCCGAGCTCGCCCAGAAGGTCGGCACTTCGGTCGCCGAGCCGATGAAGTCCATCAAGGCTCCTGTCTCGCTGAACGGCAAGGCATAAGCATCCAATCGAAGATCGTCCGCGCCATAGCGCAGCCGATCCGGTTTTGATCATGCCCGGCGGTTTTCCGTCGGGCATTTTTGTTGGAGCGGTAACTTGAATTGACCGGAGTTTGGCCGTAAGGCTACCCGCTCCTTGGCCAAGCAGTCATAGCTCAGTTGGTTAGAGCGCCGGATTGTGGATCCGGAGGTCGGTGGTTCGAGCCCACCTGACTGTACCAAGCCACACCCGATGGATCGATCCCCGCGCTCATCTAGCCGCGCCGGCGATCCGGCTTTGGGCGAGTTGCGTATCGTCGATGGGCGCCTGACGGCGTCCGGCTCCAGCGCCGAACCTCGAGGGAAGAACGAATGGCCGCCGAGACCTCTGCCAGCTTTGCAGCGTCATGGCTCGAACCATGGTTGGCCGGCCTGACGCGGGCCATGAGCCCCGGCGCGGGGCTTGGCGAGTTTCTGACGCTGCTCGCAACCGTTGTCGCGGTGATTTTGGCGCTCATGCTCGGCACGGGTCTCTTCTTCGAGATCCTCAACCGCCGGCACCCTGACCGGAAGATCCAGAAGCATCGCGTCAACGAGCGCAAATGGCAGGAGCTTGCTTACGCGCCGGGCTCGATTGTCGTGCTCTCGCTCTGCTTTTCTCTCGGGCTTTTCGCGCAGTGGCAGGGCTATGCGCTTGTGCCGCTGGAGCTCTCCTGGTGGTCTGTGCCGCTGACGCTCGGCATCTCCGTGCTTCTTTACGATGCCTGGTTCTACTGGGTGCACCGCCTGCTGCACTGGAAGCCGATGTTCCGCTTCCACGCGCTGCACCACACCAGCGCAACGCCGACCGTCTGGACGAACCATCATGAGACGATCGTCGAGTCGCTCTTGAACCAGGCCTATTACGCCATCATCGTCTTCGTGTTGCCGATCC
>JAIELD010000073.1 GCA_019753285.1 Beijerinckiaceae bacterium | reverse complement strand
GGCGGCGTTTGATGGCCATCTGACGCATCCCGACCGATTGCGATCCATCACGAAGGCGGCGTCATGCCAGACACATCACCTGCTCAGCCCAGCGGCGTCCTCTTGCTCGACGATTTGAAGAGCGCTCCAGGCCTTGCGCTTCTGCAACGCATCGTCGACGGCTCGCTTCCACAGCCTCCGATCGGACGGCTCATGAGCTTCGATCTGATCGAGGCCGAGCATGGCCGCGTGCTGTTCAAGGGATCGCCCGGCGCGCCGCATTACAACCCCATCGGCTCGGTGCATGGCGGCTATGCCGCGACCATACTCGATAGCTGCATGGGCTGCGCCGTGCATTCGACGCTGCCGCAAGGGGTCGGCTACACGACGCTCGAGATCAAGATCAACTACATCCGCGCCATGACCACGGCGACGGGACCTGTCTTCGCGGAGGGCCGCATCATCCACTCGGGCAAGCGGTCTGCGACGTCGGAAGGTCATCTGCGCGACGCCGACGGCAAGCTCATCGCCCATGGCACGACAACCTGTTTCGTCTTCAACCTGTAAAATACCGGTTTATCGGCCGAGACTGTCTGCCATTCATCGAATTTTCGATACTCGCGTTGTGCGCGGGCCGGAAGCAGCATCTCTCTACCCGACGAGGTCATCTTCCGCACACAAACGGGGCTGAAATCGGAAGAAGTCTAGACCTCCCCACAGGGCCGCGCGGCCAGAACCTTCAGAACCGGAGCCTGCGCCCCGGCTTTCGAGATTTCAGCTTTTCTTACGGAACGCGTCGAGGCTGACGACTTCGGCCCCGGCCTTTGCAGTCGCCTTGTCCAAGGCGGGCTGGACGTCATCGGTCTTGTCCGCTTTGCGCGCCGATGCCGCCTTTGCCGCAGCCTCGTCCCTGGGATCGATCTCCTTCGGCGCCTTCTCGGTCTCGGCTTCGGGCCGGCTGCGCGGCTTGGGACGTTCGCCCTTGGAGCCGATGCTCGTCACCGCCGTGTCTGGAGCGGCGCCGGGCAGGATCTGCGCGGGCAGCGCCGGCTTGGGCTGTGCGGGAAGCAGCGCCGCGGGCGTGAAAGACTTGGCCGGCGCGATGGGATTTGCGACGTCGTTGCCGGGCTTCTTGTCATGTCCGATTGCGTCCGCGTCCGTCTCCGCGACCTCGAATTTCAGGCCGAACTGGACCGACGGATCGACGAAGCCGGTGATCGCCATGAACGGCACCAGCAACCGCTCCGGAATGCCGCCAAAGGCGAGCCCCACCTCGAACGTGTGCTCCGTGACGCCGAGATCCCAGAACTGATGCTGGAGCACGATCGTCATTTCCTCGGGATATTTCTCGCGCAGCCGGATGGAGATGCGCACGCCCGGAGCATTTGTCCTGAAGGAGACGTAATAGTGGTGATCGCCGGGCACGCCGTCGCGCGCCGTATCGGTCAGCACCTTCTTGACGACGCCGCGAAGCGCATCTTGCACCAGCAGATCGTAACGTATGAGATCGGTCGTCATGGATGAAGCCTAGCGCGATTCACAAAACTTGGAAACGGGTGCGGCGCTCGCGCGAAAGACGGGCTGTCGCAGTTCTCCAGCCCTGTATACGGCGTTGAAAGGGAAATGGAGGTTTCTGTTGCCAGGCACCTCCGAGCCCCGCCTTAAGGTGCAACCCCCAAGGACTTTAGATTTCGGTTACAGGCACTGCATTACGCAGCGACGGCCACCGGTGCATAGTTATCGTTTGCAACTATACTTATAGCCCGATAACGGCGGTACAATGCCGGGCAAAAGACCACCCTTTACACCCTCGTCGATCCTATTTCGCCCCCGCCTCAAGGCTCGTCTCTTGCAAGCGCTGAGGTGGAGGCGCCGGGTACCGCCCCCGGGTCCGAAAGGTTTATTACGATGACAGTTTATCGCCATATCCGCCTTGCGACGGCATATCGAATATAAGGCATGGCGAGCGCTTTCGCAAAGGCTGCGGCGATCTTTCTCGACGACGGCCTGATTTCAGTCGATAAATCGTTCAAATCGGCCAAGTTTTCCGCAGTTTTCTTGTCTTTGGCGGTGTGCGCGGCCAATTTTCGATGTTAACGCTTGCTCGTGCGGGAGTTGATGTCGGCGCGAGCGCTGGTCTGTCCTGCGACGGTTATCTGCGCGAATGGGAGGGCTGCAGCATGAGTGAAGTCGCCAAATACATTGAGAACGTCAAGAAATACGCCCCCAAGGCCGACGAGGCGGCTGTCGCCGGCATCGTCCGCCATTGCGGCATTGCACTCCGAAATCGCGACTCGTCGCTCGTCTCGGCGACCGACCCGGCCGAACTGAAGCGCGTCGTCGATGGCTTCTGCAAGAAGAAGCTCGCCCGCACCGAGAGCGATGACGCGCTGATGGAGGCGGTGAAGGCCGTCGTCGGCAAGATGAAGGCCGAGAACCAGAAGTCGCGCGTCACGGTCTACTATCTGCTCGCCGAACATTTCGGCCAGCTTGCCCTGTTTCATCCCAAGGCCAAGTAGGTCACAGCAAGGTCAGCGGTCGCCCAGCGGGCGCGCCTTCCGGCTTCATGTCTGCGTGAAATCGGGTAAGCTTTCGCATGCGTCAATATCACGATCTGATTCGCCACGTGCTCGCGCATGGCGTCGATAAATCCGACCGCACCGGCACCGGGACGCGGTCGGTTTTCGGCTATCAGATGCGGTTCGACCTTGCCGATGGCTTCCCGCTCGTCACGACCAAGAAGCTGCACATCAAGTCGATCGTCCATGAGCTGGTCTGGTTTCTCGCGGGCGACACCAATATCGGCTATCTCAGGGACAACAAGGTCGGCATCTGGGACGAATGGGCAGACGAAGCCGGCGATCTCGGCCCGGTCTATGGCAAGCAATGGCGCAGTTGGGCCGCGCCGGATGGCGTGACGATCGATCAGATCAGCTGGGTCGTCAACGAGATCAAGCGCAATCCTGACTCACGACGGCTCATCGTCTCGGCGTGGAACCCTGCCGATCTCGACAAGATGGCGCTGGCGCCCTGTCATTGCCTGTTCCAGTTCTATGTCGCGAACGGCAAACTGTCCTGTCAGCTCTATCAGCGCTCTGCTGACGTGTTTCTCGGCGTGCCGTTCAACATCGCATCCTACGCCTTGCTGACGCATATGGTCGCGCAGGTCTGCGGCCTCGAAGTCGGGGAGTTCGTGCATTCGTTCGGCGATGTGCACATCTATTCGAACCATATGGAGCAGGCGCAACTCCAGCTTCAGCGCGAGTTGCGGCGGCTGCCGACGTTGACGCTAAACCCGTCCGTCAGGAGCCTGTTCGATTTCCAGGCCGAGGACGTCATCATCGAGAATTACGATCCTCATCCGCACATCAAAGCGCCGGTTGCCGTTTGACGGCAGGACGCGTGACCTGGAGGGCGGTGCTGGCGCCGGTCGCCGTGACGGCGGCTGTCATCCTTGCGACCTACCTCCTGTTCTACCTGATCGACGATCCGCTCGATGCGATCCTGCCGGACGATGCGGACGACAACATCCCGGAAACGGTCTTTTTCCTCATCCTTGGCGTGTTGACGGTGCTCGCAATGCGCATCGTGGCGGGCGGGCGGCTGAGCGACGCCGTGCCTTTCGGCTCGTTGAGGGCAGGCAAGGTCACGGCGCAGATGCTCGGCCTCACAATCCTGCTGTTCCTGTTCGAAAGGGTGACCATCGCGGCCGGGCTCTATGGTTCGGCGGTCGGCGTCCGATCACGCATCGTCGAGGAATCGACGGCGATCGGCCTGTTCAATTCCGTGGTGCTCGCGCCCCTTGTCGAGGAGGCATTGTTTCGTGGCTACCTTTTCACGGCGCTCCGCAGCGCATTGCCGTTCGGCACGACGCTTCTGTTGAGTGCGGCCGCATTCGCGCTGTTCCATGTCGAGAACGGCCTTCTCTTCGTGCTGTTCGTCCTGCCGACCGGTCTGCTGCTCGGCCTCGCGCGTGAAAAATCCGGCGGGATCGCCTTGCCGCTTCTGATCCACGCGCTGATGAACGGCGTCGTATCGGTCATCTGGCTGCTGCGGCTCTGGAAACTCATTTGATAACTGGCAGCGAGGGAGAAGCGTCATGACTGTGACTGTCGCGATTGTCGTGGCGGCGGCGAGGAACGGCGTCATCGGCAAGGACAACAAGCTCCTGTGGCGCTTGAAATCTGACCTGCGTCGATTTCGCTCGCTCACGATCGGCAAGCCGGTGGTGATGGGGCGCAAGACGTTCGAGTCGATCGGTCGCCCCTTGCCCGATCGCACCTCGATCGTCATCAGCCGGAATGCTGCGTTCAAGCCCGACGGCGTGCTGGTTGCGCGCTCGATCGAGGAGGCAATGGAGCGCGCCGCCGATGTTGCCGCCCAAACCGGCGTGACCGAGGTCATGATCGCCGGCGGCAGCGAAATCTATGCGGTGACGCTCCCGCGCGCGGACCGCATATACCTGACAGAGGTCGATCTCGAGCCGGCGGGCGACGCGTTTTTCCCGGCCGTCGATCCGCTCCAGTTCCGCGAGGTGAAGCGTGCCTCCCATCCTGCCGGCCATGATGACGAGGCCGCATTTTCCTTCATCGATTACGTTCGCCGTTGACGGGGTTCGCAAAGAGCGGTGTCGAGCACGCCTGCGGAGCCGGCGCATGCCTGACGAGGCTGCGCGTCAGAAGTGTGAGGGCGATGGGCATTGCAGGAAGCGATTGCGATCCCTATAACCTACGCGCACGGTCGAGAGTGCCCGGATTTGGGCCGTTCCGGCTGCGCGAATGATAGAACGAGCCTGTTGGCCAGAGGAAATTTTGGATGCCGTGGAGTAGTCAGGGTGGTCAGAACGGTGGTCCATGGCAGCCGAAAGGGCAGGGTCCCAAGGATCAGGGCCCGAGAAATCAGGGTCCCTGGGGCAAGGGACCGCAGGGCGGCAACGGCGGCGCGCCGCCTGATCTCGAAGACCTTCTGAGGCGGGGCCAGGAACGCCTGCGGCGTGTCATGCCGGGTGGTCCATCGAGCGGTCTCGGCGGCTTCGGCGCGGGGCTCCTGCTGGCGATCGGCCTTCTCATCTGGGCGCTGACAGGCTTCTACACCGTGCGGCCGAACGAAGTCGGCATGAACCTCGTCTTCGGGAAGTTCGACAGCCGCACGACGCCGGGGCTGCGCTACAACTGGCCCTATCCGGTCGGCAGCGTGCAGAAGGTCGCCGTCACCGACGTCAATTCCATGCAGATCGGTGCAAGCTCCATCGACAGCCGCCTGAGCTCACGCGGCGGCCGCGACGACAGCCTGATGCTGACGGGCGACGAACGCATCGTCGACATCGATTTCACGGTATTCTGGCAGGTGAAGGCCGACGCGCCGGAGAAGTTCGTCTTCAATCTGAAAGACCCGCGCACGACCATCCAGGCTGTCGCCGAAGCCTCGATGCGTGAGGTGGTCGGCCGCAATCAGCTTCGTCAGATCGTCTCGGGCTCGGGCAGCCGCAGCCAGGTCGAGGCCGATGTCCGCTCGCTGATGCAGCGCGTGCTCGACAGCTATGATTCCGGCGTCAACATCAACAACATCAACGTGCGCAATCTCGACGTGCCGCAGCCGGTGATCGACTCGTTCCGCGACATCAACGCCGCCGGGCAGGATGCGACGCAGACGATCACGCAGGCCCAGACCTACGAGTCGCAGATCATCCCGAAGGCAAATGGCGAGGCGGCGCAGCTGCTGCGCGAGGCCGAAGGGTATCGCATCGCGACCGTCGATCAGGCGCAGGGCCAGACTTCAAGGTTCACCAAGGTGCTGCAGGAATACCAGAAAGCGCCTGACGTGACCCGCCAGCGCCTCTTCCTCGAGACCATGGAGCGCGTGTTCAGCGGCATGGACAAGATCATCGTCGATCAGAAGGGCAGCAACGGCGTCGTGCCGTATCTGCCGCTCAACGACCTTCGCCCGCGCCCCGGCGCCGGCCGCGTTCAGTAAGGGCCGAACGATCATGAAAACGGGAATTTTCGGCACGTTCGGTTTGGTGGCTCTTGCGGTGATCGCCTTCATCGCCTGGAACACCTGCTTCATCGTCGGCCAGACCGAGCAGGCCCTCGTCCTGCGCTTCGGGCAGGTCGTCGATGTCATCACCAAGCCCGGCCTCAACTTCAAGCTGCCGCTCGTCGACAATGTGGTGAAGCTCGACAAGCTCATCCTCGACGTCGACGTGCCGGGCAGCACGCGCCCGCAGGGCGAAGAGGTGATCACGGCCGACGAGCCCGCGCAGCTCGGCGTCTCGGGCGAGGAGCGCAAGCGCCTCGTGGTCGATGCGTTCGCGCGCTATCGCATCGCCGATCCGCTGCGCTTCTATCAATCGGTCGGCAGCGTCGTCGGGGCGCAAAGCCGTCTGTCGGTCGTCATCATCTCGTCGGTGCGCCGCGTGCTCGGCGGCGTCAGGCTGTCCGACATCGTGCGCGAGAAGCGCGAGCAGCTCATGAGCGAGATCAAGAAGCAGGTCGACGACGAAGCCAAGAATTTCGGCATCGACGTCATCGATGTGCGCCTTCGCCGGGCGGACCTGCCGCCGGCGACATCCGAGAGCGTCTTCAACAGCATGAAGGCGCAGTTCAAGCAGCAGGCGACGGATATCCGCTCGCGCGGCGAGCAGCGCGCGCAGGAGCTGAGGGCCGATGCCGACCGTCGCGCCACCATCATCCGCGCAGAAGCGCAGCAGAAGGCGGATGAGACGCGAGGCGAGGGCGATGCCGAGCGCAACCGTATCTTCGCCGAGGCCTACAGCAAGGACCCGGACTTCTTTGCGTTCTATCGCTCGATGCAGGCCTATGAGACGGGGCTGAAGACCGGCGACACGCGGATGATCCTTTCGCCCGATTCGCCCTTCTTCAAATACTTCGCCGACCCGGCCGCCAAGGCGCCCGCCGGCGCGCCGCGCTGACGACGACCGACCGAACCTGAGCGATGCGGGATTTCCTCACAGCCTTGGGTTTGGTTTTCGTTATCGAAGGCATCATATGCGCCGGGTTCCCCGGGCGCCTTCGGAAGGCCATGGAACTGGCGACGGAGATGGGAGACGGAGGCATGCGGCGCATCGGCCTCTCCTGCCTTGTGCTCGGCGTCGTGATGGTTTGGGCCGTGAGGCGCTTCGTGATCTAGGATCGTGATTTTCGCGCTTGCCTTATTTTGAGATCAAGCTCTTTTAAAATCCCGTTTCGGTCATATTTTCCACTTTGATCCGCCATTCGGCGGCAGGATGAACACGAGGGCCCGCAGCGTTCTGCGGAAGCCAATCATTGCACGAGGACGTAATGTTCAGGGTATCAGCTCTCAATCCAACCACTGCCCGCAAGCGGTCTTTCAGCGGCGCCGCGGTCATCCTGCTCAGCGCCGGTCTGCTGGCGGCAAGCCCGCTCGCCGGCATCGCGCCAGCCTTCGCAAAGGGTCAGCAGGAGTCGCTTGCGCCACTCGTCGAACAGGTGATCGATGCGGTCGTCAACATCAAGGCGTCGCAGACGACCGAAGCCAAGGGCGTGCCCCTGCCGCGGCTTCCCGGCGCGCCGCGCGGCCCGCAAGGCGGCGAGGGATCACCGCTCGACGAGTTCTTCAACGACTTCTTCAACCAGAACGGCGGCGAAGGGCGGCCTCAGCCCCGTCAGCGCCGCGGGACGTCGCTCGGCTCCGGTTTCGTGATCGACTCATCCGGCATCGTCGTCACCAATAATCACGTCATCGCCGATGCCAACGAGATCTTCGTCGTGCTCAACGACGGAACGGAGATCAAGGCCGAGCTCGTCGGCAAGGACCCGAAGGTCGATCTTGCCGTGTTGCGCGTGAAGACTGATCGGCCCCTGAAATCGGTCAAGTTCGGCGACAGCACGCAATCGCGCATCGGCGATTCGGTGATCGCGATCGGCAATCCGTTCGGTTTCGGCGGGTCGGTGTCCGCCGGCATCATCTCTGCGATCAACCGCAATATCGGCTCGGGCAGCTACGACAACTACATCCAGACCGACGCCTCCATCAACAAGGGCAACTCCGGCGGTCCGCTGTTCAACATGGATGGCGACGTGATCGGCATCAACACCGCGATCATCTCGCCCTCGGGCGGATCGATCGGCATCGGTTTTGCCGTTCCCTCGCGCACGGCCATGCCCATCGTCGATCAACTCGTGAAGTATGGCGAGACGCGCCGCGGCTGGCTCGGCGTCAAGATCCAGGATGTGGATGAGGGCATCGCCGAAAGCCTCGATCTCGGAAAGGTGCGTGGCGCCTTCGTCGGCGGGGTCGACGAGAAGGGACCTGCCAAGACGGCCGGAATCGAGGAAAAGGACGTTATCCTGAAGTTTGACGGCAAGGATATCCGCTCGTCACGCGACCTGCCGCGCATCGTCGCTGAAACGCCGGTGGGCAAGGAGGTCGAGGTCACGCTCTTCCGCAAGGGCAAGGAACTCGTGAAGACGGTCAAGCTCGGACGTCTTGAGGAAGGCGAGAAGAAGCAGAACGCCTCGCTGAAGTCGAACGGCAAGGATACGCCCGACGTCTCCAAGAAAGTGCTCGGGCTCGACATCACCTCGCTGACCAGCGAGGCGCGCAAGCGCTTCAACGTCAAGGACGGGATCAAGGGTGTTCTCATCGCGCGCGTCGATCCGGACTCCAAGGCCGCCGAGCGTCGCCTTCAGCCTGGTGATGTGATCGTCGAGGTGTCGCAGGAGGCCGTCGCCGATCCGAGCGATGTGACGGCCCGGCTCGACAAGCTGAAGGCCTCCGGCAAGAAGGTCGCGCTGCTGGCTGTGACCAGCGCGCAGGGCGATTTGCGCTACGTCGCCTTGCCGATCGAATAGGATCGTTGCAAAGGGGCGAGAACAGGCCGGGTCTGTCCCGGCCTTTTTCGTATCTAACGATTGGCGACGGTCTTGCGCAATTGCAGCACGAAGCTCAGTACCTGCGCCACGGCGCGGTAGAGGTTTTCCGGGATCTGCTCTTCCAATTCCACCTCGCTCAGCGCTTCGGCAAGGATTGCGTTCTCCTCGATTGCGATGTCGTGCGCCTTGGCGGTCGCGATAATCCGCTCGGCGACTTCGCCCTTGCCCTTGGCGGTGACGCGGGGCGCTCCGACATGATCGTATTCGAGAGCGACTGCGCTCCGCGGCGCTTTGTGCGGTGCGTGTCTCATGCCGCGCTGTTCACGAAATAGCCCGGACGCGGCGCGGGGTGCTTCGGTTTCCCGGTCAGGATCGAAAGGTCCGTCAGCTCGAAATCGCTGGCGGTGAGCGTATCTTTCAAGTCGGGCGCCGCGCCGCGGAAAATCTCCGCAGTCTCCCGCCGCTCGGCGAACAATGCGATAGCAAGTTGCGCGCCCCTGAGGCCTATGCTGCCCTGCACGGCCCCGAGTTCCGATGTTTCGATCGCGAAGTTGATCCGCCAGAGTTTGCTGCCGGTCGGGCCGGAGCGCGCCTCGCGGTCATGCTCGATCTTGAAACCCGCGACCGCCGTTTCCTGCGCGAAGCGCAGCGGGACCTCAAAGGCCCAGACCTGTGGGTTGGTCTTCTGCGCCTGGTTCGCCACCGGATTGTCCGGCGATGGCGGCAGCGAGGCGAACTGCAGGAGCTTCAGGCGCTCAAGCGCCTGCTCCGTGTGGGATGCGATGATGCTGATCGCTTCGCGAGGCTCGGTCTGCGCACCGATCGGGCTTTCCGGCGCGCGTTGCGGCTCGGGGGGCGCATCGCGCCGCGGTGCGGCCGGGCTGCTCCGCAGCAGCGTTTCGGCAAACTGGAAGGGTTTTGCAGTCTCCGGCTCGTCCGGCGGCTGAAGCGTGACGAGCAACTTCTGCGCAATATCCTTCAAGGAAAGCAACGCCGCCTTGAAATCGATGGCCGGCGAGGGCGCGCTGCCTTTTGCGAGCTGTGCCTCGAAGAAAAGGCCGGATTGCCGCAACGCTTGCCGTAAATCCTGCGGAAGGATCGGCTCGTTCGCGTCGATTTGCCGGCGCAGCACGTTGAGCGCCGCATTGAACAGCGTCGCCGGCAGCGGGCGGGCCTGAAGCGGAACGGTTCCGGCAGCCTCGGCGGCGGCTTGTTCCTGAGGCGAAGGCGGCGTCACCAGTGCTTCGAGATCCGCGATGAGCGCGCCTGCGCCGTTCTGCTTTAGAACCGCGTTGATGGCGCTCTGCAGGAGGACAGTCCGCGGGTTCGGCGCTGCAAGCAGCGCTTCGGCCTTTGCAGCTACTTCCGGCTCGACAAATTTGAAGATTTCGATCGGCGGTCTGGCGCGCGTCTCGGGCGTCTCGACCGCCGCGCCAAGCAAAAGCGAAGGCTCCGCCTCGGTCGCTCCGCTTGCGCCGTTATTGGCAATCGCCGACCGCGCCTCGGGGCTCGCATTGCGCTGATTCAGGATCAGCCGAGGTTCATCGCGGCTGAAATCGACCTTGAGGCCGACACGGGAGCCGGGAATGAGCGCCGCGCTCAAGGCGGCGGTGTTCTGGAAATTGGCGGTGATCTGCTTGCCGCCGATGTCGAGCGTCGCCTTGCCGTCGGAGGTGGTCGAGACGACGCGCGCCTCCACCTCCTGGCCGTTCTCAAGCGACGCGAGGTCCAGCGCCTTGAACAGCGTCTGCAGCAACTGGTTCTGGACGACGGCGACGATACTCAACGCGAACACTCACTCGGCCATCGTCGGTGCACCGAGGCCGTGTCCGGTCTAGCAGGTGATCATTGCCGTTTCGTTTCAACGGTCTCGATTTTCTGCTGCTGCTTCGGCGGGTTCATCAGGCTTCTGCAGATCGAGCCGATGCGACTTCCGTGTTCAGGCCGTCTCGTCACCTCCGCCCGGCACCGCCATGCCGAACCTGACGGCCGGCCGAGACCGGACATCCGCGAACCAGCGGGCGAGCGCCGGCCTGCTGCAGCTTCTTTCAAGCCAGACGTGAGGCAGCAAACCGCCGGGAAGCGATTTGTTTGCTTGAACGCGCGCTCCGCCGCCGCTAAGTCAACGGCAACGATCGAAACGCTTGGCGGGATCATTCAATGGCACGGCAGTTCATCTACCATATGCGGGGTCTGTCGAAGACCTATCCAGGCGGCAAGCAGGTGCTCAACAACGTGCACCTCTCCTTCTATCCGGACGCCAAGATCGGTATTCTCGGCGCGAACGGCGCCGGTAAGTCGACCCTGCTCAAGATCATGGCCGGCATGGACAAGGAGTTCACCGGCGAGGCCTGGGCGGCGGAAGGCGCGCGCGTCGGCTACCTGCCGCAGGAGCCGCAGCTCGACCCGACGAAGAGCGTGCGCGAGAACGTGATGGAGGGCGTCGCCGAGCAACAGGCGATCATCACGCAATACAACGAGCTGATGATGGACTACTCGGACGAAAACGCCGAGAAGGCCGCGAAGCTCCAGGACATCATCGACGCCAAGAACCTCTGGGATCTCGACAGCAAGATCGACCAGGCCATGGATGCGTTGCGCTGTCCGGCTGACGATGCCGACATCTCCAAGCTCTCCGGCGGCGAAAAGCGCCGGGTGGCGCTCTGCAAGTTGCTGCTCTGGCAGCCCGAACTTCTGCTGCTCGACGAGCCGACCAACCATCTCGACGCGGAGACCACCGCCTGGCTCGAAAACCACCTGCGCGAATATCCGGGCGCGATCCTGATCGTCACCCATGACCGCTATTTCCTCGACAACGTCACGAGCTGGATTCTCGAGCTCGACCGCGGGCAGGGCATACCTTACGAGGGCAACTACTCGTCTTGGCTCGGCCAGAAGCAGAAGCGCCTGATGCAGGAGGCGCGCGAGGATGTGAGCCGTCAGAAGGCGTTGGAACGCGAATCCGAGTGGATATCCTCCTCGCCGAAAGCGCGTCAGGCAAAAAGCAAGGCCCGAATCCAGCGCTATGACGATCTCGTCGCCAAAAGCCAGGACCGCTCGATCGCAACCGCCCAGATCGTCATTCCGATCGCCGAGCGCCTCGGCGCCAACGTCGTCGATTTCACGCATCTCTCGAAGGCCTTCGGCGACAGGCTGCTGATCGACGATTTGACGTTCAAGCTGCCGCCTGGCGGCATCGTCGGCGTCATCGGGCCGAACGGCGCGGGAAAGACCACGCTTTTCCGCATGATCACCAAGTCGGAGACGCCGGACAAGGGCACCATCGAGGTCGGCGAGACCGTGAAGCTCGGCTATGTCGACCAGAGCCGCGACAGCCTCAACGACAAGAAGACCGTGTGGGAAGAGGTCTCCGACGGCAACGACATCATCTATCTCGGCAAGAAAGAGATCAATTCGCGCGCCTACTGCACGGCCTTCAACTTCAAGGGCGGCGACCAGCAGAAGAAGGTCGGCATGCTCTCAGGCGGCGAGCGCAACCGCGTGCATCTCGCCAAGATGCTGAAATCAGGCGCCAACGTGCTGCTGCTCGACGAGCCGACCAACGATCTCGACGTCGACACGCTGCGCGCGCTCGAGGAGGCGCTGGAGGATTACGCCGGCTGCGCCGTCATCATCTCCCATGATCGCTGGTTCCTCGACCGCATCGCGACGCACATCCTCGCCTTCGAGGGCGACAGCCATGTCGAATGGTTCGAAGGCAATTTCGCGGATTATGAAGAGGACAAGAAGCGCCGCCTCGGCGAGGACGCCGTGCAGCCCAAGCGGATCAAATATCGGCAGTTCACGCGCTAGCGCGAACAAGCATCCTCACGGCAAGCTTTCAAGACACGCTCCGCCGTTTCCGGGTCGCTCGCCCGTGCCATGACGACCGCGCCGACCAGCATCGCGAGTTCGCGCGTCGCGGCGGCGCGTTTTTCATCGCCGGTCCCGGCGATGCCCTGCGCCAGAGACGTAATCGCACGCCTGACGCCCTTACCGAATGCCTGTTTCAAGGCCTGAGACTCATGGCCGACATCGCCTCCAAGCGCGGAAATCGGGCAGCCTCTGGCTGGCTGCTCGACATGACCCATCGATAGATAGTCAGCCTTATAGCCGGCCACGGCATTCTCTGGTGCCTGGTCTTGAAAGCGCGCTTCCAAAGCCGAGCAAAAATCCTCGAACGAGGCGTCGATCGCTGCCTCAATCATCGCCTCGCGCGTCTTGAAATGGCGGTAGAAACCACCGTTGGTCAGCCCGGCTTCGCTCATCACATCAGCGACGCTGGTGCGCTCGATGCCTCGCTGTCTAACAAGTCGGGCAGCGCCATCGACGATCCGTCTATGGCTCTTTTCCATTTCCTGACGCGAAACCCGCACCATTCGTACTCCTTAAATTCTGCTTGATATTTAAGAGTATGTATGTAATCCAAAAAAGATGTCAATCATACTCCAAAATGAAACGAGAGCCGTCATGAATGTTTTGGAAAATCGCCTGCCACCACCCATTCTTTGTCTGTTGATCGCCCTCGCCATGTGGGGTGGCAACAGCGCTTCGCTAGAATTTGTCATGGATGATCGCCTGCGGATCACCGTCG
Source organism: Beijerinckiaceae bacterium (assembly GCA_019753285.1). Classification (GTDB taxonomy): domain Bacteria; phylum Pseudomonadota; class Alphaproteobacteria; order Rhizobiales; family Beijerinckiaceae; genus JAIELD01. Next base: position 6,707 of record JAIELD010000073.1, on the reverse strand, counting down.
CAATCGTCGTCCTCGCTTTTGCCTTCATTGTCGGCTTTTCCGCCATTCGCGCTTTCCGCCAGGCCCGGACCACGATCAACCCCGTCGATATCGAAGCCGCATCAAGCCTCGTGACTGACGGCATATTCCGATACACGCGCAATCCCATGTATGTCAGTCTCGCCGCGCTGCTCACCGGCCTTGCCATTCTGCTGGCGACCCCGATCGCCTTTTTGGGTCCGGTCGCCTTCGTCCTCTATATCTGGCGGTTTCAGATCGTGCCGGAGGAGCGCGTCATGCAGCTGAAATTCGGCAAGTCATATGCGGATTACAAGACGCGGGTGCGCCGCTGGCTATAAGATGCGCTGTGCTGTCTGACTGCGGCGGCAAGCGGAAACCTTGCGCCCATCCTCTGCGTTCAAGCACATCACGCATGGAGGCTGGCATGGCGGCTCGAACCGGGCATAAAGCGCATCAACATGGCGAGACGAAGCATCCCGAGAAATGGTCGCAGGAGATCACCGAGCACAGCGATGCGCTCGACCTCGACCGCGGCGTCTTCACCAAAAACGATCCGCACGAGATCGCACTCTCGTTGAAGTCATCCGCCGAAGAGAGCGAGCGGCGGAAATCGAGCCCCTACCGCTCCGCGATGTCCATGCTGACCTTCTACATCAACCGCGCCGGTGAAACGCTGGAAGAAAAGCAGCGTCGGGTGCTCGAAAAGGCGAAGGGCGAGCTTCGCCGGGTATTCGGCAAGTGAGCCTCACCACCGCACTGTGGTGTATTCGCCGGTTGCAAATCGATAGGTCATGATGCCCGAGCGTGCCCCGTTGCGCCACACTTCCAGCATGGGCGACCCTTTGGGCGTACGATAACCCGCCGACGCGTAAAGTCTGATGCTGAACATGGGCTCGCTCGGCAGATCGATCCGGTTGATCGCTTCGGTGACGATGTCCGGCAGGCCCGCGACGCCGCCGGGCGTCAGAGCGCTGAACGTGAAGGTGGCGGCAAGCTTTTCTCCCATCGGTCCGGTCCGCCGCTTCAGCCCTTCGCTATCCAGCTTGAACTCGGCGAGACTTCCCGGGCCAAGCGGATCCTCCGTGCGGATCGTCGCCCCGTCACGGCCGATATTGATCTCTGCGATGCGAATATCGGGACCAAGCGCCTTGCGGATTTCATCGGCCACGATGACGATCGAGGCGGGTGCGAACCAGTTGATCGGCTTGCGGCGGCTTTTGGGAAGCAGAATGCTCCTCACCGTGCCGTCCAGCCTGACTTTGACGATGCCGCGCTCGTCGAGGTTGGGCAGGATGCTGCCGAACTGGCTTGGCGGCGTGTTGGCGAAGGTCGTCACGACACGCCATTCGAGCGCTGGCAGACCGATGCTGTCGCCAGGCACTTCCGCCACCATCTCGATGATCTGGGCGCTCGGCTCGGCGAGGGCCGCAAGCGCCGCGGCGCGGATGGCCTGCAGACGGTTGAGATCGACATCGTCGATCGTGAAGCCTGCAACCGGTGCTCGCTCGAATGTCGGCCGCGTGATCAAGCCGGGCCGCAGTCCGGACAGGTCCCAACTGAAGGTCTGACGAATATTCGGGCGGGCAGGGTCCTCGTATTCGCCATTGATCTGCTTGCGTCCGACTTCCAGTTTCGTGAGCCGCGCCTCCCCGATCGCTGTCTTGATCAGTTGCTTCGCCTCGTCCATGGGCCAGTCGGTCTGGGTCAGCAGGTCGAGACGCGCGGCGCGGTTGGTCTGCGACAGGTCCGCCCCGAAGATCCGTCCCCCCGGCTCCGCATAGATCGTGGCGCTTTCGCGATCGGATCCGACGGTGATACGCCAGAACAGGGCGCCGTAGCGTCGCGGTTGGGCGAAGACGTTGACCGAGCGCTCGATCGAAATTCGCCGCACGCTGCCTTGCTCGTCGAGCCTCGCACGCTCGATCGCTCTCGCTTTCACCTGCTCGATTTCGCTCATCGCGATGTCGGACAGCAAAAACAGGCCCGAGCGCACGTCATCCACCACACGCGGCGTTTCGATCGGCCGCGGACCTGCCACCATGTCCGAATTGAACAGGCGCAAAAGCCGTGTCCGCTGCATCGTCCATTCATCCATGCGACCAAGCCCGATGGGGTTTTCCGCCACGACCGCGATCCGTTCCGGTTCGATATCGATGCGCAGAACCTTCGCGGTCTTGCCGATGCGCTCGGTCAGCGTCCACCACAGGCTTTCAAACAATGCGGCGTCCGTGAGGTAAGGCCGCGCCGCCTGCGGCGTCTGCGCGCTCGACGGCTTTGCCGCCGCAATTGCGATGAGCGCGCCGGCCAGGCACAGCCGCAACAGGACACATCGTGCGCGAGTGTTCATCGGCCAGCCATTCAAACGCGGATTGCGATCGCAGGAGGCTACCGTCGGCCCTGCACTGCGTCAAGCTGACGCTCCCTATCAGCGGCGGCAGAGCAGAATTGGCGCCGATGCCGGCAGCAACGGCAGGCCAATGCCGGAGGGATATCGCAACATAGCGTCAATGGTCCAAAGGCGAATCCGTATCAGTGCTGAAAGCTCATGATGAAACGGGCCAATTATCTCGGATAAAATACGGGAATATTGAAAATCGTCTGCTTTTCAGCACTTCATTTACGTTTTCCGTTCACCTTGACCGTGATCTGTCAGACTAGAAAGGTCAGTCAACTCGTGCAAGCCAGGCGGCATCCGCGCAAGAAGGTCCGCCATGGCGGAGCCATCCTCTTCACGAGGGAGTGTTTTCATGGCCCGGCGCAGATTCGCCTGCCCTGCGATCTCGTCGACATCTCGGAAACCGGAGCGCGCCTTTCAGGCGCGATCCTGCATGCGTTGCCGCCGGTCTTCGTGCTCGAAGTCAAGAGCATCAATCTCAATGAACAGGTCCAACTGCGCTGGAAGCTGAAGCATGAGATCGGCGTGATGTTCCTGCAGCCGATCAACCTCGAGCAGATGAACATCACCGTCGCGCGCAGCCCCGGCGAGGAAGGCGGCTTGAAGCGCCGCCGCCGGGCCTGACGTCAGCCCACTGCCTCGACGATGCGGATGTCGCGTTCGGCCGCATCCGGCCCCAGCGCATCGAGCGCTGCCTTGTAGCCGGGGCTCTCATAGGCCGCGACGGCGGCCTCGAGGCTGGGAAACTCGATCAGAACGGTGCGCTGCGCCACGCCCTGCTCCTTGGTGAGTGCGGGCATGCCGCGGGCGAGGAACGTGCCGCCTGCCGCGACGAGGGCAGGGCCGGCGAGTTTGGCGTAGGCGGCGAGCGCGTCCGGATTCGAGATCGAACGGTAAGAGGATATCCAATAGACCTTGGCCATGCGTTTCTCCCTGGCGGTTCAAGCGTGGCCGCACGCTACCCTCCCCATCGTCGTTCGGCAATGAGGCAGGCGTTGGCTCGGTGCGTTGGATGCTATCGGCCGGCGAATGCCGCGATGGCGTAAAGCGCGGTCCATACGGTCGCGTAGATGCCGATCAGAATGCCGCCCCGTCCCCGCAGGCTGGAAAGGCGCTCCTTGGCAGCCTCTGACAACAGGGCATAGGCGATGACGAGAAGCCCGCCCACCGCCCAGAAACCGGTCGCCAGCAGAATGACCTGAACGGAGATCTCAAGGCTGCTGCCCGTGCCTTTCCAGAGTGCAATCGCAGGGAAGACCGACAAGAAAGGCCAGAAGACAAGGGCGGGGAGAACGCCGATCCAGGCAATGATGTTAGAGATATCGGCACGCAACTTCGTCTTGTCTTCAGCCATTCAGTGAGCCCCCGTATGAGATTGATCATGACGTCTACGCGGCCATAGCCGGGCCAGACCCCGCGTGGAACGCCGATCGGCGGCGACGTTTCAGCGCAGGCCGGGGGGTGTCGTTGCAGCGCGGATCGGTGTTCGCGTCTGCCGGAATGACGCGTTCATGCCATGATCTTTCTCGGGCTCGGCGCGCCGTCCGGGTCAAGCGCGCCTTTGCTCGCGGCTACGCTGCCAGCGCGAAATCATTCATCTGGCCGCCCAGCGCCCGCTTGAAGGCTGGACGCTGCGTGCAACGATCGAGATAGGCTGCGAGGTTTGCATTCGCCTCGACGAGATCGGAGTGAGCGTTGATGCGCAGGACCGTCGCCATCATCAGATCGGCGGCGGTGAACGTGTCGCCGTCGAGATAGGGCTTGTCTCCGAGCGCCTTCGACAGCCAGTTGAGGCGGTGTCTTGCAAAATCATAAGCGCCGGAGCGTCTAAGCTTCGCCCATTCCTGATCGGCGAAGGGAATGTCCGCCAGAAAGAAGTTCACCTGCGACGGTTCAATGGAATTAAGCGCTGCGATCATCCATTGCACCGCCCTGTGTCGCGCCTGAGGCTCCTCAGGCAGCAGCTTCTGCGATTTTTCGGCAATGTAGAGCAGGATCGCCCCGGATTCGAACAGCACGAACTCGCCATCCTCCATGATGGGAACCTGCCCGAAGGGCTGCAGCGCGCGATACTCGGGCTTGTCCTGCTCGCCCGCCTCCAGCAATCGAACGCGGTAGGGCAGCCCTGCCTCCTCGAGTGCCCAGCGTGGCCTGAGATCGCGCACCTGGCCTCTGGCGAAATCCGGCACGTGTTTCAACGCGGTGATCGTGATCATGGTTTTTCTCCTGTTGCGTGGGTTCAGATCGTGCCGGCGTAAGTGCCGAAGCCATCGATGAAGACGAATTCCCAGCCCTGGCTGAAGGCGCCGCGCATCGCATCCGCCTCATCGCCGAAGCGTTCCCAATGCGAGTGGATCAGCACGACGCGGCAGGCTTCGGCCGCCAGCGGCTCGAACCGAACCTCCACCTCGCCAGCCTTGTCTTTGGCGCGGCCCATCTGGAACGAGAACAGCAGGCTGCGGCCTGGCTCGATGCGCAGCACCTCGCCCCAGTCGCGTTCTTCGCCGGTGTTGAGCGTTTCATAGATGCGCCCGCCGACATGGGGCTCGACATCGACGCGGACCGTGCGTTCGCCGAGCGCGTCCTTGGCGCGCGAATGCTCCTTCATCGGCCACCAGCGCGAGATGTCCTCGACGAAGATGCGAAACGCCGCCTCGGCAGAGCGCTTCACGTCGATCGATTTCACGACGGGCGCGAGTTCAACGATGCTCATTCTTTTCCTCCGCATAAACCTTGAAATTATCGAGTGCGTCGTCCCAGAAGCCTTCGATCCAGTCGCGGAGCGCACGCAGCCCGGGCGTGTGGATGCTGTAGAGCCGCGCGGTTCCCTGCGGCTCGTGGCGCACGAGATCGGCGTCGCGAAGCGCTTTCAAATGCTGAGACACCGCCGGGCGGCTGACGGGCAGGCCATCGGCGATCTGCTGCACCGTCGCCGGGCCGGAGCGCAGCCGCTCGAACACGGCGCGTCTTGTCGGGTCAGCCAGAACGGTGAGCACATTTACGTAAGTCATGACTTACCGTAAGTGTGTGCTTACAAATGGTCAAGCGGTATTTTCAGAAGGATACGAGGAGGAGTTGGTGAGCGCGCGGTTCGTCATCCCGGACGGAGCGTCAGCGACGAGCCGGGAACCAGCCTTGAACGCTGGTGCTCTGGATCCCGGATAGCCGCGTTGCGGCGTCCGGGATGCCAGTTGAGCGAAACGCCGTTCGCCCCACCCGCCTCGTTGCACTCGGCACCCTCCCCTGAATGGGAGGGATGACGGCGTCTCCCTCCCCGCGAGGGGGTGAGGAGCGTCTTGCGAAAGCAACGCTTTCGAACGACGAACGCCTTGAGCCCTGGCGAAAGGCAGGTGGATCGGCGAAGCCGAGACGGGTGGGGCAAACAAGCAAAAGCAGCCCGCGAGCAGGTTGAAGAAGGGAAGGGTGGCGCGGGGCTGCGCGGAAAGCAGGCTGCGAAAAACTGGCAGCCGGTTTTTCGTTTAGTGCCTGCTTTCAATGATAATTTCTTGGCCGCATAAGCGTCGGTAATTGATGATAGGCCGTCGCGCCTTGCAGCGCCCCGCACCGCGATGGACTCCACGTTCTGGTGCTTACAATAGCATGGTAGCCGCTGCTGGTCGCGGATTGCAGACCGGGCTGGCGCCTGGCTTCCGTCCGGTGGCTTCAGCCAGGCAGGTGATAACCTCGAATCGAGAACGTTCTCCTCGACCCCTTTCTAGTGGCGTTACTCCTTATGAAGGAGCGACGCCTGCCAGAAGGGCTTCACGACATTGGTCGTTTCACAGGAGCGTCAAGCCTTAGGCCTCATGAACTTCAGCGCCTGATCGACGCAATCCAGATGAAAGTTTTTCCTGACGCGACCGAGCGCGTAGAAATTTCGTACCTTGGCGGGTCAAAGGGCAACGTCTTCCGGGTATATCTCGAGGCTGACGACCATGCGCTCGAAGCCGCTATCGCCGAGAAGTTTCCAGCGCTTAAAAAATGGAAGAACGGAGGCCGGGGCAAACTCGTGAAAGCGGTGGTTGAGCATGTTCTATCTGAGCACACGGCCTTCTGCCCCGTAGTACTACCAGCTGTTTTCGAGGCAATTGCGAATGCACCCACATAGTTGTGCGCTCTCAGGCTATTGGATGCGCCAATCAATGTGTGATGGGGCGCATATTCGAAATCGGCCTTGCAATTTCGCAGCTACGATGGGCCTTGAATCCTCCCTCACCCCAAAATCTTCCCCGGGTTCATCACCCCGTCCGGGTCCAGCGCGCGCTTGATGAGCCGCATCGTCGAGAGAGCCTCCGCGCCGAGTTCGCGCTCC
>JAIELD010000036.1 GCA_019753285.1 Beijerinckiaceae bacterium | reverse complement strand
TGGGACCGCAGCAAGTCTGGTGATGAACTGGATGCGCTCACCCGGCACCTGTTGGAAGCTGGCACGGTGGACACTGATGGCATCCGGCACAGCGCGAAGGTGGCGTGGCGGCGCACGGCCTCTCGTGCAGGCAAGGCGATCAGATCGCCGCCTCGTACCAGGCGCGCGCCATGTGGCTCTCCGAGATCGATATCCTGATCGAGCGGAGTTCGCTGGCGGGTCGCCCGAGCGCACCGGCGCGGGCCGCCTTTGCCAACTCGTCATGGACATGCCGCGTCAGGAACTCCGTCGTGGTGTTCGTGCCCTTGAAAGCCTCGATCTCGTCGAGGTTCCGGTAATTGAGCGGCTTCAGGATCGCCTTCAGCACGTCGATGAGACAGCCTATGTCCACGACGATGCCGTTATGGTCGAGGCGGTCGGCGATGATGCAGGCGTCGATCACGAAGGTTGCGCCATGCAGCGCCTGCGCCGGGCCGAAGACCTCGCCCTTGAAACTATGGGCGATCATGATCGAATCGCGGACTTCGACGCCGTACATCGGGGTTATCCTTATGCTGGAGGGTAGGAGATGGTTTGAGCCAGCACACCGCTGCCCGGCGCGAAGACGCGCGGCAGTTCGGCGGGCAAAGCGTTGAGGGGAATGTCGCGTGCAAGCAGGCTGTCCAGCCGCTCGTCGCGCAGGAGCCCGAGCGCAGCTTCGAGGCGCCGGCTGTAGCTGAAGCGTGGTCGCCGCGACGGCGAGACCTGGCCGACCTGGCTCGACACGAGCTGCAGCCGTCGCGAGTGAAAAGCGCCGCCGAAATGGGCGGTGACGCCCTGCGCGCCATACCAGCTCAGCTCCACGATGCGGGCCTCGTCGCCGGCAAGATCCAAGGCCGCATCGAGCCCGGACGGGTGACCGCTCGCATGGAACACGACATCGCAGTCGCGCGGAGCGTCCTCCGGAGTCGCGAAGCGCACGCCTGCGGTCTCGGCGCCGGCCTTCTTCGCGGGGTCGATATCGATCAGCGTGACGCAAGCGCCGGGAAGCCTGCCGCAGAGATAGGCGACCAGCGCGCCGACGACGCCTGCACCGACGACCGCGATGCGGTCCGCCGGGCCGGCCGCGCCGTCCCATACGCCATTGAGCGCCGTCTCCATATTGGCGGCGAGCACGGCCCGGCGCGGCGGCAGGCCGGGAGGCAGGATCGTCAGCGCGTCGGCAGGCATGTCGAACACGTCCTGATGCGGATGAAGCGCGAAGACGCACCGTCCGACATGGCTTTCCGGCCCCTGTTCGACCACACCGACGGCGGCGTAGCCGTATTTCACCGGGAACGGAAAATCACCCTCCTGATGCGGGGCGCGCATCCGCTGCCATTCGCGTTCAGGCACGCGCCCGGCGAAGACGAGCGACTCGGTGCCGCGGCTGATCGCCGAGTGAAGCATGCGGACCCGGCAATGGCCGTCGGCGAGCGTCGGCAGCGCCTGGCGACGCAGTTCCGCGCGGCCGACGCCCACATACCAGAGCGCCGTGGACACCGGCTCCGCCAAGGCCTCAGGCATCGCGACAAGCAAGGCCGAGCGGAGCGCCCCCGCATCTTTGGTTCAGTACGCCAAGCCATTCTGTTTGCATCGATTCCAGCCCGTATATAGAACGGTGGCGAGAGTCCAGCGCTGCGCTGGACATGAGAGGCGACGACCGATGACCGAGCTCACGAGGCAAGCTTGGCTGGCCGGGACAATGAAGCATACGATGACGGTCAGACGCTGGACGTTCTTTTTGCTTGTCGGCCTGACAATGATCGGCCTCGTCGCGTTGCTTGTCGCGTCGCTGCATTTCGATGGCTTCGGCGGACCTGACTTTCTCATGACGCTGCTGTTCGTGCTGTTCCTGCCCTGGTCGGTGATCGGCTTCTGGAACGCTGCCATCGGCTTCGTCATCATGCGATTTTCGCGCGACCCGCTCGCTGCCGTCATGCCGGTCTCGCCGCCGACGAACGAGCCCATTTCATCGTCGACAGCCATCGTGATGTGCATCCGGAACGAGGATGTCGCGCTGGTCTTCAGGACGATCGAGCTGATGATCGAAGCGCTTGCCGCGCTGCCCGATCCCTCCCGCTTCCACCTTTATATCCTTAGCGACACGACAGACCCGGTCATCGCAGCCTCTGAAAAGCAGGCCGCCGACCAGCTCTCAAAGCGGCACCCTCGCCTGTCGACCTATCGTAGACGCGACGCGAACACCGGCTTTAAGGCCGGCAACATCCGCGATTTCTGCGATACCTGGGGAGCCAGCCATGATTTCATGATCACGCTCGACGCGGATAGCGTGATGTCTGTCACGGCGATCGAGCGGCTCGTCCGCATCATGGAGGCGAACCCTCGCCTCGGCATCGTGCAGAGCCTTGCTGTGGGGCTGCCATCGACTTCGGCCTTCACCCGCCTGTTCCAGTTCGGTATGCGGCTCGGCATGCGCTCCTATACGCTCGGATCCGCCTGGTGGCAGGGCGATTGCGGCCCTTACTGGGGCCACAACGCCATCATCCGCATTGCGCCCTTCGCCGAGCATTGCCATCTGCCTCGCCTGCTCGGCTCCGGGCCCTTGTCCGGCGATATTCTCAGCCATGACCAGGTCGAGGCCGTGCTGATGCGCCGGGCAGGCTACGAATGCCGCGTGCTGCCGATCGAGGATGGCAGCTACGAGATGAACCCGCCCGCCCTCATCGAATTCATCCGGCGCGATCTCAGATGGTGCCAGGGCAACATGCAGTATGTGAAGCTGCTTGGCCTCAAGGATGTCAGCCTCATCAGCCAGTATCAGCTCTGCTTCGCGATTCTGATGTTTGCGGGATCGCCGGCATCCGTGCTGTTCATGCTGATCGCCGCCTTGCGATCGAGGACCGCCGCCGAGCCCGCCGCGCTCTTCGAACCCGGCGCGGCGCAGCTCATCGTGCTTGCCTTCATCGTGATGGGTTTTGCGCCGAAGCTCGCGACGCTCGTCGACGTGCTGCTGCGCGGCGACCTGCGCCGCTCCTATGGCGGCGGCGTGCGCGTCAGCGTCAGCGCTTTGCTGGAGGCGGGCTTCATGGTGCTCGTACTCCCCATCATGACGATCTCGCAGACGATGTTCCTCACCGGCCTCGCATTCGGCAAGGCGATGGGCTGGAGCACGCAGCAGCGCGGCGACCATGCGCTTAGCTTGGCGGATGCGGCCCGCCGCCTGTGGCCGCACACGCTCGCGGGATTTGCCGGCGCGCTCTGGTTCTCCGCGATCTCGCCTGCCGCCTTCTGGTGGACCCTGCCCCTCACGCTCGGGCCGATGCTCGCCATTCCGATTGCCGTGGCGACCTCGCACCCGTCGCTCGGCCGATGGATGGCGCGGCAAAGGCTGTGCCCGTCGCCGGAGGAGACCGACACGCCGCCGATCCTGCACGCTTTGAAGCTGCCGGCGCTTCTCGTATCCGCCCCGGCCCGCTGAGACCGACGGCGATTGCCAGTCTGACGCCGCTGGCCTATCGTCGACGCCAATGAAATGAATGACATGGAAACGAAGACATGGCTGAAAAAGGATATTGGCTGGCGCAGGTCGATGTAAGCGACCCCGAAGGCTACAAGGAGTATGTCGCGGCCAACGCGGCCCCGTTCCGCGCCTATGGCGCGCGCTTTCTCGCGAGGGGCGGCAAGACGCAAGTGCTGGAAGGCAAGGCCCGCTCCCGCGTCGTCGTGATCGAGTTCAAGGATTTCGAGACGGCGCTCGCCTGCTACAACTCGCCGGAATACGCCAAGGCGATCGCCTTGCGGCAGGGCCGCTCCGTCGCGGACGTCATCATCGTCGAAGGGTATGGCGGCCCGCAGCCGACCGATTGACGCGATGCGCTTGAAACGCCTCTGGGCCGAGAATGGCTGGCGGGATTTCGCTGGCGAAGATGCCGCGCGCCACATCGCGGTGCTGCCCGTCGCCGCCGTCGAACAGCACGGGCCTCACCTGCCGCTCGGCACGGACGCGATGATCATGGAGGGCTATCTCGCCCGCGTGATGGCGCGCCTGCCGGACGATCTGCCTGCCGTGTTCCTGCCCGTTCAGACGATCGGACAATCGCGCGAGCATCTTGCCTTTCCCGGCACGCTGACGCTCTCCACAGAGACGACGCTCGCCGCCTGGATGGAGATCGCGGAAAGTGTGCTGCGCGCCGGCATCCGCAAGCTGGTGATCATCAATTCGCATGGCGGCAATTCGTCCGTGATCGATCTGCTCTCGCGTGAAATTCGTGTGAGGCACGGCGCGCTCGCAGTCATCGCCTCCTGGAGCCGGTTCGGCTATCCGGCGGGCTTGTTCAGCGAGGCCGAGATCGCCCATGGCATCCATGGCGGCGACATTGAGACATCGCTGATGCTGGCCTTCCGCCCCGATCTGGTACAGCGCGAGGCGATGGGCGATTTCCCAAGCGCCACGATCGCGATGGAGCGGGAGTTCAGTCAGTTGAGCGCCACGCGCCCTGCCGGCTTCGGCTGGATGAGCCAGGATCTGAACGCGTCCGGCGCGATCGGCAATGCGGGCCTTGCCACGCGCGAAAAGGGCGAGGCTGCGGCCGAGCATGGCGCAGCGGCGTTTGTCGAATTGCTACGCGATGTTGAGCGGTTCGGGCTGGAGCGGTTGGTGGATGGGCCGGAAGGCGACGAGACGCGGCATCTTTTGAGCACGACGGCGAATGCGGAACACCTGCTTCGCTCGATCGCTGAACTCGATGCAGGCAAGGGGATCGAGCGTACGCTTATAGAGCCGTGAGGCTGCTTTTCTCGCCGCGCGCCTGGGACGATTACCTCTATTGGCAGCAGCATGACCCTGCCATCCTCGGCAGGATCAACGACCTTGTTAGAGCCGCCTCACGGACGCCATTCGCAGGCATCGGCAGGCCGGAGCCACTCTTCGGCAACATGAAAGGCTGGTGGTCCCGCCGCATCACGCGCGAGCATAGGCTTGTATACCGCGTGTCAGGCAGCGGCGAGGATCAGGCGCTCGAAATCGCGAAGTGCCGGTTTCACTATCGGGGGTGATTAATTCGATACACTCATTTTGACCCCATGCCAAAATAAACGGGCGCTTTCCGCGTCATTGTGCCGGGCATCTTTGACATCGAAACCTGTTCCGCAGACGCAATTATAAAGCAACTGCACGATCCGCGCAGATATATCGGTCAGCCATGCTGCATCCTTGTATCTCACGTTAGAAACGGACATTTTGCGATAGTTTTCGTCCAACGAATGGGCGAGATATCGATTTCGGTGATCAAGAACAGCGTTAAATCTTCCGCATCGGCTTACCCGATCAGAACTTTTGATACAAATCGCAATCTGCCGCTTTGCATGCTCAGCTTGTTGTCTGCCGAACTCTAATTCGTGAGCAGTAATGGCGGATTCTATTGCTCTTCTTGTTGCTTCATCTTGATACATATTGAAGGCAGATAAATCCGCCGTCTGCCCTGACCAATGCTCTTCTGTTTCCGCAAATAGTTTGCGCTTGACAGCAGCATCATCGAGCAGAGCTGCTACCGTTGGAATACTTTCCCGGTTTATATCAGCTTTATCCCAAAGCGCGCAAAGCCTGACAAGTTGATAGTCATATTGACTACGCTGCAACATATTGAACGTATTGATCGCTAATGACTGCGGAATTTGCTTCGAAATTAGATCAGAAAATACAAGTATTCGATTGCTTTCTTGTATCGCCAAAAGAAATTGTAGATGGTCAACGAGTTTTTCTGTTTTTTCCTTCAAAATCTTTATTCGACCATCGATAGTTAATTTTGAAAGCCAATCTCTAAAATTCTCACGCGGCATCTCTCAATAATCCTTCACATCCGTGAAGCTGATCTGCGGCCAGCGCTCCTGATCATAGCGCAGGTTGAAGGCGGACGGCGCCATGAACACCGGCGCGCCATCGAGATCCTTCGCCATCGAGGAGCGGTGCGCCGCCTCGAACTTGTCGAGTTCCACCCTCTCGCCCGACGACACCCAGCGCGCCACTTCGAACCGCGTCGGCTCGAACTCCACAGGCAGGCCGTATTCCGCCATCAGACGCGTCTTCAAGACGTCGATCTGTAGCGCGCCGACGACGCCGATCATCGCGGGGGAACCGTCTTCCGGGAGGAAGAGCTGCACTACGCCCTCCTCGGCCATCTGCTGCAGCGCTTCCTTCAATTTCTTCGCCTTCATCGCATCCTGCAATTTTACGCGACGCAGGATTTCCGGCGCGAAACTCGGCACGCCGCGAAACACGATGTCGTCGCCCTCCGTCAGCGTGTCGCCGATCCTGAGCGTGCCGTGATTGGGGATACCGACCACGTCGCCGGCATAGGCCTCGTCTGCCACCTGCCGGTCTTGGGCAAAAAAGAACTGCGGCGCGTTGAGGCTCATCGGCTTGCCGGTGCGCACCAGCTTCACCTTCATGCCGCGCGCGAGCTTGCCCGAGCAGACGCGCATGAAGGCGATGCGGTCGCGGTGGTTCGGGTCCATGTTCGCCTGGATCTTGAACACGAAGCCGCTCATCCTGGGGTCTGAGGCTTCCACGATCCGGTCGGCCGCCTGCTGCGAGCGCGGGCTCGGCGCGATCACCGCCATCGCGTCGATCAGGTCGCGCACGCCCATGTTGCGCAGCGCCGAGCCGAAGAACACCGGCGAGAGATGGCCCTCGCGGAACGCCTTCAGATCGAAGGGCTGGCAGGCCTCCAGCGCCAGGCCCATCTCGTCGAGATAGGCCTGCCGGTCATGGCCGGGCAGCAACTCGGCGACCGCAGGGCTGTCGATGCCGTTGACTGGGCGCGCCTCCTCGGTGTCGAGGCCTCTGATCTTGTTGTCGCGCAGGTGGAAGGTGCCGGCGAAGTCGCGCCCCCGGCCGATCGGCCATGTGACGGGCGCGGTGTCGAGCGCCAGCGTCTTCTCGATCTCGTCCAGCAGGTCGAACGGGTCGCGCGTCTCGCGGTCCATTTTATTGATGAAGGTGACGATCGGAATGTCGCGCAGGCGGCAGACTTCGAACAGCTTGCGCGTGCGCGCCTCAATGCCTTTCGCCGCGTCGATCACCATCACGGCCGAATCGACCGCCGTCAGCGTGCGGTAGGTGTCTTCCGAGAAATCCTCATGGCCCGGCGTATCGAGCAGGTTGAAGACGCAATCAGCGTATTCAAACGTCATCACGGAGGTGACGACCGAGATGCCGCGCTCGCGCTCGATGCTCATCCAGTCGGAGCGCGTCTGGCGGCGGTTCGCCTTCGTCCGCACCTCGCCGGCAAGCTGGATAGCGCCGCCGAACAGCAGCAGCTTTTCAGTCAGCGTCGTCTTGCCCGCATCAGGATGCGAGATGATGGCGAAGGTGCGCCGGCGCGTATGGGGAAGGTCTGTCATGAAATTGAGAGGTCTTTGGGTTTAGGCAGTCGTCATAATGAGCAAACAGCATCGAAGCTGTCATCCCGGAGGCGCGCCAGCGGCATCCAGGATCCAGAGTATTCAGGATGCTCGCTTTCTGGTTCCCGGCTCGCGCTAAGCTTGGCCGGGATGACCAGCCGGCTTGTCCCGCAAAGCCGGACGAGAGAAACCAAAAACTCAATCTTTCGCCCGCTCCACATAGGAGCCGTCCTCGGTCTGGATCACCACGCGCGTGCCGACCGTGATGTGCGGCGGCACGTTGGTGCGCGCGCCGTTCGAGAGGATCGCCGGCTTGTAGGAGGACGAGGCCGTCTGGCCCTTCATGGCGGGCTCGGTCTCGACGATCTCGAGCGTCACGCGGGCCGGAAGCTGGATAGCAACCGCGGTGCCCTGGAACATGGAGAGGATGCACTCCATGTTCTCCTGCAGATAGGACGCCTGATCGCCGAGCACGTCGGCCTTCACGGTCACCTGCTCGTAGTTCTCGGGGTTCATGAACACGAAATCATCGCCTTCCTTGTAGAGGAAGTTGTGGTTCATGTCCTCCACATAGGCGCGCTCGACCTGCTCGGTCGTCTTGTAGCGTTGCGTTGTCTTGACCCCGTCGCTGATGCGGCGCATGTCGATCTGGGTTGTCGGCGTGCCCTTGCCTGGGTGGAAGCTCTCGGCGGTCAGCACGACGTAGAGCTTGCTGTCGATTTCCAGAATGTTGCCCTTGCGGACCGAACTTGCGATGACCTTCACTGAACGATGCCTTTTGGTGTTGCGGCGCGCAGGCGCGCGATAGACAAGCCGCGCACGTACCGCATTTTGGCCAAGACTGCTAGGGCCGTCTGCCGGACCGTCGATGGCCGGCACCGTCATGGCCGGACTTGATCTGGCCATCCACGTCTTTTACCTGCTCGATGGCCGCATGCAGGACGTATGAGACCGAAATGATCGAAACGCTATCCAATGCCGAAGACGTGGATGGCCGGATCAAGTCCGGCCATGACGATGGAGAACGATGCTGAACGACGGCATTTACTCCCCATGGTGGGCACCGCACGCGCATCAGGACCGCCGTCCACGCCTGCTGGCGCGCAACCGCGCAGTCTCGGCGATCCGAGCGCACTTCGAAACACAGGAATTCATCGAGGTCGAGACCGCCATCCTGCAGGTTTCGCCAGGCAACGAGACGCATCTCCACGCCTTCGAGACCAGCCTCGTCGGCACGGATGCCGCGCGGGAAACGCTCTATCTTCACACCTCGCCGGAATTCGCAGCCAAGAAGCTGCTGGCGGCGGGCGAGGACAAGCTCTTCACCTTCGCCCGCGTGTTCCGCAACCGCGAGCGCGGCGCGCTGCATGCGCCGGAATTCACGATGCTCGAATGGTATCGGGCGCATGAGACCTACGAAACACTGATGGTCGATTGCCATGCGCTGATACAAAGGGCTGCGGAGGCCTGCGGCGCGGCGGCGTTCACCTGGCGCGGCCGCATCGCCGACCCGTTCGTCGAGCCCGAGCGGTTGAGCGTGAATGAGGCGTTCTCGCGCCATGCCGGCATCGATCTAGACCGCACCTTCACCGCCAGCGAAACCGACGTCGAGGCTTTGGCCACCGAAGCGCGTAGCATCGGCATCCGGCTGGCGGCGGACGATACCTGGTCCGATATTTTCAGCCGTATCCTCAGTGAGAAGATCGAGCCCAATCTCGGCCTCGGACGCGCGACGATCCTTTATGGATACCCGTTCAGCGAGGCGGCGCTGGCGCGGCCCTCGCCATCGAGCCCCAAACTCGCCGAACGCTTCGAGCTTTATGCCTGCGGCGTCGAACTCGCCAACGCCTTCGGTGAACTCACCGATCCGCAAGAGCAGCGCCGCCGCTTCGCAGCGGACATGGACGAGAAACACCGCATCTATGGCGAGCGCTATCCGCTCGACGAGGACTTTCTCAATGCTCTGGCGCATATGCCGCCTGCGAGCGGCTGCGCACTCGGATTTGACCGGCTTGTGATGCTGTTGACGGGAGCCAGCAAGATCGATGACGTGCAGTGGACGCCGGTGGCGCAGCAGGGCACATAGGCGGCTATGATCACGCAAATTACGGAAAAGCCAGATCGGCAAAATCAGAGGGCATTGCCTTTGCATCGTCCAGATATGGCCGCCGTCACCGCCCGATATCCGGTCGCCATCACGCCGGCCATGGCGGCGCTGATCGATTGCACCGACCAGCATGACCCGATCGCGCGCCAGTTTCTGCCGGATATCCGCGAGCTCGACATCCGGCCTGAGGAAAGCGCAGACCCGATCGGCGATCATGCTCATTCGCCGCTGAAGGGCGTCGTGCACCGCTATCCGGATCGCGTGCTCCTGAAGCTGCTGCATGTCTGCCCGGTCTATTGCCGCTTCTGCTTCCGCCGCGAGATGGTCGGCCCGCAGGGCGACGGCATGCTGACGGCCGCCGAGCAGCAGGCCGCACTCGCCTACATCGCGGCCAATTCGCAGGTCTGGGAGGTCATCCTCACCGGCGGCGATCCGCTGATGCTTTCGGCGCGGCGCATGGCGGACATCATGAGCGCGCTGGCGGACATCCCGCACGTGAAGATCGTACGGCTCCACAGCCGCGTGCCGGTCGTCGACCCGGCGCGCGTCACGCAGGCGCTCGTCAAGGCGCTGCAGGCATCAGGCAAGCAGGTCTATGTCGCGATCCACGCCAACCACCCGCGCGAATTGACAGTGGAAGCCCGCGCCGCCTGCCAGCGGCTGATCGACGGCAATGTTCACCTCGTCAGCCAGAGCGTGCTCCTGAAGGGGGTCAACGACGATACTAAAACGCTGGCTGACCTGATGCGCGCCTTCGTCGAGACGGGCATCAAGCCTTACTATCTGCATCACGCCGACCTTGCGCCGGGCACCTCCCATTTCCGCGTGGAGATCGCGGAGGGGCAGGCCTTGATGCGCGCCCTGCGCGGGCGGCTTTCGGGCGTGTGCCAACCGACTTATGTGCTCGACCTTCCGGGCGGCCACGGCAAGGTTCCGATCGGGCCGGAGCATGCAACGCAGAATGCCGATGGCTCATGGACCATCGTCGATTATCAGGGACAGTCGCACGCCTATCGGGAATCGATCTCTCATGCTGACTGACCTTTTGACCAGCCGGCGCTTTTCTCCCCTGTTCTGGTGCCAGTTCTTCTCTGCCTTCAACGACAATCTGCTGAAGAACGGGCTCATCGCCCTCATCGTCTTCGGCCTTGGCGCGGAGCAGGCCGGTGGCCTCGTGCAGATCGCCGGTGCGGTGCTGATCCTGCCCTTTTTCTTCCTCTCCGGTCTCGGCGGCGAGATGGCCGACCGCTATGACAAGGCACTGATTACCCAGCGGTTGAAGCTCGCCGAGATCGCGGTCGCGGCGCTCGCCGCTTTCGGCTTCATGCTGCAGTCGATCCCGCTGCTCATGGCTACGCTCGCCGGCTTTGGCGTCATCGCCGCCCTGTTCGGCCCGATCAAATATGGCATCCTGCCCGACCATCTGAAGCCCTCGGAAATTCCAACGGGCAATGCCTTGATCGAAGGCGCGACCTTTATCGCGATTTTGTCGGCGACCGTGCTCGGCACCAAGGTAGCGGCGAATGACCGTAGCGGCGTCTGGATCGCCACCCTGATGATTGGCTTCGCCATCCTGTGCTGGCTTTCAAGCCTGCGTATTCCCAAAACTGGCGAAGGCGCGCCGCATCTCAAGGTCAGACGCAACATCGTCGCCTCGACCGTCTCGCTGGTACAGGACCTCAAGCGCGACCGGCGGCTCTGGCGCGGCACGCTCGCAGCAAGCTGGTTCTGGCTGTTCGGCGCGGTTGTGCTGGCTCTGCTCGCGACGCTGGTGCGCAACAGGCTCGGCGGAACGGAAGACCTCTACATCGCCTGCCTCGTCATCTTCACGATTGCCGTCGCCATCGGCTCGATGCTGGCCGCCTGGCTGGCGCACGGACGCATCCGGCTTGGTCCGGCGGCGGTGGGCGCGTTGCTGATGGGCGTGTTCACGCTCGATCTCGGCGGCTCGATCCTGTTTTCCTCAGGCGTGCCGATCGCTTTGCCGCCGGAGCAATTCTTCTTGAACCCGTTCGGCCTGAGGCTGGCGATCGATCTCGCAGGGCTGGCGCTCGGCGGCGGCCTTTTCATCGTGCCGATCTTCGCAGCCGTTCAGGTCTGGGCCGGCGAGGATCGGCGCGCCCGCGTCATCGCCGGCAACAACGTCATCAACGCCCTGTTCATCGTCGTCGGGGCCGTGGGGGCCGGGCTGTTGCAGAGCCTAGCAGGCTTTGACGAAGCCTCGGTGCTCGTACTGCTGGCGCTTGGCAATCTGATCGCGGCGGCGCTTGTGTTGAAATTCGTCCTGCCGCTGGCCCGATGACCGTCAGACGAAAGCGGTGTCGAGGCCGTGTGCCTCGGCTGCGACGGCCTCGGCTTCGATCTCGGCGCGCCCGTGGCAAAGCCTGATCACGCGGCTGCCGGCGAGCGCCAGTTCGACGATACCCGGCGCATCGCCCTTCGAGCGATCGATCTTGCGCGCCTCCCGCCGGGCGAGATCGAGAATGCCGGCAGGCGCATGATCATAGACGATCACGTCAGCGCTCTGGAGCATCCGCACCGCCTTCATGGTGAGATTTTCAGGATCGCCATCGCCGATGCCGACGAAAACGATCGAACCCTTGCCTGCTGCGGCGCTTTCGGCATGGCCCGCCTTGGCGAGCCAGGCCGTTCGCTGCGAAGGTTCGGGCGGGGCTTGCGGGTTGGCAACGGCGAAGCTCGTGAAGATGCGCCAGAACTCGCGCCGCGCGCCGAATGACAAGCCCGATGCCTTGACCGCCGCGCGCCAGTCCCGTGCGGCCTGTGCCCAGCGCTGAAAGCCGCTCGGCAGCAGCGCGTCGATCCGCGCCCGCACCGCCTGTCCCAGCACCGGAGCCGCGCCATCGGTCGAGATTCCGATCACAAGCGGCGAGCGGTTGACGATCGCGCCGAACGAAAAATCGCAAAAGCGCGGCCTGTCAACGACGTTGACCGGCACGCCGGCGAATTTGGCGGCACAGCGGAAGGCCTGGCCCTCTGCCTCCTCCTCGATCGCGCCGATCGCCATCGCCGCGCCGTTCAGGACATCGATCGACCAGGGACGGAGAAAGTGCCGAACCGTATCGGGGTGAGCGGCGACGATCGCCAGCATTTCATCGCTCGCCTCCGGCGCATAGACGTCCACCAGCGCGCCCGCAGCGACGAGTAGTTCCGCCTTCCAGGCTGCGCCTGCCGACCCGCCGGCAAGCACTACCCGCTTGCCCTGAAGCTTGAAGAACACCGGCAGCACGGCGAGCGAAGCGATGCGGGCCGGATCAGACCCGGACGGCGCATACCCCGTGTAATGCGGTTCGGACGCGGCGGGCTGCCCCTGCTCTCCGCTCATGGATTAATCCCTGATGCGCGAAATCGCGGCTTCAGGCGGTTTGCATCATGCCCGATCGCTCGACGGCCTTTGCCTGACCGCCTGACGCGATCAACCGCTTCAGCTCAGGCACGCATGAACCACAATTCGTTCCGGCCTTCAATCGACCGCCGATCGCTTCAGTGGTGCCGCAGCCTTCAAGGATCGCGGTTTCGATGGCCGCTTGCGGGACACCGAAACAGGCGCAGATCGTCGGACCATGGTCGGCGACGCCCTGCGGCGAGACGCCGGAGAGCAGCAGCCGGCGCTCGGCCGCCGAGAGCTTCGCCTGCCGCCAGGCATCCGCGACGACGAGTGAGAACGGCGCCTCGCCCTCCGGCTGAAGGAAGACGACGGCCGCGAGCCGTCCCTTGTGCATGAGCGCGGCGCGGAAGAGATCGCGGGCGGCATCCTCGTAGACCAGCACCTCTCGGCCGGCCGCACCAAACTCCAGCGCGGCGATGAGGTCGGCGGGCTCTGCATCGGTCGCGATGCGCGCGAGATAGCCACCCTCGACCGCCGCCCAGCCATGGACGCTGCCGCGCGGCAGCCGCCAACGCTGCCGCGACAGCACAAACCCGTGGCGGCGACGGCTTACCGCTTCGATCGCAACCGGCGTCGCCTTCGCCTCGGGCTGGCCTGAATAAGGGTCCGTGAAACCGTGCACCAGCGCGCCGACCCGCCCTTCGCCCGCCGTCTCATCGTTCCAGTGGATGGGCGCGAAGAGCGAGCCCCGGTTCTGCCGCTCCGTGACGACGACGCGCAGCACGGCCGCGCCATGGGGCGATGCGAGGCGCGCGAGCCCGCCATCGCGCAGGCCGGCGGTGGCCGCGTCGTCCGGATGCACCTCGACATAGGCTTGCGCCGTATTGGAGCCAAGCCGGGGCGACAGGCCGGTGCGCGTCATGGTGTGCCACTGATCGCGCACGCGGCCCGTATTGAGCCAGTAGGGATAGGCGTCGCTCGTCTCGGCCTTCAGCCGCGGCGGATCCACGGCGATGAATCTGGCGCGGCCATTCGGCGTGAAGAACGCCCCGTCGGCAAAGAGCCGGGCCTGCGGTGCGGCGTTCGCCGCATAGGGCCATTGGAACGGCGTCAGCTCGTCATAGCCGTCCTGATCGAGCATAACCGATGCGCCGATGTCGAAATCGCGCGTGCCGCCATTTTCGAAGGCCGAGAGCGTCGCGTGCTCGCGGAAAATGTCAGCGGCGCTGCGATAGGCGAAGGCCGCGCCGTAACCGAGCCGCTCTGCCACCCGCTTGACGATCCACCAATCGGGCTTCGCCTCGCCCGGCAGCGGCAGGAAGCGGCGCTGGCGCGAGATGCAGCGCTCGGAATTGGTGACGGTGCCATCCTTCTCGGCCCATGCGGCGGCCGGCAGCAGAACATGCGCACCGGCGGCGAGCGTGTCGTTCGAGGCGACGTTCTCCGAGACAACGAAGAGATCGAGCTTTCCAAGCGCCCTCCGCACCCGGTCCGCCTCCGGCAGGCTGACGGCGGGGTTGGTGCCCATCACCCAGAGCGCCTTGATCTCGCCCCGGTCGATGGCGTCGAACATGTCGACCGCCTTCAGCCCCTCGCGCGCCGCCATGCGGACGGGCACGCGGTGGCCTTGCGCCCAGAAGCGCCGCACGCGGTCGATCTCGGGTGGCGAGAAGCCCATATGCGCAGCAAGCTGATTGGCGAGTCCGCCGACCTCGCGACCGCCCATCGCGTTGGGCTGGCCGGTGAGAGAGAATGGCCCCATGCCGGGCCTGCCGATCCTGCCGGTGGCGAGATGGCAGTTGAGGATGGCGTTGACCTTGTCCGTTCCCTGCGCAGACTGGTTGACGCCCTGGCTGTAGAGCGTCACGACCCGCTCGGTGCCGGCCCAGAGCCGGTAGAAGCGGCGAATGGCGTCCGCTTCCAGCCCCGTTTTTTCCGACACGGCCTCAATCGACGGCGCGATCTCCCGCGCCCGCTCCAACGCCGCGTCGAACCCTTCCGTATGGGCCGCGACGAACGCGCCATCGATCTGACGCTCGGCGGCAAGATGGACGAGCAGCCCGCTGAAGAGCACGGTGTCGGACCCAGGATGAATGCCGAGCTGGATGTCCGCGCTCTCGCCCGTCGCGCTGATGCGCGGGTCGATGTTGACGATCGTCGCGCCACGCTCCTCCCGTGCCTTGGTCATGCGCTGGAACAGGATCGGATGGCACCATGCCGCGTTGGAGCCGACCAGCACGAGAAGATCGGCCTCGTCGAGATCCTCGTAGTTGCCCGGCACCGTGTCCGAGCCGAAGGCCCGCTTGTGGCCCACCACGGAAGACGCCATGCAGAGCCGCGAATTGGTATCGACATTGGCCGTGCCGATGAAACCCTTCATCAGCTTGTTGGCAATGTAATAGTCTTCGGTCAGCAACTGCCCGGAGAGATAGAAGGCGACCGAATCCGGTCCATGGCAGGTGATAATCTCGCGCAATCCGTCGGCCACGCGGTCGAGTGCATGGTCCCAGCTCGCGCGCTCGCCATCGACCATCGGATAGAGAAGGCGCGTTTCAAGTCCCAGCGTCTCGCCAAGCGCCGAACCCTTGGAGCAGAGCTTGCCGAAATTGGCGGGATGATCGGCATCGCCTGCGATGGCTGCGCCGCCTGCCCCATCCGGCGTCGCGACAACGCCGCAGCCGACGCCGCAATAGGGACAGGTCGTCCGGACGCCGGGCGCAATATCGGCCAGCATGTCCATCAGTAGACGTCGGCCTGGTAACGTCCGGCAGTCTTCAACGATTTGACGAAAGCTTTGGCGGCGTCGAGATTCATCCCGCCTTCGAACGCCGCAATGTCGATCAAGGCCGTCTCGACATCGGCCGCCATGCGTTTTGCGTCGCCGCAAATATAGAAATGCGCGCCTCGTTCGAGCCAGGCCCAGAGTTCGGCCGCCTCCTCGCGCATCTTGTCCTGCACATAGACCTTGCGCTCCCCATCGCGCGACCATGCAAGCGACAGCTTCGAAAGCGCGCCGGCCTCCTGCATCGCGGCGAGCTCATCCTCGTAGAAAAAATCGGTCTCGCGGCGCTGATGGCCGAAGAACAGCCACGCCCCGCCCGGTGCAGCGGTCGCCATACGCTCCTGCAGGAAGGCGCGGAACGGTGCGATGCCGGTGCCGGGGCCGACCATGATGATGGGCGTCGCAGGGTCCGCCGGCAGGGCGAAATCATGCGCCGGCTGGACATAGACCCTGACGCCCGACGATGGCTCCAGCCTGTCGGCAAAGTAGGTGGAGGCGACGCCGCGCCGCTCGCGATCAAGCAGCGTATACCGCACGGTGTCAATTGTCAGAGCGACACGGCCGGGATTGGCCTTGATGGACGACGAGATCGAATAGAGGCGCGGCTGCAGCGGCTCCAGCGATTCGACGAAGGCTTCCGGATCCGGCCGGATGCCGCTGAACTTCTCGACTGCCGCCAGCACATCGAGATGCGCTGCGTCACCGTCGGGGTCCTGCCCCTTGCCGAGCGCGATCGCTTTCTGCCTGCGCTCGCCGCCCACGAGATAGGAGAAGAACTGGAACAGATTATCCGGCGCAAGCCCCAGCGACACGTCGTTGATCAGCACTTCGCGCAGCGTACTGTTCCCGATGGGGAAATCCGGCGGCGCGTGAATGGCTGCGATGATCGCATCGGCAAGCTCGGGATCGTTCTTCGGATAGACGCCGAGCGAATCGCCGACGACGTAATCGAGCCCTGATGCGGTCAGGTCGATCTCGATGTGGTTGGTGACCTTTTCGGACGCGCCCTTGTTGAGCCGGCGGCGCGAAACGAACACCGCCTCGACGGGGTGTGCGCGCGAGCGGCCGGGCGTCGTGTCGCTGGAGAGCTTCGGCTTGGCAGCGTCCTTCGCCGCCTGTTCATCAGGGTCCGTCGCGCCACCGCCCATCTCCTCGATGAGCGATTTCAGCATCCGGGCGGTCGCCTTGCCGCCGGGCACGCAGAGGTTCAGTCTCTCCTCGGCCTGCAGCACGATGGCGTTGGAATAGTCCTCGCAATTATAGCCGCACTGGCCGCAATCCTGCTGCGCCATCGCAGCCATCATCCTGCGCCGCAGCGGACGGTCGGCGGCGAGCGCCATGCGCTCCTCGAGCGGCAGGCTCTGGTCCTTCCACGGCGCCTCGCCATCATCGCCATCGTCGAGCGGGCCCTTCGGCGCGGAGGGCGGCATCAGCGCGGAGTTTTCGAGCGCCGTGAGCGGCACGGCCGCGGGCGCGTCCAGCGACATCAGCCCGGCGAGAAAGCCGGAGAGCCAGGCGCGCTGCTCGGCCGAGAACGGCGCGTTGTCGGGGATGACCGGGGCCAGCACCGGCGTGCGCTGCGTCAGCGCCTGCCCTTCGAGGCTCATGCCGCATCCTCCTCGATCATCATCTTCAGCGCGGCCGTGTCATGGCGCAGGCTGAAGGCGTGGAAGGTCTCGCGCCCATCGATGCGATGCGCGAGATAGGCTTTCAACAGCGTCTCCACGGTGCGAGGCGCGTCGTCCGCCTTGACGTTCTGCAGCAGTTCGCGCGCCATCGCGCCCTCATGCCCGAAGCCGCCGCCGACGAGGATATGATAGCCGTCGACCGTGTCACCCTCCTCGTTGACGGGCACGCGCGCGCCGATGAGGCCGATATCGCCGATGTAATGCTGGGCGCATGAATGGTGGCAGCCGGTGAGATGGATGTTGACCGGGCTGTCCATCGTGACACGCGCCTCACACCATTTGGCGATCTCTTCCGCATGCGCCTTCGTGTCGGCGCCAGCGAACTTGCAGCCGGCACTGCCTGTGCAGGCGACGAGACCGGCGCGGATGGAGGTGGCGCGCCATTCAAAGCCGCTCGCCTCGATCGCCGCCTTGGCCGCATCGAGTTGCGCCTCCGGCACGCCGGAGATGAGAAGATTCTGCCAGACGGTGAGGCGGATATCGCCGTCGCCATAGGCGGTCGCGATGTTGGCGAGCTGACGCATCTGCTGCGACGTCATCTTGCCGACCGGCAGCACCACGCCGATGTAGAACAACCCCGCCTGCTTCTGAGCATGGACGCCGACATGCGCGAGGCGATCATGCGCGGGTCGCGGTTTCACGAAGGCGGGATCGATCCTGAGCAGGCTGCGCCCGAGAAACGTCTCGGTTTCGGCGAGAAACGCCTCGAAGCCGATCGCATCGAGCACGTATTTGAGCCGCGCCTTGTTGCGGTTGGTGCGGTCGCCAAGCTTCGAAAAGGCGCGGACGATCGCATCGGCAACCGCGGTCGCCTCGGCGGGCTTCAGGATCACTCCGGTGTCGCGCGCAAGATCCTTGTGGCCGGTGATGCCGCCGAGCGCGAGGCGGAACCAGACGCCCGACTCGACCGGCGCGCCGTCCATTACCTCCACCGCCTGGAAGCCGATGTCGTTGGTGTCCTCCAGCGTCGGGATCGCGCCGCCGCCATCATAAGCAACGTTGAACTTGCGCGGCAGGCCGAACAGCGAGCGGTCGTTCAGAATGTGGAAGTGCCATTCGCGCGCATAGGGCCGCGTGTCGATGAGTTCACCGATGCCGATGCCGGCTGTCGCGTCGCCGGTCACGTTGCGGATATTGTCCGCGCCGGAGCCACGCGAGACGAGGCCGAGATCCTGGATGCCCTCGACGACGGCAACGGCGTTGCGCGCCGGGATTTCGCGGAACTGCAGATTGGCGCGCGTCGTCACATGGGCAAACCCGCCGCCGAGCTTTTCAGCAAGATCGGCGACGCCGGCGAACTTTGCGGCGGAGAGGACGCCGTTCGGAATGCGGAGCCGGCACATATAGCTGTTCTGCGCCGGCGCGACGTTGAAGAGGCCGTAATAGCGCCAGCGGAAGTTATCGGCTGGTTTGGACATCTCGTCCTTCGCGGCTTGCTCACGCAGGCGCGGATAGGCGTCGAACGGATGCTCCTCGCGTTTCCACTTTTCCTGATCGACCAGCTTTTTGCCGGCTTTCAGCACCGCATCCTGCGCCGCGAGGTGGATCGCGTCTGGACCTTCGTGCCTCACCTCGACCGGCGCGGCGGCCTGCTTCTTCTTGGCGATTTCGACGCCCGAGAAGAACCCTTCGAGATATTGTTTCTGGTCGGGCGAGAAGGCGTCGTTCATGCCGTGCTCTCCGCTATGTGATCAGGCTGCATGATCGACGAGCCCCTTTCCGAAAATGAGCGCATCGCGGATAGCGGCGATGGGCCTGCGCGCGCGAATGAGGTCGAGATACCAGAGCCCGTCGGCGGCATCGCCGAACAGCACCGCGCCGATCAGCCGGCCATCCTCGATCACCAGCTTCTTGTAGGTCGCGGCCCCGGGGTCGTTATAGGCGATGATCTCGGCGCCCTCGCGCCCCATGAACTCGCCGGCAGAAAACAGGCTGACGCCAGACACCTTGAGATTGGTCGAGAGCACCGTGCCTTCATAGGCAGCGGACGCATCGCCGCAGAGATGGCGCGCCAGAACCTTCGCCTGCTCATAGGCTGGCTCGACGAGACCGTAGGCGATACCGCGATGCTCGGCGCATTCGCCCAGCGCGAAGATGTCGGGATCCGATGTCGTCAGGCGGTCATCGACGAGGATACCCCGGTTCGTCTCGATCCCTGCCGCGCTCGCCAGCAGCTGATTGGGCTTGATCCCGACAGCGCAGACGATGAGTTCGGCCGCAAACACCCGCCCATCGACAAGCTGAAGCCCTTCCGCCTTCGTCTCGCCGACGACCTTTGCCGTATCCGCGCCGAGCACGATCTCGACGCCTTTCGCTTCGATGGCGGCCCGCAGCAGGGCGGCGGCCGGCGCATCGAGTTGCCGCTCCATCAGCCGGTCCATGATATGCACGAGCCTCACCGGCACGCCGGCCTTGGCAAGCCCGTAGGCCGCCTCGAGGCCGAGCAATCCGCCGCCGATCACGACGGCGCGCCGCCCGGCTTTCGCCGCCGCGAGCATGCTGTCGATGTCGGAGAGATCACGGAAGGTGATGACGCCAGGAAGGTCCATACCCGGCTTCGGCAGCCGGACCGGCGAGGAGCCCGTCGCGAAGACGAGCTTGCCATAGGGCAGAACCGCGCCGTCATCGAGCGTCACGGTCTTCGCGTCGCGATCGACGGCGACAGCCGACTTGCCGTAGATTGTCGAGACGCCGCGCCTGCCCCACCATTCAGCGGGTTTCAATTCGATCTCGTCGGCCGCGACTTCGCCCGCGAGCACCGAAGAGAGCAGCACGCGGTTATAGGACCGGCGCGGCTCGGAGCCGATCACCATGATGTCGTAGCGGCCGAGCTGGCGCGCGGTCAGCTCCTCGACCA
>JAIELD010000030.1 GCA_019753285.1 Beijerinckiaceae bacterium | reverse complement strand
CGCCACCGCCACCAGCCACCGCCTCCACCGCAACAAGCCATCCACCTAGAGTAAAATAGAAGCAGAAGACAGGAAGTAGTAATAGTATAGGAAACATCCGGAATGTGAGGGGGCCCGCCCCCCCCCCCCGACCGCAGCGTTACTTGCCTTCGACGACGAGATCGAAATCGATGTTGCCGCGCGTTGCGTGGCTATAGGGGCAGACCTTCTCATGCGTCTCGTGCACGAGCGTTTCCGCCTCCGCCTTATCGAGATTGGGCACCTTGACGTGCATCTTGACGGCGATGCCGAAGCCGCCGCCCTCGCGCGGGCCGACTGCGGTCTCGCAGGTCACGACCGTGCCTGAAACGTCCTTCTTGTGCTGGCTTGCAACGAATTCGAGCGCGCCGCCGAAGCAGGCGGCATAGCCGGCCGCGAAGAGATGCTCCGGGGTCGTCGTGTTCGGCAGGCCAGGCCCGCCCATTTCCTTGCGCACCGAAAGGTTGACGCTCACCGAATGGTCGGTGGTCTCAGAATGGCCGTTGCGGCCTCCGGTGTTGTGAGCGACGGCAGTCACCAGCGGCTTGATCGTATGTGCTGACATTTGTCGTTTCCTGTTCATGGCCGGCCGCGCCCTGCGCCGGCTTCCATGGGATGCAACGAAAAGCGCCGCTTGGCGAGCGCTATCCTGATGCTGCGCAAATATGACACTTTCATCACGAAACACCCGATGGTGTGGCCTCATGGCGCAGCCTGAGGCAGACGACTGCCACACATCGGCTCGATCCCGTCGAAAACCGCACCGTTTCAAGCCTTTTTAAATGAGTCGCGGGCTTAATCGCGGCATGGTCGGACTCCATCGATGAACCAGACGCCAGAACCGAGGCGGGCGGCGACATGCCCGCCCGACGCGACATCGTTGCGTTCGAAAGGAAGGCTGACGACCTTCATCACGGCGGGCGTCGTGCTGAGCTGCCTGTTCGTGCTGGCCATGACGGTCTGGGCCGACTGGAAGAGCCGCGACAACGTGCTCCGCTCCGTCGAGGATACAACCAATAATCTCGCGCTTCTCATCAAGGAAAACGTCACCCATACCTTCCGCTCGATCGAAATGGTGATGGACCTGGTCCCGGAGCCGGCGCTGCTCGATTATGCGTCGAGCGAACGGGTCGCGATGGCCGCGACGCTCGCGAAGGCGCTCAACCAGGTGCCGTTCATCAAGCGCATCGACGTGATCGACCCGGTCTCGAAAAAGCATCTCTTCGGCTTCGATCGCGGAGCGGGCGCGCTGATGCAAAGGCCGGACCTGGCGGATGCATCGATCCACCCGGCAAGGCGTCTGCTGATCGGCAAGCCCTATCGCACGAGCGCCGGCGAGTGGAGGCTGGAGGTCGCCCGTGGCTCGGGCCAGGAACTTGCGGGCGTCTTCGTCATCGCCACGGTCGATCTCGACGCCATCAACCGCTCTCTCGCCATGGTGGAGACCGGATCAAACGGCGCGTCCACGCTTTTCAGAGAAGATGGCATCGTTTTGGCGCGAAATCCTTCCGGGGGTTTCATCGGTCACGATCTGTCCAAGGGAACGCTTTTCGTCGAACGTCTGAAGCAAGGGCCGTCGGGAACGTTCCGCGCCACATCTGCGGCTGACGGCGTCGAACGGATCACCAGTTACCGGCACCTCGCCGGGCTCGGCCTCGTCGTCGTCAACGCCTTCTCCGAGGATCACGTTCTGGAAAAATGGCGCCAGCAGGCCATTCTAGACGCATTCGTGGCGCTCTCCACTGCGGCCATCATCATCGCGCTCGGCCGGTTGCTTCTCCAGGCCGTCGAACGCACCTCCGTCATGAACGCCGAGCTGACGAAGACGACCGAACTCCTGCAGGCGACGCTGGACAATATCGATCAGGGTTTGCTGATGATCGACGCCGACGGGATCGTCGCTGTCCACAACAAGCGCTTCAACGAACTTCTCGACATGGACGAGGCGTTTACGAGGACAAAGCCCCATTATATCGAGCTTCGGCGTCGCCTGATCGCCAACGAGGAATACGCTCACGCAGACCCCGTCTTCCAGCAATGGGTCTCCGACGGCACGCTCATACCGGTGGATGCGGTCTATCAGCGTGTTCGCCCCAACGGCACCGTGCTCGAAGTTCGCAGCGTCTCACTGCCTGGCGGCGGTGCGGTGAGGACCTACACGGACATCACCGCCCGCAAGACCGCCGAGCGCGACCTCGAGGAAAGCGAAGCTCGCTATCGCCTGCTTTCCGAGAATGCCAGCGATCTCATCGTGCTCGCGACGCCCAACCGCAGGAGGCGCTACGTTTCGCCCGCAGTCACGCAGATGCTCGGCTACCGCGTGGATGAAGCGCTCGACTTGACCGTCAAGCAGCTCGCTCATCCGGACGATGTCGACGAATTGCGCAGAACCATAAGAAGTCTCGGTCCGGAAGAGCCAACCGGCGATGTCACCTACCGCATGCGGCGCAAGGATGGTTCGCATATCTGGGTGGAGGCAGGGCTGCGCCATGTGAAGGTGGAGGATGGCGACGGCGTCGTCTGCGTCATTCGCGACGTCAGCAAGCGGCGCGTCACCGAGCTGGAGCTCGCCGAGAAGAGCGCGCTGCTCCAGGCGACGCTCGACAACATGGATCAGGGCCTGCTGATGCTGGACGCCGAGTACCGCGTCCAGATCTGCAACCGGCGGGCGCTCGAGCTTCTCGACCTGCCGGCCGCGCTGATGGAGGCGAAACCGCATCTCAGCGACGTCACCGCCTATCAGTTCAAGCAAGGTGATTTTGCGACATCGGACGAAAAATTCATCGCCTGGGTGAAGAGCGGCGGCATCGAGGAAGCCCGCCAGACCTATGAACGCGAGCGCCCCAATGGCTGCGTCCTCGAAGTTACCACCACGCCGATCGCCACCGGCGGCGCGATCCGTACCTATTCCGACATCACCGAGCGCAAGATGATCGAGCGGCAGGTCGTCCACGCCTCGCGGCATGACGTGCTGACCGATCTGCCGAACCGGCTGCTGTTTCGCGAGACGCTGGACCGCTACGTCGCGGAGACCCGCCGCTCCGGCCGGCCGTTCGCTGTGCTCTACATCGATCTGGACCGCTTCAAGGCGGTCAACGACAACCTTGGACATCATGTCGGCGACAAACTTCTACAGGCGGTCACCACGCGCCTGCGGACGGTCGTCCGGGCAGAGGATTCCATCGCGAGGCTCGGCGGCGACGAATTCGCCGTCATCCAGGGCGGCATCCGCGCCGGGCGGAGCGAGCATCCGGCTCAGGCCTCTGAAGCCGCCGCCATGCTCGCCGGGCGGCTGATCGATGCGCTTGACGAGCCGTTCATTCTGGAGGGCCATTCCGTGAAGGTCGGCGCCAGCATCGGCATATCCGTCGCGCCGGACAACGGCATCGAGGCGGAGCAGTTACTGCGCTCGGCCGACCTTGCGCTCTATCGTGCCAAGGGCAGTGGGCGGAATATCTTCCGCTTCTTCCAGAGCGACATGGACACGGAGATCGCGGCACGACGGGCGCTCGAACTCGATCTGCGCCTCGCCATCCAGCATGGCCAGTTCGAACTCGTCTACCAGCCGGTGATGAGCATCGCCGATGGCTGCATGACAGCCTGCGAGGCGTTGCTGCGCTGGAATCATCCGCTGCATGGCTCCGTCTCGCGCGGCATCTTCATCCCGCTTGCCGAGGAAACAGGTCTCATCGTGCCTATCGGCGAATGGGTGCTGAAAGAGGCCTGCATGACGGCTGCCGGGTGGGGCGGGCATATCGGCATCGCCGTCAATGTCTCGACCGTTCAATTCAACGACGATCTCGTGGAGATCGTGGCGGCGGCGCTCGCATTGTCAGGTCTTGCGCCCGACAAGCTCGAGATCGAGATCACCGAAAGCGTGCTGATGCAGCAGGGCAAGGGTGTGCTCGAGATCCTGCATCGCATCCGCGCGCTCGGCGTGAGGATCGCGCTCGACGATTTCGGCACGGGCTTCTCGTCGCTGAGCTATCTGCGCCGCTTTCCGCTCGACACGATCAAGATCGACCAGTCCTTCGTTCGAGAGATCGAAGACCCCAAGACGTCGGCGATCATCGATTCCATCATCAATCTCGGTGAGCGTTTCTCCGTCAACATCACGGCCGAGGGCGTCGAGACGGTGCGCGAACTGAAGCTCATCTGTGAGAAGGGCTGCACCCATGTGCAGGGCTATCTGCTCAGCCATCCGATCAGCGCGGCCCAGATCCAGCCTTTCATGCAGACGGCGAAGCTGGCCAACGTGGCGTGAAAGTCCTTTGCCCGTCGGCCTTAATCTGAAACTATCCCATCCTTGAGGGCCGCAGCACGGCCCGGCGTTGTCCGGAACGAACGGCGCGCAGAAAACAACCGAGGGATGGGAACGGATGTCTTCCAACGTAATCTATCGCAAATTGGGTCGCAGCGGCGTCAAGGTCTCGCAGATCTGCCTCGGAACGATGATGTTCGGCGGACGCACCGACGAAGCGACGGCCAACCGCATCATTGCGAAGGCGAAGGATCAGGGCGTCAATTTCATCGACACGGCGGACCAGTATAATGACGGACGCTCCGAGGTGATCACCGGCGCGGCGATCCGGCCGAACCGGCATGACTGGGTGCTCGCCACCAAGGTCTGCAACATCATGGGGCCGGGGCCGAACCAGCGCGGATTGTCGCGCAAATGGGTGATCGAGGCGGCGGACCACAGCCTGAAGCGGCTCGGCACCGACTACATCGACATCTACTACATCCACAAGGAAGACCACGACACACCGCTGGATGAAACGATCCACGCCATTGCGAGCCTCGTCCAGCAGGGCAAGATCCGATATTTCGGGGTCTCGAATCACCGCGCCTGGCGCATCGCCGAAATCTGCAACCTCTGCGACCGGATTGGCATCGACCGGCCCGTGGTGAGTCAACCTTATTATAATGCGATGAACCGGATGCCGGAGGTCGAACATCTCCCGGCCTGCGCGCATTACGGCATCGGCGTCGTGCCCTACAGCCCGCTGGCGCGTGGCGTTCTGACAGGCAAATACCTGCCCGACGCTCCCCCGCCGGAGGGAACCCGCGCCGCCGCCAAGGACGTGCGGATGCTGCAATCGGAATGGCGTCCTGAATCACTGCACATCGCTCAGGAAGTGAAGAAGCATGCCGAGAGCCGCGGGATGACGGCGGGGCAGTTCGCGATCAACTGGGTGCTCAACAACAAGCTCGTCACTGGCGTCATTGCCGGGCCGCGCACCGAGGAGCAGTGGGACGATTACATGAGCGCGCTCGGCTGCACGTTCACCGCCGAGGACGAAGCCTTCCTCGACCAGCATGTCGTGATCGGCCATCCCTCGACGCCGGGCTACAATGATCCTGCCTACCCGCTCGAAGGCCGCGTGCCCTATACGGGGTGAGGCGTCAGCGCGGCAGTCCGGGCACGTCCCAGTAAAGACCGGCCATCAGCGCCAGCGCTTCGCGCACAAGCGCTGAAGGGACGTGCTCGTCGGGGGCGTGCTGCGAGCAGCCGGGGTATGAATGCGGTACCCAGAGCGTCGGCAGTCCGAGCACCTCCGAAAAGATGTCGTTCGGCAGGCCGCCGCCGAGATTGGGCAGGATATTGGGTTTCTTGCCGGTCGTGGCGGCGATCGAGGCGGCAGCCCAGCCGACGAAGGGATGCGCCGGATCGAGCCGCGTTGCTCGGAAGAATTCGCCAGGCGGCACGCTCACCTCGACATTCGCGAAGCCCTGCCGGTCAAGATGGCGGCGGATGGCCGAAGCGATGCCGCCGGCGTCGATCCCCACCACGAAGCGAAGCTGGCAGCGAGCCCAGGCTTTGGGCGGGATGGCGTTGACCGGCGTGCGCGGATTGCCGGTTTCAAAAGCCAGCACCTCGAAATTGCACCAGCCGAACACCTTCTCGGCGGAGGTCAAGCCCGGTTCGCCCCACCAGGGTTCGATCGTTGGTCCGTCGGGCCCGCCATCGATGACGCAATCGGCGAGCGCAGCGCGCACCGCGTCCGGAATGCCGTCCGGCACCAGTCCCGGCACACGGATCTGCCCGGTCGGGCCGACGAGGCTCGCGATGGCGTGGGCGAGCTGGATGCCGGGATTGGAGAGAAGCCCGCCCCAATTGCCGGAATGATGGCCGCCCTTGCGCGCATTGATCGTCAGATCGACCAGAAAACCCCCGCGAGAGCCAAGGAAAATCAGCGGACGGTCGGCTGCGAGCCGGGGCCCGTCCGAGGCGAGCAGGACGTCGGCCGCGAAGAGCTGCCGGTTCTCTTCGCAGATTTCCCGCAGGCCAGGCGATCCGGTTTCCTCACCCATCTCGATGAGATATTTGGCGTTGAAGCCGAGCTTGCCCTTCGTCTCCAGCACCGAGCGCAGCGCGGCGATGTTGATGGCGTGCTGCCCCTTATTGTCGACGACGCCGCGGCCATACCAGCGATCGCCGCGCTCGGTCAGCGTCCAGGGCGAGAGCCCGGCGCTCCATTCTGCGTCGAGGCCACGGATCACGTCGCCATGGCCATAGCCGAGCACGGTCGGCAGTGTCTCGTCCTCGATCCGGGACGCGAAGAGGAACGGCCCCTTGGCTTTGGGGTGGGTCAGCACTTTGCAGGTAAAGCCCATGGCTTCGAGTTCGGGCCGCATTTCGGTCGCGATGTAACGGTCGAGCTCGGCGCTGCGCTCCGGGTTCTGGCTTTCGGTCGGGATCGAGACGAGCCGGGCAAGCCGCCGCTGAAAGCCACCATCGTCGAAATGGCGCTCCGCTGTCGCGATCGCATCCGCTCGTGTCATGACCACATCCTCGCTATTCAAAGAAAAGCGCCGCTTTGCTTGGAACAAGGCGGCGCTGCAGATCTGGATTGGCTTATGCGATCAATGCTGCAGGCCAGGCGGGATCTTGCCGCCGTTCTCGGCGAATTTGGTCATCACCTGCTTGTGCAGCCAGATGTTCATGGCGGCTGAATCGTCCTTGCTGCCGGTGTAGTGCAGCTCGTCGGCGAGTTCCTTGCGGGCGGACAGGCTGCTATCCATTCCGACAAGCTTCATCAAGTCGACGATCGACTTCCGCCAGTCGAGCTTTTCCGCCGCCTTCGCGGCCATGTCGTCGAGGATCGCAGTGACATCGACCGGCTCGGCGGAGCCGGATTGCGGGGCAGGGGCGGCGGCGCCGGCGCTGACTGTCGCGGTATCGGCGCTGGCAACGGTCGTCGGGGCTGCGTCGGTATGCTTCGGTCCGAAAACCTTGGCCATCAGGTTGCCAAACATGCTCATCGGTGTGTCCTTTTATAGTGGGGGCGTCGGCTTTTGAAAAAATAACCGGTCGCGGGTTTATGGATCAGTCAGGCGGGCCGGCTCGATCTGGATGCGGCAAGTCTTGTGCATTCGATCACGCGCTCCCTAAGGTACGCGTCTCGAATCGTATAGTGCTGAACCTCGCTCCGCAATCCTTCCCTGACCGTCCCCCGGTCCGATGCATCGAGACTATGCCGGGCCCTGTTGCAGCAATATGAAGCTGATCGAGCCATGATCCCTGACGGCCGCCTCGACAAACCCATCATCGGCATCGTGCTGGTGATTATAGCGACGGTGTTCTCGGCGATGTCCGACGCTGCCGCGAAGATGCTTTCGGCCGACCTTCCGGGCGTCGAGGTGATCTGGCTGCGCTATGTCTGCTTTCTGGCGATCGTGGTCGCCTCGATAGGCCTTGCGCGCACCCGGCGCGTGTTTGTCACGGAGCAGCCGAAGCTGCAGATCTGGCGCGGACTGCTGGTGATCGTCTCGTCGGTGCTGTTCGTGACCGGGCTGCGCTACCTGTCGATTTCGGTCGCCACCACCACCTTCTATATCTCACCCATCTTCGTCACGGCCTTGTCGATCCTTTTTCTCGGCGAGGAGGTCGGCCGACGGCGCTGGATCGCCACGGTCGTCGGGCTGTGCGGCGTCATCCTTGTGGTGCGGCCCGGCACCAGCGCTTTCACGCTCGCGGCGCTCCTTCCCATCTGCTCCGCCGTGTTCTGGGCGGGGGCGCTCATCGTCACGCGCAAGATCAGCGGTCTAGAGCAGGCGCAGACGACGCTGCTCTACACGGCGCTTGTCGGGCTTGTCGTGCTGACGGCGCTGCTGCCGTTCAACTGGGTCGCTCCGACCCCGCAGAATATCGCGCTTGGGGCATTCATCGGCGTTGCCGCGACATCGGGCCAATGGCTCATCATCTTTGCCTATCGCTACGCGGACGCCTCCGTGCTCGCGCCGTTCTCCTATGTGCAGATCATCTGGGCAAGCATGATCGGCTTCGTCGCCTTCGGCGAGGTATCGGACGTCTGGAGCTATGTCGGCGCGGCGATCATCATGGCGAGCGGCGTCTACACGGCCCACCGGGAACGCATCCGGCGTCGCGACAGCCTGAAGGCCGCCCTGGCGGCGGCAAAGCCGCTGTCCTGACGATGACGGGCTTCTTTCCCGCTTACGCGTTGAGCTCGAGCGCGGCCTCGCCGCCCGCACCAGCTGGCCCCGCTTCGTCCTGATCCTTGATCTTCATCACATGGTTCCGGCCTATCTCCAGCCTCCAGACGACGCCATTCGGGTTGAAGTCGAGATCGACCTTGCCGTCGAGCGCGCGCGCCACGAGCCGTTCCATGACCGAATGTCCGAAGCCTCGCCGCTGGGGCGGCGTCACCGTCGGACCGCCATCCTCCTGCCACTGGATGAAGAAGCGCTCTTCGGCACCGACGCAAGGCAGGATGCCCCAGCGTATGTAGACCTGGCCGTTCTCGTTCGAGAGAGCGCCGTATTTCGCAGCGTTGGTCGAAAGCTCGTGCAGCGCGAGGCCGATGTTCTGCGCGGCCTCCGGCTGGAGCAGCCCGTCCGGGCCGCTGAGAAGGATCCGGCTGTCGATCATGTCGATGAGGTGCCCGAGCTGCGAGATGACGAGCTGCCGGATCGACGCCCCGCGCCATTCCTCCTGCAGCAGGAGATCGTGCGAGGTGGCAAGACCGAGCAGCCTTGCCGAGAAGCGCGACTGGAAGTCGGTCATCGACTGGCTCATCGTCGCGGTCTGGCGCGCCATGGACTGTACGACGGCAAGCAGATTCTTCGACCGATGCGTCAGTTCGCGCATCAGGAACTGCCGCTGTTCCTCGTTCGCCTTGCGTTCAGTGATGTCGGTCGAGATGCCGACCATGCCGATGATCTCGTTCGCCGCGTTGTAGAGTGGAGCCTTGGTCGAGAGATAGACGAGAATCCCCTCATCATTCGAGAAGACCTCCTCGACCGTCTCCGATCTGCCGTTTTCGATCACGCGGCGATCATTCGCCATGTTGGAGCGCGCTTCCTCCGGATTATGGTGCCATTCCATGTCCGAGCGGCCCGCAAGGTCAGGCCATGGCTTGCCGATCGTCTCAAGTGTCGCGGGGTTGGCGAAGGTCAGCCGGCTGGACCGATCCTTGGTGTAGATCAGGTCGGGGGTCGAATTCGTCACGGCCTTCAGCAGCGCGAGCACGCGCTCCTGCTCGAGTCCGCTGATCTTCTCGGCCGTGATGTCCTCCGCGACGCCGACAAGACGCAGCGAGCCACCATCCTCCGGCACATTGAAGCGTCCGCTCATTCTGATCCAGCTCATGGCGCCGTCAGGCTTGCGGATCCTGTATTCGAGCCGCTCGATCGAACCGGTCGCGATACCCTGCCGGATGGCGTCGGCGCAGGCCTGCGCATCGTCAGGGTGGACGACCGTCGCCTTGAACTCGGCGCTGCCGAGCGGACCATCCTCCTTCCGCCTGCCGAAGATCTCGAACATGCGATCGTCCCAGGTCGCCATGCCCGTCGTCACATCCCATTCGAAAATCGCAAGCGACGCTGCCTCGGTGGCGATCTGCAGTCGTGTCTCGCGCTCGGCGATCAGGTTGCTGATGTTGCGCTGCTCGGTCACGTTCATCGAGGTGCCGACGATCCCGGTCACGATGCCGGCCTCGTCCTTGAGCGGATAGATGCGCAAATGCCACCAGACATCCTTGCCCTCCCGCGTTCCCTTGACATCGCCGCTCGCCGGCTCGCCGGTTTCGAAGACGCGTTGTTTCAGAGCGATCGTTCCGGCAACGGAGTCGAGCGGCAGAATGGTTTCCTCGGTGAGGCCGATGATCTCCTCTGCGCTTTTTTCAGGCGTGCCTCGGCTGACCCATTTGTAGCGCCGGTCGCGGTCCTGCTCGAACACCGTGATATTGGCCGCCGTCGTCGCAATCCTGAAGCGAGCCAGCGTGGCCTCGAGCTCGTCGCTCTTGTGCCTGAGGTCGTGGCTCGCCTCCTCCATGTCGAGCGCGAGGTCCCCGGCCGTGGTGCGCAGCCGGGCGACGAGGTCGAGAATGACCCTGATGTCGCGGCGCATGTTGTGGATCAGCGTGACGCCGAGCAGCAGAATGATCACGCAGCCCGAGACGATCAGGCTGATGAGCGCAAGCTGCGCGCGTCGAGCGGAGTCGCGCAGGGTTGCGATCCTGTCGAGATTCTCCTCCCGCCACGCGTCCGTTACGGCGCGGAATTCGGTCATGCGCGCGGCCGTGGCAGGCTCGGCGATGGCTGCGAAGGCCCGGTCGCGATCACCCTCGCGCGCGAGGCTCACCGCCGATTTGAGGTCGTGGAGATAGGCCGCCTGCAATGCCTCGATCTTCGCGACGAATGTCTGGTTCCTGTCATCGGTGGCCAGGCCGCGGATCGCCTCCAGATGCGTGGGGAGTTCCTTGACCGCCTGCTCGTAGGGCTGAAGGAAACGAGTGTCGCCCGTGATGAGGAAGCCGCGTTGCCCCGTCTCCGCGTCGGTCACGGCCTTGGCGATCGTCGCCACGCGCTCACGCAGTACGAGCAGCGTTTCGAGCCGGCCATTTGCCTGCCGCGCCTCCAGAAAGGCGTAGCCCGACGCGATGCTGACAAGGATGAGCACGCAAAAGCCGAGTGCCGCCTGCGCCACGGAGACGGTGCGGTTTCTGGAGAGCCGCTCGATGCGCTGCTTCGAAGGACCTCGCGCCGCCACTCTTACAGGCTCGCTGTCTGGCGGCATCCTCACTCCCGTCGCTCCGTATGGCGATGTCCGCACGACGCCGTGCTGCCGTTCGACTTCACGGCAAATATGGTCGCGATCAGCGCTTAATCAACGAAAATTCGAAAATCCGCGGTAGTTGTTACAAATTTCGGATGCATATGCCAGAGTTAAGCGATTGGTGGAAAGCGGCGGAAAGCGGAGCGATTCCGCTCTTGCGGGAATGAGACCAACCGACGATGCGCGTGCTGGTGGTTGAAGACGAGATGATCATCGCGCTCGATCTCGAATCGCTGGTGATCGATAGCGGGCATGAAGTCTGCGGGCTGGCGACGACGGGAGACGAGGCGATTGCCCTTGCGAAGGCGGAACGGCCGGATGTCGTGCTTTCCGACATCAGTCTTGCCCGGGGCACCAGCGGCATGATCGCCGCGCGCGAAATCACCTCGAAGCTCGATATCGGCGTCATTTTCATCAGCGCGGCCATCGCTTCGATCAGCCCGGCCGATCTCGAGGCCGTGCGCCCGATCGCCCTGATATCGAAACCGATCGATCCGGCGAGAGTCCGCGCCGCCCTTGACCGCGCCGAGCAGGCGCTTCGGGCGAGATAAGGATCGAGACGGTCCCGGAACAAAGTTTCACCGAACCCGTTTTGTCGTCAGAGAAAACGGTTGAACACGGAAGGTGAGCGTCATGCGATATCTCGGCTATTCCATTGTCTTCCTGCTTGCGGCGCTCACAATCGTCCTGATCCCGACCAAGACCGATCCTGACGTGCAGTATGCCGATCTGCCGCGCTTCGAGACGATGACGGTGCAGAACGTCCAGCTTCTCTGTGTCGATAATGGACGCTGCTTTGACGTGAAGAAGTTGCCGGCTCGCTATCGTGCCGCTGCCGAGGAGCGCGGATTGTCGCTCTGAGTTGGCCGCAATGCCTCCGTCAGCTTGAAGCCGCCCTGATTGCCAGCCATCCTTTCACCAGGACGGCTGGAATCATTTATGCCCGCACTATCACGCGACCGACCACCGAACGCAGCGGCGAAGTCTGATGACGGCATCGTTCACTACCTTGAAAACGATGCTTACGAAGTCGCCATCGACCCTTCCCGCGGCGGACTCATTCGCCGGCTCGTCTGGAAGCGCGGCGGCCCACCAGTCGATCTTCTCTATTCGCCGGAGAGCCAGCCGCAATCCGATGCCGGTATTGACCTGTTCGGCTGCTGGCCGCTCGTTCCCTTCGCCAACCGGTGCCATGGCGGGATGCTCGTTTTCGGTGAAACGCGCTGGACGCTCCCCATCAACGATCCGGCGTCGGGCAACACGATGCACGGAACCGGCTGGCGCCGTGCTTGGACGGTCGATGAGATTTCACGCCAGAGTCTGACACTGTCACATTGCTGCGACGCCGGCTTTGGCGCTTACCGCTACGAGAGCAGTCTGCGGCTGTCACTCAGGGACGATGTGATCCGCATCGACCTCTCGGTCACCAATCGCGGCGACGAGCCAGCGCCGTTCGGCTTGGGTCTGCATCCCTGGTTTCCTTGCGACGAGACCACCACACTGCGCGTGGACGGCGTCGCGGCCAAGGTCGCGTTTGCGCCTGGCTATCACCCGCTGGACGCCATCCCGCTCGATCCGGCAGGCGATTTCCTGATCGGCGGCGCGGTCGCGCGCGAAACCGAAATCGCGATCAACTATGTCGGCTGGCGAGGAGCGGCGACGCTGACATATCCCGGCAGCCATATCCTCCGGATCACCGCAAGTCCTTCGCTTGACATGCCGCTGCTCTGGAGACCGCCGGGCGCGCGCTTCGTGTGCTTCGAACCGCAATCCCACGTCATCGGCGCTCCGAGCGATCGGAAAGGCTGGCAAATTTCGCCGATGTGGCTGTTGGAGTGCGGCCAATCGATGGCCGGCTGGATGGAGCTAACGGCAGCGTCGCCCGAGCCAGCTTCGCGCGTCGCCGCAATAAGCCTCTGATGCGACAGTTTGACACGTCATGCAGCGTCAGCGGCAATATGACAACGCCTGACCCTATTCGGCGACGAATATATTTCGACGTATTCGTATTCGATGACAAGTGACTGAAGGGCATAAGACGATTATGAATTTCAAATATGAAAGTAATACTGATATTACCCTAGAATACAAGCGATGTTGATTTTAGGTAAATGATCAAAAAATACTGAAAATAAATTTCATACAAACGATCTATAGGAGAAGCTTACAGATTATAAATTGGGTTTTTTATAAAAAATGCCGCAAAAATATATGTTTACGATGCTTTAAGCACATAAATTTGGTTTTCGATAACGCATCGGACGCACCGTCTCCTCGTCATCGCATGATGGACGGGAGGCGACAGTGGGTCAGCGTTTGGATCGGTTCGGGCAAGACGCCGCCGGCTCGATCGTGGTCGAATTCGCCTTCATCGCGCCGGTCCTTCTGCTCATGCTGTTCGGCATCGTCGCCTTTTCGACGCTGTTCGCGACGATGCACGCGGTGCAGCAACTGGCCTCGGAAGCCGCACGCGCTTCGGTTGCGGGCATTTCGGATGCCGAACGCGCGAAGATCGTCGACGACTTCGTGAAGGCCAACGTCCGGTCCTACGTCCTTCTCGATCCGGCGAAGATCGCCACCAGCAGCGCTACCCTGCCGGCCCAGGCCGACAATTACGAGGTGACGATCCGCTACGATAACTCGCAGTCGTTCATCTACATGTTCAAGGGCCTGCTGCCGCTGCCGCCTGCCGATCTGCAGCGCAAATCCATCATCGTACGCGGCGGCTACTGAGCCCGACGCCGGTTCGAACGGAGAGATCAGATGAAATCCATCAGAAACCTGCGTACCGCCAATGAGGGGACGGTCGCGATCCTGACTGCGATGGCGTTTCTCGTCATCGTCGCCCTTGCGGCGATTGCGATCGACGTCGCGAGTTTTTTCTACCTCAAGCGCAATCTCCAGACATCGGCCGATCTCGCGGCCATGGCGGCGGCGAGCGACGTGGCGCAGGCACGCCCAGCCGCGGTCGCGAGCCTCGTCCAGAACGCCTATTCGGGCGACACGCTGAAAACCATCGAGATCGGCACCTATACGGCCGACGCGTCTCTCCCCATCGGCAAGCGCTTCGTGCCCTCCGCCAATGGCAACGGCAACGCCGTCCGCGTGACGCTTGAAACGACGGCTCCCGTCTACTTCTCCAGCATTCTTTTTCCTTCGAGCGCTCATGCGGCGGGGGCTGATCCCGTGCCGGGCGCTCCGGCCGGCTCGCCCGCCAACACCACGCGCATTCGCGCTACTGCGACCGCGACGCAGCCGATCTACGCTGCGTTCTCGGTCGGATCGAGATTGGTGAAGCTCGATGGCGGCCTCTTAAATTCGCTGCTTGGCGGATTGCTCGGCGGCAACGTGTCCCTGACTGTCATGGACTACCAATCGCTCGTCGATGCGAAGATCGACCTTTTCCAGTTCTCGAACGCTCTTGCTTCGCGTGTGAGCTTCACCGGCGTCACCTACGATTCGCTTGCCTCGGCGAGCTTCAAGGTGTCCGACGTGTTTGCGGCCATCCTCGACGCCTCGCGCAGCGATCCCAACGGCAACGCGACCGCCATCAGTGCCCTTGCCAGGATCGCGGATACGCAGAAAAGCGCATCGACCTTGATGAAGCTTGACCCGCTCATCAACTTCGGACCGTTCGGCGCGTCCAAGATCGGTTCGACCGGCTTGATCGGCACGTCGGTCTCGGCGCTCGATCTTGTCACTACCTCCGCCGAGATCGCCAATAGTGCGCACCAGATTCAAATGGCTCTCGGTCTCAGCGTGCCTGGCATCTCGAACGCCCAATTGCTGCTGACGATCGGCGAGCGCCCGCAGGGCACGAGCTGGGTCGCGATCGGCTCGAAGGGCGCAAGCGTCCACACGGCGCAGACGCGGCTCTACGTCAAGTTCCAGCTTCTCGGGTCGGGCCAGGTCGCGGCCGTCAACCTGCCGCTCTATCTCGAGCTTGCTTCCGCGACGGCAACGCTCGACGCGATGACCTGCAAGGCCGGCGGCAAGGGGCAGTCGAGCGTGACGCTCGGCGTGACGCCGGCGCTTGTCGATGCCTGGATCGGCGACGTGACGGCGGCGCAGATGGCGAACTTCACGACCGCGCCGACAGCCAATTCCGCGCAGCTCGTCCGCCTTGCGGGGCTTGCCAGCGTCAGCGGTCGCGCGCATGCGACCATGACCAACATGCAGCCTGCGCCCGTCGTCTTCAACGAGACCGACATCAAGCTCGGCACGAAGAAATCCACCTCGACGACCGATTTCGTGACCTCGCTCCTGTCGAAGCTCATCGGCGATCTTCAGCTCAAGGTGAACGTCATCGGCCTCGGCATCGGCCTGCCGAGCGGTCTCGACGCCGTGACCGCCAAGATCATTGCCGATGCTGCGCCAGCGATCGACACGGTTCTCGACCAGACGCTGCAAACGCTCGGTCTCGCACTCGGTCAGGCCGATAGCTGGGTCACGGGCATCAACTGTAACCGCTCCGTTCTGGTGAACTAGCCGTTCAGCCGTCGGCGATGTTGGAACCAGCGGCACTTGCATGCGTTCACACAGCAAGTTCGCAGTTTTGCAGGTCGGAGCCCGAAGCTTCGGTCGCTCGACTGCGCCAGCCCATTCCGAAGGAGCCGCTCGATGAACAGCAACATTCGTGATTTCACCAATAAGCCGACCGAGATGAGGAAGTCCGACGCCGACAAGGCGAGCGAAGCGGTTGCCCGCGCAGCCAGGGGCGGTGCGAACACCACCCGCGACATCGCCGAGGCTGCAGCAACTGCGACTGCGACGCTCGAAGAGTTCGGCATCAACACCGACCAGATGGTCGATGCGGCCCGCCGCAGGACCAGCGACCTGCAGGATGCGTTCGCGGATGCGGTCCGCGCCAATCCGCTGCGGTCTGTCGCGATCGCGGCGGTCGCGGGCTATATCTACGCGCTCACCCGGCGCTGACCGCCGTCGAGCCTGTTTCGTTCGCGTGGAGAGGCGGTCGTAAGGCCGCCTTTTCTTTTGGTCGCTACTCACACCACAGCGAGGCTGTCATATGATCGGCCGGCGCTCGGGGCGCTTCGGGTCGATGCCGGCAAGCTCGGCAAGCCGCGTCTTGTCATGGATCACCAGCGTGCGCCCGGTCAGCGTCAGGCAACCCGAGGAGCGAAGCCGCTGCAGCGTCCGATTGACGTAGACAAGCGAGATGCCGAGCGTATCGGCGAAATGTTGCTGATTCATGGGCAGGAACAGCGTGTTGTCGAAGGTGAGGCCTGCCTCCAGCGCACGCGTATGCAGATACCAGAGCAGATACGACACTTTTTCGCGCGCCGTGCGCCGCCCGACAGACAGCAGCCCTTCGTCGAGAAAGCGCTCCTCGCGCGCCGCCAGCCAGGTAAGGTCCAGCGCCAGCGACGGTTGCTTTTCGAACAGGCTCGGCAGTCTCGCTTTTTGGAACACGCACAGCCGGAGGATCGTGAGCGCCTCGACGCCATGAGGCGACTTGTCCGTCATCGAATTCTGCAGGCCGAGAAAGTCGCCCTGATAGGCGTAGTTGACGATCTGCCGCCGACCGTCCGGCATCGACTTGTAGCGGAAAGCCCAGCCTTCGAGGATCGTGTAGAGCTTGTCGCTCGTTTCGCCCTCCAGGTAGACGGATTGACCGACGTTGAGCGTGATCTCGCTGACCTTGAACGTCTTCATGAACTCGATCTCCTCCGGCGTGCCGTTGGCAAACACCGGAAGTCGTCGCAGTGGACAGCGATCACACGGAATCATGATCATTTTTGGTAATGGCAAAGCTCAACGATTCCTAGATCAATTTGCGTCATCGGACTTCGGGGAGACCGACAGGGGAACGAGTTTCCGAGACCCCCTTCGGACGCTGAAATCATGCGCGATCGCACGTGAGCAATCCCAGCCGTCGCCGCCGGCATGATCGGAGCAGCTGTCCAGAGTGTTGCGGCTGGATGTTCGAGAGACGTTCCACGTACGCCGCCCTATGTATTAGTTAAAAGCGGCGGTCGTTTTTCTCTGGCACAGCAATTCATGCTCACCTTGAAAACCGATACCTCCCCGAGGATTTATGACTCTCCCGCAGCGCTGTGCGCTCATGCTCGTGCCAGCATGACCGGCGACGATACACTCTCGAAATCCGCAAACTTCACGGCGCTGGTGGTCGAGGACGAAGTCCTCATCGCCTTCACTATGCTCGATTGCCTCAACGATCTCGGCGCGGCGGAAGTCGTGGTCGCACATGATCTTGCAACGGCGCTGCAGCATCTCGCCGAGCGGCAGTTCGACGTCGCGGTCGTCGACTGGA
The DNA here is from genome assembly GCA_019753285.1 of Beijerinckiaceae bacterium. Lineage (GTDB taxonomy): Bacteria > Pseudomonadota > Alphaproteobacteria > Rhizobiales > Beijerinckiaceae > JAIELD01. Next base: position 2,955 of record JAIELD010000030.1, on the reverse strand, counting down.
TCCTGGGCAAGCAGACGAGCGACCCGATCGTTCAGGCGATGAACGATGTCGGCCGCCTCGTGGTGATCGCCACCGGCCTTCACGCCGAGGCTGTGCCGGAACCGATCCGTGAGCGCAACACCATCATCTACAAGCCGTTTCAGATCGAAACGTTCAACGAGGCGATTGTCGGGAGCCTCTCCGGCAGATGCGGCTAGGTCTCAGCAGCCCTGCGGCTCGGCAGGCTTCGTCGACCGGTCATCGAGCTGGAGGGTCGAGCGAAGCCGGAGGCCGAGGGCGCTGCCTGCCAGCGCGATCGCAACCCACGCCCAGGCCGACAGGCTGCCGGACGCACCCGCGCTGAAATAGGCCCCGATGTTGCAGCCGCCGGACAGACGCGCGCCATACCCCATCAGGATGCCGCCGCAGAGCGCCGCCAGCCATATGCGCGGCGATCCGCCCGCCCGGAGCGTGAAGACGCCGCCGGAGGCTGCCGCCGCCATCGCGCCGAGCACGATTCCCATATCCATCAGGGTCGCGACGTCGAGCAGAAGCGAGCGATCGAGCGCGGCGGGGTCGCCGCTCCAGTAGGTCCATTCACGCACCTGGTGGAAGCCTCCCGCATCGAGAAGCATCGACCCCCACAATGCGAATGCGCTGGTCTCGCCCCAGGGTTGGCCGGAGAGGACGAGCGTGGCGACATTGAGCAAAGCGAGCGCGACCGCGCCCCAAAGGAGAGGCCAGGGGCCGCGAAGCAGCCTCGGCCAGACCGGGCCGCCGTCATTCGTCGTGTCGAGATAAGGCCGGGTCGAGCGGTTGCGGGCCAGCCAATAGAATGCTCCGAGCAGCCCGATTTGCGTCACGAGCCCGAGCGGCAGGCCGAGCGCCGTCTGGATGAAGATCGGCTCGGTCGCCGGAAGCGACCACCAGAAACCGATCTGCGCCGCGGCGAGCGTCGAACCGATCACGAACCCTGCCACGGTCGCAAGCGGCTTGCCATTGCCGCCGCCGAGCGCGAACAGCGTGCCGGAGGCACAACCGCCGGATAACTGCATGCCGGCCCCGAACATCAGCGCGCCGACCGCGAAAGTGATCCCCAGCCCCGCGCCAAAGCCTGTCATCGTCTGGCCGGCGAACGCGCCTGCGCTGAGCAACGGCAGGAAGAACACGCTTGTCAGCATCAGCATTACGGCATGGACCCGCAGACCATAGGTGTTGCCCGCAGAGAGGGCGAGGCGGAAGGCTGACGAAAAGCCGAAGCTGGCGCGCTGCAGCGCTGCTCCTATCAGTGCCGCGACGAAGACGAGCGCCACGAGGCGTGCCGACGAGCCCGGCGTCAGAAAAACGCCGCTGGCCAGCGCCAGGATGAGAGACAGCGAGAGACCGAGCGCAACAGGCGCGCTGCGCTTTTGAAGGCGGCCGACGGCAAGGCTGGATCGCTCGATCCCGGTGACGCTCGTCATGGGGTGAACCCGGGCTGCGACGGTTGCAGGCTCGCCACCATCGGCGACTAAGCATAGTGCACCGTAAGGCCGCACCCATGCGACCGGCAAGGCGCTCCGGTGTCACTTCGGCGTGAAGCGACCGTGCCGTGCCCTCGTCTTGTCACGCGCGCCGGAACGGGCGGCAGCAGGCAAAAACGATCGGATGGCGGGCATAAAAGTTGCTTTCCCGGCAACCGCTGTGCATCATCTGCCAACCGGCCGGTCGAGATTGCCACAAGGGTTTGAATGTCCATTTTTGCAAGACTGTATCACTCGACGCATTACCGTTACGACCGCCCCATCACCCTCGGACCGCAAACCGTCCGCCTGCGTCCAGCGCCGCATTGCCGGACGCCCGTCTCGGCCTACTCGCTGAAGGTCACGCCGGAAAACCACTTCATCAACTGGCAGCAGGACCCGCATGGCAACTGGCTCGCCCGCTTTGTCTTTCCCGAGCAGACGACGGAATTCTCGATCACGGTCGATCTCGTCGCCGAACTTGCGGTCTTTAACCCGTTTGATTTCTTCGTCGATGATTACGCGACCAGGTTTCCCTTCGACTATGCGCCGGACCTGAAGCAGGATCTGTCCGCTTACGTCGATCCGGAGCCCGCCGGGCCGAAGCTTGCCGCCTTTCTGGAGACCCTGCCCAAAGAGGCGCCGCTCACGGTCATACACCTCGTCGATCTCAATCGGCGCGTGCATGAGGCGATCAAATATCTCGTGCGCCTTGAGCCGGGCGTCCAGACGCCCGAAGAGACACTGACCAAGGCGAGCGGCTCTTGCCGCGACAGCGGCTGGCTGCTCGTGCAGGTCATGCGGCACATGGGTCTCGCGGCGCGCTTCGTCTCCGGCTACCTCATCCAGTTGAAGCCCGATGTCGCGGCGCTCGATGGCCCATCCGGCACGCAGGTCGATTTTTGCGATCTCCATGCCTGGGCCGAGGTCTATGTGCCAGGCGCGGGCTGGATCGGGCTGGACGCCACATCCGGCCTTCTTTGCGGCGAAGGGCACCTTCCGCTCGCCGCGACGCCGCATTATCAGTCCGCAGCGCCCATTTCGGGCGTGCTTGGTTTTGCTGAGGTCGACTTCGACTTCGAGATGCGCGTCGACCGTGTGCTGGAAAAGCCGCGCGTCACGCTGCCGTTTTCAGACGATGCCTGGCAGGCACTCGATGCCGTGGGCGCCAAGGTCGATGCCGATCTTGACGCTCACGATGTCCGCTTGACGATGGGCGGCGAGCCGACCTTCGTGTCGATCGACGATTATCAGGCGCCCGAATGGAACACCGAGGCCGTCGGGCCGCTGAAGCGCGTCAGGGCCGACGAACTCGCCCGCCGCCTCAGTTCCGCCTTCGGCTCGGGCAGCCTGCTGCATTATGGGCAGGGCAAGTGGTATCCCGGCGAGCCGCTGCCCCGCTGGAACTTCGCGATCTACTGGCGCAAGGACGGCAAGCCGATCTGGCATGACCAGTCGCTGATCGCCGCCGAGG
>JAIELD010000082.1 GCA_019753285.1 Beijerinckiaceae bacterium | reverse complement strand
TTCGCTCGGGCTGGCACCGCTGATCGTCAAGCAGATGTTCGAGATCATCGCCGACATCAACCGCAAGGGCACCACCGTGCTGCTCGCCGAGCAGAACGCCTTCGCCGCCCTCAAGATCGCGAACAGGGCCTATGTGATCGAGACCGGCCATGTCGTTCTGGAAGGCACGCCGGACACGCTGATGGGCGATGAACGGGTTCGAAAAGCCTATATCGGAGACTGAAAACCAAGGGAGGACGAGATGAAGAACAAAATCGTGTTATCAACACTCGCGCTGGCAGCAAGCCTTCAAATGGCGGCCCCGGCCGTCGCGCAGGAGACGATCAAGATCGGCTTCAGCGGACCACTCAGCGGCGGCGCTGCGCTCTACGGCAAGAACTGTCTCGCCGGTCTCGAATTCGCCGCGAGCGAGGTCAACGCGAAAGGCGGCGTGACCGTCGCTGGCAAGACCTACAAGGTCGAAATCATTCCGCTCGACGACAAATACGCACCGAGCGAGACGGCGGTGAACGCGAAGCGCCTGGTCCAGCAATCGAAGACGCCCGTCGTTTTCACACCGCATTCGGGCGGAGCCTATGCGCTGCAGGCGATCAACGTCCAGGACAACTTCCTGCTCGCTGGCTACACGAGCGTTCCGGCGCTGACGGAGCGCGGCAACCCGCTCACCTTGCGCATTCCGCCGACCTTCTCCAGCTATTTCGAGCCCTTCTCCAAATACGAGATGAAGAAGTTCGGCACCAAGCTCGGCGTCGCCGGCGGCGATCATGACTACGCCAAGGCCTGGACGTCGCTCTTCGTGCCCGTGTGGGAGAAATCGGGCGGCACGGTCGTGGCCAGCAATCCGATGTCCTACAACAAGGACTCCGATTTCTACAGTGGCGTCAGCAAGGTGCTGGCGGCGAGCCCCAACGTTCTGTTCATCGGCGGCGCATCGGAGCCGACCGCCCTCGTCGCGAAGCAGGCGCGCGAACTCGGCTTCGCCGGCGGCTTCGTGGTGATGGATCAGGCGAAGTTCGACGAGATGGCGAAAGCGATCGGCGGGATGGACCTGCTCGAAGGCTCGATCGGCACGCTGCCCTCCGCCGCTGACGATCGCCCCGCCCTTCAGGGCTTCATCAAGCGCTTCAAGGCGGCGCGCGGCGCGGACACCATTCCCGGCACCGAGACGTCGTTCCATTACACGAGCCTCAACGCCGTGCTGGAGGCGATGAAGCAGGCAGGCACCGTCACGGATCCAAAAGCGATCCGCGCCAGCATGGACAAGGCCGTGAAGGCACTGCCTGCCGACCTCAACCCCAACGATGTCTCCAGCGTGCTGGAGAACGGCGGCTTCGTGAGCCCGCTGGTGATCGGTGTCGTCGAAGGCGGCAAGATCGTGCCGTATCGGCCGACAACCAACTAGCAGCTCCGGCGTCGTCTTCCCTCACGGGTAGGCGACGCTGATCCAGCGTGCGACGAGGGCCGGCTTCTCGGCCCCCTCGACCTCGATCACGCAGTCGAAGGCCATGGCCAGGCCATCGCCCTTCGGCGTCGCCTCCGCCAGCGTCATGCGCAGGCGAATACGCTGCCCGGCAAAGACAGGCGCCGTGAAGCGCAGGCGCTCGAAGCCGTAGTTCAGGCGTTTGGAGACGCCTTCGAGCTTGAAAATCTCGTGCGTCAGCGATGACATCATCGACAGCGTCAGAAAGCCGTGCGCGACCGTGCCGCCAAGCTCGGCGCTCGCACGCTCGACATCGACATGGATCCATTGACGATCGTTGGTGACCGCGGCGAACGCGTCGATCCGCGCCTGGTCGATGAGGAGCCAGCCGGACAGTCCGATTTCCTCCCCGACCAGCCTCGGCACATCCTGGAGCGCGATCGGCCTTGGTGTTCGTTCGTCGTGCAACGGCGCTCAGAATTCCAGAGCCGCAGGAACGAAGCGATAGGCATTGCCTTCCTTCAGCGCATTTCCGATGCCCGGAAACGGGAAGTGATAGCCGATCATGGTAAGGTTATCGGCGGTCGCCATATCAAGCAGCTTGATGCGCGTCGCGGCGGCGGCCTTTGCGTCGCCGTCGAAGGCGAACTCCCAAGCCGGCTGCTTGAACGAAATCAGCGGATGCGTCACCGCATCGCCCGTATAGAGCAGGCTCTTGCCGCCGGACGAGATCAGATAGGACACATGCCCCGGCGAATGGCCGGGCGTCGAGACGACGCTGATGCCCTTCACCGCCTCCTTGCCGGGCTCGACGAAGGCGATCCGGTCCTTGTTCGGCACCAGATTCTTGCGCGCAGCATCGACCAGCAGCTTCAGGACGCCGGTCGCCGAAAGCTTCGCATCGTCCGTCCAGAAATCGTGCTCGACCTTGGAGAGGATGATCTGCGCGTTCGGGTAAAGGCGCTTGCCGTCATCGCCCATGATACCAGAAACATGGTCGATATGGGCATGGGTCAGCAGGATCGTGTCGATATCCTCGGCCTTGATGCCCGCCGAGGCGAGCGTCTTGACGAGCCTCCCGGCGCCCGCACCGAATGTCGAATAGCTGCCCACGCCGCTGTCGATCAGCACCAGCTTGTCGCCGGTATTGACGACGAGGCAGTTTTCCGGCGTCAGCGCCTTGTCGACCGGCTGCAATTCGCTCTTCAGAAAGCCGTCGACCGTCGGCTTGGGCGTGCCCGGATAGACGCCGGCGAGCGTGCCGAGATCGAGAACGCCGTCGGAAACCACCGTCACCTCGAAGTCGCCAACGTTGAAGCGATACCAGGCGGGCGATTTGACACCCAGCAGCGGGGCTCGGGCATGGACGGCGCCCGATGCAAGCAGCGGCGCCGTGGCGGCGGAGAGCAGGAAGGCCCTGCGGTTCATGGCGGACACCAGAATGTTGGACATCGCATTTCCTTTCGGGCCGTTCGGCGCTTGTGTGAGTAGGCTGAAGCTAGCAGCCTATAGGCTCCTCAGGCAACGTCATGACGACACCGGGAGGAACCGCTGCGCCGACATTGGCCGCTCAGGCGGACGCGAAGCCCTTGCCTTCGCTCGCGAGCCGCTCCAGCAGCGCCGCAGGCTTGAGTTGCGGGCCGAACCGGACCTCGAAATCCTTGAGGCGCGCCAGTACCTTGTCGAGGCCGACCGTCTCACCATAGAACATCGGCCCGCCGCGATAGACCGGCCAGCCATAGCCGTTGATCCAGACGATATCGATGTCGGAGGAGCGCTGCGCCTTGCCCTCCTCCAGGATCTTCGCGCCTTCGTTGATCATCGGATAGATGGTGCGCTCCAGGATCTCGTCATCGCTGATCACCCGCCGCTCGATCCCCCTGGCCCTGGCGAAATCGAGGATGATGGCCTCGACCTCGGCGGACGGCGTCGCCTTGCGGTTTTCGTCGTAATCATAGAAGCCCCGCCCGGTCTTCTGGCCCCGGCGGTCGCGTTCGCACAGGATCTCGCGAACCGTCGAACTCGAGCTCTTCTCCTTCGACCAGCCGATGTCGAGGCCTGCGAGATCGGACATGGCGAACGGACCCATCGGAAGGCCGAAATCGTAGAGCACGCGGTCGACGTCCCAGGGCATCGCGCCTTCGAGAATGAGCTTGTTTGCCTCGCGCTGGCGCTGTTCGAGCATGCGGTTGCCGACGAAGCCATGGCAGACGCCGACGAGCACGCCGACCTTGCCGATCTTCTTGGCAAGCTGCATCGCCGTGGCGAGCACCGGTTTGGCCGTTTTCGCGCCGCGCACGATCTCGAGCAGCCGCATCACGTTCGCCGGCGAGAAGAAGTGCAGGCCGAGCACGTGGTCCGGCCGGCGCGTCGAGGCGGCGATCTCGTCGATGTCGAGATACGAGGTGTTGGAGGCGAGGATCGCGCCCTGCTTCACGGTCGCGTCGAGTTTTTTGAATATCTCCTTCTTCAACTCCATGTTCTCGAACACCGCCTCGATGACGAGGTCGCAATCGGCGAGCGCCTCGAAAGCGAGCGTTCCGCTGAGAAGGCTCATGCGTTTCTCGACATCGGCCATCGACATGCGGCCCTTGGCGGCTGTGTTCTCGTAGTTTCGCCTGATCGTCGAAAGGCCGCGGTCGAGCGCCTCCTGCCTCGTCTCGACGATCGTGACGGAAATGCCGGCGTTGAGGAAGTTCATGGAGATGCCGCCGCCCATGGTGCCGGCCCCGAGCACACCAACCTTCTCAATCGGCAAAACCGGCGTATCGTCAGGGACATCCGGAATTTTGCTCACCTGGCGTTCGGCGAAGAACACATGCCGCTGCGCCTTCGATTGCGTGCTGGAGACGAGTTGCATGAAGAGGTCGCGCTCGGCGGCGATGCCCTCTTCGAACGGCAGCTTGACCGCGTTTTCGACCGATTGGAGCGCCAGCTTCCACGCCTCGAATCCACGATATTTTCGTGCGTAATCTTTGCGGGCCGCGTCGAACAGCGACGGATTGCTCCGCGCCGCGGCGATCTTGTCCGCCATGTCCTTCACCCGGCGCAGCGGCTTACCGTCGGAGATGATCGACCTTGCCAGATCGAGCGCGGCGTCGAGCAGCTTGCCCTCCTCCGCCAGCGCGTCGATCGCACCCCAATCCAGCGCCTGCCTGGCCGAAAACGGCGTGCCGGAGAGGATGGCGTCAAGCGCGGGCTTGACGCCAATCAGGCGCGGAAGGCGCTGCGTGCCGCCCGCACCCGGCAGGAGGCCGAGTTTGATTTCCGGCAAGCCGAGCTTCGCGCTAGGCACCGCGACGCGGTAATGCGCGGTCAACGCGACCTCGAAGCCGCCGCCAAGCGCCGTGCCGTGGATCGCGGCGATGATCGGTTTTTGCGAGGCTTCCATCGTGTCGAGCACGTCGCCGAGCATCGGAAACTGGGGCGGCTTGCCGAATTCGGAGATGTCCGCGCCCGCAATGAACGTCCGCCCGGCGCAGATGATCACAACCGCCTTGGCATTCGCATCGGCGTAGGCCGTCTTCAGACCCTCGTCGAGACCGGCCCTCAGCGCGGCCGACAGCGCATTCACAGGCGGGGAGTTCAGCGTGAGGACGGCGACGCCGTCATGCAGCGACAGGTCGACGACGGAATTGATGGCGGTCATGGCGATGTCCGTTGCTTGAAGTGACATGAAGGAAAACGGCTCAAAGCGCGCCGACGAAGCCGTCGCTGTCGGCGAAAGCCTCTAGATGATGGTCGGCGTCGCCGAACATCGTGTCGATCATGGCGAGGCGCTTGAAGAGGTGTCCGAGCTTGTACTCCATCGTCATGCCGATGCCGCCATGGAGCTGAACCGCCTGCTGGCCTATGAAGCGGCCGGAGCGCCCGATTTGAACTTTGGCGGCCGAAATGGCCTTGCCGCGTTCCTCCGCATCGGGCTCACTCGACATCATCGTCGCGAACAGGGCCATGCTGCGCGCCTGCTCCAACGCGACGAACATGTCGGATGCACGATGCTGGAGCGCCTGGAAGGAGCCGATCGTCGTGCCGAACTGCTTTCTCTGCTTGAGGTAATCCACGGTCATGTCGAGCGCTTCCGCCATCGCGCCGACCGCTTCGGCGCAGAGCGCGGCGATCGCCTCATGCGCCACGCGCTCGATCATTGGGAAGCCGCCCGCCGGATCGCCGATGACGTTCATCCGTTCGACACGGACATTCGTGAGCGAGACCTCCGCCGCCCGCATCCCGTCTTGCGTCGGGTAGCCGCGGCGCGAGACGCCGGGCGCGCCAGCGTCCACGAGAAACAGGCCGATGCCGTCGCGATCGCGTCTCTCGCCGGAGGATCGGGCCGAGACGATGTAGGCGTCCGCTGTATCGCCATGCAGGACGAGGCTCTTGTCGCCGTCGAGCACAAAGGCGTCGCCCTCTGTCCTCGCCGTCGCTGCGATGTCATGGAGGTCATGGCCGGCCTGGCGCTCGGCATGCGCGAAGGCGAGCCGCTTCGTACCGTCCGCGATCGAGGGAAGCAGCGTTCGCCGCTGTTCGTCGGAGCCAGCATTGCGCAGGAGCCCGCCGCAGAGCACGACGGCGGAAAGATAAGGCTCGATGACGAGCGCCTTGCCGAACGCCTCCATAACGATCATGGTTTCGACCGGGCCGCCGCCGAAGCCGCCATCCTCCTCCGCGAAGGTGATGCCGAGCAGCCCCTGCTCCGCGAACTGCCGCCAGACGCCGAGACTCCAGCCTTCGGTCGCCGCCTGATGCTTCTTGCGGCTCTCGAAATCGTAGCGGTCGGCCAGAAGCCGCACGACGCTGTCCTTCAAAAGCTGCTGTTCTTCGCTGAAATCGAAATCCATTCTCGAACCGTTCTTTTCAATGCGATCTGATGCGGGCTGAAGCAAGCGACCGCTTCAAAGTCCCAGGATCGCCTTGGCGATGATGCTGCGCTGGATCTCGTTCGATCCGCCATAGATCGAAACCTTGCGCATGTTGAAGTAGCTCGGCGCGATGCTCGCTGCCCAATCGGGTCCGACGGACGGCTCGTTCCAGCGCGTCCCATCCTCGCGCTCTGGTTCGTATGGCAGCGCATAGGGGCCGACAACGTCCATGAGCAGCTCCGTCGTCGCCTGCTGGATCTCCGAGCCCTTGATCTTCAGGACCGAGGAGGCCGGATCGGGCTTGCCTTTCTCGCGCTTGCGCTCGCCGGAGATCACGCGAAGCTGGGTCATCTCGAGTGCCTTCACCTCTACCTCCACGGCAGCGAGTTTCTGCCGGAAGCGCGGGCTTTCGATCAGCGGCTTCTCGCCGAAGGTGTGCAGCTTTGCGAGTTCGCGGATCTTGCGCAGCCGCGCCTTCGATATACCGATGCGGGCAATGCCGTTACGCTCGTTCCCGAGCAGGAACTTGGCGTAATCCCAGCCCTTGTTCTCCTCGCCGACGAGGTTTTCGAGCGGCACCCTGACATCGTCGAAAAACACCTCGTTGACTTCGTGTCCGCCGTCGATCGTCTGAATCGGCCGCACGGTGATGCCCGGCGTCTTCATGTCGACGAGGATGAAGGAGATGCCCTCCTGCTTCTTCACGCTCGCGTCGGTGCGGGCGAGCACGAAGATCCAGTCGGCATACTGGCCGAGCGTCGTCCAGGTCTTCTGGCCGTTGATGACCCAATGCTCGCCGTCACGCTTGGCGGTGGTCTTGAGCCCGGCGAGGTCCGATCCTGCCCCAGGTTCGGAAAAACCCTGACACCACCAATCATCAAGATTGGCGATGCGCGGCAGGAAGCGCTTCTTCTGCTCCTCCGAGCCGAAGGTGTAGATGACCGGCCCGACCATGCTGACGCCGAAGGCGAGCGGCTCCGGCGCCGGCGCCTGCTGCAATTCGTCTCGGAAGATCATTTGCCGGATGGGGTCCCAGCCCGTGCCGCCCCACTCGACGGGCCAATGCGTCACAGCCCAGCCCTTGCGATTGAGGATGCGGGACCAAGTGACGAGGTCGTCCTTGCTTGGATGTCGCCCATCCTCCAGCTTCTCGCGGATCGAGGACGGCAGGTTTTCCTTCAGAAAGTTTCGTACCTCGCTGCGGAATGCGATTTCCTCGTCGGTGAATCTGAGATCCATGAAGGCCTCTCCTTGAAAGTCTGGGGTTTACGGAATGCGGACCGATGGCGCGACGCGAATGACGGCTCAGGCATGGGCAGGCCCTGCAGCTTGCCCACGACGCAGCTCCAGGACGAGATCGAGCTTCGACAGCTTGCCGACCGGCGTGCGCGGCAGCGCGGCCCTGAATTCGAGCGTGCTCGGCAGTTCGTGCGGCCCTAGCCGGCTGGACAGGAAATCGCGCAACTGCTCGATCGAGAACGGCTCGAAGCCCGCACGCAGCGCGATGAACGCCTTCGCCGCCTCGCCGCGATACGCGTCGGGCACGCCGACGACCAGCACTTCGCTGACGGCCGGATGCTCGTAGATCGCCTGCTCGATCATCTGCGGATAGACGTTGTAGCCGCCTGAGATAATCATGTCCTTCTTGCGGTCCACGATGAAGAAATAACCGTCTTCGTCCATGTAGCCGACATCGCCGGTAAGAAGGTATCCATCTGCAAAGGCGGCTGCCGTCTCCTCAGGCTTGTTCCAATAACCCGACGTGACGTTGGGGCCGCGCACGCGCAACTCGCCGACCTCGCCGATGCCGAGCGCACGACTGGAATCGTCAAGCGCGACGACCTGCAACTCGACGCCAGGCATCGGAATGCCGATCGTGCCGGGCTTGTTCTCGCAGCTTTCCGGAATGCGCGTCCCGGCAGGCGATGTCTCGGTCATGCCCCAGCCGCCACGCAGTGTGAGGCCGGTGAGCTGTTTGAAGCGCGCGGCGATCTCGACCGGCAGCGATGCGCCGCCGGAGAGGCACTGCTTCAACGACGACAGATCGCGCTTGTCGATATCATGATGATTGGCAAGCGCGATCCACATGGTCGGCACGCCGGGAAACTGCGTCGCCCGCCTGACCTCGATGTCGTGCAGCACGGCTTCGACATCGAACCGCATGTGCAGGAGGATCGTGTTGCCGTTACCGATCTGCCGCAGGAGGATGGTCGTCAGCGCATAGATGTGGAACAGCGGCAGAACGCCGATGACGCGATCCTCCCCCGGCGTCCCAACCTTCTGGATCGTGAACCAGGCATCGTACATGGCGACGGCGGCCGTGAGATTTGCGTGCGTCAGCACCGCGCCTTTCGGCATGCCCGTCGTGCCGCCGGTGTATTGCAGGAGCGCGATGTCTTCTGGCCGCACCGGTGGCCAGCGCTCGACAACCGGCGCCTCGTCCATGAGCGCCGACAGCCGCAGGACATGGGGTGCGTCCGGGATCGGCGAGCGGGGGATCGCGCCGCCGAACGCCTCGTCCTCGCCGACGATGACCGTGTCCACCGCGCCAGCTTCGGCGAGCTTCAGCGCCATCGGCAGAAGGCTGCCGGCGTCAGTCGTGACGATCACGCGCGCGCCGCTGTCGGCGAGTTTGTGCAGAAGGGTCCGCTCGGCATCGAGCGGGCTGAGATGCACCACACGCGCCCCGGTCTTGAGCGCCGCATAAAAGGCGATCGGATGATAGGGCGTGTTGGGCAAATAAAGCGCGATGCAGCCTTGCTCAGCGCCCGATTTGCCGAGGCCAAGATGCAGGAATGCCGCCGCAGCCTTCGCGACGCGCGCGCCGAGATCATCATAGGAAATGGCGCGATCCCGGAACATCAGCGCGCAGCGCGAACCATTTCGTGCGACCGACTCATCGAAATGCGCCGTGACGGTCGAGATGGCGATCGGGGTGTCCCAACCACGCCCGTCGGGATAGCTTTTTTCCCAGACGAAAGGACGAGGCGCTGCTGCGCCATCACATCCCGCCGAACGGCTGCGCGTCATGGACAGGGCGCTCATTCAGGATGGACCATCACAGGAACGCCCAACGTTTTTCCCCATCGAAGTCGGCCATGTCCAAAGTGCACGGTCGCATTATATTTTGTATGATGAAATATGATTTCGTTTTCATAATGATAGAAAGGCGGGGTCTCAAAGTCAACGTCGGCACGATTAGGCAGCGTAATCCACCAAACCAAATCGAAAAAAGCCAGTTCGAGCATCTTTCGCATAGCGGGACGCTATCGAAGATTTGCACAAATGGTATTTCCGTTACGTCGGCGGGGAAGGCAATTTCCGGCTTCAGACGGCGAAGTGGCCGTTGAAGCTCACGCGAGGAATTGATCCATGCCTTCATTCAGTCCAATCAAGCCGGAAAAGCTGCGCAGTATTGCTGTGGCGCTTTTCGCCGCGATCTTCTTGGTCGCCCCGCAACCGAGCAGGGCCTTGGCCTGCGGCTCCGTCGAGACGCAAAGCATTGCGCCTGACCGCAAAATGCCGCCGCTGCAGGTGACCGAAAACACGCCGATCCCTTCGAAAGAGCGAGCCGCATCAGAACCGTCGAAAAGCAGGCCGCCGTCGCGCAATCCGGCCGACACGTCAAGGCCATGCGTGATGCCGCTCTCATCGCTTGATGGTGGCGCCTGATCGCTCAGCGGAGCGCCTTCGTCATGAACACCCGGCGAAGGCCGTTCTCCTCGGCCCGATGGGTCTCTGCATAGCCGATCCTGAGATACAGCGCTATGTTCTCGACCATCGTCTCATGCGTATAAAGGCGGATCGCGCGATGACCCCGCTCGCGCGCGCTTTGCTCGGCGAAACGCATCAGCGCCTGCCCATGGCCCTTGCCCTTGACGACCGGATCGACGGCCACGTTGTCGAGAAGGGTGACATCGCCCTCGTCGATCAGCACGAGCAGGCCGAGGATCGTCCCATCCTGATCGAGGAGATGGACCAGACCTTCACCGATCAGCGCTGGGTAGTCGGCCAGCATCGGTCCGGGCTTGCGTCCCATGCGAATGATATAGTGCGCATAGGCCCGCTCGACGATGCACTCGACGGCGGCGCAGTCACCTGCCGCCGCACGCCTGATCACGGCGTTCTTTGGCAGCATCCTCAAAGAACCTCCTGCATCATCCGATCGCTGCATTTCTTGGCATCGCACCCAAAGCGGAATAGGCTTGCCGGCATTCGACGCCATGCTCGAACGACCATTTCAGATTACCGGCATCAGGCGGGAGGTCGCGCTTTGGAAATGCATCAGGTTCGCTATTTTCTGGCCGTGTGCAATGAATTGAATTTCACACGCGCGGCTCAATTCTGCAATGTCAGCCAGCCTTCGCTGACGCGGGCCATCAAGCTGCTCGAACATGAATTTGGCGGCGCATTGCTGCATCGCGAGCGGTCGAACACCCATCTGACTGAGCTCGGCCGCGTGGTGCTGCCCTATCTGCAGGATGTGTGGGACAAGGCCGACGCCGCCAAGCGGCTGGCTGTGGAGCTGAAGCAATCAGCAAAAATCCGTTTGAAACTCGGCATCATGTGCACGATCGCACCGACAAACCTGATCGATCTCCTCAGCGCGGTCCGCGTGCGCCATCCCGATATCGAGCTCGAGATTCTGGATTCGCCTGCCGAGTCGCTGCAGGCCATGCTGCTTGAAGGCTCGATCGAGGTGGCGATCTACTGCCAGCCGGAACAGGAACCGGACCCGCGCATCAACTGCGTGGGCCTGTTTCGCGAGCAAATGTATGTCGTGCTGCCGCCGGGCCATCGCCTCGCGCAGAAGCGGGCGATCACCGTCGCCGACCTTGCCGGCGAGCGGTACGTGCTGCGCACGCAATGCGAGCACAATGCCTGCATAGACGGATTTTTCCTCGGTGCCGGAATCAACTGCCCGACCGCCTATCGCAGCGACCGCGACGATTGGGTGCTCGCCATGGTCGCAAGCGGCCTCGGCTTTGGCATGATGGGCAGGAATTCGATCGTCCACAGTGGGGTGCTGGCGCGCCCGTTGGTCGAACCTGAATTATGGCGCGTCATCAACATTGCGACCGTGCGCGGGCGGCCGCATTCATCGGCCGTCGGAGCGCTGGTGCACGAGGCGGTGCGCACGCATTGGGCAGGCGAGCCGGCGCTGTCGATCAAGGCGCGTGACAGTCTCAGCGCCGATGAAGCCGATTTCTCGAAAGCTGACGCGGTGCATTGACCGCATCCGGCCCAAAAGGTCAGCGATCCGCGAGTTGGCAGGCATGGTCCTGCAGTTCCTCGCCGCTCGCCCGGTTGAACGCGCCGATATTGACGCTGTCGCTGAGGACATAGAAGCCCGGCGTGCCGTCCTTGAACGATGCGCCGACCACGACGATCGTCTGCCGGCCCATCGCACCCCTCACATCCTCACCCTGTTCGGCGACAAGCTTGAACGGATCGGGCGTCAGCGTTTCGCCTTTGATTTTCCGGATCTTGTAGAAATGGTCGTTGAACGGCGTCTTCAACGTCGACCAGCCATCGCCGATTTCCGCCTCCAGGTCCTTCAATGCCTGACGCACGTCGGGGCGGACGCAGTCCACATGGATGTGGTACTGATTCTGCGTCCGTCCGAACGATGAGTTGATCGCGAGGCTGATGACATCGCGCGGCAGGCTTTTGCCGGCACGCTCCTCAACGAATTTGCGCGCCGCCCAGGAGTCCGCGAAATAATTGGGGCTGGACGATTCCAGCAGTTGCGGATCTTCCATGCCGGTGATGACGCCCGTCGTGATCAGGAGATATTGCGTCGCTCCATTGCGGTCCTTCAGGATCGCATAGCCCTTGTCGATGCCGCGCGAGACGTCGAGTGCTACGCAGGGCGCCGGCGGCTTGCCCTGCTCGTAATTCGGCAGGCAGCGATCGCGTACGATCTTCTTCAAGGCATCGGGATCAGCGGCTTGCGGAAAGCCCGTCGCAGCGAATGCCAGCAGCGGCAACACCGCGAGCAGCGGCGAAATCTTTTCAATACGCATCGTCTTTCGAGCCCTTTAAGCGGCGAGCAGCTAAGTTAGCGACGGCGGATTGCAGCCATGCGACAACGCAGGGACGCCGGCTTCGAAGCCCCTAGAGCGGTTCCGATAAAAGCGTGCGGAAACGGCCGCTCGAAAAGAGGAGCGGTTCAGCATCGCCATAGCCATACTGCTCCACCGCACCGAGATAGATGGCGTGGTCGCCGCCATAATAGCGGTCGGCCTTGCGGCACTGGAAATGCGCCTTGCTGCCGGCGATGAGCGGCGCGACGCTGCTCTCCGCGACGAGGTCCACGCCGCTGAACTTATCGTCCGAGGATCGCGCGAATTTCATCGCCAGCATGCCTTGATCGGCGCTGAGGACATTGACCGCGAAATGGCTGGCCTGCTCGAACACGTCGAGGCTGGAGGATTTCAGCGCCAGGCTCCACAGGACGAGCGGCGGGTCCAGCGAGACGGAGGCGAAGGAGTTGCAGGTGACGCCCGCCATCCGGCCATCCGGCGCACGCGCGGTCACGATGGTGACGCCTGTCGCGAAACTGCCAAGGGCGGCGCGAAAATCCTGCCTGTCGAACGAGATGGCGTCGGTCTCCGCACCGCTGGTCATGCTGACTTGCCTTTTCATTGCGCGAGCTGGAAGCCATGCGCGAACGGATCGCGATCATCGATGAAAATCGTGTTGAGCCCGGTGACGCGCGCCCATCCCGCGATCGAGGGAACGATCGCCGGTTTGCCGCCGACGCTGGTCTCGGCCTCGACGCGGCCCTTGAACATCGAACCGATGATGCTTTCGTGAATGAAATCGTCGCCGGCCTTCAAAAGCCCCTTCGCCGCCCAATGCGCCATGCGCGCCGAGGTGCCGGTGCCGCACGGCGAGCGGTCGATCGCCTTGTCGCCATAGAACACCGCATTGCGCGCGGTCGCCTCCGGCTGCGTCGGCTTGCCCGTCCACAGGATATGGCTGAGGCCGGTGATGTCGGATTTTTCCGGATGCACGAATTGATATTTGGCATTGAGCGCCCGGCGCAGCTCCGGACTCCAACGCAGCAGATCGCTCACCCTTACATCGGCGATGTCGCTGAAAGCCGCCTGCGGCTCGACGATCGCGTAGAAATTGCCACCATAGGCGACATCGACCATCACTTCGCCGAGGCCGTCCACCTCCGCCGTGAGACCGCTCGAATGGAGAAAGGCCGGCACGTTGGTGAGCCTCACCTCCTCGACGAACTGCCCTTCCTGGCGGTATTCTGCCGTCACGAGCCCGGCCGGCGTATCGAGCCGCACCACGCCCGGCGTCCGCGGCGTGACAAGGCCGTGCTCGATCATCGTCGTTACCGTGCCGATCGTGCCATGGCCGCACATCGGAAGGCAGCCAGAGGTCTCGATGAAGAGGATCGCGACATCGCAATCGTCACGGGTCGGCGGATAGAGGATCGAACCGGACATGATGTCGTGTCCGCGCGGCTCGAACATCAGACCGTTGCGGATCCAGTCATATTCGGCGAGGAAATGCGCGCGCTTCTCCAGCATCGAGCCGCCCTCGAGCCTCGGCGCGCCGCCCGCAACGACACGCACCGGGTTGCCGCAAGTATGGCCGTCAATGCAAAAGAACGTATGTCTTGCCATACCTTACATCCATGTCCTGAAGCGGTCTGCGCGGAACGGCGCAAGATCGATCGCGGCCGGCTGGCCGAGCACGAGATCCCTCACCAGCCTCGCCGTCGCCGCCGATTGCGTGAGGCCGAGGTGACCATGCCCGAACGCGTATAGAATGCGCGGCGAGCGAGTGGAAGGCCCGATAACCGGCAACGAGTCCGGAAGGCTCGGCCGGAAGCCCATCCATTGCAGCCCGCCCTCGGTCTTGAGACCGGGCAGGAAATGCTTGGTCTTTTCAAGCATGATCGAGGAGCGTCGGAAGTTCGGCCCGGCCTTCAAGCCGCCGAGCTCGACCGCCCCGCCAATGCGAAGGCCTGTCGAGAGCGGTGTCACCACGAAGCCGTGAGCGTCGAAGACGAGCTGGCGCCTGATGTCGAAAGCGCCCGGCGGCAGGGTTGTGTTGTAGCCGCGCTCGGTCTCCAGCGGAATAACGTCGCCGAGCTGTCGCGATATGTGATGCGACCAGGCGCCGGCCGCGATCACGACATGAGACGCTTCGAGCGTTTCGCCATCTGAGAGCACGACACGGGCCCGCACGCCAGCCCGCTCAACGCCCGCCACCTCGACGATGCGCAACATGGCGCCGCGCTCCAGCGCCGCCTTCCCGATGCCTACCGCAACCTCATGCGGATCGGACACGGTTTTCCAGCCCGGCACGAAGCACCCTGCGACGAATTGCTGCGAGAGCCCCGGCTGCAGTTCGGCGAGCCGCGCGCCGGCCACGGGTTCGAAGGCGATGCCGTGCCGCTCACGAACCAGCCAGCCAGGCTGTGCGGCAGCACGCTGCGCCTCGTTTTCGTAAAGATGCAGCACGCCATCGGAACGGATCGCGTGGCTGAGCCCTGCCCGCCCGATGAGCGCCTCGCTCTCGTCGCGCGCGAGTTCCATCAGCGCGACCTGTGCCAGAATGCTCGCCTCGTAGCGATCACGCCAACTCGCCCGCCAGAAGCGAAGCAGCCAGGGTGCGATGCGCGGAAAGTAAAGCGGCGGCACCGAAAGCGGGCCCAGCGGATCGACCAACCATTTCAACGCCTGCCGCATGATGCGCGGCGAGGCGAGCGGCAGGATGTCCGAAAATGCAAGCGCACCGGCATTGCCGAAGCTTGCTTCAAGCGCCATGCCCTTGCGGTCGAAAATGAGCACTCGTTTGCCGACCTCGGCGAGGCTGAAGGCCGTCGACAGGCCGACGACGCCCGCGCCGATGACGATGACGTCGAACGATGCGCCCTCACTCACGCGTATGCGCGCCGCTCATCGACTGTCGGCATCAGGCGCGTCATGTCAGGCGACGGCCAGCTTTTTCGGCGTGGCCGTTTCGGCGAATGACGGAAGTTTTGGCCGGGTCCGCAGCGCGTCCTCAACCACGCGCTCGACGGCGGCCCGGCGCTCGCCATGCAGCGGCAGGCGAGGCTCGCGGCACCGATCATTCGAGCCCTGCGCCAGCATTTCGGCAAGCTTGATGTTCTGCACGAGATAGGTGCTGACATCGAGATCGAGCAGCGGCCTGAACCAGCGGTAGATGTCGAGCGCCTCGGCGTAGCGGCCCGCGACCATGAGACGATAGATCGCCACGGTCTCCTTCGGGAACGCGCATCCGAGCCCCGCCACCCAGCCGATCGCGCCGACGGCCAACGCCTCGAAGGCAAGATTGTCCACCCCGGTGAAGAGGTCGAAACGGCTCCCGAACCGGTTGACGATCTCGGTGCTGCGGCGGATGTCGTCGGATGATTCCTTGATGGCCACGAAGCGCTCGTCGCCGGAGATGTCCTCAAGGATGTCACCCGTCACGTCGACGCGATAGGCGATGCGGTTCGAGTAGATCATGATCGGAAGACCGGACGCGGCAGCGACGGCTTTCAGCGTCGCGACGGTTTCGCGGCGGTCGGTATGGTAGATGACGCTCGGTACCAGCATGATGCCGTCCGCGCCGGCCTTTTCCGCCTTGCGGACGAGTTCGCAGGCATCGCGCGTCGCGGCCTCCGCCACGGTGAGAAGCACCGGTTTGCCGCCGCTTGCAGCCTTGCCGGTCGCCAGCACTTCAAGCCGCTCGGACACGGAGAGCATCGACCCCTCGCCGAGCGATCCGCAGACGATGAGGCCGTCGCAGCCGGCCTCCATCTGCAGCGCGAAGCAGCGCAGCATCTCGTCATGGTCGAGGCTGCCATCCTCGTTGAATTTCGAGGTTACGGCAGGCATCACACCTTTCCACATGGAACTCTCCGCGCGCGATTGAAGACAGATGAAAAGGTAAAGCGCCGCAGCGTGTGGCGCAATCGATTTATACCCGCACAGCGGCTCGTCAATCGCTGCCGATTGCTCTTACCATCGCCTCGCGCCGGTCGCGCGGCGCATCGTGATCGACGGAGAGAAACCGATCGATTCGCGTCTTCAGATGCGCGAAGGCAAGATCGTAAACGTCCTCGATGTCTGCATTCGCAGGATCGGCGGGATCGATGGTTCCCCAATGCAGGATGATTGGCGAACCCGACAGCCCTTGCGGCAGGCCGCACAGGAAGTCATGCGCGCGGTCGCAGACGGTGATCACGTAATCGAATGCCACGCCGTCGGCATTGGGGACTTCCGTCCAGTCCTTGGAGCGCAACCCGGCCGTCGGCACGTCATGGTTTTCCAGAACCGACAGCGCGCGCGGATTGACGTGAGGGTCCGGCAACGAGCCAGCTGAATAGACCTTGAGGCTGGAGGCCGCGCGCTCGCGCAGATAAGCCTCCGCCATGATCGACCTGACCGAATTGTTCACACCGAGGAAGAGAAGCGTCCGCATAGACGAAACCATGGCAAGATTCGATGAATTTGCCATGAACGTCCGCAGCGCTCATGCCGGTCTGAAATGGTCGGGGATGAAGGAGAAATGGTGCCCAGGACTGGAATCGAACCAGTGACACTGCGATTTTCAATCGCATGCTCTACCAACTGAGCTACCTAGGCGACGCATTCTCGTTTCGAGCGACCGAGCCGTTCGAATGACGGCAGCTATAAAGAGCGTTTTTCCGGCTGTCCAGTGCGAAGCGGCCTGCCAGTCGGCTAAATAAGCGCAGGGCTTCAAGCCTCGCGATCGCCCTCGCCGGAGATTCGTTCGGCCTCGTCATCATCCTCGCTTGCCGGCACGGCGTAGCGGCCCGTCAGCCAGCGGTTGAGATCCACGTCAGCGCAGCGCTTCGAACAAAACGGCTTCCATTTCTCCTGCGCCGGCTTGCCGCAGATGGGGCATGGCTTGAGGCTGGAAGCCTTTGAGGGTCCCTCGGCATCGCTCATGGCCTTGCTCCGCGCGCCATCATGCGCTGCCCCACTGAGCGAGCACGGGAAAGCCCTCGCCGCCGAGCAGCGCCGATGTTTCATAGAGCGGCAGGCCGACTATCGCCGAGTAGGATCCGGACATCTTGAGCACGAAGCTCCCGGCATAACCCTGGATCGCGTAGCCGCCGGCTTTGCCGCGCCAGTCGCCAGACCGCAGATAGGCTTCAAGATCGTCCTTCGAGAGCCGCTTGAACCGCACGCGGCTCTCGACGATGCGGCTGCGCACGCTCCCTTTCGGCGTCATGACCGCGACGCTGGTGAAGACGCGATGGCCGCGCCCCGACAGAAGGCGCAGGCATTGTTCGGCCTCATCGACGAGTTCCGCCTTCGGCAGGATCCTGTTGCCAACCGCAACGACCGTGTCGGCTGCGATGATGAACGCATTTTTGTATTTATCGTCGAGCGCGGCGGCCTTAGCGGCGACGCCGGCCTTCTGGGCGGCGAGGCGGAGGCTCAGCACGCGCGGCTTCTCGCCCTTATGCGGCGTTTCGTCGATTTCGGCTGGTATGATCGCATCCGGCTCCACACCGATTTGCTGCAGCAGTTGCAGGCGGCGCGGCGACCCGGAGGCAAGCACCAGCGGCGGGCGGGACATGGTTTTCGAGCCGGGCTCACTGCTCACGTTCGGGGCACTTTCGCGCGTCGGCAAGCGTCACCCTGAAACGCCTGCGTCCATCGACGCCAGCGCGGCAGGCAGCACTCACTTGAATCGATAGGTGATGCGGCCCTTTGTTAGATCATAGGGCGTCATTTCAACGAGCACCTTGTCGCCGGCCAGCACGCGGATGCGGTTCTTGCGCATCTTTCCGGCGGTGTGGGCGATGATCTCATGGTCGTTTTCCAGCTTCACGCGGAACATCGCGTTCGGCAGAAGTTCTGATACCGTACCGGGAAATTCCAGCAACTCTTCTTTCGACATCTGCTCTCCAGGGTAGAACCGGCTTGCCGGCATTTCTTTCGTCCGGCCATCGACCGAACCATTGCGACGTCCATGACGCTATCCGGCAGCGATCCTGCAAGCGCCCACAATCGAAGCCCCTGCTCTAATGGAATTCGAATCCGTTGTGAACAGCGCAATCGGCGCTAGATCATCGAAATATCGCCATCGATCATGTGAAAGAACGAGCCGCTAACGTTTTTGCGCCGCGTCCCGCTTTCAGCAACCGCTTCGCCGCTCGCATCGACCGTTCTGAACAGCGATTCATCCTCACCGGCGCTCACGATCGTCGCATAGTGGAATTCGTGCCCGCGAAGCATCGCTCCGGCGCCAGCGAAGGCCGTATCGGCGAGGACGCGCGCCGTGCGATAACCAAGATGCATCTGGCGGCGGGCGAAGCTCGTTTCAAGACCGAGCAAGCCTGCCATAGGCACGACGCCATCAGCCGCCGTCTCGATGCTGCGGCCAAGGACCATGTAGCCGCCGCACTCGCCATGGACGGGCCGGTTCGCCGCAAACAGATGCAGGCTCTCCATGAACCGCCGCGCCTGCGACAGGCGCAGCGCATGAAGCTCCGGATAGCCGCCCGGCAGCCAGCAGAGATCGGCATCCGGAACCTCATCGTCGGCAAGCGGCGAGAAGGCGCGGATTTCGACGCCCGCCTCGCGCCACCGGCGGAGCAGATGCGGATAAACGAAGGTGAACGCCGCGTCTTTCGCAAGCGCGATGCGCCGAATGCCCGAATGGCCGCTGACGGCTGACGATTTGCGCCGATGCTCCGCGTCACTCGTCGAACCGGACGCGGACCCGGATTCAGTCGGGCTGGTCAGAACCGGCGACGGACTGCGGGCCGCAAGCGTCATCAGCCGGTCGATGTCGACATGGCGTTCGACAAAATCGGCAAGCGCGTCGAGAACCGCATCGAGGCCGGCTGTTTCATCGGCCTGCACAAGGCCCAGATGCCGCTCCGGCAGTGACAGGCCATTGTTTTTCGGCAGCGCGCCGAGCACTGGCAAATCGACGCTCTCCATCGCACCGCGTACGAGCCGCTCATGCCTCGGGCTGCTGACGCGGTTGAGAACCACCCCGGCGACCGTCACACCCGCACGCATCTTTGCAAACCCGAGCGCCACGGCGGCGGCCGATTGGGATTGGCCGCTGACGTCCAGCACCAGAATCACCGGCCAGCCGAACCGCGCCGCCAGACCGGCGGAGGAGCCATCGCCGCTGACACCTGGCATGGCGACGCCGTCGAACAGGCCCATCAAGCCTTCCGCGATCGAAAGCTCTGCATCGCCTGCGGCGCGCGCGATGTGCTGAAGCGTGGCTCCAGCCATGCTCCAACTGTCGATGTTGTAGCTGGGCCTGCCAGCCGCGGCCGCGTGGAACGCGGTGTCTATGTAGTCTGGTCCGCATTTGAAAGGCTGCACCCGCACGCCCTTGCGGGACAAGGCCCGCAGCAGGCCGAGCGTCAGCGTCGTCTTGCCGGAGCCTGAACGCGGCGCTCCGATCAACAGGCCGGGCGGCATGACGGTGACGTTCTGGACCATGCGGAGAGGCAGTCGGCGTTCGCCGCGCCTCTGTCAAGCGCGGGCGTTGCATTGGCGGCCGCGCCGTAGTCAGATGCGCCAGACGGGAGAACGACGAAAGGGCAATCGAATGAAGCGGTTATCGGCCTTGCTCTGCGCCTGGTCGCTGGTCGGGGGAAGCGCCGCCTCCGCAGGCCCGGCGGAGGATGCCAATGGCGTGATCGATGCCTGGGTTGCGGCCTATTCAGCCAATGACCGGGAGGCTCTCGTCTCTCTTTACGCGCCGAACGCCATCCTTCTCGGCACCACGAGCCCGATCATCTCGGAAGGCACGGAGGCGATCCGCACCTATTTCCAGGATCTGCCCGGCAGCGGACGCAGGAACGCGGTCATCGAGCGCCGGACCATCGTGCTTGGCGACACCGCGGTGCTGGGCACGGGTTTCTACAATTTCATGCGCGAAGCGGAAGGCAATGTGCCGCGCCCGTCACGCTTCACGATGCTCGTCGAAAAGCGCGACGGGCGCTGGCTGATCGTGCATCACCACTCCTCTCCGAGAGCGGCGGCGCGGCAGTAAGGCGCGCTCAGCGCTGATCGTCGCGATCGCCGCTCACGAGCCGGATGCCATGCGAGGCGAGGATCGCATAAAGGTCCTCGAGCTCTTCGGCATCGAGATCGAACGGAATCGCATTGGCGAAATCGTCATGCGTAACCCAGCCCCGTTTTTCGCAGGCCTCGATCAGCCGCGAGAATTCCGGCATCAGCAGATGCGAAAAATCATAGGCCATCGAACACCAGCCCTCGATGATCCGAAGCGCGGTTCACTTCGCCTTGGCAACCGCGTAGGTGTGCTCCGGCGCGGGGAAGTTCCGCGAACGGACCTCGGCCGCATAGGCCTCGATCGCGCCCCGGATATGGTCGCCGATGGCGCCATATTTCTTCACGAACTTCGGCACGCGCTCCGAGAGGCCGAGCATGTCCTCGAGCACGAGAATCTGCCCGTCGCAGGCGGCCGACGCGCCGATGCCGATCGTCGGCACCTTCACGCTCGCGGTGATCTGGGTGGCCAGCTCGGCCGGTATGCATTCGAGCAACACGCAGAACGCGCCGGCCGACTCCGCCTCGCGCGCTTCGCGCAGCAGTCGCTCGGCATCGCGCTGCACTTTGTAACCGCCGAGCAGGTGAACGTTCTGCGGTCGCAGGCCGCAATGGGCCACGACCGGAATGCCGGCCGACGTCAACGCCGCGAT
>JAIELD010000035.1 GCA_019753285.1 Beijerinckiaceae bacterium | reverse complement strand
CTTGCTGGTCGAGAAGGCCAACGCCGCCGGTGGCATCAAGGGCCGCAAGCTCGAACTCGTCGAATACGATGATGGCGGCGAAGCGCCGAAGGCGAAGACCTTCGCTTTGCGGCTCATCACGCAGGATAATGTCGACGTCATCATCGGTGGTTCGATCACCGGCACCACCATGGCCGCCGTGCCGACTGTCGAGGAAAACGACGTGCCGTTCATCTCGCTCGCCGGGGCGAGCGTCGTCGTCAATCCGGTGAAGAAATGGGTGTTCAAGATACCCGGCACGGACAGCATCGCCGCACAGCAATGCTTCGTGCACATGAAGTCGAAGGGCATCACCAAGATTGCGATGCTGAACGGCAGCGACGGCTACGGCCAGTCCGGCCGTGTCCAGGCGACGAAGATTGGTGCGGAGATGGGCATGACCATCCTCGCAGACGAAACCTATGCCCCGACCGATACGGACATGACCTCGCAGCTCACCCGCATCAAGGGCGCGGCGGGCGTGCAGGCGATCCTCAATTACGGGATCGGGGCCGGCCCGACGATCATCGCGCGGAATGTCCGTCAGCTCGGCATCACCGTGCCGCTCTATCTCTCGCCGGCGGTCGGCTCGCGCGCCTTCATCGACAATACCGGCGAGCCTGCCGAAGGTGTTCTCATCCCGGTCGTGGCGCTGTTCGTGGCCAATCAATTGCCGGCGAACGATCCGCAGCGCGCGGTATCCCTCGCCTTCAAGGAGCTTTACGAAAGCCGCTACAAGGAGGAGGCGTCCTATGGTGCTTCGATGGCCTATGACGGATTCATGATCGCGACAGAGGCGATGAAGCGCGCCGCCACCATCGACCGCGCCAGCATCCGAGATCAGATCGAGGTGACGAAGAAGTACGTGGGCATCAACGGCATCGTCAACATGACGCCCGCCGACCATATGGGCCTCGACCAGAAAGCCTTCATCATCGCACAGGTGAAGAACAAGGACTGGACGCTGGCGCAGTAGCACGGCTGTCATCCCGGAAGGCTGGAACAGCCTATCCGGGATCCACCGTCACGCGATCTTGGATCCCGGCTCTCGCAATGCTCGGCCGGGATGACCTCAGACGTCCGCCTTCGCCAACTCTATCGCCTCGGCCAGCAGGTTCTCGTCGCCGATATGATTGGCGAGCAGCAGCAGCAGTCTGGCGTTCAGCGCGGCGCTCTCCTCGACCGAAAGACCGCGATGCGCCTCGACCAGAATGCGGAATGCGGCGTCGGGGTCATTGAAGTTCGACGCTGTCGACAGGCTTCCGGTCATGCGGCCACGGTCTCCCGGACCTCGGGAACACCCACGTCGTCCAAGGTTTGTTCCAATCCGCTTGCGCGTCGGAGCGCACGCTGAACGAGCGTAGCGCTGGCATTCTTGAAGCGCGCCGCGACATGCCCGTCCGGCCGCACCAGATAGGCGGTGCCCGGCGCGGCATCGAATCGGCTCGTGATCACGTCGCCTGCTCCGCTCATGTCGACGACGTGCAGGCCCGGAACGTCCAACGCCTCACAGTTCGGCCAGTGCAGCAGGCAGAAATCAGAGCCGCGCAGCGCGCCGAGCGAGGTTTGCGCTCCCGCATCCTTCAGAAGAGCAAGATCGGGAAGGCTTTCGCCGGCCGCATAGCCACCCTTGAACGCGCCTTCATCCGGGCTGGAAAGCTTGGACTCATAGGTCGTCGGCGCGGAGAGCCGGCCTGAATTCACCATCCTGCGAGCGAAGTCGGCTTTTGGAGCCAGAGCTAGCACGGCATCGCGCAGCAGCCGCTCGGCCGGGCTGCGCGGGGCAAGAAAATCGGTTGCCTGCGTCGAGTGCCGGATATTTTCGTCCGCCGCCTGCCGCCGTTCGAGGTCATAGGTTTCAAGCAGCGAGGAGGGTGCGTCGCTTCTCAGCACCGCCGCCAGCTTCCAGCCGAGATTGTCGGCATCCTGCACGCCCGAGTTCGCGCCCCGCGCGCCGAAGGGCGAGACCTGATGAGCCGCGTCGCCGGCGAAGATCACCCGCCCGTGGATGAAGCGCTCCAGCTTGCGGCACTGGAAGCGGTAGATCGACACCCATTCGAGTTCGAACCTCTCATGCCCCAGCATCCGCTCGATGCGCGGGATGACGCGCTCCGGCTGCTGCTCCAGCGCCGTGTCGGCGTCGCGATCGAGCTGGAGGTCGATGCGCCAGATGTCGTCCGGTTGACGATGCAGCAGCGCGGATTGGCCATTGTGAAAGGGTGGCTCGAACCAGAACCAGCGCTCGGTCGGAAACTCGGCGTGCATGCGCACATCGGCGATCAGGAACTGGTCGGCAAAGACCTCGCCGGCAAAATCAAGGCCGAGCATGCCGCGCGTCGGCGAGCGCGCCCCGTCGCAGGCGACGACGTGATCCGCGAGGATGCGGTACTGGCCCTCCGGCGTATCGATCGTCAGCATTACCGCGTCGTCATGCCCGTCGAGCGCGACGAGCCGGTTTTTCCAGCGCAGCTCGTTCTGGGGCAGGGCGAGTGCGCGATCGACGAGGTGCTTTTCGACGTAATATTGCTGCAGGTTGATGAAGGCCGGCATGACATGGCCCGCATCCGGCAAAAGATTGAACTCGTAGAGCAGCGCCTCGCCCGAGAACACCTTGCCGATCTGCCAGCGCACGCCCTTTTCGAGCATCGGTCCGGCAACGCCCAGCCCGGCGAAAATCTCGAGCGTGCGTTTCGCGAAGCAGATGGCGCGCGATCCCTCGCCGATGCGGTCCGCGTCGTCGATGAGGACCGACCGGACGCCGCGCTGCGCGAGATCAATCGCGAGCGTCAGGCCGACTGGCCCCGCGCCGATGATCACGACCGGGTGCCGTTTCGGCGCAGCCGCGTCCTGATCGGGCGAGCGGGCGTAGGCGTATTGGAAAAGCACCTTACGGGATTGCGCCTGCATCGCCTTTTCCCTTCTCAGCCCTGCAGCGCCGCCCACATCTCGCGGTCGCGCTCCGCCGTCCAGATGACGGGATGCTCGATGCCGCGCGCCTCGTCATAGGCGCGGGAGACATTGAACGGCAGACAATGCTCGTAGATCGCGAAACTCGCAAAACGCGTGTCCATCGCTTCGCGCACCATGGCCATTGCCTCCTTCAGCGTGGCTCCCTTCGCCACGGCCCGCTCCGCTGCGCCGTAGAGCCGGGTGAGAAAATCGCGCGTCAAGGCGATTGCTTCGCCGACCTGCGCCGGCTTGGCGAGCGCAGCGCCGCGGCCCGGGACGAGCGCGCGCGCTCCTAGCATCTCCACGGCGTCGAGCGTCTTTTGCCAGTCCTTGAAATGCCCGTCGCCGCAATAGCAGGCCGAGTGATATTCGACGAGATCGCCGGAGAAGACCGTGTTTTCATCAGGCACATAAGCGACGATGTCGCCGGCGGTGTGGCCCCGGCCGAGGTGCATGAGCTTCACCTCGCGCCTGCCGAGCCAGACCGACATGCTCTTGTCGAACGTGACATGCGGCCAGGTGAGACCTGCTGGAATCGATCCCTCGCCGCGAAACAGACGTGGAAACCGGCCGATTTCCGAGGCCTTGTCCTGTTCGCCGCGCTCGACGATCAGGTTCCGCGTGCCGGTGGACGCGATGATCGTCGCGCCCTCATAAGCGGCTGCGCCCAGCACACGCACGGCATGATAATGCGTCAGCAGCACGTAGCGAATCGGCTTGTCTGTGACGGAGCGGACACGGGCGATCACGTCCTCCGCCATCAGCGGCGTGGCCTGCGCATCGACGACCATGCAGCCATCATCGCCGATGATGATGCCGGAATTGGGATCTCCCTCGGCAGTGTACGCGTAAAGACCCTTGCCAATCTCGTCGAAGGAGACGGTTTTCGCCTGCATGTCGCCGGTCGAGGCGAAAGCTGCGGCGGATGGCCTGGCGGTTGTCATGATGTGTAAGCCTCCACAGTCTGTTGTATCGCGCCGAAGATCGAATGGCCCTGAGGGTCCAGCATCTCGATGCGGATGGTGTCGCCGAATTTGAGGAAAGGCGTCTTCGGTCCGCCTTTCAGAAGCGTCTCTACCGTGCGCAGTTCCGCCAGGCAGGCATAGCCGACGCCGCCTTCGCCGACCGGCCTGCCGGGGCCGCCATCGGCGTCCCGGTTCGAGACCGTGCCCGAGCCGATGATCGAGCCGGCGCAGAGCGCGCGCGTCCTCGCCGCGTGTGCGATGAGCGTCGCGAAGTCGAAGGTCATGTCCTCGCTTGCCATCGGGCGGCCAAGCAATGCGCCATTGACCGAAACCAACAGGGGCCGATGAACCTTTGCCCCGCTCCAGGCGTCGCCAAGTTCGTCCGGCGTCACGGCCACAGGCGAGAAGGCCGAGGCCGGTTTTGCGTGAAAGAAGCCGAAACCCTTGGCGATCTCACCCGGGATGAGATTGCGCAGCGAGACGTCGTTCACCAGCATGAGGAGCTTGACGGCATGCGCCGCTTCGCCCGGCTCTATGCCCATGGGCACGTCGCCGGTGATGACCGCGATCTCGCCTTCGAGATCGATGCCGTAGTCTTCCGAAGCGCAGGGGATCGGATCATGCGGGCCAAGGAAACCGTCCGAACCGCCCTGATACATCAATGGGTCCGTCCAGAAGGACTGCGGCACTTCCGCCCCGCGCGCTTTCCGAACGAGATCGACGTGGTTGACGTAGGCGGAACCGTCCGCCCATTGATAGGCGCGGGGCAGGGGGCTCGCCGCTTCATGCTCGTGAAAGCGGAACGAGGGCACCGCATCATGCTCGAGCGACTCGGCCAGCGCTGCTAAATCAGGCGAAAGTCGGTCCCAATCGTCGAGCGCAGCCTGCAATGTCTGCGCGATCAGTCGGGCGTCGGTCGCGCGGGTCAGGTCTTTGGAGACGATGACGAGCCGCCCGTCCCGGCCGCCCTTCAAGGAAGCGAGCTTCATCGCGGTCAAGCCGGATCGCGGCGGGACGGGTCGAAGGACCGCTTCAACCCATCCCAGCAATCGATGTATTTCTCGTCCAGCGTCGAGAGGTCCGAGGCAAATTTCGTGACGCGCTGGATGAAGCGGGTCTCGAACATGAAGGCGAGGCTGCCGCTCATCTTGACCGGCGCCAGCGGCACCGTGCTCGCATGCTCAAACGCCTGCGTGTCCGGCCCGTGCGGCAGCATGGTGTTGTGCAGGCTCATCGCACCCGGCGAGAAGCCCTCTGGCTTGGCGTCATAGACGCCGTAAACAAGCCCCATGAACTCGGACATGATGTTCCGGTGATACCAGGGTGGCCGGAAGGTGTTCTCCGCGACGCTCCAGCGTTCGGGGAAGATCACGAAGTCGACATTCGCAGTGCCCGGCGTTTCTGACGGCGCGGTGAGAACGGTGAAGATCGACGGATCGGGATGGTCGAAGAGAAGCGCTCCCACGGGCGAGAAGCGCCTGAGATCGTATTTGTACGGCGCGTAATTGCCGTGCCAGGCAACGACGTCGAGTGGCGATTGCTGGATCGTCGTCTCGAACAATTCGCCGCCCCATTTGACGACGAGGCGCATCGGGCCAACGACATCCTCGTAAGCCGCGACCGGCGTGAGGAAATCTCGCGGATTGGCGAGGCAGTTCGCCCCAATCGGGCCGCGGTCTGGCAGGGTGAAGGCCCCGCCGTAATTCTCGCACAGATACGCCCGTGCCGGCCCATCGACGAGCTCGACCTGGAAGACGACGCCGCGCGGAATGACGCAGATTTCGCCCGGCTCGATCTCGATGACGCCGAATTCGGTGCGAAAGCGCAGGCTGTTCTCCTGTGCCACGACCAGATATTCGCCGTCGGCGTTGAAGAAGAACTCCCGATTCATCGAGGTGGTGATGAGCAGGAGGTGGGCCGCCATGCCGGCCTGTGATTCCGCGTCGCCCGCCGTGGTGATCGTCCGCATGCCGGTGACAAAGGTGAGCGTTTCCTGCGGGATCGGGGCGGGCCCCCAACGCAGCGGCCCGATCGGCAGAGTTCCCTCGTCGCGCGCCGGCGCGGTGCGGATCGTGCCCTTGTCGATCGGCCGGAACCGACCGGAATGCTTGACCGACGGGCAGATGCGGTAGAGCCAGGAACGCTGGTTGGTTGCCTGCGGCGCGGTGAAGGGCGACCCGCTCAATTGTTCGGCGTAAAGACCATAATTGATTTTTTGCGGGGAATTGCGCCCAATGGGCAGAGTACCGGGCAGAGTTTCCGTTTCAAAGCTGTTGCCAAAACCGGACATGTATTCGAGAGCCATGTCTTGACCATCCATGACGGGCAGAGCCTCCAGCATGTGCGCGGCGCAGGCGACACGCGCATTTTAGTTTCATTTGCAACCATCTCTAGCAGAAGCATGCCATGACTTCAACCAGCAGGACGACACCGCGCCTTGAGACGCCGCCCGCAGACGGTCTCGTCCTCGACCGCTTCCTGCCCTATCGCCTCAACGTGCTCGCGAATGTGATGAGCAAGGCTCTGGCGCGCGTTTATTCCGATCGCTGGCGCATCAGCATCCCCGATTGGCGCGTACTTGCGACGCTTGCCGAGAGCGAGGCGATGACGCAGAAGGCGATCGGTGCCCACACCCATCTCGACAAGACCAAGATGTCGCGCGCCGTCGCGCATCTCGAAAGCCGCGGCTTCATCGAACGCACGACCAATGCCAACGACAAGCGCGAGGCCTTTCTGACATTGACCTCTGCTGGCCGCGCCGTGTTCGAGGAGATCGTGCCTCTGGCGCGGGAGTTTCACGCCCGCATCGAGGCGCAGCTCACGCCGGAGCAACTCGAGGCCTTCGACGAGACCATCACGCTGCTCACCGTCTATTCCGCGACGCTCAACGTCGATCTCTGAGCCAAACCGGCGCCTCCGGACGCTTTGTGGATTTGGCTCTGCCCTGCGGCTATGACGTCTTGAGACCGCTCCGATCAGGCCGATTGGCCCACCGCCTTCAAGGAGCAGCCGGTGATCTTCATCGTCCCGTCAGGCTGCCGTTCAAGCGTGTAGAGAGCATCCCACGCCATGCCGTCCGCATCGACGATATGCACCGTTTGTTCGATCCTGCCGTCCACGGTGTTCGACTCGCCGAAGCGGAAGCTCTTGTGCCGGTAGACCGGTGGATAGCCGTTGCGCACCATGCCCATGAAGATTTCGGCCTGGGGAAACATCTGCTGGATCGACGGCGCGGCATAGGAATAGGCCGCTGCCGTATCGTCACGTTCGAAGGCTTCGGCCTGCGAGCGGATCGCCTGCTGCCCGTCCGTGACGTCGTCGCCGGCGCTCGCAGGTGCGGCGAGGGCGACGAGAAATGCAAAGAGCATGATCAGGCGACGCATGGCATCATCCTCATGAATGGAGCTGGCAACTTGCAGTGATGATGCCAGCAAACGAACAACTCTGCTCGCGGATTGTTGCCGCACCTTTTTCGCCCATCACGGCGCGGCTTCAGGCGTCGGCAATGTCTTTTCGAAATGACAGCGGCGAATGCCCCCGCCCACCGTTTTGTTGCTTGCGGTGGTAGCGATCTCCTCCTTGGTGAGATGATACCCGCTCGCCTTGTAAAGCCCGATCGCAGCCGGCTGCAATTCGGACGTGCTGAGGACGAGCCTGCCTGCGCCCCGCGCCGCCACCATTCGCTCCGCCGCAGCGAGCATGGTGCGGGCATGGCCCCGCCCGCGCATCAGCGGATCGACATACATCCGGCGAAGCTCGAATGCTCCGGACTCGTGCGGCTCCAGGCCGAAATAGCCGATCAAAGTCTGATCCTGCACCAGAACCCAGAACCCAGAAGCCGGAGCCCCGCGTTTCGTCATAATAGTTCGGGATTCGGTCGATCTCCTCCCGAAGGCTGCGCGCGATATAGTCTTCGAATTGTGCTTCCTGCCCGAGCGGTGCGATCATGCGGTTGATCTGGATGAAAAGATCGCGGACAGCCTGCTGGTCGCCCGGCTCGTGAGGACGGAGAACGGGCGTCATGGTAGTGTCTCCCGGTTGCATGACGGATTGAGCGGCAGTGCCGGAGCACGGGCTGAAGACCCTGGCTGTGACGATCGACCCGCGCCGCGAACGGCAGGCATTGGCCGCCTCGGGTCAACGGTCCATTGTTGAGACCGGTGTTGCAGTCATGGACCCGACTATAGGCGCGGGAGCCGTGTTCGGGTCATAAGTTCGATTGATGGTTAGTATCTCAAACGATCGCTTGATTGCAGCGGGAGAGCCACGCAGCATTGCAGCCGAAGTCCGAGGCATGCCGAATTGAAGAGACGCCACGATGTCCGCCATTGATCGCACCGAGGCCTTTTGCCAACGCTTCGGCCTGCGCATTCCCATTCTTCTCGCGCCGATGGCCGGCGTGCCCGCACCCGCGCTTTCCGCCGCAGTCGCCAATGCCGGCGGGCTCGGCTCTTGCGGTGTGCTGCTGATGAAGCCCGACGAGATTGCCGCCTGGGCGGATAAGGTCCGTCAGGACAGCAATGGCGCATTCCAGCTCAACATCTGGATCCCGGACCCGCCGCCGGAGCGCGACAGGGCGCATGAGCGGCAAGTGATCGAGTTTCTCTCCGCTTGGGGTCCGCCCGTTTCGGAGGATGCCGGTGACGCCGCGCCGCCCGATTTTGCAGCGCAGTGTGACGCGATGCTCGCAGCGGGCCCCCGCATCATCTCCTCGGTCATGGGCCTGTTCCCGCCCGAATTCGTCGCACGCATGAAGGCGCAGGGCGTCATCTGGTTTGCGAATGTGTCGACGGTCGCGGAAGCTCTCGCCGCCGAAGCCGCCGGGGCGGACGTCGTGGTCGCGCAGGGCATGGAGGCCGGCGGCCATCGCGGCTGCTTCGACGCGTCGAAGGCCGAGCGTGAGATGGTTGGCCTGTTCTCGCTGCTGCCCGCCGTCGTCGATGCCGTGACCATTCCCGTGGTGGCGACGGGCGGTATCGCCGACGCGCGCGGCGTCGCGGCCGCGCTGATGCTTGGCGCGAGCGCAGTGCAGATCGGCACGGGGTTCCTGCGCTGCCCGGAGGCCGGCATTCCGCAGGCCTGGGCAGACGCGCTCGGAACGCTGAAGCCCGAGCAGACGACCGTCACACGCGCCTTCAGCGGCCGGGCGGGGCGCAGCATCGCGACGCGTTACGTGCAGTCGTCGAATGCGCCTGATGCGCCCAGACCGGCACCCTATCCCGTCCAGCGTGGCCTCACCGCCACGATGCGCGCCGCAGCCGCCAGGGAGGGCGACGTCGAACGCATGCAGGCCTGGGCAGGACAATCCGCCGGGCTGGCGAAAGCCGTGCCGGCGCGCGATCTGGCGCTGGGCCTTTGGACCGAGGCCGCGCGTCTCCTTCGATGAACCTGCTCGGGAGGTTTTCGACGTCAAGGTTGGATGGTGCAAGGTTGGAAGGGAACGGCTGTGAACTCGTCAGATCTTCGCTTTTTTGAGTCGGTAGCTCGACTCGGCGGCATGAACAAGGCTGCGCTCGAACTCCATACGGTTCAGTCGAACGTCACGTCCCGAATTCGCCATCTTGAGAACAGTCTCGGCGTCGTTCTCTTCCATCGCGGCAGCCAGGGCGTCACGATGACGGAAGCCGGACGACGGCTGCTGCCATTCGCGGTGAAGGAGCGCCAGTTGCTGCATGACGCGCGCAAGGCGGTCGGCGATGACGGCGTTCCACGCGGGCCGTTGACCATCGGCGCACTGGAGACGACCGCCGCCTATCGGCTGACCGACATGATCCTCCAATTCACGGCGCTCTATCCGCAGGTCGATCTCTACATCAAGACCGGCACCACGGACACGCTCACCGCCGCCGTGATCAACGGGGATTTCGAGGGCGCATTCGTCTCTGGTCCGGTCTGCGGTTCGCTGCTTGAAAAGACTCATGCCTTCACCGAGGAGCTCGTCTTCATCACCGCCCTCGGGCAGGGCGATTTTGATGATTTCCTCAGGAGCAAAGAGCCGAAGCTGCTCGTGAAGGGCCCTGGCTGCTGCTATCGGCACATGTTCGAGCGAATGATGGCGAGCCGTGGCTGCTCGCATGCCAGGCTCATGGAGTTCGGCACGGTCGATGCGATCCTTGCCTGCGCCAGCGCCGGCCTTGGCGCGACGCTTCTGCCGCGCAACGTCGTGGAGCAATCGAAGCACCGCGCGACGCTGCGCGCGGTGCGCCTGCCGGAACACGAGGCGTTCGTCGACATCACTTTTGTCACGCGGGCCGGCGCTCATCTCTCCTCCGCCGTGATCGCCTTTCGTCAGATGCTCGGCGAGGGGGCGGCGACGCTCCAGGCCGCCGAATGACCGGATCGACGCTCTTGCGTGAGACGGCGGCCGCGTCGAGGGCCCTGGCCGGGGAGGGGGTCCGTTGAAGCGTGGTCACCTCCTGCTGGGTCTGCTCGTCGCCGCCATATGGGGCTTCAATTTCGTCGTCATTCACTGGGCGCTGGAGAGCTATCCGCCACTGTTGCTCGCCGCCTTGCGGTTCGCCGTTGCGGCGGTCGCGGTCGCCATCCTGCCACGGCCAGACATTCCCTGGCGCTGGCTGATCGCCATGGGCCTCGTCTGGTTCACCGGGCAGTTCGCATTCCTCTTCGTAGGCATGTGGCTCGGCGTGCCGGGTGGCCTCGCCTCCGTCATCATGCAGGTTCAGGCCTTCCTTACGGTGATCTTCGCCGTGGCCTTCATCGGCGAGACGCTCACGCGGCAGCAGCTCGTCGGCTGCATCGTCGCCGGGTCGGGCTTGATCGTCATCGGTTCGACGGCCGGCGTCGATATCGGCGGGATGACGCCGCTGGGTCTTGCCTCGCTGCTTGCCGGCGCGACCTGCTGGGCCGTCGGCAACATCATGGTGAAGAAGACCGGCAAAATCGACATGGTGCCGTTCGTCACCTGGGTGTCGGTGGTGCCGCCCTTGCCGCTCCTTGCGCTGTCGCTGGTGATCGAGGGGCCGGAGCGGGTCGTCCATGCGCTGCAGAATCCGACGCCGATCGGCGTCGCTTCAGTCCTTTTTCTCGGCTTCGTCGCGACCACGATGGGCTTCGCCGGCTGGGGCTTCCTCATCAGGCGATACGGCGCATCCGCTGTCTCGCCCTTCGCGTTGCTCGTTCCGGTTTTCGGCACTCTTTCGTCCTGGCTGATCCTCGATGAGCATTTCAGCAACACCCGCCTCGCAGGCATGGCTCTCATTCTTCTTGGCCTTGCCATCCTGCTCAATATCGCACGGTTCGGGTCAAGCGATCGGCTTCGGGCAGGGCTCGCCAAATGACGTTCGAACCGCGCGATCCAGATTATGAGGCCCGGATCAAAGGCAGCTTCGCCCGCCAGGGCTTCATGGCGCATCTTGGCGCGAGAATTGGCGCTCTCGGGCCGGGCCTCTGCGTCATCACGGCCGATTTTCGGCCGGAAGTGTCGCAGCAGCATGGGTTTTTCCATGGCGGGGTGATCGGCGCACTGGCCGATAATGCCGGCGCCTACGCAGCCTTCACCTTGATCGAGGCGCATCAATCGATGCTCAGCGTCGAATACAAGATCAATCTTCTGGCTCCCGGCCATGGCGACAGGTTGCGGGCGGTGGGCAAGGTCATCCGCCCGGGACGCACGCTCACCGTCAGCGCCGTCGATATCTTCGTCGAAAAGGACGGAGCGGAAACGCTGTGCGCCACGGCGCTGGTGACGCTGATGACTCTCGCGAACCGGGGTGACACTTGAACCGTGCCGCGTTCTTCGAATTGGAAAAGACAGCGATGGAAACCAGCCCGATGACGAAGCCGCAAACGCTCGACTGGCAGCAAGCCTTCGCTGGCCGCGCGGGCAACATGCAGGCTTCCGAAATCCGGGAATTGCTGAAGGTGCTGGCGCAGCCCGACATCATCTCGTTCGCCGGCGGCATTCCTGATCCGGCGCTCTTTCCCCTTGATCTCATGCAGCGGGCTTCGGCGGACATTCTGGCCGATCCGGCGAGTGGACGGGCGGCGTTGCAGTATTCGGTGAGTGAGGGTTATCTGCCGCTGCGCGAATGGATCGTCGGCTATATGGCGCGACGGGGCGTCTCCTGCGCGCCGGACAACATCGTCATCACCGCCGGGTCGCAGCAGGGGCTCGAATTCATCGGCAAGCTTCTCATTTCGGCCGACGACACGGTGCTCGTGACCGCGCCGACCTATCTTGGCGCGTTGCAGGCGTTCGATCCTTATGAGCCGCGCTATGACAGTTTCGCGCTGGAGGCGGACAATCGCACGCCGCAATCCTACCGCGATGCCGCCGCAGCCGGGACCGGGCGCATCGCCTTTGCCTATGTCGTCCCGGAATTTGCCAATCCCACGGGCCTCACCGCCACCATCGAGGCGCGCCGACGCCTGCTCGATCTCGCCGAAGAGCTGCGGATACCGCTGGTGGAGGACGCAGCCTATGAAGCCATCCGCTTCGAGGGTGATCCGCTGCCGAGTTGCCAACAGCTCGACATCGAGCGGTGCGGCGGCATTGATCAGAGCCGCGTCATCTATTGTGGCACGTTTTCGAAGACGATCGTTCCAGGCCTGCGCATCGGCTGGCTCTGCGCGTCGCGCGCCTTCATTGGCAAGATCGTGCTCGCCAAGCAGGCGGGCGATCTGCACAGCCCGACCCTCAACCAGATGATCATGCACCGCATAGCCACAAAAGCGCATGACGCCCAGGTCGCAGCCGCGGTCGCGCTCTACCGCGACCGGCGGGATGCGATGCTTGCGGCCCTCGAACGATACATGCCGAGCTGTGTCGGGTGGACGAGACCTGGCGGCGGCATGTTCATCTGGGTGACCTTGCCCGACGCGATCGATACTGCGCGGCTGCTCGTTGAATCGCTGGCGAGCGAACGCGTCGCGTTCGTTCCCGGCGGCGCATTCTTCAAGGATGGAGCCGGGCGCAACTGCCTGCGGCTCAACTATTCGCTGCCCTCGATCGCTGAGATCGACGAGGGCGTTGCGCGGCTTGGCCGGCTCGTCGCCGCCGAGCTGTCGCGTCAAGCGGCCTTACCGCGGCGCGCCTGACGAAGAGGGAGAAACGATGGCGCTGGAGCTCAGACCCAACTGCGAGTGCTGTGACAAGGACCTGCCGCCCGATGCGCTCGATGCGTGCATCTGCACCTTCGAATGCACATTCTGCCGGGACTGCGTCGAGACCGTGCTTTCTAATGTCTGCCCGAATTGCGGCGGTGGCTTCGCGCCTAGACCGATCCGGCCTTCGCGCGAGTGGCGGGACGGGCTCTCGACCGCTAAGCGTCCGCCATCGACCAAACGGGTCTCAATGTCGATCACGCGGGATGAGGCGCGGGCCTTCGCTGCCGGTATCAGGAACATCCGACCGGAAGAACGCTGAGCGCGCCGCCGCTAGCGCAGGCCGACGAGCCTCGGCTTAGCGGCGCTCTCGCTGCGAGCCAGCAATTTCTCGAAGCGCTCTTCACCCTCGCGGGTGAAGAGGATGGTGCGCCTGTCCGCACCGCGTTTCGCCCAGCCACCGTCCAGGATCAAGGACAGCAACGCGCTCCCGAGCGGCCCGGCAAGGTGATGACGGCGCTCGCTCCAGTCGAGGCAGGCCCGGCACGGCGCACGCCCCGGTCTTTCGAGCGCCTCAACATCGATGCCTTCGGCGCGGAACCGGCTGCGCCCGGCCGGCGACAAGCCGAGCCCATGCGCGGTGGCGACGATGGAGCCCTGCTCGACCAGCGCGTCATGGAGGCGCACGCCCATCGCTCCCGCCAGATGGTCGTAGCAGGAGCGGGCGCGCCGCATCGCCATGTCGCGTGGGCCCGGCCGCGTCCTCAGGTGGCCGCTGTGCGCCGCAAGCTCCATCAGGCCTTCAATCGCGGCCGCGACCTCCGCACCCGCAAGGCGAAAATAGCGATGCCGGCCATGCGTTTCGAGCAGGATCAGGCGCGCATCGGCCAGCTTGGCGAGATGGGCGCTCGCCGTCTGCGGCGTGACCCCGGCCTCGCATGATAATTCCCCTGCGGTGAGCGCCATGCCGGACATCAAGGCCGTCAGCATGTTGGCGCGGGCGGGATCGCCGATCAGTGCGGCGATGGCGGCTATGTCGGGTCCTTCCTTCATGACGTGACATTATCATGGAGCGCGGCCCGACGCTTCGCTCCGTGACGAAGCGTCGGGTGAACGCCGCCAGCCGACATCAGACGTCGAGAACGAGCCGCTCGCCACCATCCTGCGCGGGCACCGAGCAGCAGATGAGCGCTTCATCGGCGCCGACGGCCGCCGAGGGCTCCGTGGTGTATGCGACTGCGCCGGCGACGACCTTGACCTTGCAGGTGCCGCACGTCCCGCTGCGGCAACTATAGGCCGGGCTCAGCCCTCTCGCTTCGGCGAGTTCGAGCAGGCTGCCGCCAGCCGGCGTCCAGCGCGCTTCCTTGCCTGACGCGACGAAGGCGACAGGTACGGATGTGGTGGCGGCCTGCCGAAGCGGGGCCGATGACGGCGCATCAGGGCGGCGCTTCATCGAGGCCGGACCGAAAGCCTCTGCATGCAGGCGGCCATCGGCGATGTTGAGGTCGCGAAGCCCGTCATAGATCGACTGCATGAACGCTGGTGGACCGCAGAGATAGAAATCGTAATCGTCGAACGGAAGCCGGGACTTGATGAGGTCCAGATCGATCCGCCCATGCGCATCACAGCTTCCAGCCCCGGCGTTTGGGTCGGCGAGGACGCGTACGAGAGTGATCTTGCCGCCGGCCTTCGCCACGAGCTCCGTGATCTCGGCGTCGAAGGCGCGCTCATCCGCGCTGCGTGCGGCGTAGAACAGCCAGGTCGGCCGAATCCTGCGTTTGCGCAGCCCTTCATAAACAATATGGCGCAGCATCGCGAGCATCGGCGTGACGCCAACGCCGGCCGCGAGCAGCACGGCGGGCCGATGTTCGAGCGCATCGAGGGTGAAGTGTCCGGCAGGCGCGCGGGCCTCGATCACGTCACCGACCCGCAGCACGTCGTGAAGATGCTTCGATATGAGCCCCTGCCTGCGCACGCTGATGCGATAGCGCTTGTCGGAGGGCGCGCTCGACAGGGTGTAGGTGCGGATGAGCGGTTCGTCCGCGCCGTCCGGCCGGATGCGGATCGGCAGGTGTTGCCCGGCGGCATGCGGTATCAGGCCGCCGCCATCCTCGGGCTCAAGAACGAAGGAGCGGATGACGCTCGACTCAGCGATGATCTCCGCGATGCGGTAGCGGCGCCAGGCATCGGCGAAGCGCTGCGCCTCGATCCTCGACCGCGCTTCCGCCCAATCGCCGGTCATCAGCGAATTGGGAGACCAGCCATCCGCGCGCATCACGAAGCGCAGAGGGAGCGCAGCCTTGCGCAGGATGATGCGTTCGGGCCGGAACGTCCAGATCCGCTCCGCGCCCTGAAAGGCCGCGATCTCGGGCGAGCCGAGGATGACTTCGGCCGTGCCGGTCATCTGCAGCAGGTCGCCCGTCTCCCAATCGGCGAAGACGAGGCCGGCGCGCGGATTGAGCAGGAAGTTGCCGAGTGTGTTGAAATGCAGGTTCCCGGCAAAATCGGGAATGGTCAGCAGGCCGTCCTCGCCGATGCGCACGAAGCCGGCCTTTCCGCCGCGATGCGAGGCATCGATCTGCCGCCCCTTCTCAGGATGATCGAAATACGAGGCGACGAAGAACGCATCGGCGGCCTCGATGATGCTGCGCGCGTGGTCGCCGAGCATGGCGCACCGTTCGACCGGGCCAGGCTGATGTTGGTCGAGGAAGGCAAAATCACGCAGTTGGATGTATTGCGGGCAATTGCCGTAGCTTTGCTCGACCTCGATCGTGAAGCCGCTTTCATCCGACTGCGCGATGCGCCCGTTCATCCGGTTGCGGCGGCGGGTGTGGAGTTCGATGCCCAGCATGCCGACGCTTTTGCTTGCCGCGAGCCCGGCCGTAGCCGGGTCGTCCGGCGAGAGGCGAAGCGTGAGTTGCAACAGGCGCGGCTCGGGAGAATGGGCAAAGCCAGGCTGGCCGGTCGCGATGGTCGCCCAGACCCCGCCGTCAGGATCGACGCTGCCGAGGACGAGAAAGGGCAGTTGCCGATAGAAATCCCGGTGCTGGTCCAGCATGAAATTCCGGATCACGCGCGGGCCGGTGACGGCCATGCGGTCCGCGACGCCGACCGATTGCTGCAGGCGAATTTCCCCCGGATGCCACGGATTTAATGTCGGCTGCACGCTCTGCTCGCTCATGGCGCATTTCCTTTGAAGCTCGGCGAATGATCGGGCTGGCGCCCGCTCGTCAATCCGTCAGGCGGCGAGCCCGACGGGGGTGCGGGCGAAAGCGACGAAGCCGGGCAGGGCTTCGATGCGGGCGAGCCAGGCCCTGACGGCGGGGTAGTCGGCGAGGTCCACATTGCCCTCCGGCGCGCGGGCGATGTAGCTGTAGAGCGCGATGTCCGCGATCGTCGCGCGCTGGGCGGCGATGAACCGCCCGCCCTGCAGCTCGGCCTCGATCAGCTTGAGCACGCCGTGGGCGCGGGCGATCACTTCCTCGGCCCTGAAGGTTTTCGAACCGAACACCGTGATGAGGCGGGCGGCGGCAGGGCCGAAGGCGATCTGGCCCGCCGCGACCGACAGCCAGCGCTGGACGCGCGCCGCGCCGGCAGCATCCTCGGGCAGCCATTCGGTCTTGCCGAACTTCTTGGCGAGATAGACCATGATCGCGTTGGAGTCCGGCACGAGAGCGCCGTCATCGTCCAGCACCGGGAGCTGCCCGAACGGGTTGAGCGCGAGAAATTCCGGCTTCTTGTGCTCGCCGGCTGCGAGATCGACATTGACGAGATCGATTTCGATTCCGGCGAGCGCGGCAAACAGACGGGCGCGGTGCGAATGACCGGACAAATCGTGGGCATAGAGTTTCATGGCAGGCTCCGGGTGATGGGCGGCGACGGCCGATCCGTCGACCAGCGCACCATGCCGCGCTGCCGTCGATCGCTGAAGCCGCATCGAGCGGAAGGGATTGTTCCGATGAGGGGAATAATCCAGACTGGGTCTTTACGATCTCCGGAGTTGGATCATGGACCGGCTTCACGCCATGCAGGTGTTCGTCCGCGTCGCGGAGACGCAGGGATTTGCCGAGGCAGCGCGTCAGCTCAACCTCAGCCCGCCGGCCGTCACGCGCGCGATCGCCGCTTTGGAAGATCGCCTTGCGACGCCGCTGTTCGTCCGCACGACCCGCTCCGTGAAGCTGACGCAGGCAGGGCGGCAGTTTCTCGATGATTGCAAGCGCATCCTCAACGATGTCGATGAGGCCGAGGGCGCGGCGAGCGGCTCCTTCGGTGCGCCGGCCGGCACGCTGACCCTGTCTGCTTCGGTCATGTTCGGACAGATGTACGTGCTGCCGATCCTGACCGAATTCCTCGACGCTTATCCTGGCGTCGTCGGCCGCGCCCTGTTCATCGACAGGGTCACCCATCTCGTCGATGAAGGGATCGATGTCGCGATCCGCATCGGGCATCTGCCTGATTCAAGCTACACCGCGACGCGGGTCGGCGCGGTGCGCCGCGTCGTCTGCGCCGCGCCATCCTATCTTGCGAGGAAAGGGGTGCCGGAGAC
The DNA here is from genome assembly GCA_019753285.1 of Beijerinckiaceae bacterium. Lineage (GTDB taxonomy): Bacteria > Pseudomonadota > Alphaproteobacteria > Rhizobiales > Beijerinckiaceae > JAIELD01. The sequence goes on along the minus strand of JAIELD010000035.1, from coordinate 3,925 downwards.
ACCTTCCGACCTGACGAGACATCAGGTGGTCGCGGCGACCGCGGCCTGGATGTCGCTCGACTGGCGCTTCGGCAGGCAGGAGCGTGTCAGCGTCCGCGTCGATCCGCGCCTGTTCTGCAACACGAACGAAGCCGCGATCGGCGCCGCCCTGTCTGGCTGGGGCCTGACGCGCGTGCTCTCGTATCAGGTTGGCCCGCATCTCCTTGACGGCCGGCTGCAGGCGGTCCTCGTCGATTGGGAGGAGGAGCCGATGCCGATCCATGTGGTTCACCCGGAAGGTCGTCGCCCCTCTGCGAAGGTGCGCGCCTTCGTCGATCTTGCCGCGGCTCGCCTCAGGGCGAACAGGCTGTTTCAATAACGGGCTCGGCATCTGGCAGAACGGACCGGATATCCTTGTCGGTCTTCCTCCGTCCGCACCACGCAAGGGCGCAGACTTGCCGACGCCAGCGTCTGGCGGGCGCTATCGCAACGGAGCGGCAGCAGGGGTTCAGGCCGTCGATCGCTGCCGTGAAACGAGGCTGCGCACGCGCGCCACGAAGTCGTCGAGCGCGAACGGCTTGCGCAAGATCTCCATCCCGGCCTCCAGCATCGAATGGTCCGTAGGCTTGCCGGCATAGCCGGTGATCAGCAGCACCGGAAGGCCGGGCCAGCGCTCGCGCGCCCGTCGAGCGAGCTCCCGGCCATTGACGCCGGGCAAGCCTATATCGGTGATCAGTAGGTCGACCGGCGCATTGGACAGGGTCGAGAGCGCCTCGGCCGCGTCCGCGCTCGCGGTCACGCTGCAGCCAAGATCGGTCAGCGCGTCGACGATCTGCGTTCGGACGTCGTCGCGGTCCTCGACGAGGAGGACGCGGCGTCCCGTGAGCTCGTCGTCGCCCTTCGCAGGCTGTTTGCTGCCGGCGTCGGTCGGCGCGCTCGCCATCTTCTCATGCGCGGGAAGGAACAGCCGCACCGACGTGCCGGCCCCGACCGCGCTTTCGATTTTGATGATGCCGCCCGACTGCTTGACGAAGCCATAGACCTGGGACAGCCCGAGCCCGGTGCCCTCGCCGATCGGCTTCGTCGTGAAGAACGGCTCGAACACGCGCGCGAGAACCTCCTCGCTCATGCCGAGACCCTCGTCGCGAATGTGAATCTCGACATATTTGCCAGCCGGCACCTCCTCATCCGCGACATCCTCCGTCGCAAGCTGACGATCGGCGGTGGCGATCGTCAGATTGCCGCCCTCCGGCATCGCATCGCGCGCATTGATGCACAGGTTGAGGATGACGCTTTCGAGCTGCGCGGGGTCGCACAGGATGTTCCACCGCCCGTCGCGCGGCTTGATGTCGAGCGCGATCGACGGTCCGAGCGAGCGGCGCAGGAGATCGGCCATGTCCTCGATCAACCGGTCGATTTCGATCGACTGGGCCTGCAGCGCCTGGCGGCGGGAGAAAGCCAGCAGCCGGTTCGTCAGGCGCGCCGCCGTGTCGGACGCCTGGCGAATGGCCTTCACGTAGCGCGGGGTCTCGGTGAAGCGCCCATCAGTGATGCGCCGCTCCATCATCGTCAGCGAACCGGTGATGACCTGAAGAAGATTGTTGAAATCATGCGCGATGCCGCCGGTGAGCTGTCCGACCGCCTCCATCTTCTGCGCCTGTGCAAGCTGCGCGCGGCTCGACAGGAGTTCGGCATTAGCCTCGCGCATTTGCACGGCCGAAGGCATCAGCAGAACGTTCGGAAGATAAAACCAGAGCGCGATCGCCGTCCCGATCGAGACAAGGGCAGTTAGCCCCTTGATCACCGCCTGAAGCTCATAAAGCGGCACCCAGAGTGTAAAGAGATCGAGCCAGTGCGTGGTGCCGCACAGCAGGATGAAGGCTGCGAACAGCCAGAGCACCGGGCGGAACACGAGATCGGCCCGCTTTTCCGCCAGCACGGCAAGCGCAATCGGTATCGAGAAATAGGCAAGCGCGATCACCGCGTCGGATACGGCGTAGGTCCAAATGAGAGCCGGATCCCACGACAAACAGAAGCCGTGCGGCGTGAGATCTGAGGATTTGAACAGCCAATCGCTGAGGGCGGACAACATCGCAGGACCTCCGTGCGTCAAGGCGCAAAGGCCGTTTACACATCACCAAAGCGTGAATCGCGCAATAGACGCGCCTAAATGCTCACCGATTAGGCATGGCGCGGTCATCGAACAGCGCCGAGGTGATGAAGCGGCGCAACAGTGGCACGCTACGGTCTGCCGACAGCGGCCGAGCTAAGCACTCGAGGGTGAGAAAAGCCGACGCGTTGCCGATGCGGAACAGCTTGCTCTACTGCGCTTGCGCGACGAGGCGATAGCCGACGCCGGGCTCCGTGGTGACGATCGTCGGCGAGGCCGGGTCCGGCTCGATCTTCGCGCGCAACTGGCCGATGAACACACGCAGATATTGTGTGTCCTCGACATGCGCCGGACCCCAGACGGCGGCGAGAAGCTGGCGGTGCGTCACGACCCGGCCCGCATGGCGGATCAGCAGCACGAGGAGATCATATTCCTTGGGGGTGAGCCGCACCACCTCGCCGCCCTTGGTGACGAGCCGCTTCAGCGTGTCGACGACGAGCGGGCCGATCTCGACCCGCGTCTGCTCCCCGGCCTCACGGGCCTTTCTGCGCAGCGCCGTGCGCAGCCGCGCCATAAGCTCGCCGATCGCGAAGGGCTTTTCGATGTAGTCATCCGCGCCGAGGTCGAGCGCTGCGATCTTCTCCGCTTCGCGGTCTCGGGCGGAGAGCACCAGCACCGGCACCTCGCAGAAGGCGCGAAGCTGCCGCAGCACGTCCTTGCCGTCTAGATCGGGCAGGCCGAGATCGAGCACGACGGCGTCCGGCGCCATGGTGGCGATCAGCCTTAGCGCATCGGCCGCATTCGCGGCATTGAGCGTCTCATAGCCGGCCGCGACTAGAGCGGGCGTCAGGAAGCGCTGGATCTGCGGTTCGTCGTCCACGACGAGGATGCGCTGCCTGTTCATGTCTGGCCGACGGTCTCCATCGCGTCCGCGCCGGGGGGCGTCTCCGGCGTAAGATCGGGCTCCGCTGCCGGTAGCCGGATGAGGATGCGCGTGCCGCGTCGCCGCACCGCCGGGCTCTGCGCCGCGATCGTCCCGCCCATTGCCTCGATCAGGCCGCGGCAGATGGAGAGGCCAAGCCCGGTGCCGGCCTCGCGGCCATCGGCGGTGCCGCCGCGGTAGAATTTGGTGAAGACCCGTTCGAGATCGCCCGGGGGAATGCCGACCCCCTCATCGGTGACGCTGATGACGAGGTCCGGCCCTTCCTGTCGCGCGTGGATTGCGGTCGGCGTTCCGGGCCCGGCATACTTGTTGGCGTTGTCGATGAGGTTGAACAGCACCTGGCCAAGCAGGATCGCGTCTCCCCTCACCAGCGGAAGCCGATCAGCGAGGCTCGCATGGATCGGTCGCTTCGGAAAGATGGAGTGGCCACGACTGACGGCGCTGCGGATCACGTCGCCGACATCGACCCAGTCGCGCCGCGCGTCGAGTTCGCCCGTTTCGATGCGCGACATGTCGAGCATGTTGGCGACGAAGCGCGAGAGCCGCGCCGCCTCCTCCTCGATCGAGACGAGGAGATCCGCTGCCGTTTCTTCGGGCATCTTGCCGGCATAGTGCCGGAGCGTCGTCACCGCGCCGACGATAGAGGCGAGCGGCGTGCGCAGATCATGCGACAGGGAGGACAGAAGCGTGGCGCGCAGGCGTTCATTCTCCTCGCGGGCGGCGGCCTCCGTTGTCTCTGCGACGAGACGCGAGCGGTCGAGCGCGACGACCGTCTGGTCGAGGATGGCGGCGAACCTCGGCTCGGCGCCGAAGCCAACGATGCGTTTCCAGCACTTCGCCGGATCTCAACCGACGGCACGCTCTGGTGGGGCGGAGCGATGCGCCTGGCACTC
>JAIELD010000012.1 GCA_019753285.1 Beijerinckiaceae bacterium | reverse complement strand
CATCGATGTCGATGCCGCGAAGCTGCCGCCGCAGCCCGGGCGCATGCCTGACGGAGGCCGCGAGCAATCCGCGCAGATCATGGAACAGCGCCTTTTCGCGCCGTTCCATCGGCCACTTTTCACGTTTGTCGAAATGATTTTTCATGTGGCAACTGTCTTTTGATTCATGTCATCCCGGACAAGCGAAGCGCGATCCGGGATCCATCCGTATTGAATAAAGCATTTCTGCATCCCGGCGAGGCGGCACCGTGCGGTATAGCACCTCGATCGCTGCAACCTCACGCCAGCCAGCGCTTGCGGCGCTTGTAGCTCTTCACGTCGCGGAAGCTCTTGCGATCGGCCCCGCCGACGCCGAGGTAGAATTCCTTCACATCCTCGTTCTCGCGCAGCGCCGTCGCCTCGCCATCCATCACGATGCGGCCAGTCTCCATGATATAGCCGTAGGTCGCGTATTTGAGGGCCATGTTGGTGTTCTGCTCGGCGATGAGGAACGACACGCCCTCGCGGCTGTTCAGATCCTTCACGATCTCGAAGATCTCCTCGACGATCTGCGGCGCGAGGCCCATGGAGGGCTCGTCAAGCAGGATCATCTTCGGTTTCGACATCATCGCCCGCCCGATCGCGCACATCTGCTGCTCGCCGCCTGACGTGTAGCCAGCGATGGCGTTGCGGCGCTGGCGCAGGCGCGGAAAGTAGTCGTAGACGCGCTCGAGATCGGCCTTGATCGCGCGGTTGCCGTCCTTGCGCGTGAACGCGCCGGTCATGAGATTCTCGTCAATGCTGAGATGGGCGAAGCAGTGCCTGCCTTCCATCACCTGAATGCAGCCGCGCCTGACCAGCTCGCTCGGCGTCAGCTTGTCGATCCGGCTTCCCTCGAACTCGATCGACCCCTTGGTGACGTCGCCGCGTTCGGCGTGGAGAAGATTGGAGATCGCCTTCAGCGTCGTCGTCTTGCCAGCGCCGTTCGCGCCGAGAATGGCGACGATGCCGCCCTGCGGCACGGTGAATGAAACCCCTTTCAGCACGAGGATCACATGATCGTAGATGACCTCGATATTGTTGACGGCAAGGATCGGTGTTGCGCTGGTCATGATCCGCCCGCCCCACGCGCGACGCGCTTCTCGACCCAGGATGGCAGCTTTGCTCCGCGCTGGAGCTCGCGAAGAGCCTTGAAGCCCGGCCGGGCTCTCACCCTGTCGAGATAGGCCGTCACGCCTGCGAATGATGACAACACCTCAGGCGCCGAGCGCGCCCAGTTGAGCACGGAGCCGACATTGAGATCGGCGACGGTGAAGCGGCCGCCGACAAGGTATTCGCGATCGGCAAGCGCATGGTCGAGCACGCCAAGCGGGCGACGCAAGCTCTGCGCGGCCTTTTGCGCGCGGCTCTCGTCGCGCTTGTCTTCCGGCAGCCCGCCGCGATGCAGGATGAGCTCGAGCGCCGGCTTTTCAAATTCCGTCATTACCCAGAAGGACCATTGCGTCATCAGCCCGTCTTCTTCGGTCGAGGCGGGACCGAGCGGTCCGCCATGCTTTTTCGCCAGGTAAAGCGTGATCGCCATGGATTCCCATAAAATGAAGCCGCCATCGTCGATCACAGGGATCATGCCGTTGGGGTTCAGCGCCAGAAAATCCGGGCTGCAAGCGTCGCGTCCGCGATAGCCCTCCGTGCTGATCTCGTAGTCGAGGCCAAGCTCCTCCGCCATCCAGATCGGCCTGGAAGCGCGGGAGACAGGGTGGCCATAGATTTTCAGTGTCACGAGGCGATCATCCCCTCAAGCAGAGGTAAAGCATCCGGCCGCGGCGGACCGCGACCGGATCGGATCAGGAGCGAAAAGCGCTCAGCTCGCCTTGTCGCAGACTTCCGTCCGCTTCGGCCAGCCGGTGTTTTTTTCGGCGTAGTCCTTCGCTGCGCCGTCAAGCAGCGGCGTCACGACCTGGAGATTGGGCTCGATCGGATCGGTGACCTTCTTCCAGGCGGTGCCGGTCCATTCCTGCACGAAGGCGGCGCGGTGGCCGTTATGGTCGGCGCAGGAGAGCTTGAGCGGCGCGGTGAAGCCGGCCAGCCCGATTTCCTTGAGGCGCGCTTCGGAGAGGTCCATCTGCTCGAGGCCGCGACGGACATCCTCGCCGGTGACGACCTTCTTGCCGGTGATCTTCTGCGCCTGCGATATGCCTTCGGCGATCAGGATGGCGTTATAGACGCCGCGCGCATAAAGCAGCTCTCCGAACTTCTCCTTCGGATAGAGGCTCTTGCCGGCATCCACGACGTACTTCTTGACGTCCTGCATGGCCGGGAAGTCCGCGCCGACGGCATGCCAGTTGAGCGTCTTGAAGCCCTTTGCACCTTCGCCTGCGGAGCGGGCGTCATCCTCGCCCGGCCACCAGATCGAGACAAACTTGTCCATCGGATAGCCGATCTTCACGGCTTCCTTGATGGCGGTAGGGTTGAGCGCACCCCAGCCATACATCACCATGAAGTCGGGCTTGTCGCGGCGGACGTTGAGCCATTGCGCCGACTGGTTCTGCATCTCGGTCGCACCGACCGGATAGAGCTTCAGCGTGAAGCCGACATCCTTGGCGTACTGCTCGAAGAGCGGGATCGGCTCCTTGCCGAAGCCGGCGTCGAGATAGATGTAGCCGATCGTCTTGCCCTTCAGCTTGTCCATCCCGCCGGCCTGCGTGCCGATGTATTTCATGATGATGGAGAGGCCGTCCCAATAGGTGTTCGGCGGATTGAACACCCAGGGAAACGTGTCGCCGCGCGCGGCCGCCGAGAGGCCGTAAGCCATCGAGAGCACGGGGATCTTGTCGACGCCGGCCTTCGGAATGAGCTGGAGCGTGATGCCGGTCGACCAGGGATTCGTCATCACAGGGTTCTTGCCCTTGATCGACTCGTAGCACTCGACGCCCTTCTTGGTGTCGTAGCCGGTCTCGCACTCTTCCAGTTTCAGCTTGACGCCGCCAATGCCGCCATCACGCTCGTTGAGCATGGTGAGGTAGTCCTTCATGCCGTCTGCGATCGGCACGCCGGAGCCTGCGAACGGGCCGGTGCGATAGGTGAAGAGCGGCACGAAAATCTCGTCCGCGGCGAAAGCAGGAGCGGCTGCTCCGAGGCCGGCGGCCAGCGCCACGCCTGCCGTCAATGATTTCAGATGCTTCATGTGATCCTCCCAGATCGGTTGAGTTGAAATCCCAAATTCCAAGTTCGCCTCGCCTCGCGCTTCTTCGAGCGCTGAGGCCTTCTTCTCACCCTGCCCGTCTAATAGGGGAACGGCCAGGTCCTCAATTTCTGCTTCGTCGTCCGCCAGAGCGCCGCGAGCCCATGCGGCTCCACGATGAGGAAGACGATGATCATCGCGCCGACGATCATATAGCGCAGGTGTTCGAGCGTCGCAGGTGGAATGGGCGCGTTGAACGCCGCCGCAAGGCTGCCGAGCGCGATCGGCAGAATGTAGATGAAGGCGGCGCCCATGAAGGAGCCGACGATCGAGCCAAGCCCGCCGATGATGACCATGAACAGGATCAGGAAGGACTGGCTGATCGAGAACACGTCCGGCTCCGCGCCGCCGAACCAGAAGAACACCATCAAGGCCCCTGCGACGCCGCAATAGAAGGAAGAGACGGCGAAAGCGAGGAGCTTGGTCGGCAGCAGCCTGATGCCCATGAGTTCGGCCGCAATGTCCATATCGCGCACCGCCATCCAGGAGCGGCCAATGCGGCCATGAACGATGTTGGAGGCGACCCAGGCGAGCGCCACGACGATGGCGAGGGTGATGAGATATCTGACCTCGGGGCTTGCCTTGGGGCCGGTGACGATGAGGCCGAGCAGCGTACGCTCCGGCACCTCGATGGCGTTGGAGACGTTGTAGTTGATCAACCACGGAATGCGGACGAAGCACCATTGCAGGAAGAACTGCGCCGCAAGCGTCGCGACGGCGAGATAGAACCCCTTGATGCGGAGCGACGGCAGGCCGAAGGCCGCGCCGATCGCCGCGGAGAAGAAACCGGACGCCAGCACCCAGATGACGATGCTGACGCCCGGAAACAGCGTCGTCAGCTTGTAGCAGGCGAATGCTCCGACCCCCATGAAGCCCGCAGTGCCGAGCGAGAGGAGGCCGGTGTAGCCGGTGAGGAGATTAAGCCCGATCGTCGCCAGCGCGAAGACGAGCGTCGGGATCATCACGACCTGCAGCAGGAAATCGCTGCCGAAGGCCGGCACGATCACGAAGGCGACGAACAGGATCAGCGCAAGGCCGATCCGGTCCTGCCGGATCGGGAACACCGCCATGTCGGCTGCATAGTCGGTCTTGAACTGGCCTGCCTCGCGATAGAACATGGCTCAGATCCGCTCGATGATCTTGTCGCCGAACAGGCCCTGCGGCCTGAACAGCAGGAAGGCAAGCGCGATGACATAGGCGAGCCAGCTTTCGATGCCGCTGCCGACGAGCGGCCCCCAGTAGAACTCGCCGAGCTTCTCGCCGATGCCGATGATGAGCCCGCCGACGATGGCGCCGGGGATGGAGGTGAGACCGCCCAGGATCAGCACCGGCAGCGCCTTCAGCGCCACGACTTCCAGCGCGAAGGAGACATTGGAGCGCGCGCCCCACATGATGCCCGTGACGAGCGCGACGATGCCGGCCGTGAACCAGACGACGATCCAGATCTGATTGAGCGAAATGCCGACCGAGAGCGCGGCCTTGTGGCTGTCCGCCACCGCACGCAGCGCCCGCCCGATGCGGGTATATTGAAAGAAGGCCGAGAGGCCGATGATCATGATGACCGCGATGACGGCGGCTGCGACGTCGATGTTCTGCAACTGCACGAAGCCGCCGGCCATCTGGAACTCTGTCGCGCCCTTCGGCAGGAACAACTGCTCGGCGATCATCTGCTTGGGTTCGCCGCCGAAGACGTATTCACCGAAGCCGATGAGAAAATACGTGACGCCGAAGGTCGCCATCAGGAGGATGATGTCCGGCTGGTTGACCAGCGGGCGCAGCACCACCCGCTCGACCGTGACGGCGAGGATGAACATGACGAGCAGCGCGAAGGCCAGCGCCAGGAAAGCCGCCCCAGGCCCCGAAAAGCCGAGGCCGCCGAGCTTCTGATAGGTACCGACCAGCGTCAGCGCCGAGAACACGACCATGATGCCCTGCGCGTAGTTGAACACGCCGGACGCCTTATAGATCAGCACGAAACCGAGCGCGATGAGCGCATAGAGCACGCCGGAGACCGTGCCCTCCCAGATCGTCTGCACGAGCAGGTCGGGCGCGCCAGCCATCTGCACGAAGGGGTCGATGAAGATGGAGTAGAGCATCAGTGCGCCACTCCGAGATACGCGTCGATGACGCGTTGGTCGCTTTTCACGTCAGCCGGCACACCGTCGGCGATCTTGCGGCCATATTCCATGACGACGATGCGGTCGGAGAGGTCCATCACCACGCCGATATCATGCTCGATGAGCGCGATCGTCGTGCCGTATTGCGAGTTCACATCGAGGATGAAGCGGCACATATCCTCTTTTTCTTCCAGGTTCATGCCGGCCATCGGCTCGTCGAGCAGCAGCAGCTCGGGCTCCATGGCGAGCGCGCGGGCAAGCTCGACCCGCTTCTGCAAACCATAGGGCAGCTTGCCGACCGGCACCTTGCGGATGTGCTGAATCTCGAGGAAATCGATGATCGTCTCGACGAGCTTGCGATGCTCGATCTCCTCCTTCATGGCCGGCCCCTGCCGCCAGAGCTGCCAGAAGAAGTTGCTGTTCATCTTCAGCGTGCGCCCGGTCATGATGTTGTCGAGCGTCGACAGGCCCTTGAACAGGGCCACGTTCTGGAAGGTGCGGGCGATGCCCTGCGTCGCGGCCACATGCGGGCGCATCTTCGAGCGAGTCGCGCCCTTATAGGTGATGGAGCCGATCTGGGGGTGGTAGAAGCCGTTGATGCAGTTGAGCATCGAGGTCTTGCCCGCACCGTTCGGGCCGATGATCGCCCGGATCTCGCCTTTCTCGATGTCGAACGAGACGTCGGAAATCGCCTTCACCCCGCCGAAGGAGAGCGAGATGTTCTCGACACTGAGCAGGGCCTCGCGGGCGGATGGCGCTCTCATGCCGCTTGCCTCGTCGGAACGGCAGTCGGCGCGCTTGCCACAGGCACGGTCTCGGCGTCGAGCACGCGGACCCTTGCCGAGATCGAGCCCTTGCGCCCATCCTCGAAGGTCATTTCCGTCGTGATGTCCTGCTCGGTCGCGCCATTATAGAGCGCTTTCACCAGCGGATCGTAGCGCTCTGCGATGAAGCCGCGTCTGACTTTCTGCGTGCGGGTCAATTCGCCGTCATCCGCATCGAGCTCCTTGTGCAGCACGAGGAAGCGGCTGATCTGCGCCGCGGCCATCATCGGCTCGGCAGCGAGCGAGGCGTTCACCTCGCGCACATGGCGGCTCATCATCTGGAGCACCTCGGGATGCTGCGCCAGCTCCTGATACGAGGCGTAGGAGATGTTGTTGCGTTCGGCCCAGTTGCCCACGGCGGTGAGGTCAATATTGAGGAAGCAGGTCACCGCCTCCTCGCCCTGCCCGAACACCACGGCCTCCTTGATGTTGGGGAAGAATTTGAGCTTGTTCTCGATATATTTGGGTGCGAACAGCGCCCCGGATTTCAGCCTGCCGACATCCTTGGCCCGATCGATGATCTTGAGGTGGCCGTTTTCATCAAAGAAGCCGGCATCGCCCGTCTTGATGAAGCCGTCCTCGGTCATCGTTTCGGCTGTCTTCTCGGCGTCCTTGTAATAGCCGACGAACTGGCCGGGCGATCTGTAGAGCACCTCGCCGTTCTCGGCGATCCTGATCTCGACATTGGGCGTCGCCGGCCCGACCGTATCGGCCCTGATCTCGCCGTCCGGCTGCGCGGTCACGTAGAGGAAGGCTTCCGTCTGGCCGTAGAGCTGCTTCAAATTCATGCCGAGCGAGCGGTAGAAGGAGAAGAGTTCCGGGCCTATCGCCTCGCCAGCCGTGTAGGCGACACGGATGCGGCTGAAGCCGAGCGCGTTCTTCAAGGGCGCGTAGACGAGGAGATTTCCGAGCGCATAGGCGAGCCTGCCCGACAGCGGCACGGGCTCGCCATTGAGGATCTTTTCGCCATGCTTCTTGGCGACGCCAAGGAAGTGATGGAACATGCGCCGCTTCAGTGATCCCGCATCCTCCATGCGGATCATCACGCGGGTCAGCAGGTTTTCGAACACGCGCGGCGGCGCGAAATAGAAGCTCGGGCCGATTTCCTTGAGATCGGCCTGCGCCGTGTCGGCGCTCTCAGGGCAGGCGGTGCAGAAACCGGCGACGAGCCCCTGTGCATAGTTGAGATAATGGTCGCCGACCCAGGCGATCGGAAGGTAGGCGAGCGCCACGTCCTTGTCTGTGAGATGATCGAAATTCACGGTGTCGGTCGCGGCGCGGATGCAGCCCCCCGCCGTCAGCATCACACCCTTCGAGCGGCCGGTCGTGCCGGAGGTATAGAGCATGATCGAGATGTCGTCGGGCTTGCCGGCTGCGATGCGGTCATCAAGCTTGGACGCCGCATCGGGATCGTCCGCCAGCCTGGCGCGCCCTTCCCTGATCACGGCATCGACCGAGCGCATGCGGCTGTGATCATAGTCGCGCAGGCCCCGCTCCCAATCGTAGATGATTTCTTTGAGGAGCGGCACGCGATCCGCGACGGAGAGAACCTTGTCGACCTGCTCCTGATCCTGCACCGTCGCGAACGTGACCTCCGCGTGTTCGAGCACATAGGCCATCTCATCCGCCACGGCATCGGCATAGACCGGCACGGGGATCGCGCCGAGCATCTGCGCGGCCATGATCGTCCAGTAGAGCTTCGGGCGGTTCGCGCCGATAATGGCGATCTTGTCGCCCTTCTTCAGGCCGAGCGCCTCGAGGCCGACGGCATAGGCGCGGGCATTGTCGTTGAGTTCGGCCCAGCTCCAGCTCTGCCAGATGCCGAGGTCCTTGTGGCGCATCGCAGTCGCGTGCGGGCGCTTGCTGGCGTGGCCGGCCAGCAGCTTGGGAAACGTATCGAAAGAAGAAACCGTTCGTTCGTCAGTCGGCAAACTGGTCACGCTCACTCCCTCGCGGCCGACCGGGCATTCATGCCTCTGATATCGAACCACTTGAAGCTTAGTGTGAACAGATGACGTGCCGACTTCAAGCCCTTCAAAGGTCGGACATCGGCTTTTGTTCGCGGCGCGCCACTTTACCGCGCGTTTTTACTCCGCCGCCAGTGGAAGGCTCGTTCGGGGGCTCGAAAACTGCTCCAGCAGCGCCGCTTCCTCCGCCTTCGCGGCTTCGAGATGGCGCAGCTTGACATGGCCATAGCCCCGGATTTTCTCGGGTATGCTGGCGATCGCAACGGCAAGCGCATGGGTGTCGGGCGTCAGGCCGGCGAGCAGCCTGCCAATCGTGGTCTCGTATTCGGCAATGAGCGCCCGCTCGATGCGCCGCTCTTCCGTCTTGCCGAGAAGGTCGAGCGCCGAGCCGCGCAGGAATTTAAGCCTCGCCAGAACCTTGAACGCGCTCATCATCCAGGGGCCGAAGCTCGTCTTCTTCGGGTTGCCGGCCGAATCCACCTTGCCCATGAAGGGCGGCGCGAGGTGGAACTCGAAGGTGAGATTCCCCTCGAACTCCTTTTCGACCTGCCGCTGGAATGCACCGTTGGTGTAGAGCCGCGCGACCTCGTACTCGTCCTTTATGGCCATCAGCTTGAAATAATAGCGCGCCACGGCCTCGGAGAGGCCGGTCATGCCCGGCGTCGCCTGGCGTTCGACCGCCCGCACGCGCTCGACCTGCGTCAGGTAGCGCTCGGCATAGGCCCGGTTCTGATACTCGGTCAAAAACGAAACCCGACGCTCGATCATGTCGTCGAGGGTCTGCGACAGATCGGCCTTCTTGGTCTCGGAAATCTCCGGGCCGATCTCCGCCACGATAGAGGCAGGATCATGCGCCGCGCGCCGGCCCCACTCGAAGGCAGACTGGTTCATCTTGACCGCCTCGCCATTGATCTCGATCGCCTTCACCAGCGCGGCGGACGAGAGCGGAATGCCGCCACGCTGATAGGCGAAGCCCAGCATGAACATGTTGGCCGCGATCGAATTGCCGAACATGCGCGTCGCGATGTCGGTCGCGTTGATGAACGATGTGCGCTCAGCACCCGCCGCTGCCGTGATAGCGCGCTTCAACCGCTCGGTCGGCAGCGAATAGTCGGCGTTGCGGGTGAAATCTCCCGGCATCGTCTCCGCCGTGTTGGCGACGAACAGCGTCCGCCCGTGACTGACGCTCGCAAGCACCTTCTTCGAGCCCGAGACGACGAGATCGCAGCCGAGGATGAGATCGGCCATGCCCGCCGCAACGCGGATCGAGTGGATGTCCTCCGGCGTCTTCGCAAGGCGGATATGGCTGGTGACCGCCCCACCCTTCTGCGCAAGACCCGCCATGTCGATCATGCCGCAGCCCTTGCCCTCGAGATGCGCAGCCATGCCGAGGATGGCGCCGACGGTGACGACCCCCGTGCCGCCGATGCCGGTGACGATCGCCGCCCAGGGCGCATCGTCGAGCGAGGGCGCGACCGGCTCCGGCACGGCCATCACCGGCGCGGAAACCTCGGGCTTCGCGACGACAGCCTTCCTCACCTTCGCGCCATGCACCGTCACGAAGGACGGGCAGAAGCCGTTGACGCAGGAAAAGTCCTTGTTGCAGTTCGACTGGTCGATGTGCCGCTTGCGACCGAACTCGGTCTCGACCGGCTGCACCGAGACGCAGTTCGATTTCACGCCGCAATCGCCGCAGCCCTCGCAGACAAGCTCATTGATGATGACGCGCTTGTCGGGATCGGGAAACTGACCGCGCTTGCGGCGGCGGCGCTTTTCTGCGGCGCAGGTCTGGTCGTAGATCATCACCGAGACGCCGGGGACGGCCGCCAGCTCCTTCTGCACCTCGATGAGGTCTTCGCGATGGCTGACGGTGATGTTTGCCGGCCATGGAAAGCCCGAGCCGTATTTTTCAGGCTCGTCGGTCACGACCGCGATGCGATCCACGCCTTCCGCCCGCACCTGGCGCGCGATCATGTCGACCGTCAGCGCGCCCTCATGCGGCTGGCCGCCGGTCATGGCGACCGCATCGTTGAACAGGATCTTGTAGGTGATGTTGGTCTTGGAGGCGATCGCCCAGCGCAGCGCCAGAATGCCGGAATGGTTGTAGGTGCCGTCGCCCAAATTCTGGAAGATGTGGTCGCGGGTGGAGAAAGGCGATTCGCCGACCCACTGCGCGCCCTCGCCGCCCATCTGCGTGAAGCCGTAGGTCTCGCGGTCCATCCACAAAGCCATGTAATGGCAGCCGATACCGGCGGCGGCGCGCATCCCCTCCGGCACCTTGGTCGAGGAATTATGCGGGCAGCCCGAGCAGAAATAGGGCGTGCGCTTCGCCACTTCCTCGACCTTGACGCTCGCCGACTGCACCTCCCGCACGCGGGCCAGCCGCGCGGCGATCTCCTCGTTCGGGGCGACCTTCAGCAGCCGCTCGCCGATCGCGATGGCGATGTCGTTGGGGTCGAGCGCGCCCTTCACGGGGAAGAGCCACTGGCCGGCTTCGTCCTTCTTGCCGACGACGACCGGCTGGCGGGAGGTGCCGTACAACTCCTCGCGCACCTGTACCTCGATCAGAGAGCGCTTCTCCTCGATCACCATCACTGTTTCGAGGCCGTCGACAAAATCGTAGAGGCCCTGCGGATCGAGCGGCCAGGGGCAGGCGATCTTGTAGAGCCGGAGGCCGATCTGGTTGGCGCGGACCTCGTCGATGCCGAGGCTTTCGAGCGCCTGCCGCACGTCGAGATAGCTCTTGCCGACGGTGACGATGCCGATGCGCGGAGCCCGCCCGCCGGAAAATACCATGCGGTTGAGCTTGTTGGCGCGCACGAACGCGACCGCAGCTTCGCGCTTGTACTCGTGCATCCGCTCTTCCTGAGCGATGAAATCGAGCTCGGGCCGGATGTTGAGTCCGCCTGGCGGCATGTCGAACTCCGGCCGCACGATCTTGAACCGCTCCGGATGGGTTTCGACGCTGGCGGTCGATTCGATATTGTCCTTGACGCATTTCATTGCGGTCCAGACGCCGGCGAAGCGGCTGAGTGCATAGCCGTAAATGCCGTAATCGAGGATTTCCTGCACACCCGCCGGATTGAGGATCGGCATCATCGCATCGACGAAGTGAAACTCGGTCTGGTGCGCGTTGGTCGAGGATTCAGCGGTATGGTCGTCGCCCATCAGGGCGAGCACGCCGCCATGCTTCGACGAGCCGGCGAGATTGGCGTGGCGGAACACGTCGCCGGAGCGGTCGACGCCCGGGCCCTTGCCATACCAGAGCGAGAAGACGCCGTCATATTTGCCTTCGCCGAGCATCTCGGCCTGTTGGGTGCCCCAGCAGGCGGTGGCTGCAAGCTCCTCGTTGAGGCCGGGCTGGAAGACGATGTTGGACGCTGCGAGCTGCTTGCGCGTCTTGAAGATCTGCTGGTCGAGCCCGCCGAGCGGCGAACCGCGATAACCCGATACGAAGCCTGCGGTGTTGAGCCCGGCAGCCTTGTCGAGCGCGGCCTGGAGCAGCAGCAGGCGGACGATGGCCTGCGAGCCGGAGATGAAGACACGGTCTTTTGTCAGATCGTATTTGTCGCCGAGCGACACGGTCTTGAGAATAGAAAGATCGTCCATCGCATACCCTCCGCCGACCGCGCTTCAAAACTGGCGATGGGCGAATTCGTTTTTCGCCTCTTTTCGATCGCGGCTCCTGAAGCCGGATTCTGCCATCAAAGCACCGATTTATGTCAAGGATGCTGACCTTTTCAGCCCCTTGTCAATGGACAGGCCGACACACGGGCCCGAAAGCAAGAACGCCACGCCGAAACCCATTTTTCAGTCACTTTATGACGTTAACAATCCAATTTTGAAATTATATTACCAGAATATAATATGATCATGTTTGTTGGCCAGGTATCGCGCCACTTTTGTAACTGTCGCACTTTCGCTTTCGCTGGTCTATAAAAAGCCACGACGCTCACTCATCAACCTTGCGACATGACCTCAGTCAAATCCTCCGCACTCGCCTCGGCCGCCCTCGCCATCGCGCTTCTGATCGAGAACGCGCCGGCGGGCGCCCACCCGCACGTCTTCATCGTCGCGAAATCCGAACTCGTTTACGATTCCAGCGGCAACTTCACAGCCGTGAAACAGCACTGGACCTTCGACGAATCCTACTCGGCCTTCGCCGTTCAAGGCCTCGACTCAAAGAAGGACGGCAAATTCACGCGTGAGGACCTCGCCGGCCTCGCCAAGATCAACGTGGAGTCGCTCGCCGAATACGACTATTTCAGCTTCGGCAAATCGTCTGGCAAGAAGCTCGAATTCGGTCAGCCCGAGAATTATTGGCTCGATTACGCGGACGGCAAGCTGACGCTCAATTTCACCCTGCCGACGAAAGCCCCGATCTCCGGGCGCACGCTCACCTTCCAGGTCTATGACCCGACCTATTTCGTCTCCTTCGTGTTCGACGGACCTCAGGCGGTGACGTTGCAGGGCGCGGCGGCAGGCTGCACGGTCAGCATCAAAGCGCCGCCGCGCTTCGACACCGGCGCATCGAAGTCGCTGTCCGAGGAGTTCTTCAACCAGCTCAGCGCCTCATCCGACTACGGAGCCGGCCAGGCGGACAGGGCGCTGGTGGCATGCCCTTGACCGCCATGCGACGCAGATGGGAGCCCTTGGCGCTGGCGGTCGGTGTGATGGTTCTCGCGATCCTCGCACTGGCGATGGTCGCAAGCGATCCTGCTTTCGCGCAGGGCTTCGGTCCGCCGCGCAAGATGCCGTTCGGCATAGGCGGCGCGGAAGGCGCAGCCTCACCGCCCGGCAACGCCGTCGTCGCCTGGATTCTCGAAAAGCAGTCCGAATTCTATAAAACGATCAACGCCGCCGTAAGAGACACAAAGACCAAAGGCACGGCCGTGTTCTGGCTCGCGGGCGTGTCATTTTTATACGGCGTCTTCCATGCGGCGGGCCCCGGGCACGGCAAGGCGATCATCGCCTCCTACATGATCGCGAACGAGCGGGCGCTGCGGCGGGGCGCGACCATCGCCTTTCTCGCCGCCGCCTTCCAGGGCCTCGTCGCGATCGCGATCATCGGCGTCATCGCGATCCTTCTGCGCGGAACGGCGCAGGACATGACCGCCGCGGCTGGCTATGTCGAAATCGCGAGCTACGCCGCGATCGCCGCCTTCGGACTCTGGCTCATCTGGCGCAAGGGCTCGGCGCTGCTGCAGGCTGTCCGCCCGGGGGCAGTTGGCGCCCACATCCACGGACCCGACTGCGACCATGTCCACATGCCGGACCCCGCGCTCATCGACCGGCGGATGACGCTGCGCGAGACGGCGGCCACGGTTTTCGCGGCCGGGGCGCGGCCCTGCACCGGAGCCATCCTCGTCCTGGTCTTCGCCTTGAGCCAGGGCATCTTCGCGGTCGGCATCGCAGCGGTTGCGGCCATGTCGCTCGGCACCGCCATCACGACCACGGCCATCGCAGCGCTTGCGGTCTTCGCCAAGCTGCTGGCGCTGCGCTTCGCCTCCGGCCAGTCGCGCGGCGGAGAGATCATGGCGCGCGGGCTTGAATTCGCCGCCGCCCTGTTCATCGCCCTGCTCGGCGCGGGGCTGCTGCTTGGGTTTCTAGGGAGCCAGGGCGGGGCTTAGAACCCCGCCGAGCCTCCGTCCGAGCGCGGATCATGCGCCGCCTCGATACGGCCGGAGGGATGCCGCACCATCAGCCCGGCATGGCCAAACCCGTCATGGTTGGGATCGTTCGAGACCTCGGCGGGCTGGCCGACGCGCTCCAGTGCGCGCACCAGATCAGGATCGAAACTGTCCTCCAGCTTGAGGCCCGTGCTGACGCTGCCCCAGGTGCGGCCGAGCAGGAAACGCGGCGCAGCGCAGGCGTCCGCCACGCCCATACCGAGCCGGTAGCGGCTGAACACCTGCGCCTGGAATTGCGGCTGGCCGTCGCCGCCCATGGAGCCGAAACAGGCGATGCGCCCGTCGTCGAACACGGCAAGCGGCGGGTTGAGCGTGTGGAACGGCCGCCGGCCGGGCTGAAGCGGATTTTTGGCGCGCGGGTCGAGCGAGAAGGTCGCACCGCGGTTTTGCATCAGCACGCCCGTCTTCGGCAGGAAGACGCCTGCGCCATACTCCCAGTAGATCGACTGGATGTAGCTGACCACCATGCCGGAGGCGTCCATCGCGCCCATCCAGATCGTGTCGCCCTTGTCCGGCGCAAGCGGGAAGGGCAGAGCCTTCGTCATCGAGATGCGTGAGGCCTGCGCGGCGAGGGCATCCTTGGTGAGGAATGAAGCCGGATCCTCGCTGAGATGATCGAAATCGGTCACGACCTTGTCTCTGATCATCAGCGCGATCTTCGTCGCCTCCACCAGACCATGGACATGCTCGAAACTGTCGAGGCGCGACGTCTTCAGATTTTCGAACACGCCGAGCAGCGCGAGCGAGGCGAGCCCCTGCGTCGGCGGCGGGCAATTATAGACCGTGGCGTCTGCGAGCCGCACCGAAAGCGGCTTGCGCAGATTGGCGCGGTAGCGCTTCAGGTCGTCGCGCGTGACGGGCGTTCCGGCTTCCTCCATCTCGGTGGCCATCTCGCGCGCCACGTCGCCGCGATAGAAATCGTCGAGACCGGCGGACGCCAGATGCTCGAAGGTCGAAGCCATGGCGCTCGATTTTCGGATGCTGCCGGCCTTCGGACGCTCGCCTTCCACGAGATATTTGGTCGCGAAAGCTGCGAGCGCATGCAGTCCATCCATCTCGTTCGGGATCGTCCGCTCCTCGGAATGCGAGACCTCGTAGCCATCCCTCGCATGGCTGATCGCGTGGTGCAGCAGCACAGACAGCGGCAGCTTGCCGCCGAGCGCAGTCGAGCCCTCGAGCGCCCTTTGCCAGCCGCCGATCGCGCCCGGCACGGTCAGCGCCGCGAAGGGGCCGCGCATCGGTATCTTGTCGTAGCCGGCCTTTTTGTAGCGATCGACCGTCGCGTGCTCACCGGCAAAGCCGCAGGCCTCGATCGCATGCGTCTTGCCGGACGGTTCGCGGATGAGCCAGAAGCCGTCCCCGCCGATCGAGTTCATGTGCGGATAGACGACCGCAATCACCGCAGCCATCGCAACCATCGCCTCGATAGCATTGCCGCCTTCCTCGAGGATGGCTTCGCCGGCCTGTGCAGCGAGATAATGGGGCGCGGCCGCGGCGGCTTTGGCGTAGACGGGTGTTTCGAGCATCGGAGAACCTTGAGAGCGAGGGCGGGAGGCAGGTTGGTCTGGCCTTGATTGGACAGCGACCTTCCTATAGCAATCCTGCCGTGTCATCCGCAAATTGGCGGGCGAGCGCTGATAAAACAAAGGGTTCCTCATGGCGGGTCGCATCAACCGGGCAAATCTCACCACGATCATCTCGGCGGCGATATTGGTCGGTACCGAGATCCTCGGAGCCGCGCTCGCTTTCGGCTGGGCGATGGGAAGCCTGCTGGATCTTGGCGAAACGGCGAAGGATGTCCTGATCGGCGTGTCGCTGCTGATCGGCGCCTACGGCATCTGGCGCTTCGTGCAGGGCGCGTCGCGGATCGAACCGATCCGCGAGTGAGAGAGCCTCGCTTCGCCGCATAATTCGATTGCTGAACGTTATAATATAACATATTATGGCTGCGATCGGAGCCGTCATGGCGCAGTCGCACGCCCATCCCCATACATCGCACACGCATCCTGATCCTGCGCATCCGGATTTTGCGGGCCACGATCACGCGCCGCACAGCCACGGTGAGCCTGTCGTCCTGCCTGCCCGCCCGCCTTTCTCGTTACTGCCGCTCTCGGCCATGCAGCGTCTTGCGGGCGCGCTTGCGATGAGCCTCGTCCTTTGGGCCGGCGTCTGGTGGGCGCTGCAATGAGCATCGCCGCCACCGACGCCCGTTCGCAGCCAGCGCTCGCCTTTCGCAACCTGACGCTCGGCTATGATCGCCACCCGGCCGTTCATCATCTCAGCGGAGCGGTCGCCTCCGGCGCGCTGCTCGCCGTCGTCGGGCCGAATGGAGCCGGAAAGTCGACGCTTCTGAAGTCGATCGTCGGCACGCTCGTGCCGCTCGAAGGCTCGATCGATCGTTCGGGGCTGCGAGCGCAGGACATCGCCTATCTGCCGCAGAGCGCGGAAATCGACCGCACGTTTCCGATCACCGTCTATGATCTCGTCAGCATGGGCCATTGGCGTCGGATCGGCATGTTCGGGCGTCTTTCTCGCGGCCCACGCGATCCTGTGGCCGAGGCGATCGACGCCGTCGGCCTGCGCGGCTTCGAGGCGCGGGCGCTCGGCACGCTTTCCGGCGGGCAGATGCAGCGCGTGCTGTTTGCCCGGCTTCTGCTGCAGGATGCACGGCTGATCCTGCTCGACGAACCCTTCACCGCGATCGACGCCAAAACGACATCCGATCTCATCGACCTCATCGCGCGCTGGCACGGCGAGAAGCGTACGGTGATCGCGGTGCTGCACGATATGGGTATCGTGCGTGAGCATTTCCCCGAAACGCTCCTGCTGGCGCGCGAGGCCGTTGCCTGGGGCCCGACCGGCGAGACGCTGAGCAGCGAGAATCTTTTGCGAGCCCGCCGCATGGTGGAGGCGTTTTCGCATCAGGCCGACATTTGCGACAAGGTCGCGTGATGATGGCATTTCTCGGCAGCATGCAGGACTGGCTGATCGCGCCCTTCGCCGAATTTGAGTTCATGCGCCGCGCGCTTGTCGGCATCCTCGCGCTCAGCCTCGGCGCCGGGCCGATCGGCGTGTTCCTGATGCTGCGGCGCATGAGTCTCACGGGCGACGCCATGGCACATGCGATTCTGCCGGGGGCGGCCATCGGCTACCTCGTATCCGGCCTGTCGCTCGGCGCGATGACTGTTGGCGGGCTCGCCGCCGGCTTTCTCGTGGCAATCCTCGCAGGCGTCGTGACCCGCACGACGCGCCTCGCCGAAGACGCTTCGCTGGCGGGCTTCTATCTGATCTCGCTGGCGCTCGGCGTCCTGATCGTCTCGCTGAAGGGCTCCAACATCGATCTGCTGCACGTTCTGTTCGGCACCGTTCTGGCGCTCGACGACAACACCCTTCTGCTTCTTGCCGCCATCGCAACGGCGACGCTGGCGCTGCTTGCGCTCATCTATCGACCGCTCGTGCTCGAATGCGTCGATCCCGGCTTCCTGCGCTCGGTGAGCCGCGCCGGCGGGCCGGTCCATATCCTGTTTCTCGGCCTTGTCGTGCTCAATCTGGTCGGCGGCTTCCACGCGCTCGGCACGCTGCTCGCGGTCGGTATGATGATGCTGCCGGCGATCGCCGCGCAGTTCTGGTCGCGCGATCTCACCGCCACGCTCGGCATCGCCACGCTGATCGCGGCGCTCGGCGGCGTGGCGGGGCTGCTTCTCTCCTACCATCTCGGCGCGCCGAGCGGTCCCGCGATCATCCTGACGATCGGCGTCGTCTATGGAGCGTCAATGGCGTTCGGGACGTCGGGCGGTTTCATCTGGCGCCTGCTGCCGCAAAAGCATCTCGGCGCATGACGGTCCGGCACGACAGATTGCCTCGACTTTAAATTGTAATAGTATAACGTTACATTTTGAATCCCTTGTCGATATGAGGAGACTGACAATGCTGCAGACTTCGAGGACAAAACTGACCCGGCGTGCCGCGCTCGCCTCACTACCGGCATTGGTCGCCGTGGCTTTGCTCGCAGCGCCGCGGCCTTCGCGGGCGCAGCCTCAGCGGCTGCCAGTCGTCGCGACGTTCTCCATCCTTGCGGATCTCGTGCGCAATGTCGGCGGCGATGCGGTCGAGGTCACCTCGCTTGTCCCTCCAGGCGGCGACGCGCATGTCTATTCGCCGACGCCGGCCGATGCGCGCAAGCTTTCCGAGGCGAAGGTCGTCTTCGTCAACGGACTGCTCCTCGAAGGCTGGATGGAGCGGCTCATCGCGTCCTCCGGCGCGCGTGCGCCCGTCATCGTCACGACGAAAGGCATCACCCCGATCGAGTTGCGCGAGGGCCGGAAAGATGCGCCGCTCGGTCCTGATCCGCATGCCTGGCAGGACATTGGCAACGCCAGGGTCTATGTCGCGAATATTCGCGATGCTCTGGCGGCCGCCGACCCGGCCCGCGCCGCAACGTACCAGTCGAACGCCGCCAACTATCTCGCCCGTCTCAATGCGCTCGAAGGCGAGGTGAAGGCCGCCATCGCCGGGCTGCCGGCCGATCGCCGGCGCATCATCACCTCGCATGACGCCTTCGGCTATTTCGGCAAGGCCTATGGTTTCAGCTTCATCGCGCCGCAGGGCGTCTCCACCGAGGCGGAAGCCTCCGCCAAGGACGTCGCGAGGATCATCCGGCAGATCAAAACGGAACGGATACCGGCGGTTTTCCTTGAAAACGTCACCGATCCAAGGCTTATCAAGCGCATCGCCGCAGAGACCGGCGCGAGGATCGGCGGAGCGATCTATTCGGACGCGCTCTCGGATGACAAAGGGCCGGCAAGCACTTACATCGAGATGATCAGGCACAATATCACGCAGTTGACCGCCGCATTGGCGAACTGAACCGCAAGGGTCGAGGGTTTCATGTCACAATCCGTTTCTTCCGCCGAACCGGCATCCGGCAAAATTCCGGTGACGGTGCTCACCGGCTATCTCGGCGCGGGCAAGACGACGTTGCTCAACCGCATCCTCACCGAGCCGCACGGCAAGAAATTCGCCGTGATCGTCAACGAGTTCGGTGAGATCGGCATCGACAACGAACTCGTCGTCGGCGCGGACGAGGAAGTGTTCGAGATGAACAATGGCTGCATCTGCTGCAACGTGCGCGGCGACCTCATCCGCATCATCGAGGGGTTGATGAAGCGCAAGGGCAAGTTCGACGCGATCATCGTCGAGACGACCGGCCTTGCCGACCCTGCGCCCGTGGCGCAGACGTTCTTTGTCGATCAGGACGTGCAGGAGAAAACCCGCCTCGACGCGGTCGTGACGGTCGCCGACGCCAAATGGCTGCTCGCACGCCTGAAAGACGCCCCGGAGGCCAAGAACCAGATCGCCTTCGCGGACGTGATCATTCTCAACAAGATCGATCTCGTCACCAAGGACGAGCTTGCCGAGGTCGAAGGCCGCATCCGCGCGATCAACCCCTATGCGACGCTGCACAAGACCACGCGCAGCGCCGTGCCGCTCGACGCGGTGCTCGGGCGCGGCGCGTTCGACCTCGATCGCATTCTCGAGCTCGAGCCTGCCTTCCTCGAGGTGGACGAGCACGACCATCATGCTCATGACCACGGCCACGATCACCACCACGGCCATGATCACCATGATCACGGCCATGCGCATGATCATGGAAAGCACGATCACGGCCATGCGCATGGCGGCCTGAAACATTATCACGATGAGGACATGCAATCCCTATCCGTTGTCATCCCCGGCGATGTCGACGGCGAGAAGTTCATGACCTGGGTCAATGACCTCATGCAGCGAGACGGGGCAGACATATTGCGCTCGAAGGGCATCCTTGCCTTCAAGGACGAGCCGAAGCGCTTCGTCTTCCAGGGCGTGCACATGATCCTCGACGGCGACCTGCAGCGCGACTGGAAGGCCGGCGAGCAACGCCAGTCGAAGATCGTCTTCATCGGCAAGAATTTGAAGGAAGACGAGATCAGGCAGGGCTTCCTCGCCTGCGCGGCCTGAAACCATGCCGGACCTCAAGACGCCTGACGCATTGCAGGGCGGCGCATCGCTGACGGGCAACGTCACCGCCATCGAAGCCGGAGAGCACGTCATCTCGGCCGTGTTTCTCGGCGAGACGCCCCTGCTGGCGCTCGCGGACGGCGCGCTGCGCATCGGCGACGAGACCATTGCCTGCCACAAGGGCGGCATTCTCGTCGCTGCGTCCGACGGCAAGCGCATTCTGACGGGCGGCGACGACGGCAGGGTGATCGCAACCGACGCCTCCGGCCGCTCCGAGGTGATGGGCGACGAGCAGAACCGCTGGATCGACGCGGTAGCGCTCGGGCCGGACGGCACCTGCGCCTGGTCGACCGGCAAGAGCGTGAAGGCCCGGGACGGCAAGGGCGTTATCAAAACGCTTGCGACGAAGAGCTCGACGCAGGGCCTCGCCTTTCGCCCCAAGGGCTACCAGCTCGCCGCAGCGCAAAATGGCGGCGCGCTGATCTGGATGCCGAACGCGCTCGCCGCGCCCGATCTCCTCGAATGGAAGGGTTCTCATCTCGACGTCGTCTGGTCACCGGATGCCCGGTACGTGATCACCTCGATGCAGGAGAACCAGCTCCATGGCTGGCGTCTGCCCGAGAAGGCGCATATGCGCATGTCGGGCTATCCGACGAAACCACGCTCCATGTCCTGGTCGATGGACGGCAACTGGCTTGCGACGAGCGGTGCTGAGGCCGCGATCGTCTGGCCATTCGCCTCGAAGGACGGGCCGATGGGCAAAGCCCCGCGCGAATGCGGCGTGCGCAACCGGCGCGTGAGCCAGGTTGCCTTCCACCCGAAAGCGCTCGTGCTGGCGATCGGCTATGAGGATGGCTTCATCCTGCTCGTGCGTCTGACCGATGCCTCGGAAATTCTGGTCCGCGGGCAAACGCGCGGCGAGGCGGTGACCGCGCTCGGCTGGGATCGCTCAGGCTCTCGGCTCCTGTTCGGTACAGCCGATGGCGCGGCCGGGCTGCTCACTCTTCCCGTCGGTCGGTAGGGGCAGCATGGCGCTTCTTGGCAGGCTCTTCGCACCGCCGCGGCCGCGCGATCCCATCGCCGCCGAAAGGATCAAGGGCTGGGTGAGGGCACAGATGAGCGGAGACGCGGCAATTCAGGAGACCATCGCGGTCACAGTCTCCGAGATCGTCTGCAACGACGTTTCCTGCCCCGGCACCGAAACGGTCATCCTCATCATGCGGCCCTATCACACCACCAAGGCCGTGAAGCTTTCGCAGCCCATGGATCAGGTCGGCGAAGCCGATGTCGTCGCGGCGATGAACGTCAATGTCTGATAGCCTAAAAGGAACGGAAGATTCGCGCATGTCAGATCACGCTATCGACGATGAAACAGGCCTGCCCATTGGCGTCGAGGTCGATTCCACGCCAGCGAGATCACCCAATCGCGCCGTGCTTTCTGGCCGCATCGTCAGGCTGGAGCCGCTCGACATCGAACGGCACGCCGCTGCCCTTTATGCCGTCACGCACCCGGCCGATGCAGCCCGCCTCTGGCTTTACATTCCGAATGGACCATTTTCGACGCTTGCCGAGCATGTCGCGCATATTCGGGATTTCGCCTCGAACCCGGCGAACCTCGCCTATGTCGTGATCGACGCTGCTTCGGGCGACGTCCTCGGCCAGGCCTGCTATCTGCGCACGGACGTGTCGAACCGCACGATCGAGGTCGGGTATATCCTCTATTCGCCCGCGCTGCAGCGCTCGGCCGCCGCAACGGAGGCCATGTATCTGATGGCGCGGCACGTGTTCGAGGACCTCGGCTACCGCCGCTACGAGTGGAAGTGCAACGACCTCAACGCACCCTCGAAACAGGCCGCCCTGCGGCTAGGCTTTACCCATGAGGGGCTGTTCCGGCAGGCTGTCATCGTCAAGGGCCGCAACCGCGACACCGCCTGGTATTCGATGCTGGACAGCGAATGGCCGAGATTGAAGGCGGCATTCGAGGCCTGGCTGAACCCCGCCAATTTCGACGCCGAGGGGCGTCAGAAAAAGCGGCTTCAGGACTGTCGCGCCTGATTGACGCCGCTGATTACTTGCCGCGCTTATAGGGCGTTTCGGCAACCGGCGTCAGCGGCCCCTTGCCCTTCATCCAGGAGATGACGTTGTCGGCGACGAGGTTGCCCATCAGCATGCGCGTATGGTGCGAGGCCGATGCCACATGCGGCAGCAGCACGACATTATCCATCGCGATCAACTCCTTCGGCGCACAAGGTTCGACCTCGAACACGTCGAGCCCCGCCGCACCGAGCTTGCCGGCCTGAAGCGCTGAGACCAGTGCCGCCTCGTCGACGACCGAGCCGCGCGCGACATTGATGAGCGTGCCATTGGGGCCAAGCGCTTCAATCACCTCTTGGTTGATGAGGT
>JAIELD010000017.1 GCA_019753285.1 Beijerinckiaceae bacterium | reverse complement strand
CAGGCCACCAAGGACGCCGGCAAAATCGCCGGTCTCGAAGTGCTGCGCATCATCAACGAGCCGACGGCGGCCGCGCTGGCCTACGGTCTCGACAAGACCAAAGCCGGCACGATCGCGGTCTACGACCTCGGCGGCGGCACCTTCGACGTCTCGATCCTCGAGATCGGCGACGGCGTCTTCGAGGTGAAGTCGACCAATGGCGACACGTTCCTCGGCGGCGAGGACTTCGACATGCGCCTCGTCGAGTATCTCGCGGACGAGTTCAAGCGCGAGCAGGGCATCGACCTGAAGAAGGACAAGCTCGCCCTCCAGCGCCTGAAGGAAGCCGCGGAAAAGGCCAAGATCGAGCTCTCCTCGACGCCGCAGACCGAGATCAACCTGCCCTACATCACGGCGGACGCCTCCGGTCCCAAGCACATGGCCATGAAGCTGACGCGCGCCAAGTTCGAGGCTCTCGTCGACGATCTCATCCAGCGCACCGTCGAGCCATGCAAGAAGGCTCTGAAGGATGCGGGCCTCTCGGCTGGCGATATCGACGAGGTCGTGCTCGTCGGCGGCATGACGCGCATGCCGAAGGTGCAGGACGTGGTGAAGCAGTTCTTCGGCCGCGAGCCGCACAAGGGCGTCAACCCTGATGAAGTTGTGGCGATCGGCGCGGCCGTGCAGGCCGGCGTTCTCCAGGGCGACGTCAAGGACGTGCTGCTGCTCGACGTGACGCCTCTCTCGCTCGGCATCGAGACGCTGGGCGGCGTGTTCACGCGCCTCATCGACCGCAACACCACGATCCCCACCAAGAAGGGCCAGGTCTTCTCGACCGCCGAGGACAATCAGGGCGCTGTGACGATCCGCGTCTTCCAGGGCGAGCGCGAAATGGCTGCCGACAACAAGAGCCTCGGCCAGTTCGACCTGATGGGCATTCCGCCGGCTCCGCGCGGCGTGCCGCAGATCGAGGTGACGTTCGACATCGACGCCAACGGCATCGTAAACGTTACGGCGAAGGACAAGGCGACCAACAAGGAGCAGCAGATCCGCATCCAGGCCTCGGGCGGCCTTTCCGACGCCGACATCGAGAAGATGGTGAAGGAAGCGGAAGCCAACGCCGACGAGGACAAGAAGCGTCGCGAGATGGTGGAGGCCAAGAACCAGGCCGAAGCGCTCATCCACTCCACGGAGAAATCCGTCAAGGAGCATGGCGACAAGGTCGGCACGGCGGACCGCGAGGCGATCGAGAACGCCATCACCGCATTGCGCGACGTTCTCTCGAAGGACGACCCGGAAATGGTGGCCGCCCGCACGCAGGACCTGATGCAGGCTTCGATGAAGCTTGGCGAGGCGATCTACAAGTCGACCTCCGAGGCGAACGAGGCCGCCGAAGCTGAGGCCGCCCATGCCGACGCCAAGAAGCACGGCGCGACGGACGACGTGATCGATGCCGACTTCAAGGAAGTGGACGATCAGGACAAGAAAAAGCGGGCCTGATCGACACGGGTTGTTAACCCTGTTCGATGAAACTCGACGATGGACGATCCGGGTCAGTCCCAAGGGTCGCCATCGGTCGACTGGCCCGCCGAAACGCCCTCCTCCTGTCATCGGGGAGGGCTTTTTGTGTGTGGTTGCGGATGTCCTTCTTTCGGAAATGACCCCGGAGATCGAGCTTAGAGTGGGTATGCCGGACAATGGCCAAACGTGATTTCTACGAGGTTCTGGGCGTCGCCAAGAGCGCGACGGATGCAGAGCTCAAAAGCGCCTTCCGCAAGGCGGCGATGCAGTGCCACCCCGACCGCCACCCCGGCGACAAGGATGCCGAGCACCGCTTCAAGGAGCTGAACGAAGCCTATCAGACCCTTTCGGACGGGCAGAAGCGCGCCGCCTATGACCGATTCGGCCATGCCGCCTTCGAGGGCGGCGGCGGGCCGGGCGGCTTCCAGGGCGGCTTTGCCGGCGGCTCGATGTCGGACATCTTCGAGGATCTCTTCGGCGACGTGTTCGGCGGCGGCCAGCGTCGCAGCGCCGGCGGGCGCGAGCGCGGCGCAGACATGCGCTACAACATGGAGATCACGCTGGAGGAAGCCTTCAACGGCAAATCCGCGACAATCAAGGTGCCGACCGCCGTCACCTGCGATACGTGCTCGGGCACGGGCGCGAAAGCTGGCTCGAAGCCGAAGACCTGCGGCACCTGCGGCGGCGCGGGCCGCGTACGCGCCAGCCAGGGCTTCTTCGCCATCGAGCGCACCTGCCCGACCTGCGCCGGGCGTGGCGAGGTGATCGACAATCCCTGCTCCGTCTGCTCGGGTGCGGGCCGCGTGATGAAGGATCGCACGCTCTCGGTCAACGTGCCGGCCGGCGTCGAGGACGGCACGCGCATCCGCCTTTCCGGCGAGGGCGAGGCCGGCGCGCGCGGCGGGCCGACGGGCGACCTCTACATCTTCCTCTCCGTGAAGCCGCACGCGTTCTACCAGCGCGAGGGCGCGGACCTGTTCTGCCAGGTGCCGATCTCGATGGTGACGGCAGCACTCGGCGGCGAGATCAAGGTGCCGAGCATCGGCGGGGCGGAAGCGCTCGTGAAGGTGCCGGAGGGCACGCAGAGCGGCAAGCAGTTCCGCCTGAAAGGCAAGGGCATGCCGGTGCTGCGCCAGAAGGAGTTCGGCGACCTCTACATTCAGGCCGTGGTGGAGACGCCGCAGAACCTGACACGCCGCCAGCGCGAGCTATTGGCCGAATTCGAGAGCGAGAGCTCGCACAAGACACAGCCCGAAGCGGCGGGTTTCTTCGCGCGGATGAAGGATTTCTTCGGGGCGCAGTGAGGGGGGTGGGTTAAACATAGCCGACCATTTCTACACGCAAATTAGCTTTCCTCTAATTCAGCGAGTTCTTCATCTGTAATGGTTTGTGAAATTACGTTAGGTAGGTGCTCGCCTAATTTTTTTATGAATTCAATCGTGATCTGAGTATCTTCTTTGTCGATAGGCCACAGCCCAATACCCGCCTGAGTAGGGTTGACGTCGGCGGAATGGGCGATCAAATTTCTACGTCGCCAAATATTCCTGAGCTGACCTTTGATTTGATCGGCGGTTCTTATGTCAGATGCTTCGCATCCTTGGTTAATGCGAGAGCAAATTTTCTGCCAAGGTTTATAACAGAAACAAGATAATAGTTCTGCTAACTTTCCAGGGTCTACAAACGCTTTATAAGAATTTTGTTCTCGTATGCATTGCTCTACGGCGTCAATACGGTCCTGCTCGTCTTGTATTATAATAACATTCATAGGAAGCACAATGTTACGTGTTCTAATAGCGTTTTCAAAACGGTACCTAGCTTCGATCGCCGCGGCTTCATGGACAAAAAAATCAAATGAACTTACAGTTTGAAAATAAGCGGACCGGAGTGCATCGTCATTTGCCGACTCCCGGGGGCGTAATGCCACCAAGGCATCATATAGACTGATCATTTGCTGAGCGCGTCCAATCGCATGCTCAAACGTCGCAATCGCATCATTGAACCTATTCACTTTAGAATTCCGACGTAAGCAAAATCATTTTCTTTGCGCCAGACGCAAATCTGTCCTTCACGTCATCAATTTTTGTCTGGTAATTTTCCCCGACGACACCGCGATAAGAAGTATCGTCTTCAAGATCGATAGCAAAAACCGGCTTTGCAAGTTCCTGAGCTGTTGCAATTAGGCCATCCAGCGAACCGATTTCCATCAAAAATTTATCGGGGGACGCGTCTGCTTTAAGATAGATGGCCTCTGGAAGTAGCATTTTAGCGTCTTGAAGAGCAACGAGCAGATCGTTTGAACGTGCCTCCGCCAATCGATCGAACCATTTCTGAAACGCCTGTGTCGGTTTTGCTTCTTCGCCGTCTCGCGAGCGTTTGCGAAAATTTTGCACAGTAGATCCGAGATACTTCGGGGTCACGTCTGGGAATGGATAATCTGCCGCCTTGAGGATAAGATTGCCTGCCGCCTTACGTCCCCATTCACCCCACTTAGGTAGCGTCCGCGCAAGCGATTTTAATGCCATTGATGAGAAAAGATCCGGTGCCATCGGTATAATAAACGCATCGCTGGTCATGAACAGATTCTGATTGATAGCGCCTAAGCTAGGACTCATATCCACCAAAGCGAAATCAATCGAGTTTTGCTTGCCCGTTTTCATTATAGAGTAATGCAGCGCGCCAGGTATATTCTGTAAAGCCGACAAAGTGTTACTCAACTCGTGAGCTACAGCCAGCTGGCTTTCATATTCAGAAAGACCAACATGCCCCGGCAATAGGAACAAATTTTTCTGCTTAGATGAAACGTAAAGCTCTGTTGCCTCAATAATGTAGGGACGTGACTCAAAAGCAGGACGAACTGAATCTCGAATATTGCGAGGTTTTTGTGGATCGCTACTTTCGAACGGGTAATCGTCAGAGTCGATATCGCCTAGGAATACTCCCGTTAGATTACACTGAGGATCGCAGTCGACTACCATTACCCGCTTGCCTTGCATAGCAAGCATCCAAGCTAGATGGAAAGTCATCGTGGTTTTGGCAACGCCGCCCTTATGGTTGAAAATCGCAATTTGTTTCACCGCAATAATCCTTCAAAAATATAACTATCTAGGCAGTCTTTTAGTAAGAACAAAAAAAGCGTTTGTCACCGTACAAAAGCTCGAAGTTGGGTCTGTCCCCATGTCTTATAAGGCACCAAATTAAGGGCCGACAGGCAAAGCTGTATCGATAAGCAAGTAGGAGCAGTAGACTCCCCCCCGCCTCCATACTTCCTCTCACTCATCCCATGCTGGCATTTTGCTGATCAGCGCGGGCGGTCAAGGGCGCGCGCAGCGCGTCGCCTCCGGCGATGAACCCTTGACGGCCCGTGATGATCGGCGACGCTCTGCCATAGGATGAATGGCATGGCCTACTCAATTGTCGCCAAGGCTTTCGCGCTTGCCAAATAGCGTGAAGGAAGACGTGGATGGCCGGGTCCGGCCCGGCCATGACGGCGGAGGGGCTGGATCATACCGGGCTTGATCCGGGCACAGGCCATGACGGTTGAAATAGGGTGGCCAAGACGGTGGGGAGGCCGATGGTGCTTTGCCTTAGAGCAAGACGCTTGCGTTAGCGGTCATAGAGCGCACCTCGCCCAGAATATGTCATGGCCGGACTTGATCCGGCCATCCACGTCTTTAAATTCCGTGTCCCATGGGCGGCTATGTCTACATCATGGCGAGCAAGCCGAACGGCGTGCTCTACACCGGCGTCACCAGCGACCTCGCCCGCCGGGTTTACGAGCATCGCGAAGGCCTCATCGAGGGTTTCACCAAACGCTATGGCTGCAAGACGCTCGTCTATTCCGAGTTCCATGACGATATCCGCGGCGCTATCCAGCGCGAGAAGACCATCAAGCATTGGTCGCGCGCCTGGAAGGTGCGCCTGTTCATCGGCAGCAATCCCGATTGGAACGATCTTTATGATCAACTCGCTTGAAGACGTGGATGGCCGGGTCAAGCCCGGCCATGACGACATAGGCTAGACAGCGTTTGCGGTACACGGGGCGGCTCGCGCCACCTTGCCTTTGATCAAACCTGTTTGCGGGACGCTTTGGCGTGCCCCGCTATCATCCCGGAAGCCGCGACGCGGCTGTCCGGGATCCAGAACAATCGGCATCAAACCGGATCCCGGCTCGTCGCTAGCGCTCCGTACGGGATGACAGGACAGCATTCGGCTGAAGCTCCGCGCTCCCTCGCCCGCCGCCCCCGCAACCACTGCCCCTGATGCGCGTTGACAACAGCCGGCCCGCAACCGGCCGCGCGCAGTGGCATGGCGGTTGCTTTCGCAAGGCGTCATGGTATTGACATGTTGTTTTCCAAGGGCCTTTCGGGCCCCGAAGGGATTGGTTCGCTCTTGGCACACTCCTCCGCAAAAACGCTGGCCTCGGCGAAGGCGCTGCGCCCCTCCCGATTCGAGGACGAGGTCCGCAACAATGCGCGGTTCCTCAAATCCTGGTTCCAGCGTCCGCTGACGACCGGCGCGGTGTCGCCCTCGGGCAAGGCGCTGGCGCGGATGATCGCCAGCTTCGTCGATCCCGACACCAAGGGCCCGGTAATCGAGCTCGGCCCTGGCACCGGACCTGTGACGGAAGCGCTGGTGGAGCGCGGCATCGCCGAAGACCGGCTGGTGCTGCTCGAATACAGCGCCGATTTCTGCCGCCTGCTCCGCGCCCGCTTTCCGCGGGCCACCGTGGTGCAGGGCGACGCCTACGCGCTCGGCGCGATGCTCGGGCCATCGCTCTCCCGCCCCGCGAGCGCGATCGTCTCCAGCCTGCCGCTTCTCACCAAGCCGGAGGAGCAGCGGCTCTCCCTTCTCGATGATGCCTTCTCGCTCGGCGAAGCGGATGCGCCGTTCATCCAGTTCACCTATGGCAACGCCTCGCCCGTTCCACTTGGCGGGCGTCTTGCGATCGAGGCCGAGGTGTCGCCGCGCGTCTGGCTGAACATTCCGCCGGCGCGGGTCTGGGTCTACCGCAAGGCCTGAGCCGCCCCCACCCCGCCAAGGGCTCCGCCATGACCGACCTTTCCTCGCCGCGCGACCGGATGATCGTGGCGCTCGACCTGCCGGACGTGGAAGTGGCGCTCGCGATGGTGCGCACCCTCGGCGATGCGGCGAGCTTCTACAAGATCGGCATGGAATTGACCTATGCCGGCGGCCTGCCGCTGGTGCGCCGGCTGGCGGATGAGGGAAAGCAGGTTTTCCTCGACCTCAAGCTGCACGATATTCCCCATACGGTCGAGATGGCGACGGCAAGGCTCGCCCATCTCGGCGCGACCTATCTCACCGTCCATGCCTATCCGCAGACGCTGGCCGCCGCGCATCGGGGCCGCGAGGGCTCGCCGCTCCGGATTCTCGGCGTGACGATCCTCACCTCCATGACGGAGGCCGATGTGACCGAGGCAGGCTATCGAGGCTCGGTCGCAGAACTCGTATCGCTGCGCGCGCGCCAGGCGGAAACAGCAAGGATCGACGGTATCGTCTGCTCAGCCGCCGACATCACCGCCCTGCGCGGCGATGTCTCTGCCGGCTTCGAGATCGTCACACCCGGCATCAGGCCCGGCGGCAGCGCCATCGGCGACCAGAAGCGCGTGATGACGCCGGCGGAGGCCATCAGGGCCGGCGCGAACCGGCTTGTGATCGGCAGGCCGATCATCGCGGCGGAGGACCCGCGCGGCATGGCGCAGAGGATCGTCGAGGAGATCGCAAATGCCTGAGACAACGCAGAACGGGTTGCCCGACATGCGCGTGGTGGTGGCTGGCGCCGCCGGCCGCATGGGCCAGATGCTGGTCAAAGCCGTGCTCGCCGCATCCGGCTGCAGGCTCGTCGGCGCGCTGGAGCGGCCGGGATCGCCAGCCTTGGGACAGGATGCCGGGCTGCTCGCAGGGGCGGGCGCGACAGGCGTGATGGTGAGCGACGACATGCTGGCGGCGCTCGTCAACAGCGATGCGCTGCTCGATTTCACGACGCCCGCCAGCACGGTGGCGCTGGCCGCCCTCGCGGCGCAGGCAAGGCTCGTGCATGTGATCGGCACCACGGGCCTTGCAGAAGCCGATTACCAGAAGCTCGAGGCTGCCGCGCGGCATGCGGTCATCGTGCAATCCGGCAATATGAGCCTTGGAGTCAACCTGCTGGCAGAGCTGGTACGCCGCGCCGCCGCCTCGCTCGATGCGGATTACGACATCGAGATCGTCGAGATGCATCACCGCCACAAGGTGGACGCGCCATCCGGTACCGCCCTTCTCCTTGGAGAAGCTGCCGCTTCGGGACGGGGGGTGCCGCTCAACGAGCATTCCGATCGCGGACGCGACGGGCATACGGGCGCGCGCAAACGCGGCGACATCGGCTTTGCCTCGCTGCGCGGCGGCAGCGTCATCGGTGACCACAGCGTCGTTCTGGCGGGGCAGGGCGAGCGGATCGAGCTGAGGCATGTCGCGGAGGATCGCGGCGTCTTCGCGGAGGGTGCATTGAAAGCCGCCTTCTGGGGGCGCGGCAGGAAGCCCGGCTTTTATGCGATGACGGATGTGCTGGGGCTTGCTAAAGCACCCTCGCCCTAAGGCGCCGAACCCGGAAAGACGACATGGAACACAAGCTCGTGCTCTGCCGCCATGGCCAGAGCGAATGGAATTTGAAGAACCTCTTCACGGGGTGGAGGGACCCGTCCCTCACCGAAAAGGGCGTCGCCGAGGCGAAGGCCGCTGGTCAGCGCCTCAAGGCGAAGGGCCTCGCCTTCGATGTCTGCTACACTTCCGTGCTCAAGCGCGCGCAGATCACCGCCGAGCTGATCCTCGCGGAGCTTGGGCAGCAGGGGCTCCCGACGCACAAGGATCTCGCGCTCAACGAGCGTGACTATGGCGAGCTCAACGGCCTCAACAAGGATGACGCACGCGTGAAATGGGGCGAGGAGCAGGTCCATATCTGGCGGCGCTCCTACGACACGCCGCCGCCCGGCGGGGAGAGCCTCAAGGATACCGCCGCCCGCGTGCTGCCTTACTACATCCACGTCATCCTGCCTGATCTCCTTTCCGGCAAGACGGTGCTGGTCGCGGCGCACGGCAACTCGCTGCGCGCGCTGATCATGGCCTTGGAAGGGCTCTCGCCGGAGGCGATCATCGCGCGCGAGCTCGAAACGGGCGTGCCGATCCTCTACACGCTCAACGTCAACTCCAGCGTCAGGTCGGTCGAGACGCTGCGCTGATGATGCCGGAGTTGCTGCCCGGGCTCGTCTATCATCCCGAATTCCTGAGCCGGGAGGCGCAGGAATCCCTGCTCGGCGAGCTGCGACAGATCATCAGGCGAGCGCCGTTCTTCATGCCGCGCATGCCGAAGACCGGCAAGCCTTTCTCGGTGAAGATGACGAATTGCGGGCCGCTCGGCTGGGTCTCGGACGAGACCGGCTACCGCTACCAGCCGCTGCACCCCGAACGGGGCGAGCCCTGGCCGCCGATCCCCAAAGTATTGCTTCTCGCCTGGGACAAGCTGACCGGCTATTCGCAGCCGCCCGAAGCCTGCCTCGTCAATTTCTACGAGACGAGCGCGCGAATGGGCCTGCATCAGGACAAGGACGAGGAGGATTTCGACGCGCCGGTGCTTTCGCTGTCGCTCGGCGACTCGGCGCTGTTCCGCATCGGCGGCGTGAAGCGGGCCGATCGCACGCGTTCGTTCAGGGTGAACAGCGGCGACGCGCTCGTCATCGGCGGCGCATCGCGGCTCGCCTATCATGGCATCGACAAGATCTATCCCGGCACCTCGACCATCCTGAAGGATGGCGGGCGCATCAATCTCACCCTGCGCCGCGTCACGCGAGCTTGATCGGCGCGGGCTAATCCCGCCGGAAGATGACGCTCGCCAGCCAGCCGATGAGGAGCGCCATGCCCGCCGCGGCAAGCCCGTAGAGAAAAGGCCGGTTCCTCGCAGCCGCCGCCGTCGCCGCCTCGAAGCCGATCTTGCGGACGTAGAACCCGGATTTTTCCTTTGCCAGCAAAACGCCGCCGGAAAAGAGATGCGCCGTCACCTCGTATCGCCCGAGCGGCGCGTTGGCCGGAAGCGGCACCTGCGCGCGGAACGTGTTGGCGCGCTCGAAGATCACCGCAGCCGGATCGAGCTTGTAGAAGCCCTGCTCGCGCCGCAGCCGCAGCAGGGCGCGCTCGAACACGGTCGCGGAGGTGCGTGGTTCTGTCGTGACGGGCAGGTCGTCGGAGAACCCCTCGAGGCTGGAGGTGATGGCCTGCGCGCCGATCTGGAATTTTCGTTGCGTGTCCGGGTCGATGATATCGTCCAGCGGCCCGCTCGAGAGCACGGCGTAGAAGCCGGGCACTTCGCCGAACTTGCGCTGGTCGCTGTTCATCCAGATGATGCCGGCCTTCTCCTTCTCGCGCACAACGAGCGGCACGGAGGGGCCCTTGACCGTGATCACCATCTGGTAGGGCGCGCCGCGCGATACCGTCGAGGCGTCACGCTCGATTGCGCCGAAGATCGCGATTTCCGTGCCGGTGTAATTCGAGGTGATCTCGACCGCGTTGGTCGAGAGCATCGAGACGAGCGCTTCCGCCCGTGCGGGTTGCGGCGCCCCTGAAAGCGCGAGCATGGCGAGAGCTGCGAGTCGCAACCTCATTGGCGGCTTTCCAGCACCCGGATCGAAAAGCGCTCCTCCGGTGTGGCGACGAGTTCCACCGCGAAGCGAAGCCCGACCGAGAGAACGAGAAGCGCGAGCAGCAGGCGAAACTGTTCGCCTTTGAGGTTCTGCCCGGCGCGCGCGCCGAACTGCCCGCCAAGCACACCGCCGACGATGAGGATCAGCGCCAGGACGATATCGACGGAACCGTTGGTGACCGCGTGCAGCACGGTCGTCACCACCATGGTGAAGAGAAGCTGGAGCGTGGAGGTGCCGACGACCACGCTGGTCGGCACACGGAAGAGATAGATGAGGGCTGGGATGATGATGAAGCCACCGCCAATGCCGAGGATCGACCCTGTGAAGCCGATGAAGATGCCAAGCACCGCGATCGGAATGACGCTGACATAGATACGCGAGCGCGGAAACCGCATCCGCCAGGGCAGCTTCTGATACCAGCCATGATTGCCTGGCTTGCGCTTCAACGCGACGCGGCCGCGCCTGGTGCGCGACATCGCCCGCAGCGACTCAAACAGCATGAAACTGCCGATCAGCCCCATAAGCGTGACGTAGGAAATGTTGATCGACAATTCGAGCTGGCCTGCGCGCCGCAGCGCATTGAACGTCCACACGCCGATGATCGTGCCGATGATTCCGCTGCAGATAAGGATGAGCGCGAGCTTGCCGTCGAGCGCTTTCTTTCGCCAGTAGGAGAAGGCGCTCGCCGTGGATGAGGCGGCGATCTGCGCGGCCTGCGTCGCGACGGCCACCGCCGAGGGAATACCCACGAAGATCAGCAGCGGCGTCATCAGAAACCCGCCGCCAATGCCGAACATGCCGGAGATGAATCCGACCGCAACGCCCATCCCCAAAACGAGGAACATATCCACCGGGAGTTCAGCGATGGGCAGGTAAATCTGCACGGAGCGAGTGACCAGGAAAAGACGCGGTTGGGTGACCTAGCACCGTTTATATGAACGCCCGGCAAACGGGAATGAAAAGATCGCCCGGCCTTGCGGCGCAAGCGTCACAGTGGTCTTCGCCCTTCGATCCGATCCGACCCTAGCTCTTCGGCGCGACGGCGCGCGGCCGCGCGGCGGCCTGGGCTGCGCCCGGCGACGGCCGCTGGGCTGGCGACAGATCGTTGACGAGCGGATCGGGCGATTTCGCCTTGAAGCCCTGCGCGGCGGATTTTGCCTCGGCGAGTTGCTCCGGCGTCAGCTTGGCGGCGATATCCTCGCGCTTCTTCGCGGCATCCTCGTCTCCGAGGTCGGCCGCCGCCGAGAACCATTTATAGGACTGGACTAGATCCTGCGCCGTGCCGAGGCCGCGTGCGTAAAGAATGGCGACGTTGAACTGGCTATCCTTGATGCCGTATTCCGCGCCCTTGCGGAACCACTCCGCCGCCCCGGCGTAATCCGGCGCGCCATTGCTGCCCTCAGCCATGACGACCGCGAGGTTGTGCATGGCCCGCG
Source organism: Beijerinckiaceae bacterium (assembly GCA_019753285.1). Lineage (GTDB taxonomy): Bacteria > Pseudomonadota > Alphaproteobacteria > Rhizobiales > Beijerinckiaceae > JAIELD01. The sequence goes on along the minus strand of JAIELD010000017.1, from coordinate 10,597 downwards.
CATTGCCCTGCTCTGCGGCGCGCTTGAACCAGGCATAAGCGAGCTTGGCATCGTTGCGCAGACCCTTGCCATCGCGATAGAGGCTGCCGAGACGATACTGAGCCGGCGCAAAACCATTGGCCGCGGCCTTTTCGAGCCACTGAACGGCCTGCTTGGGATCGGCCGTGACGCCGCGCCCGTCGATATAGCGCGAGCCAAGCTCGTATTGCGCCCTGACATTGCCTGTAGCGGCTTCCGTCTTCAGAATTTCAAGGCTCGCCTCGGCAGACGGCGTCGTGCTGATCGAGGCGATGGCGGGGCTGCCCGCAGCGGGCTGCGGCATGGGCTGCGCGAGCGAGGGGAGCTTGCGCTGCGGCAACGCGCCGACATAGACCGGATCGTTCGCATCCTGGGCGCTCGATACCTTCGCCGCCTTGGCCTCGACAGGAGACTTGGTCTCAAAAGGAGATTTGGCGTCGGTCGCAGACTTGGCATCGGTCGCAGACTTGGCATCGACCGCCGGCGTCGTCTGAACGGGGGTCGTCTCGGCAGGAGCAGAACTGGTCTCTGCCGAGCTGGAGGCCGGCGCGAAGAGCTGCGGCGTTCCGCCATTGTCGCCCGACGCGCGAGCGGCGGCCGGCACGCTCGTCAGCGTCTCGCCACCATTTGCTTTGCCGGCTCCGCTTTCCACCATCTTGAACATGACGGAACGGGCATTGTAGAGGCTGAGGCCGCCCGCCGCAAAAACGATCGCTGCGAGACCCAGCAGCAGCGGCTTCTTGTGGTTCGCGACCATGCGTCCGAAGGGCTTCGACTTCGTCGATCCGGCCACCGTCTTTTCATCAGGCGTGGCATCCGCCAGCGCATCCGCCGACTGGTCGGCCGCCATCTGGGCCGCGCGCCGCGCGGCCTCGATGAATTTCGCGCGCGCCGAATGCATGCGGCCAGCCGTGTCCTCGGCCTCGCCGGCTTCAGGACTGCCGGCCGGCGCGGCCATGCTGTCCCGCGCGACTGCGGCACGAGGGCGACCGACGCCAGGCTCGAGCGGCAGATCGGGGTCGATCATCGCGGCGGCCGGAACGGCGGCCATGTCCTGCATCGCCGCCACGGGCTTCGCGGCGGGCCGGACGTCGTCGAGTTCGTCGTCGAACCGCGCATTGGCGACGGCTTTTTGCAAACCGGCCAACTCTTTGTCGCGGGGCGTCTGCGCGAACACGTCACCCGAGGCCGAGAAGAACGGAGCTTCCGTCTCGGGCGTCGCAGAGGGAAGGCTCGCGGACGGCGCAAACATCGCCGGCTCCTCGGTTGCCGGGGCATGGAGGGCCGGAGCCTGCATTGCGGGTGCCTGCATCACCGGCGTCTGCATCACGGGAGCATGCATCAGCGCGGACGGAGCCGCTTTCGGAGCAGACAGCGTGTCGCGGCCGCGCGACATTTCGGTCTCCAGCATGCCGAGACGCTCGACGATGGTCTCCAGCGTGTCGTGCACCGCCTCCAGTGTTTCATGCGTGCGGCGGTCGGTCTCGTCCTGCGCGGACTTCACCTGGCCAAACTGATTGATGAGTTGCCTTACCTCGTCGTTCGGAAGGCCGCCTTTCAGATTGGCGACCGCGCTCTCGACGGCGTGGCGCGCCGCGCTCTCCGCTGCTTCGACCGATGCGTGCTTGACGCTGTCGAGTTGCGAGAAGATGTCGGCGATCGTGCGCTCCATCGAACCGAGCGAGGCGAAATGCTCGTCGCTCTGTTCGAGCCGGCTCGCAAGGCGGCTTACCTGCTGGTGCAGAGCTTCGAGTGTCGCCTCGCTGGCGCCGGGCGCTTGCGCGCGCTCCATCTGGACGCCGAGATCGTGGACCATTCGGTCGAACTGACTGGTGTCGAGCGCCTTCTGGCCGATCGCGTCGATCTTCTGCTCGATCGACTGGATCACTCGGGCAAGATCATGATCGCCGGCGCTCTCGGCGAACGGCCGCGTGTCGAGCTTCGAAGAGAGCGTGCGGAGCAATTCCTCGATGTCTGGATTGCCGGCAGCGGGCACGCCTGCTTCGAGCCGGCGCTCCAGCGTTCTGATCGCGTTTTCGAGGTCACGGGCCGGGGCAGCGGCATTGGCGATCTCGTCGATGCGCGCGCTCAGTTTCTGGACCATCGTCTCCAGCGGATTGAGGTCGATGCTGGAGGCGGGTGCGGTTTCGACGACGCGGTGGATGCGGTCGATCCTCTTGCCGAGATCGGTGAGCATCGAATGGTTGGGGCCGGTGTCGGCCGCCTGCTCCATGCGTTCGGCGATGGCGGCGATCCGGCGTTCGAGCGCTTCGAGCCCGGTCGACTTCTGCGCCGACTGCGCGACATATTGCCGGATTTCCGTCGTCTGGCTTTGCAGGTCGCGGAGCATCTCGGTGTCGACCGTGCGATCGGGAACGCTCTCCATCCGCCGCTTCATCGCCTGGATGTCGCGTGCGATTTCGAGCAGGTTCTCCGAATCGCGATTGCTCTCCAACATGAGCCGGATATCCGAAAGCTGCGTCTCGAGAGGAGCCAGCACCTTTTCGTTTACCCCGGACTGACGGCTTTCGGCAATGCGCTCCGACAGCGCGGCGACCGCGTTCTCGATCGCCACCATCTGCGTGCGGGGCGCGAGGTCCTGCAGAGCCGCGGATATCGAATGGAGATCCTGCTGCAGCGCCTTGAGGCTGACGCCGTCATCTGGCCGCGCAACACGCTCCATGCGCTCGGCCAGCATGGCGATCTGCTGTTTGAGGTCGCTGAACGCGGCGTCTTCGCCGGAGGCGCCTCCTGGTCGCGCGCGGTTGATCTGGCTGTCGAGCTTGGAGCCGAGCGCCCTCAGCCGCTGGCGCGTCGTATCCGCATCGAGATCCTTCTGCCGTGCGCTGATGTCGGCGACCGCGCCGCTGAGATCGCCTTGCGCGAGCGAGCGCCTGACGTCGGCATTGGGGCGGCGGCTCGCGAACGGCGCGCCGGGAGTGCGCTGGGGCGAGCGCTGCTGCCCCTGCCGGGACTGCTGACCAAGCGTTTCGAGAATAGCGGCGAGCTTGCTCTCGATCTGCGCGACCTGCTGCTCGTCCCGGGGAGAGCGCGGCGCGGCGGCCGGCGCTTTATCGATCCGCTTTGAGATTTCGGCGAGGCGCTGGTCGAGGTCCTTCAGCGACCGCGTCACGCCGTCATCGGCCTTGGCGGCGGCACCGAGCTTGGCGAGCGCGTCGAGCCGCTGCTCGATACGGGCGATCGCATCGCGCGCCGGCGCGCCGGCGGATTGAGGCTGGCGGTTGATCTTGGCGTCGATATCCTCGATGCGGCTGACCAGCAGCGCGAGCGTGCGGGCGAGCGCAGGATCCTGCGCCTGCACGGGGCGGTCGGTCTCGCTGCGCTCCATCCAGCGCGCAACCGCTTCCAGTGCCGTAGCGGTGCGGTCCTCATTGCGTCGAAGCGTCTCATCCATCGCCTGGATCGCCTGATCGACCATCGAGACGAGCCGCTGCGGTTCCGCCGACCCGCCATGCGCAAACGCGCCGACCGCCGTATCGGTCTGCTGGCGGCCAATGCGAGCGATGCGGTCTGCGAGAGCATCGAGCGGCGATTGATTCATGGCAAAAGGCCTCATTCGAGCGGCCCTTCGGCCGAATGCGCCCCGCACCTGATCTACGGCAGAATCAGCTCGGGGCGGCTAGTACACGCTCCGAACATTCTGGCGTCATGGTAAACGTGAAGTTAACGCGCCGGCAAAATCGCTGAGCATGCGTGAGAACTGCTCCTAAATGGAACAGGGCTCGCCGCAACGGACGCAACGGCCTCAACTCGTATTATACGAGCATCGATTTACATATACTCGTATAAGTTGTATTACTGAACGTGATTCGTCTGGTTCTTCGGTTCCCGCCACGCAGCCGTTGCGGCAGGTGACCGACAGGACGGCGCTCGGATCGATTTTTCAACGTCAGGAGGGTGTGGTTCATGTCAGTTGAGCGCGATAGCACTGTTAGCCAGCCAGTTCTCTTCCCCTTTCCTCCGGTCCAGCGCAGCTCCAATCGTCCCGTCTGGTATTCGATCAGCGATCTCTCCCGCGAATTCGACGTGACGCTGCGGGCGCTACGCTTCTACGAGGCGAAGGGGCTGCTGAAGCCGATCCGCCAGAATGCGTCGCGCGTCTACGGACCACGCGATCGCGTCCGGCTCCAGCTGATCCTCACCGGCAAGCGCCTCGGCTTCACGCTGACCGAAATCGCCAACATGATCGCAGACAGCGAGGACTCCGGCGGGGCGGATCTTCGTCTCAACCCTGACCTCATCCTGCGCCAGATCGCTTTTCTCGAGGACCAGCACCGCACCATCGAGACCGCCCTCACCGAATTGCGGCGGCACTACTATCTGATGGCCGAGGTCGAGGACCCCGCCGCCGCCAACGACAAGGAGATGCTGCCGCTCTCCTGAAAGCGAGCGGGCGTCGGAACCAAACAGGCGTCACCCGCATTGACCGAGGCGATCACATTCCTCTTTCGATGTCAGGAGACCGCCATGGCTGGAGATGAGAAGACGCCCGCTCAAGCTTCCGAGGATCAAGACCTCAACGATGCGCTGGAGGACACGTTTCCGGCGAGCGATCCGGTCTCGATCACGCGTGTTGCAAAAGGCAAGCGAGCCGTTGACGGCAGCACGGCGGGCGATGGTGACGCGGACGACGCGGCGAGCGAAGATGAAATCACGACCGCCGAGGAGATCGGCTTCGCCAGCGAAGCCGGCAACCGCTAGCACCCGATCGGCCCTTACCTTACGACATCTCAGACGCCCCCCGGCGAACAAAGCCAACGGCTCGCATCATTGCCGCACCCCTTATGCTCGCCCGATCGTGAACAGATTCAACTTGCGCATCACAATATAGTTCATATATGAACGATGTGAAGTTGACGCTTTCCTTATGTGCCGAAAAACGCCATGTTTGGGCAACACATAAGAAGAAAGCTATGGGGAGGATCTGACGATGCCGAGCTATAAAGCGCCTGTGGATGACGTGATGTTCGTCCTCAGGGATGTGCTCAATATCGAGCGCTACAACAATCTTCCGGGCTTCGCCGATGCGCCTCTCGACATGATCGAGGCCATTCTGGGCGAGAGCGCCAAGCTGTGCGAGGAAGTGCTCGCGCCGATCAACCGCGAGGGCGATCTCGAAGGCTGCAAGCGCCATACGGACGGCAGCGTCACCACGCCCAAATCCTTCAAGGCGGCCTACGACCAGTATGTCGAGGGCGGCTGGAACGGGCTCACCACCGATCCCGAATATGGCGGGCAGGGCCTCCCCTATACTCTTGGAGCCGTGGTCAACGAATTCATGTCATCGGCCAACATGGCGTGGTCGATGTATCCGGGCCTGACGCTCGGCGCGGTCGCCGCGCTTCAGACGCATGCCTCGCCCGAAATCAAGCGGACCTACCTGCCAAGGATGATCGAGGGCAAATGGACCGGCACCATGAACCTCACCGAGCCGCATTGCGGCACTGATCTTGGCATGTTGAAGACCAAGGCCGTGCCGAATGGCGATGGCTCCTATGCGATCACCGGCACCAAGATCTTCATCTCGGCCGGCGAGCATGATCTCGCCGACAATATCGTGCATCTGGTGCTCGCCCGCATCGAGGGCGCGCCGGCCGGCACCAAGGGTATTTCGCTGTTCGTCGCGCCGAAATACCTCGTCAACGAGGATGGCTCGCTCGGCGAACGCAACAAGGTCGCCTGCGGCTCGATCGAGCACAAGATGGGCATCCACGGCAACTCGACCTGCGTGATGAACTATGACGGGGCGAAGGCCTGGCTCGTCGGCGAGGCCAATCGCGGCCTCAACGCCATGTTCGTCATGATGAACGAGGCGCGTCTCGGCGTCGGCATCCAGGGCCTCGCCCAGTCGGAAGTCGCCTATCAGAACGCGCTCGCCTACGCGAAGGATCGCATCCAGGGCCGCTCGCTGACCGGCGTCAAGGCTGCCGACAAGCCGGCCGATCCGATCATCGTCCACCCGGACGTGCGCCGCAACCTGATGTCGATCAAGGCCTTCAACGAAGCCGCCCGCGCGCTCGTGCTCTGGACCGCGCTGAAAAGCGACGTCGCCCATCGCTCGGACGACGCGAAGGCGCGCCAGTCGGCCGACGACCATATGGGCCTGATGACGCCGGTCATCAAAGGCGTCCTCACCGATATGGGCTTCGACAACACGGTGAAGGCCCAGCAGATGTTCGGCGGCCACGGCTACATCGCCGAATGGGGCATGGAGCAGTTCGTGCGCGACGCGCGCATAGCCCAGATCTATGAGGGCGCGAACGGCATCCAGGCGCTCGATCTCGTCGGGCGCAAGCTCGGCCGCGACGGCGGGCGCGCCATCACCGCCTTCTTCGGCGAGGTCGGCGCGTTCATCAAGGACCATGAGGCAGATGACGGTCTGAAGGCTTATGTCACGCCGCTGAAGGCCGCGCTCGGCCATCTGCAGCAGGCGACCATGTGGTTCATGCAGAACGCGCTGGCGAAGCCCGACAATGCGGGCGCAGGCTCCTATGACTACATGCACCTCTTCGGGCTGGTCGCGCTCGGCTATATGTGGGCGCTGCAGGCGAAGGTCGCGCAGGACAAGCTGAAGGCCGGCGCGAACGGCTCGACCGAACATATGAACGCCAAGCTGATGACCGCTTCGTTCTTCATGCAGCGCATGCTGCCTGAGACCGGGGCGCATCTCGCCCGCATCACGTCTGGCGCGGACACCGTCATGGGACTGCCGGTCGAGGCATTTTAATTCAACTGTCATCCCGAACGGCGCACAGCGACAAGCCGGGATCCAGTGACTTCAGTGAGTTGCAAAACTGGATCCCGGATAAAAGCTCGGCTTTTTCCGGGATGACAGCACCAAAACGATTCAGCCCGCTCCTATCCTAAGGGAACTGTCCATGACCGAAGCATATGTTTACGACCATGTCCGCACGCCGCGGGGCAAGGGCAAGGCGGATGGCTCGCTGCATGAGGTGACTGCCGTCAATCTTTCGCGCGCCACGCTGGTCGCCCTCAAGGAGCGCAACGCTCTCGACACCAGCCTCGTCGACGACGTCATTCTCGGCTGCGTCGACCCGGTTGGCGAGGCCGGCGGCGACATCGCCCGCTCCGTCGCGGTCGCGGCGGGCTACGGCGCCGAGGTTCCCGGCGTGCAGATCAACCGCTTCTGCGCCTCAGGCCTGGACGCCGTCGCCTTCGGCGCGGCGCAGATCATGGCCGGCCAGAAGGACCTCGTCGTCGGCGGCGGCGTCGAATCCATGAGCCGCGTCGGCATGGGCGCGTCCGGCATGATGCCGGCGGTCGATCCCTCCGTCGCGATCCCGTCCTATTTTTCGCCGCAGGGCGTCGCGGCTGATCTCATCGCCTCGAAATACGGCTTCTCGCGCGACGATGTCGATGCGTTCGCGGTCGAGAGCCACAAGCGTGCGGCGAATGCCTGGGAGCATGGCTGGTTCTCGAAGTCGGTCATCCCGGTGAAGGACGTCAACGGCCTCACCATCCTCGGCCGGGACGAGACCATCCGCCCTGCGACCAACATGCAGACGCTCGGCTCGCTCAAGGCCTCCTTCGCCATGATGGGCGAGCAGGGCGGCTTCGACGCGGTGGCGATCCAGGGCCATCCGGAGGTCGAGAGCATCAACCACGTCCACCATGCCGGCAATTCATCCGGCATCGTTGACGGTGCGGCTGCGGTCCTCATCGGCAACAAGCAGATCGGCGAGCAGAGCGGCATGAAGCCCCGCGCCAGGATCCGCGGCTTCGCGAGCCTCGGTTCCGATCTTGCGCTGGTGCTGACGGGCCCGGTCGACGTGACGGAAAAGCTCCTGAAGCGCACCGGCATGAGCATCAAGGACATCGACCTCATCGAGATCAACGAGGCGTTCTCGGCCGTCGTGCTGCGCTACCTGCAGGCCTTCGACCTCGACCCGGAGAAGGTCAACGTCAATGGCGGCGCCATCGCCATGGGGCACCCTCTGGGCGCAACAGGCGCGATGATCCTCGGCACCGTGATCGACGAACTGGAGCGGCGCGACCTCAATGTCGGCCTCGTTACGCTCTGCGTCGCGCATGGCATGGGCACTGCGATGATCGTCGAGCGGGTTTGAGATGACCGAATTTGAAGATCTGATTGCCGAATGCAGACAGCTGCCCGCTGAAATCACGGGCGCATCTGAGGCGATCGTCTTTTTCGTTTCGTCAATTTCCGGAAAATTATGGACTAGGGACGTTAGCGGCCGGTGGCGGCCAACGAACGCAAACTTCATAACGCTCAAACCTCAGTGGAAGCAGGCGCGCAGCCTCGCTGTAACTCTACGTGGTAATCCAGACGAGTTTGAAACTAACGGATTGCTGGAGTTGAAAAAAGATCAAAACGGTTATTGTGCCTTTAGGCTGGAGAGTGCGTCGCAAATAGCCGATGCGATGAAGTTCGTGCAGCGTGCGAAGACACTATTCGATCGTGGACGGACGAGAGAGCGTAAAGGCCAACTTACAATCGGATAACAAATAGGAAAGTCCTATGCACAAGCTCAACAATTTCATGTTCGAAACCGATGCCGACGGCATCGCCTTCCTCATCTGGGACAGCCCGAACCGGTCGATGAACGTCATCACGATCGAGGTGATGGACGAGCTCGAGGCCGTGATCGACGAAGTTGCCTCCAACGAGGCCATCAAGGGATGCGTCATCGCCTCCGGCAAGGACAGCTTCTCCGGCGGCGCGGACCTCACCATGCTGCAGGGCATCGGCGCGGAATATGCGCGCCGCGTGAAATCCGATGGCGAAGAGACGGCGATGACCTTCTTCTTCGACGCGTCGCGGCGCTTGTCGCTGCTCTACCGCAAGCTCGAGACCTGCGGAAAGCCCTTCGCCGCCGCCGTCAACGGCACCTGCCTCGGCGGCGCGTTTGAGCTGGCGCTCGCCTGCCATTACCGCGTGCTCTCCGACAGCGACAAGACGCGCGTCGGCCTGCCCGAGATCAAGGTCGGCCTCTTTCCGGGCGCAGGCGGGACCCAGCGCGTCTCGCGCCTGATGCCCACCGGCGATGCCTTGCAGATGCTGTTCAAGGGCGAGCAGATCAAGGCCAATGCCGCAAAGTCGATGAATCTGGCGCATGAGGTCGCGCCGGCCGGCGAGATCGTCGAGCGCGCCAAGGCCTGGATCAAGGGCGGCGGCTCCGCCAAGGCCCCCTGGGACATGGAAGGCTACAAGCTTCCGTCCAACAAGGTCTATTCGGCGGGCGGCATGATGATCTGGCCGCCGGCCAACGCCATCTACCGCCGCGAGACGAGCGACAATTATCCCGCCGCCAAGGCCGTGCTGCAATCGGTCTATGAAGGGCTGCAACTGCCGATGGACCTCGCGCTCAGGGTCGAGAGCCGTTACTTCGCGCAGATCCTGCGCTCCAAGGAAGCGGCGATGATGATCCGCTCGCTCTTCATGTCGAAGGGCGAATTGGAGAAGGGCGCGCGTCGCCCGAAGGGCGTGCCGCCGACCACCATCAAGAAGATCGGCGTGCTGGGTGCGGGCTTCATGGGCGCTGGCATCACCTATGTCAGCGCGCTTGCCGGCATCGAGGTCGTGCTGCTCGACCGCGACATGGAGGCTGCGGAAAAAGGCAAGGCCTATTCCCACAAGGTGATGTCGGACCAGGTGATGAAGGGCCGCGCCAAATCGGCTGACCGCGAGGCGCTGCTCGCGCGCATCACGCCGACCGCCGATTACGCCGACCTGAAGGACGTCGATCTCATCGTCGAGGCTGTGTTCGAGGACCGCGCCATCAAGGCGGACGTGGTGAAGAAGGCGGAAGCCGTGATCGGCAAAGACATCATCTTCGCCTCCAACACCTCGACTCTGCCGATCACCTCGCTTGCCGAGAATTCAGGTCGTCCGGATCAGTTCATCGGCATCCATTTCTTCTCGCCCGTCGAGAAGATGCTGCTCGTCGAGATCATCCTCGGCGAGAAGACCGGCGACACGGCGCTCGCCACCGCGCTCGACTTCGTGCGCGCCATCAAGAAGACGCCGATCGTCGTCAATGATTGCCGCGGCTTCTTCGCCAATCGCTGCGTGCTCAACTACATCCGCGAGGGGCATCTGATGCTCGTCGAGGGCGTGCCGCCCGCCATGATCGAGACCGTCGCCAAGATGGCCGGCATGCCGGTCGGGCCGCTCTCGCTCAACGACGAGGTGGCGCTCGATCTTGCCTGGAAGATCCTGCAGGCGACCAAGAAGGACCTCGGCCCGGCTTCGATCGACGCCAAACAGGAAGCGATGCTCGAAAAGATGGTCGTCCAGATGGGCCGCCTCGGCCGCAAGAACAAGAAGGGCTTCTACGACTATCCTGAAACCAAGGGACCGAAAAAGCTCTGGCCCGGCCTCGCCGACCTGCAGGAAAAGAAGCTTGACGCCGACAGCATCGACAAGACCGAGCTGAAGCAGCGCTTTCTCGCGATCCAGGCGCTCGAAGCCGCCCGCACGGTCGAGGAAGGCGTCATCACCGACATGCGCGAGGCTGATGTTGGCTCGATCCTCGGCTTCGGCTTCGCGCCGTTCACCGGCGGCACGCTGTCCTAC
>JAIELD010000059.1 GCA_019753285.1 Beijerinckiaceae bacterium | reverse complement strand
AAAAGGATACGCGTATCGAGGCAAAGACGGCTTGTACTACGACACCTCTCGCTTTCCCGAATACGGCAAGCTGGGAAACATCGATATCGCCGGATTGAAAGCGGGCGCGAGAATCGCTGACAGAGCTCGTTCCCGCCATCCTCGACGCGCTCGGCAAATCTGGCGACCCCGATGGCGGTCTTGCCGCATTTGACGACGCTCTCGCGCGTATGCCCGCTGCCGTGGAGCTGTTCTCCATTCTGCGCCAGAATCAGGCATTGCTGGCGCTGTTTGCGCAGCTTCTCGGCAGCGCGCCTCGCCTTGCCGACATCATCGCCAAACGGCCACATGTGCTGGACTTTCTGCTCGATCCCGAATTCGTGCGCGCGCCGGAGCCGCCCGCCGTCGATCGGCGCATCACGACGATCCTCTCGAAAGCACGAGACTTCGAAGCTTTTCTCAACCTGGCGCGGGAACTCGCCTATGCCGAGAAATTCCTGATCGGCGCGCGGGTGATGTCGAGGCTCATCGATCCGATGGAGGCCGGGCCGGCGCACACGGTCGTTGCCGAGGCGTTTCTGCGCCAGGCCGTGGTTCACGTTGAGGCTGAGATCGCCCTGCGCTACGGGCGCGTGCCAGGAGGGCGAATGGCGGTGCTCGGTTTCGGCAAACTGGGCAGCCGCGAAATGACCGCGGCATCCGATCTCGATCTCGTCGTGATCTTCGATTCTCCGATCGACGCGGTCTCGGACGGCGAGCGTTCGCTTTCGGCCAGCGAATTCTATTCGAGAGTGACGCAGCGCCTCATCACGACGCTGTCCGCCGAGACGGCGCGAGGCATTCTTTACGAAATCGACCTCCGGCTTCGTCCGTCCGGGCGCAAGGGCCCCGTGGCGACCTCACTGAACGGCTTTATCGCTTACCAGAAAAGCGAAGCCGAAACCTGGGAGCACTTGGCCCTGACGCGTGCCCGGGCGGTTGCCGGCGACCGCAGCCTCTGCCTCGAGGTCGAAGCCGCGATCAGCGAAATTCTCGCCGCCCCGCGCTCGCGGGACAAGGTGGCGAAAGACGTGCTCTCGATGCGCCGGCTGGTCGCGAAAGAAAAAGGCGATATGACGGTCTGGGACATCAAGCAGGCGCGTGGCGGTTTGCTCGACGTCGAATTCGCGGCGCAGTTCCTGATCCTCGTAAGTCCGGGTCGGGACGCCGTCTTCAGCACCAATCCGGGCGAGGCGATCGCCGAGGCGGCTTCAAGAGGCGCGCTGTCATCCGCGCAGGCCGCGAAACTGATCGAGGCCTGGCGCTTCTTTTCGAGCCTGACTCAATTCCTGAGGCTCAGCCTGCATGACGCCTTTGACCCGCAGACGGCGACCGATGGCTTCAAACGCGGCGTCGCCAGCGCGATGGGCCTGCCCGATTTCCGCGTGCTCGAAGGCCAGTTGCTCGGCTTGCAGAAGGAGGTTCGCGCAATCCTCAACGCCATTCTTGGCGCCAAGGTCTAGTGAACCGTGGCAAATTCGCCGAGTGCCGCGCTCTGCGCCATCAAGGTCATGTCAGGGCCGAAGAGCGGCAGGTGAACCATTACGATGGTGCCGCGGCCCTCGCTCGACCTCACGCGGACCGAACCGCCATGCATCTGGACCAGCGACTTGGCGATCGCGAAACCGAGACCTGAGCCTTTCATCCCGTCCTGCATCAATCCATGGGTCTGCTTGAACGGCTGGCCAAGCGCCGCAAGAGCCGTCTTGGAGATGCCGATGCCCGTATCCTCCACATAGATGTTGATCGCACTGCCGATCCGCTTGGCGAGAACCTTCACCGTCCCGTTTTCCGGCGTGAATTTCACGGCGTTCTGCAGCAGATGCGAGAGGATCTTGTCGACCGCCTTGCGGTCGGCGTGAAGCCGGAGGGTTTCGTCGCCTCTGCGCAGGAACGTGATCGATTTTTCTTCTGCGAGGTGGCCTATCTTGGCCATGACCGGCTCGAGAGCGGTCTTGAGACGGAATTCGCTGCGCTCCAGCTTGACGCGCCCCGTGTCGATGCGCGCCATTTCGAGAACGTCGTCGATGAGTTCGAGCAGGTTCGCGCCGCTTTCATGGATGTCGCGGACATACTCCATGTATTTCTCCGATCCGAGTGGGCCGAAGAACTGATTCTCCATCATCTGGCTGAAGCCGATGATCGCGTTGAGCGGCGTGCGCAGCTCATGGCTCATATTGGCGAGGAATTCCGATTTCGCCTTGTTGGCGTTCACGGCCTCCGCTTTCTGGATAAGATAGCGATCCGCCAGATCCGAGAGCTGGCTGGCCTGCACCTCCAGCGTCTGCCTCGATTGGCGCAGTTGCGCGACGGTGCCCAGCAGGCGCTTCTCGCTTTCGATCAGCCGGTCGCCTTGCAGCTTGCGCATCGTGATGTCCGTGCCGACGGAGACAAATCCGCCGCATTTGGTGCGCCTCTCGCTGATCTGCAGCCAGCGTCCATCCGCGAGCTGGGCTTCATAGGCGCGCGCGCCGCTATCGGGGCAATCGCCCATCGTTACCTGCGTCTGTACCTTGGGCGGGGTGCTGGCGCTGTAGATTTCGCCATACGTCATGCCGGCCTTGGCGTCGGCGAGCGACAGTCCGTGCAGGTCGAGATACTTCGAATTGCACATGACGAGGCAGTTCTCGGCATCCCACAGAACGAACGCTTCCGAGATGGTTTCGATCGCATCGCGCAGGCGCATGTCGGCTGTGATGCTCGTCTCAACGAGGCGCTTCTGTTCGTCTATGTCGACCGCGATGCCGACGAGATGCTTCGCGCCGCTTGGCTTCTCCCGCACGATTTCGGCGCGAGCGCGGACCCAAACCCAGTTGCCGTCCATGTGGCGGATGCGGAATTCGTAGTCGATGATCTCCTCGTCCTGCTCCATGATCTTGTCGGCGAGCACGAAGAGATCGGGATCGTCCGGGTGGATCAACGTGTTGATGTCGTCGAACGACATGAATTCGCCCGTGCGGTCACGGCCCAGCAGCTTGTACATCGAGTCTGACCAGTAGATGCGCCCTCTGGCGATGTCCCAATCCCAAAGGCCGCAGCGGCCTCGGTTGAGCGCGGTATCGATGCGGTTGGACAAGGCCCCGCAGATGAAGTCCGCTTCGCCGGCGCGCGCGGCCTGCTGATAATAGGCAAAGCCGAGCGTTGCGATCACGGTCGCCGCGGTGGCTATGAGTATGGTGATCGCGGTGGCGCGCTGGCGCCAGACGCTCAACGCGTCGTCGAGAGGCTGGGCCACGGCGAGATGGCCGAAAGGGGCCTTGAGAGCCGTGACCGACAGGATTTTTTCCTCTTCGCCTGCGCTCACCGTGTGGGCCGCCCCAGGGGCTTCCTCACTTTGAAGCGCCGGCTGCGCCACGTTGAGTACGCTCGTCAGCGTGCGTCCCGCCACCGCCGGAAGCGATGCGATGACGATGCCGCGGGTATCTGTGAGGTAGAACTGTCGTCCCTTGGCGAGGCTTGCCCGGGGCAGGGCCTGCGCGAGGTAGCCGGCCGCCGCGTTCATGTCGAGCTGTTCGCGCGCCACCATGTCGAGTTTCATCGCGACCAGCGACTTGACGACCTCCATCTCGACATAAGCATCGCGGACCGCGTCCTGCCTGCTGCCAAAAATCTGGACCCAGGCTCCTATTCCGACCGTCAGGAGAAAGACGATGATCAGAAACGGTACGGACTTGCGTATCCACGGCTCGCTCGCCAGGAGACGCACATAGCGATCCTGCGTGAACGGACGGGCTAATCCTTGTGTTGTCGACGTGCGACTGTAATCGACAGATGCGTATAAACGCGCCATGTCGTGGCCCCCTCAGCGTAATCGTTCGATCCGAAGCGATGTGCCGCATCTCTTCGAATCGTCACTAGTTGAATCACAACCAGAATCGCTGTCTAGGGGGCGCGAGTGAACGGATTCAGTTTTTATTTACTTTTGTTACTATTCAGAAACACATTGAATCGTCAGCCAAATTTTGTTCCACATTTGATTCTGTGGCGTTCTTTTTTGTTCTCTTTTCCGACGCCCGCCGGCCTGCTGATCAAGTAAGCGTCCGCTCGATAATGTCACGAAGGTCGATCGACAGCTTCGGGCTCTCGTTTATCGTTTGCAGGGCCATCCGCGCATGCGCTTTGTGACCCGCCTTCAGCGTCTTCCAGGTTCGAAAAGCAGTCGCCATGCGCGCCGCGACCTGCGGGTTGACGCGATCGACCGCGACGGTGAGTTCAGCGACGAATTGATAGCCCTCGCCGTCGGCCCGGTTGAACTCGGTAAAATTGCCGAACGCGAACGAGCCGACGAGGCTGCGGAAGCGATTGGGATTGGTGATGGTGTAGTGCGGATGCGCCATCAGCGCCTTCACGCGATCGAGTGTGGCCAATTCAGGGATGGTCGCGTTCATCGCGAACCATTTGTCGAGGACGAGCGGGTCGTCGGCATAGCGTGCGGCAAATTGCGCGAGCGCCGTCTCGCGTCGCTCTCCCGGTATCAAGGTCAGGAGCGAAAGC
Organism: Beijerinckiaceae bacterium; assembly: GCA_019753285.1. Lineage (GTDB taxonomy): Bacteria > Pseudomonadota > Alphaproteobacteria > Rhizobiales > Beijerinckiaceae > JAIELD01. The sequence goes on along the minus strand of JAIELD010000059.1, from coordinate 18,298 downwards.
GCCGAAGCCCTGTCTGTCATGTTGGACGCGCTGGTCGCCAGATCGTAGAGCGGCTTTGCCATGGCCTCGGGATCGGCGATCGACATCAGGCCGAGAAGCGATGCCGAGAGCGCGCGCCGGCCCGCGCCGGCGGCCTCCGGCGAGTAGGGCTCGTCCGACTGTATGCGTGCATGGATCGACGTGAGTTCGGCGATCAGCGAGCGGCCAAGCTCTGCTCTAAGCCCATGCCGTGCCGCCTGCACGGCCTGCGGATCGACATTCTTGCCGATCGATCGCGCAATTTCCTGCACGCTCGGGGTTCGCAGAGCGAAGGCTGCGAACGCCATGTCCGAGGTGGCGGTTTCGAGAATCGAGCGCAGGGCGGCCGTGATCTGTCGATCGGGCTCGCAGGCCCTGCCAGCGATGCTATCGGCCGTCCGCTCGACGAGCGTTCGCAGGGTCAGTGTCTGGATCGCCTGCCAGCGATTGAACGGATCGTTGTCGTGACGCGCCAGGACCGAAAGATCGTCGTCGGTCAAGTCGGTTTCGAGATTGACTGGCGCCGAGAAGCCACGGAGCAATGACGGGACGGCGTCGTCATCGACATCATCGAACGCTACGGATTGCTGCCGCCCTTCCAGCACGAACAGCCTTTCGCCGGAATTCGAGCCGTCAGGCTTGACGAGCGCGACGGTGATCGGGATCGGCACGGGCTCCTTGACTGGCTGGCCCGGCGTCGCGCCAGTGTCCTGGCTGAAGGTGATGGTCAGGCTGCGTTTTGAAGCATCATATGCGCGTTTGGCGGTGACGACAGGCGTGCCGGCCTGTGAATACCACAGCATGAACGGATCGAGCATCCTGCCCGAGGCTTCGGCGAAGCAGCCGATGAAATCCTCGACGGTTGCGGCCGTCCCGTCGCATCGCGTCAGATAGAGGTCCATGCCGCGCTTGAACGCGCTCGCGCCGACGATCAGCTTTACCATGCGGACGAGTTCCGCGCCCTTTTCGTAGATGGTCGCCGTGTAGAAGTTGTTGATCTCGGAATAGGCCTCCGGCCGCACCGGATGGGCGAGTGGCCCGGCATCCTCTCCGAACTGGCGCTCGCGCAGATCGACCACGTCCTCGATGCGCTTGACGGCCCGCGAACGCATGTCGGATGAAAACTCCTGGTCGCGGAAGACCGTCAGGCCTTCCTTGAGGCAGAGCTGGAACCAGTCGCGGCAGGTGATGCGGTTTCCGGTCCAGTTGTGGAAATACTCGTGCGCGATGATCGCTTCGATGTTCGCATAATCGAGGTCGGTCGCCGTCTCCGGCGTGGCAAGAACGTATTTGTCGTTGAAGATGTTAAGGCCTTTGTTCTCCATCGCGCCCATGTTGAAGTCCGACACCGCGACGACGTTGAAGACATCGAGGTCATAGGGGCAGCCGAACACCTGCTCGTCCCAGCGCATCGAGCGCCGAAGCGCGTCCATCGCATAGCTGGCGCGGTCTTCCTTTCCGCGCTCGACATAAATGTTGAGCTGCACTTTCCGGCCGGTCGCCGTAACGAAAGGCTCCGATATCGAGCCGAGATCGCCACCGACGAGCGCGAACAGGTAGGCGGGCTTTGGATGGGGATCGTGCCAGACGGCGTAGTGACGATCGGTGCCTTCGATGCGCCCTGTCTCGACCGGATTGCCATTGGCGAGCAGCACCGGCGCGTCGAGAAGATCACCCTCGAGCCTCACCGTGTAGACCGACATCACGTCCGGCCGGTCGAGGAAATAGGTGATCCGCCGAAAGCCCTCGGCCTCGCACTGCGTGCAGTAGATGCCGTTGGACCGATAGAGCCCCATCAGTTTCGTGTTGCTCTCCGGGTTGACGACCGTTTCGATTGTCAGAACGAAAGGCGCTTTCGGTACTCTGGACAGCACGAGGCGCTGTGGCGTCACGGTATAGTCAGCTTCGGTGAGCGCCGTGCCGTCGAGCGCGAGCGAGACGAGGTCGAGTTCGTCGCCGTCGAGCGCAAGCGCCGCTCCTGCCGTACCGGCCGGGTTGGGGCGCATAGTCAGCCTCGCGACGATGCGCGTCCTGTCCGGCGCGAGGGCGACATCGAGATGAACGGTGTCGATGAAGTAGTCTGGCGCCCGGTAGTCCTTCAGCCTGATGACCGGCGTCATGTCGCTGCGCATTGAAGATGATCCCACGTGATGATGAAAATGATGGCGTCAGGCCAGGGCCTGCTCGGATTTGGGCTCTGCGTGGCTGACGATGCGCAGGACGTTCGGGCAGGCTTCCTTCACCGACCGCTCTAGCTGATCAACCGCATGATGCACGTCTTCGACCGAGCGGTCGGGGTCGGCATAGACATGGAGCGAGACGACCAGCCCGCGCTCCGTTTGCCGAACGCGGATCGAGTGCACGTCGCCGACCCCCGTAACGGACGCCTCGAGGCGGCGGATCGTCTCGGCGATGGCGTCGTGCGTCTCCCTGTCCGCGTCCTGGCCAAGCAGCCCCTGCGCTTCAAGTGGCTCAATATGCGTTTCGACTTCCGTCTCCGCGCCGAGTTCCTCGCGTATCGCAGCCTCGAGCTTGGATGCGATCTGATGCGCGGCCGAAAGGCTCATTCGCCCGTCGACCTCGATGTCCAGCGAAACCGACAGTCGGCCTGAAATCTCCTGCACCGTGACATGATGCACGGGAATGCGCCGCTTGGCGGCGATCAGCAGCACCCGCTCGAGGACGGTCTCGTCGTCGATCGCACAGGGCTCGGTCGTCAGCGTCACCTCCGCGTCTGGCAACACCTTCTGAATGGCGTTCGATGCCTCGTTCTTGATCGCCGTCACGCGCTCGAGCGCGAGAATGCGCGGCACCAGCATGGAGACCTCGGCAAAAATGGCCCGGCCCACCGGCCGAACCCTCACGCTTGTCACCTCGGATATGCCTCGCACAGCGCCAAGCGCCGTGTGAATGGCATCGACGGCGCCTTCCGGCGCGGTATCGACGAGCGTGTCCACCGTTTCGCGGCCAAGCCGCCAGGCTGCGCTGGCGATCACGAGCGCGACGACGAGCGAAGCATAGATGTCGCCCGTGGCATATCCGAACGAAACGGCGATGAGCCCGAGAAGGACGCCCGCCGAACCCACGATATCGCTGGAAAAATGCAGCGCGTCGGCTGCCAGTGCGCTGCTCTTGGTTTCTGCTGCGATCCTCTTGAGGTGCCGCCAGCGGAACACGTCGACGACGATCGAGAACACGCAAACCCCGATCGCGACCGAGGTCGTGTCGATCACGTGCTGCTCGTTCTGGAACAGCCGGCGCAGCGCCTCGAAGGCGACGCCGATCGACAGCACGATCAGCAGGCCGGTCTGGCCGAGTGCAGCCACGGCCTCCATCTTGCCATGGCCGTAATTATGCTCGGCGTCGGCGGGCTTCGCGCTTTCCTTCACCGCAAACCAAGTGACGATGGTCGCGCCGAAATCGATCAGCCCATGCGCAGCCTCCGAGATGAGGGCGAGCGAGCCCGAGAGGAGACCCGCCGCGAGTTTCATGAGGCCGATGCCGCCGCTCGCGATGATGGAAAGGCGCGCGGCCTGTTCCTTGGCCGCGTTCTGCTCGATCCTCGATGCCGTTGCGCCGTCCAATCGCCTGCTCTCCCTTGCCGTCCATAACCGCGACGCTTGCCCGCGGCTGCGCGCCGACCGTCATGCTTTTATCGCGTCGCTTCGATTGTGTCGCGTTCCCAAATGAGGGCGCAGGCCCTATATCCCAAAACCTGTATCCCAAGTCCTGACACAGCCTGCGGTTTCGCACGCCTCACGGAGACCGGTTGAAATGCAATATCTCCATACAATGGTTCGCGTCGGCAATCTCGACAAAGCACTCGAATTTTACTGCGACAAGTTTGGCCTCGTCGAGACGCGCCGCATCGATAATGAGAAGGGGCGGTTCACGCTCGTCTTCCTTGCGGCGCCTGACGACCTCGAAACGGCCGAACGCACCAGGGCGCCGCTTGTCGAGCTGACCTACAATTGGGATGAGCATGAATATCAGGGCGGCCGCAATTTCGGTCACCTCGCCTATCGCGTCGACAACATCTACGAATTGTGCGACCGGCTGCAGAAAAAGGGCGTCGTCATCAACCGGCCGCCGCGCGATGGCTACATGGCGTTCATCCGCTCGCCTGACGGCATATCGATCGAGCTTCTGCAAAAGGGCGAGCCTTTGCCGGCGCAGGAGCCCTGGCTCTCGATGCCCAACACCGGCACCTGGTGATTTCGCAAGGAAGCCATTCCAAAAAGCCCAATTGACGCACTGATATGAATGGTCTGTAACGGCGCGCTCCTCAAGCGAAAGCCAAGCCGCTGTTCGGACTTCCCCTTTACGAGATTGTACTGATCCTCGCCGCACTGCTCGGGGCTGGCGTCGCGACCGGCATTCTCGCTGGTCTGTTCGGCGTTGGCGGCGGCGCCATCGTCGTGCCCGCCCTTTACGCCGCTTTCGGCGCGATCAGCGTGCCGGATTCGGTGCGCACCCAACTTTGCATCGGCACGTCGCTCGCGGTCATCATTCCGACCTCCATCCAGTCGTTCAGGGCGCATCGCGCAAAGGGCGCGGTCGATCCGCTCATATTGAAGCGATGGGCCGTCCCGGTGGTGATCGGCGTGCTCATCGGCGGCGTCATAGCAAAATTCGCCGATCCCGCTGTGTTCAAGATCGTGTTCGTCTGCGTCGCCAGCTTCAGCGCCTTCCGGCTTCTGTTCGGCAAGGGCTGGCGGCTCGGCGAGGAGATGCCGGCGCCGGGGATCGTTCGCTCCTACGGCGTGCTGATCGGCGTGCTTTCGGCCTTGATGGGGATCGGCGGCGGACAACTCGGCAGCATGTTCATGACTTTCTACAACCGACCGATCCATCAATCGGTCGCAACCTCGTCCGGCCTCGGGGCATTGATCGCGATACCTGGGGCAATCAGCTACATGATTGTCGGCTGGCCGCAAATGGCGCTGTTGCCGCCTCTGTCGGTTGGCTATGTCTCGTTTCTCGGCGTGCTGATCATCGCGCCGATCAGCGCCGTAACCGCGCCGATGGGCGCGCGTCTCGCCCACCGGTTCAACAAGCGCCAGCTCGAAATCAGCTTTGGCCTCTTCCTGCTGCTGATTTCGGCGAATTTCCTCTACGGGCTGCTCGCGCGCTAGATCGCGCATTTCGCAAGACGATCATGCGATTGTCATCAGCCTCCGATACCGGTCGATTGACTGAGATTTGGGGGAACAGATGAGCATGATGAAGCAAGCAGCGGCAATCGCGATCGTGTCGATTTTTGGCGGGCTCGCCGTCCACGCGGAAGACCAGGGCAAGCTCGGCCTCGGCAATGCGCTTGCGGTCTCGACAGCCGAAAAATCAGCGCTGGTCCAGTCGTCCCGCAAATTCATCCTCACTGCGCTCGATCAGGTCGCGGACGGAAAACTTCGCGACCTCACGAAAGACGGCATCGACAACATCGGAACATGCATCGCTCATCGTGCAGGCCTCACCGCGGCGAGGCGGCAGGAACTGTTCGAGAGGCTGAAGGCCGAGAACCTGATCGATCTGGCCGACGAGGGCAAGATCGGTGGCGGGCTCATCAACGGCGTGTTTCCGCCCTTGCTGGACGATGGCGGCGCGTGTCCGCGCCTGCCGCAGCCCTATTGGTCGGCTCCGGGCAGCGTCTTCGGCGGGCACCATTCACAACCGGGTGGACTGCCTGTCCATGTCGCCCTGAATTTGTCGAGCGGCATCAGCCTCGCGGATAATTATCGCCGGGTCTACGGCGTGAGCGGAGAGGGCGGCGTTCCGGTCGTCGCACAGAGCGGCCAGCCGTCTCCCTCGCCCGCTCAGTCCGATATCGCCATCAGCCAGGACATTACCATTCTAGCGCCCATCTGGCATGATTGGGCGAAGTCGATCGTGTTCCAATGGAATGCTGACGGGTCGGAATTTGCGGAGCTCAATTTCGGCGGCAACGGCAAGACCGACAATTTCGGGGTCGCCGGCGACAGCAAGACCGGGGCCCATCACATCATCGGCATCGCGGAGGTGATGAAACGCGGCTTTCCCGCCGATTACGTCGTCACCCATGCCTCGGCGCATAGCGTGCCGACATCCGGCTTCGAATACAGGGTCGTAAACTGGCTGCGCGCTGCCGCGATCCTCGCCGACGTCGACCCTGTGGACAAAGGCTATCTGACGAAGGACAAGCTCGGTCGGCTGCGCCTTGCCGACATGCGGCAAACCCCCTCCGTCGCGATGCAGGACATACTGCCGAACGAACCCCATCTGCTGGTCGAATATGTCCTTCACAATATTTCGGATTCGGACTTCACCTTCACCGGCCCCGCCACGGCCGAGGCGCAGGTGGTCTTGAAGGTGCTCGCCTCGCGGTTCGGGTTCGATCCGAATGATGCTGCTGTCTACAATACGCGCTTCCGCAACCCGGTGCTGGCGCATCTCAGCGCCGAGCGCGTCCAGATCATCTATGCCAATAAAGGCCTCGATGGCGTCGCGGCTGAAGTCGATCGGCTGAAGAAGATGGGCCTTATCTAGGTTCGCCGACATGCTGGATCGTCGCACGGTCTTGCGGTTTCTGGGCGTGTGTCTACTGGCAGATGCGTCCCGCCCAGCGGCTGCCGCGCCTCGAATCGGCTTCGGCGAGCTCTACTCGGGTTACGACGCAACGGGTTTCACCCTATCCGAAAAGTCGAGGGCGCTGGCCGGGCAGGTGGTCGAATTCAAGGGCTTCATGGCGCCACCGCTGAAGCCGGAAGCGACCTTTTTCGTACTGACGCGCTTTCCGGTCTCGCTTTGCCCGTTTTGCAACTCGGACGCGGAATGGCCGTCGGATATCGTTGTGGTCTATCTGTCCGAGCCGCAAAGCTTTACGCATATGAGCAGCGGCATCCTCGTGACCGGCAGGCTGGATTTCGGTGCGTTCATGGATCCTGATACCGGTATGGTGAGCCTCGTGCGGCTGCAAGAGGCGCGGTGGGGACCTGCGGCTTAACCGTCGCGACACCCATCGCAATCGTCGCAGAAATCGGCTACAGCGTCGCGCCATGTTGCTACCCGAGGACATGCGCTTCAGCGTAGCGCCCATGATGGACTGGACGGACCGGCATTGCCGCATGTTCCACCGCTCCATGAGCCGGCGCACGCGCCTTTACACCGAGATGGTTACGACCGGCGCGGTGATGCATGGGCCGCGCGAGCGCCTGCTTGGCTTTTCGCCACAGGAGCAGCCGCTCGCCGTGCAACTCGGTGGCTCCGATCCCCAGGCGCTGGCTGAAGTCGCGCAGATTTGCGCCTCATTCGGCTATGGGGAGATCAACCTCAATGTCGGCTGCCCCTCCGATCGCGTGCAGAACGGCAGTTTCGGCGCATGCCTGATGGCCGAACCTAATCTCGTGGCGCAGTGCGTATCGGCGATGAAGAAGGCCGTCGACCTGCCGATCACTGTCAAATGCCGCATCGGCATCGACGATCAGGATCCGGTTGTTGCTCTCAACGAACTCGCAGATGCTGTGGTGGCGGCCGGCGTCGATGCGCTGATCGTCCACGCCCGCATGGCCTGGCTGAAGGGCCTGTCTCCCAAGGACAACCGCGACATCCCGCCGCTCGACTATCCGCTCGTCTATCGTCTGAAGCAGCGGCTGCCGGATCTGCCGATCGCCATCAACGGAGGCATCCTCGATTTGCGGCAGGCGCGCGAGCATCTGCGGCATGTCGATGGGGTGATGCTCGGACGCGCCGCCTATCAAAATCCCGGCCTGCTGATCGATGTCGATCCGTTGCTGTTCGGCGAGGGCGCTCCTGTTGCGGACGGCTTTGCGGCGATCGAGGCCATGGAAGGCTATATCGAGGCTCGGCTGGTGGAGGGTTCGAGGCTGCACGCGGTCACCCGGCACATGCTCGGCCTGTTCCAGGGCCTTCCCGGCGCGCGCGCCTATCGCCGTCATCTCGCCGAGGAAGCGATCAAGCCAGGTGCTTCGATGGAGACGCTGCGCGCTGCGGCAAACCATGTGCGCGAAGCGTGCGATCGCCGTGCGGTTGCCTGATCAGCGATAGAACGAGACGTTGAGCGCGACGAGCAAGGTGATCTCGCAGATCTGCTGCGTTGCTCCGATGACGTCGCCGGTGTGCCCGCCGAGTTTGCGCTGCGCCAGCCGCATCATGACGAGAGCCATCCCGGCGGCAGCCAGGATGGCGACGAGCAGTTTGGCGAGCCCGAAGCCTCGCAGAGCCACGAGCGAAAAGCCGAGAGCGAGGATGACGGCCACGACCACCGCCTGAGTGCCTGGCCTGCCGACGCGCGCGGCCTTGCCATCCTCTCTTGCCGGCGGCAGCAGCCAATGCGGCCATGTTGCCAGGGTGCGCGAGAGAATGGCCGCCGCGACGACGCAGAGGATCGCCGCTTCCGCACCCTGACGATCTATCAGCGCCGAAATCGCCGTCGCCTTGCCTGAGAGCGTCAGCATGAGCGCGACCGCGCCGTAGCTGCCGATACTGCTGTCACGCATGATCCGCAGCCGGTCCTCGACCGTTCGCCCTCCGCCGATCCCGTCAGCCGTGTCGGCGAGGCCGTCCTCGTGCAGCGCACCGGTTACGACGATGCCAGTGGCGATCCCGATGAGGCCGATTAGCATCGCGGGCAGCCACAGCGCGGAGGCGAACGCCATCGCGGCCGCGGTTGGCAGCGCGATGACGAGCGCGGCGACGGGGATCATGCGCGCCGCGATGCGAAAATCAGGCGCGGCATGGCTGTCGGTTTCGAATGCCGGCGAAGGTATGGGCAGGCGGGAGTAGAACCGCAGCATTTGGCAGGTTTCGAGCGTCAGCCTCTGCCAGAGCGCCAACGTGCCGCGACCGCTCGCCGCGTTTGGCTCAGGCCTTTCCATGCGAGCGCCTCCCTGCGCTTGAAACACGAGGACGGGGCCGGTATAGCAGCGCGCCTCCTCAATAGCGCTCATCAGCCCGAAAGCCCTCCATGTCAACAAACGCCAGCGGCCTGCCATTCGACGACATTCGCGCGCTCGTCGCGATGATGCCCGGGCCGGACGAGGAGGCTCGGGACGATGTCGTGGCGCGCGACGGCTTGCTCGTGAAGCCGCCCGGCGCGCTCGGCCGACTGGAGGAGCTCGCCGTCTGGGTTGCAGGCTGGCAAGGCAAGGGCAAGCCCACCTGCCAGCGCCCGCTCGTCGCTATCTTCGCAGGCGATCATGGCGTCGTCGCGCACGGTGTCTCGCCATATTCAGCCAGCGTGACCCGGCAGATGCTCGATACATTCGCGGCCGGTGGCGCCGCAATCAACCAGCTATGCGCGACCTACGATCTCGGCCTCAAGGTGTTCGATCTCGCGATCGGCATGCCAACCGGCGATATCACGAGGGAAGCGGCGATGGACGAGAAGGGCGCGGCCGCGACGATCGCCTTCGGCATGGAGGCAATCGCAGGTGGAACCGATCTCCTCGCGCTCGGCGAGATGGGGATCGGCAACACCACGATCGCGGCGGCGATCTACCATGCGCTCTTTGGTGGCGCCGCCGCACACTGGACGGGGCGCGGCACCGGCGTCGATGATGAGGGCCTGAGACGAAAGGTCGAGACCGTCGAGCGCGCGGTTGCGTTTCACGGCTCGCACCTCAAAGACCCGCTCGAAGTGCTGCGGCGGCTGGGCGGCCGGGAGATCGCGGCCCTCTGCGGAGCCATCCTCGCCGCGCGGCTCCAGCGGATTCCCGTCATCCTTGATGGCTATGTCGTGACGGCGGCCGCCGCCATCCTGCACGCGATGGACCCCCGCGCGCTCGATCACTGCATCGCCGGGCATGTTTCGGCCGAGGGCGCGCATGCAGAGGTGCTGAGGCGGCTCGGTCTACGCCCGGTTCTCGACCTCGGCCTGCGTCTTGGCGAAGGGAGCGGCGCTGCGCTGGCAGCCGGCATCGTGAAGGCCGCGATCGCCTGCCACAATGATATGGCGACGTTCGAGCAGGCCGGCGTCGCCGCAAAACCGTCCTGACGTCAGGCGGCGCTGCGCACGGGCGCCAGCACTTCCATCACACGTTCGGGCGGGAAGGCGACGATCGCCTCCGTGCCGACATTGACGGTGGATCTCAGCTTGAGGCTGCCGCCATGGATCTCTGCGAGACCCTTGACGATCGGAAGGCCGAGGCCGGAGCCCTGTTCCGCCGTTTTCAGGGCCATGGAGCCCCGCCCGAACGACGAGAGCACGATTTCCATCTCGTCTTCCGGGATGCCCTGGCCGTTATCCTTCACGCTGAGATACTGCCCGCCTGACGCGGTCCAGCCGATCTTGACGGTTATCTCGCCATCCGGCGGCGTGAACTTGATGGCGTTGGCCAGAAGATTGAGGGCGATCTGGCGCAGCGCGCGCTCGTCTGCCCAGATGCGCGGCAGCTTTTCCTCGATCACCTCGATGATCTTTATGTTCTTGTTGCGCGCGCGCAGCGCCAACATGTGTCGCGCTTCCTCGGTGATTTCGGCAAGGCGCACCGCTTCTTCCTTCAACTCGTACCGTCCGGCCTCGATGCGCGAAAGATCGAGAATTTCGTTGATCAGCTTCAGGAGATGATCGCCGCTTTCGTGAATGTCGGTCGAGTAGTCGCGATACTGCGGAAAGGAGTGCGGCCCGAATAGCTCGTTCTTCATCACTTCCGAAAAGCCGAGAATAGCGTTGAGCGGCGTACGCAGCTCATGGCTCATCGTCGCAAGAAAGCGTGATTTTGCGAGATTCGCCTCTTCCGCCCGGCGGCGCGCCTCCTGCGACACGGCCGTCGCCTGTTCCAGCTCCGAAATCAGCACGTCCTTTTCCGCCCTGAACGAAATCGTCTCGACGGCGGATGCATAGAGCCGGTTCGCAAGGAGCACGAAGAACAGAACCGCGCCCATCGTCATCAGCGAGAGGGTCTGGCCGTAGACCGTCGATTGCGGCAGGAACGTGTAGAACAATCCGCAGGATATCGGCAGCAGGGCGGCATAGATGGCTTTGGGAATGCTCGAGGCGAGAACCACCGTCATGGCGCCGAACAGGATGAGCGCGTAGGTGCCGAACATGATCGCCTCCGGCATGTCGGAGGGATAGACGAGCACCAGACACGCCCAAGATGCCGAGAACAGAAATTCGAGGGTAGTGAAAACGTTCTTCCAGCGCTCGACATTGGCGGTGCCGGGGGCGATTCTCAGGAACTTGCGGCAGGCGAAGAGGTAGGCCGTGCCGAGCCCGAGCGAGCAGGCCGCCCAGATCGCGGCATAGAGCGGTTGCGACCAGACGAGCAGCGCGAGGCCGATCGCCTGCGAATAGAGGCCGATCGCGACCGACGCGCTGACACGGCTTTGGGCGAAAAGACGCGTGAGTTCATAATCATAGGCAACGTTGATGCCGGCGGATGAGCTCAACTTCTCGCGCGTGTTCCTCACCGTTGCCTGCAGCGCGTTGCGCTGGCGCTTCAAACGGTCCTGGAGTTCCTGCTTCTGTTGGACGTCCTCGGCGGAAACGTGCTGCATTCTCGGCTGATTACCGGCTCCGTCCGGTCAGATGACCGGGCTCGCTTGGAGACCGGGCTGCTTTGGCGCATGGTTGCGGACGAATGCTAGCGTCCGATGGTTAAAATCATCCTGACAAAGTCGTTCAATAGGTTGCCGAACAGAAGAAATCCGCACGCATGAGGCGCGCTCTCGCGATCAGCTCGGGGGGCCGTTCGTCGCACGGCGGTCGCAATCTTTGCCGCAACGCTTTATGTCATGCGATGGACAAGATGGTCGGCTTACATCACCGTTCGCAAAGAACCGGCGGCAGGCCGATCTGCGATCGCGCCAGATCATGATCATCGGAGGCAGGACGGATGTTAGATTTTTCTCTGAACGGTAGAAAGCAGACCGTCGATGTCGACGGCGAAATGCCTCTGCTCTGGCTCATTCGCGACACGATCGGCTTGACGGGTACCAAATTCGGTTGCGGCCAGGCTCTATGCGGCGCCTGCACCGTGATGGTGAACGGCGTCGCCACGCGCTCCTGCCAGACGCAGGTCAAGGATGTGGCGGGTGCTGAGGTGACGACGATCGAGGGCGTCTCCGGCAAGGTTGCGGAGGCGGTTCAAAAAGCCTGGGTCAATCTCGACGTGCCGCAATGCGGCTACTGTCACTCGGGCCAGATCGTTTCGGCAGTGGCGTTGCTCAATGACAACAAGAAGCCGACGGACGCCGACATCGACGCTGCGATGAGCGGCAATCTGTGCCGCTGCTCGACCTATCCGCGCATCCGCGCGGCCATTCATCAAGCTTCGCAGACGCTGGAGGGCTGAGCCATGTTGCATCGCACGACATCGACATTCGTCAATGAAACGCCCTCCCGTCGCGGATTTCTGCTCGGCAGCGCGGCGGTCGGCAGCGGCCTCTTGATCGGCTTCGTTTCGCCAAAGGCAACTCTTGCCGGAGAAGTGCCTCTCGTGCCGTTGAAGCCCGTCGCGCCTTTCTCCGCCTACCTCAAGATCGGGGCCGACAACAGCGTCACGGTCTATTCCGGCCAGTTCGACATGGGGCAGGGCAGCTATAACGGCGTCGCCACACTGCTGGCCGAGGAGCTTGGCTGTGACTGGTCGGGCATCAAGGTCGTCGGCGCGGCGTCAAATGTGCCCGCCTACGGCAATCTCACGCAGGGCGGTGCCTTGCAAATCACCGGCGGGTCGACCTCGATGGCGACGTCGTTCGACCGCTACCGCGTCGCCGGCGCGACGGCGCGGGAAATGTTGAAGCAGGCCGCAGCCGAAGCCTGGAAGGTGGCGGCTTCCGAGATCAAGGTCGAAAAGGGCGTGCTCAGCCATGCAAGCGGCAAGTCGGCGCCGTTCGGAGAGTTCGCAGCCAAAGCAGCGGCGCTCGCTCCCCCGGCCAACGTGAAGCTGAAGGATCCGAAGGACTGGACGCTCATCGGCAACGACACGCTGAAGCGGTTCGACTCGACCGAAAAGACGAACGGCACGCAGGACTACACGATCGACGTCAAGTTGCCGGGCATGCTCACGGCCGTGCCCATTCACCCGCCGCTGTTCGGAGCGACGGTCAAATCCTTCGATGCAGGCAAGGCGAAGGCGATCAAGGGCGTGGTTGACGTCGTGCCGATGGGGCGTGGCCTCGCGGTCGTGGCGGACCATATGTGGAGCGCGTTGAAAGCGCGCGAGCAGGTCAGTGTGGTTTGGGACGACAGCAAGGCGGACAAGCGCTCATCGCCCGATCTCGTCAGCGAATATCGCGACCTTGCCAAAAAGCCCGGCGCGGCTGTCGCCCGCAACGACGGCGATGTCGAAGCCGCGTTGAAATCGGCGGTGAAGGTCGTGGAGGCGACGTTCGAGTTCCCCTATCTCGCCCATGCTGCGCTGGAGCCGCTCAACGCGGTCGCGCGCATGAACGACAACGGCACGCTCGAAATCTGGGGCGGCCATCAGCTTCCCGACATCTATCAGGCTGTCGCTGCGCAGATCGCCGGCATCACGCCTGACAAGGTGATCATGCATGTGATGAAGACGGGCGGCGGGTTCGGACGCCGTGCCGTGATGGATGCCGACATTATTGCAGAGGTCGTCGCGACGGCGAAAGCGCTCAACTTCAAGGCGCCTGTCAAGATGCAGTGGACCCGCGAGGATGACATGCGCGGGGGGCGGTATCGTCCGATGTACGTGCATGCGATGAAGGCCGGGCTCGACAAGGATGGCAAGATCATCGCCTGGAAGGACACGATTGTCGGCCAGTCCATCATCGGCGACACCATTCTTGCGCCGATGCTGGTGCAGAACGGCGTCGATGCGACCTCGGTCGAGGGTTCGGCCAACCTCCCCTACGCCATACCGAATCTGCGGGTCGATCTGACGACCACGAAGGTCGGCGCGACCGTTCTGTGGTGGCGTGCGGTCGGCTCGACCCACACCGCCTATTGCGCCGAGGTGTTCATGGACGAGCTTGCCGAGGCGGCAGGCAAGGACCCGATCGACTATCGCCTTTCGATGCTGCAGGCCCATCCGCGCCACGCCGGCGTGCTGAAACTGGCGGCGGAAAAGGCGGGCTGGAGCAAGCCCGCAGCGCCGGGCCGCTTCCGCGGCGTCGCAGTAGCGGAGGCCTTCAACAGCTATGTGGCGCATATCGTCGAAATTTCGCTCGACAAGGGCGAGATCAAGGTCGAGCGCGTGGTCTGCGCCGTCGATTGCGGGGTGCCCATCAATCCCGACATCATCCGCCAGCAGATGGAGGGTGGCATCGGCTTCGGCATCGGTGCGGTGATGAAATCGCAGATCACGCTCGACAAGGGTCAGGTGGTCGAAGGTAATTTCGACGGCTATGACGTGCTGCGGATCAATGAAATGCCTGCGGTCGAGGTTCATATCGTGCCCTCGCGCGAGCATCCGAGCGGGGTCGGCGAACCCGGCGTCGCGCCGATCGGCCCGGCGCTCGCCAATGCCGTTTATGCGGCGACACGCAAGCGGATGCGGGTTCTGCCGTTCACCCGCCCTGAAAACGCCTGAAGATTAAAGATGATCATCACCCCCGACAGGTTCGGGGGTGGAACGGATGGACACATGAAGCTTTATGATGGCGGCCGGGCGCCGAACCCCAGGCGGGTGCGGATTTTCCTCGCTGAAAAAGGATTGAGCGTTCCCATCGTGCCAGTCGACATCGGCAATCTCGAGCATAAGGGGCCGGCCTACACGCAGATCAACCCTTATCAGCTCGTGCCCGCGCTCGAACTCGACGATGGCAGCGTCATCGGCGAGTCCGTCGCAATCTGCCGCTATTTCGAGGAGCTTCATCCCGAGCCGCCCTTGTTCGGCACGGGCGCGAAGGGCAAGGCCGAAGTCGAAATGTGGAACCGCCGCGTCGAGTTTTCTCTTTATCAGAGTGTTCAGGCCGTTTTCCGGCATCTGCACCCCGCCATGGCGGAGATGCAGGTGCCGCAGATTCCGGCCTGGGGCGATGCAAACAAGGCACGTGTCATCGAGATGCTGGAGAGTTTCGACGTCGTCCTCGGCCAGCGGCCGTTCCTCTCGGAGTCGGGCTTCTCCATCGCCGACATCTCGGCCGGCATCACCGTGGATTTCATGAAGCCCGCCCGCCTGCTCGTGCCGGAGGCCTTGACGAACGTCCACCGCTGGCATGCCGCGCTTCGTGCTCGCCCAAGCTGGCAGGCCTGAGGCCGGATGATGCTGCGGCGCGGCTTGGCTGAGCTTGTCCTTGCATCCTGGCTCTTCCTCGGGCAGGCGCCGGCGCAGGCGTCGGAAACGCTTGCGGAGGACGCCATCCGCAAGCTCGCAACCGACAACACCATCACCGGCCGCTATATGTTCGGTGGCTGGTTCAGCGAATATCACGCGCCGGACGGTCGTGTGCTCGGCAATAATGGCTGGCAGGAAAACCAGGACGCCTGCTGGACGACGAAAAGCGACGCGATCTGCTATTCCTATGGCGAACAGACCGCACGGCAGACATATTGCTTCACGGTCGAGCAACAGGGAGACAGCCTGCTCTTGCGCAATCTTTCGAATGGGTCGCTCAACGCCATCGCCAAGGTGGAGCCCTCCAACCCTCGCCACCATTCCGACAGCGGCAAGTCCTGGAATTGCGAAGACCGACTGAGTCGCTCGAACGGGGCCGTGCCAGCGCCTGCACGGTGGAGTCGGCCGACGGCAGCAGGCGGGAAGCCTTCGTGAAGCCGACGCTGCGGATCATGTTCGCTATCGCAATCGTTGCATGGCCCGCGCTCGCCGGCGCGGAGACGCTGTCCGACGAGGAAATCAACCGCCTCTTCACAAACAATACGGTGACCGGCCGTTACCTCGACGGGCAGTTCTTCACCGAATATCACGACGCTGACGGGCATGCTTACGGCGAGAACCGCAGCATTCCCAATACCGATGCCTGCTGGATCACCCAGCCTGGCAAGGTGTGCTACTATTATGGCCCGCAGGAAAAACGGTCGCTCTTCTGTTTCACCGCGGAGAAGAGCGGGGACACGATCGTCCTCACAAACGCGCCGCCCAATCTCAACGCCGGCAGGATCAACGCCTTTGCCAAGATCGAGCCCGGCAATCCGCGCAAGCTCACGGATAATGGCAAGCCATGGTATTGCGATGGCCTCGTCAGCGCGCTGCCGGGCGCGGCGCACGCAAGCTTCACCGGCGGGCGGCGATGAGGCTGCGGCTGGCCGCATTCTGCGCGCTCTCCTGCATCGGTGCGGCCAACGCCGAGCCGCTCGACGAAGCGCAGATCAGGGCTCTCTTCACCGACAACACGATCACCGGCTATTCGACCGAGGGACGGTATTTTTCCGAATACCATCAGGCGGATGGCCGTGTGCTCGGCAATAACGGCTATTACATCAACACCGACGCTTGCTGGACGACGAAGCCGGCGCAGGTTTGCTACTATTACGGCGAGGGCGAGAACCGCGCCGTGCACTGCTTCACCATCGACAAGGCCGGCGACACGCTGAAGATGACGCTCGCGCCGCCGAGCTTGCGGGCGGGCGTCCTCGATGCCACGGCAAAGGTGGAGAAAGGCAACCCGCACGACCATACCGATGGCGGTCACGGCTGGTTTTGCGATGGGCTGATCTCCAGGGCGCCTGTCGATGGTCGCCTCGCGGACGGTGCGAGCCGGCATGCCGACCCGACTTTCCGATGAGCGATCTCGACCGGCTCGTAGCGGACCTGAGAGCATGCCGGCTCTGCCGTGACGCGCCGCAATTCGACGGCCCGCTTCCTCATGAGCCGCGACCGATCATCCAGGCCAGCGCCACTGCGCGCCTCTGCATCGCCAGTCAGGCGCCTGGCACCCTCGCGCATCGCAGTGGAAAGCCGTTCGACGATCCGTCCGGCAGGCGATTGCGTGCTTGGCTCGGGCTCGACGAGGAAAAATTCTACGACGCATCCCGAGTTGCGATCGTGCCGATGGGCTCGTGCTTCCCCGGGCAGGATGCGCAGGGCGGCGATCTCCCGCCGCGCCGCGAATGCGCGCCGACCTGGCGAAAACGCTTGTTCAAGGCGATGCCCAGCATCGAGATCGTGCTGCTGGTCGGCCAGTATTCGCAGCGCTGGCATCTTGGCGACGCGATGCGGGGCGGGCTGACCGCGACGGTCGCCAACTGGCGGCATATCCTCGGCGCGTCGCACCGTCCGCGGCTGCTCCCCATGCCGCATCCGTCCTGGCGCAATAATGGCTGGCTGAAGCGCAATCTCTGGTTCGAAAGCGAATTGCTGCCGGCGCTGCGCGCCGAGGTCGCGAGCTTCTTTCCCGAAGCGAGGAAAGACTTGAAGGCGTCCACGCTTCACCATATGGTTTAGGCCTAAACCATTATACGAGCCGTATCGATGCGGCCGGCCGGGAGGAATGGATGTCGCAGAATCTGGTTACATTGGCGATTGCCGACGGCATCGCCCGCATCGGCCTCAATCGGCCGGAAAAGCTCAATTCCTTCAACAGCGACATGCATGCCGCGCTTCGCGACACGCTTGAGGCGTGTGCCGAAAACGACGCGGTGCGCGTCGTCATCCTCACCGGCGAGGGAAGAGCCTTCTCGGCTGGGCAGGACCTAACGGTCGATCTTCCGCGCGACGAGGCCGGCCAGTTCGATCTCTCGATACCGCTCGCGCGCGATTACAATCCGCTGATCCTGATGCTTGCCAATTTCCCGAAGGTGACCATCGCCGCACTGAACGGCCCGGCGGTCGGCGCCTCGATGAATATCGCCCTTGCCTGCGATATCGTCCTTGCGACGCGCTCGGCCTATCTGCAGGAGGGCTTCGCCAAGATCGCTCTGGTGCCGGATGCTGGCGGCACCTGGATCCTGCCTCGCCTCGTCGGCTTGAAGCGGGCTCTCGCGCTCTGCCTGACGGCCGATCCGGTCACGGCGGAAGAGGCAGCGGCCATGGGGCTCGTCTACAAGGTCTATGACGACGCGACATTCGCCGGCGAGGTCGCCGCGCTGGCAAGACGCATGGTCGCCGGTCCGGCAAGCGCGCTGAAACAGATCAAGCAGGCGCTCAATGCGTCCCTCGACAACGATCTTCCCCAGCAGCTCGATCTCGAGTTGAAACTGCAATTCGACGCCGGCCGTCACCCGGACTTCATGGAAGGCGTGCTCTCGTTCCGGGAAAAGCGCGCGCCTGTCTTCAAATAGCTGGTTCTGTTAGTCTTGCCTTCGAATCGCGTGTGCGGATCGGGGCAACGGACTTGGCGAATTCTTCTGGCATCATTCGGGTTGATCGATCGCGCCCGGGCGCAGGGCGGCTCAGGCATCGCGCGATGGCGC
>JAIELD010000077.1 GCA_019753285.1 Beijerinckiaceae bacterium | reverse complement strand
GGCCGTGTTCGCTTTCATCCACTGTTAGTTGATGACCTCGACCACGCGATGGGTGCGCGGATCGACAAGCACCGTCCGGTTGTTGACGACCGTGTAGCGATAGCCCTTCACCTTGTACTCCGGCGGCACTTCATAATATTCGATGCCGCTTTCAGGCAGGTTCGTGCCGACGACGACATCGCCATCATACTTGTACGGACGCACGTGGCGCTCCTCGACGTAGGTGCGGAACCTCGGGCGGTCGTCATCAGCGATGCCGCCGGCAACCGCGCCGACAACGCCGCCGACCGCCGCGCCGACCGGGCCGCCGACTACTGCACCGCCGACCGCGCCGGTGGCAGCGCCAGTCAATGCGCCGTTCTGTGCGAAGGCGGCGGATGGCAGAGCGGCAATTGAAGCGACGCCCAAGGCGAGCAGATATCGTTTCATTTTCGTATTCCTTTTCGTCGTTGCCCCAACGGCTGATGCCAAAACCGGGTGTGCGTCATTTTGTTCCGGTCGAGCTCCGCCACGGCCATTGGCCTGCGGTTCGAGCCGCGCCTGCCGCCGGCGCATCGTCTGCACGGCCGGGAGATGGCGTGTTGCATCGCCTGCGACATATCCCTATGGTCCGCGCTGATTTTTGCTTCGCCTCAAGGGGCAAGCGTCGAAAGCTGTCGAGGTTCAGGTCGTCCATGCTGTCGGGAATGCGCAAAGCATCGAAAAACGTCGTTGGCAGGGTCGTCATGACCGTCGTCATGGGCCTGCTGATCTTCAGCTTCGGCATTTTCGGCATCGGTAGCTGGCTTACCGGCGCGGGCGTCGGCTCGCTCGCGAAAGTGGGCTCGACCAGCATCAGCGTTGAGGCCTACCGGGCGGCGTTCGCATCTGAGCTCCAGCGCCTCTCCAATCAGGCGAGACGCAACATCACCAACGAGCAGGCGCGCGCCGCTGGGCTTGACCGGCAGGTTCTGGAGCGTCTCGTGAGCGAGGCGGCGCTGGAGGAAGAGGCGAAGAAGCTTGGCCTCAACGTGACCGACGAACTCGTCGTAAAGACGCTCGCGAACAATCCTGCCTTCAAGGGAACGGACGGACAGTTCAACCGGGCGCTGTTTACGAACTATGCGCGCCAGAACCAGCTTTCCGACGCCGGCATGATCGCGCTGCAGAAGCAGCAGACGTTGCGCCAGGAGGTGGTCGAGGGCTTCGCGGGTGGTGTGGCGGCGCCTCGCATCCTGATCGACGCCATCAACCGGCAGATCAACGAGGAGCGTGCCATCAGCTATGTCATCGTCCCGACGACGGCGGTCGAGCGCTTCGCGCCGCCGGACGATGCGACGCTGATGAGCTTCTACACAGAACGCAAATCCGATTTCAGGGCGCCGGAATACCGCAAGATCAACATCCTCACGGCCGCGCCCGAGGATTTCGCCGGCGATGTCGCCTTGAGCGACGATGACCTCAGAAACGCGTATGACGATGCGGTGACAGCCGGCAAGCTCGGCAAGCCGGAGCGGCGCACGCTGCAGCAGATCGTCTACAACACGCCCGAGGAGGCCAACGCAGCGGCTGAAAAGCTGCAGAAGGGCGCGAGCTTCGCCGATCTTCTCGGCGAAAAGCAGATCAAGCCGGAAGACGTGACGCTCGCGGATAAAACCAAGGCGGACCTGGTCGACCCCGTGATTGCGGACGCAGCCTTCAAGCTGCGCGAGGGCGAAACGAGCCCGCCGATCGCCGGTTCGTTCGGCTACACCATCGTGCACGTCGTGAGCGTCCAGCCCGGCAGCGTCGTCCCGTTCGAGGCGGCAAAGGACAGCCTGCAGGCCGAGGCCAGGGCCCGCAAGGTCAAAGGCAGCTCCGATATCCAGGCGAAGCTCGACGGCCTGCACGACAAGGTCGAGGATTTGCGCGGCAGCGGCAAGACCCTTCTTGAGGTCGCGTCGGCGCTGTCGCTCAAGCTCGTCACGCTCGATTTCATCGATCAGAACGGCAATGACAAGGATGGCAAGCCTGCCACCGTGCCGGAGCGGTCGACCACCCTGCCCGCTGCTTTTTCCACCACGGTCGGCGCGGATACCGAAGTGCTGCGCAGCAATGCCGGCGGCTATGTCTGGTACGAGGTGACTGCAATTGAAGCCGCGCATGATCGTCCGTTCGAGGAGGTGAAGGCCAAGCTTGTCACAGCCTGGATCGCCGAGGAGACCTCGACGAAGGTCGCGGACATCGCCAACGACATGCTGAAGAAGCTCGAAGGCGGCATGACGCTCGAGCAGGTTGCCGAAACGCTGAAATCCCGCGTGGAAACCGCGAACGGGCTGACACGCGCCGGCGGTTCGCCGCAGGCCGCTCTGCTCGGGGCAAGCCTGCTCACGCAAATCTTCGTCACACCGGTCGACAGCTACGGGCAGGCCCGCGCCGCCAAGGGCTCGGACAGGATTTTGTTCAAGGTGAGCGATGCCCGTGTGCCGCCTGTCGATCCGGCGAGCGCGACGCAAAAGACGTTGAAGCAGCGGATCGACGCGGTCTATGCGGAAGACATCGCCCAGCAATATGTCCGCAAGATCCAGACCGACCTCGGGACAACCGTCGACGAGAGGCTGCTCGGCCTCGCTGTCGGCAGCAACTGAACGTTTCACAGGCGATGACGATCGAGCCAGCATTCGAGACCTTCGCGGCGGCCTACGGCGAGGGCGTTCCGCAACTCGTCCACGCATCGATGGTGGCCGATCTGGAGACGCCGGTTTCTGCTTATCTCAAGCTGAAGGCGGCCTTCGCAGGACACAGCTTCCTTCTGGAATCGGTCGAGGGCGGCGCGACGCGCGGGCGCTATTCGATGATCGGCCTAGAACCCGACCTCGTCTGGCGCTGCCAGGGCGCAACCGCCTATCTTCGCGAGGGTGAGGCGGGCGAAGAGGCCCTGTCCGAAGCACCGCTCCAGGCATTGCGCACTCTTCTTGCCCGGTCGCGCATCGCCGTTCCGCCCGGCCTGCCGCCGATGGCCGCCGGCGTGTTCGGCTATCTCGGCTATGACATGGTGCGGCTGATGGAGCGACTGCCCGCGCCGAAGCCCGACCCCATCGGCGTTCCGGACGCGGTGCTGACGAGGCCGACGCTGATGGTTGTCTTCGACAGCGTGAAGGACATCGTGTTTTTTGTCGCGCCGGTTCGTCCTGGCCCGGGAGTGAGCGCGCGGCAGGCTTATGAAGCGGCTACGCTCAAGCTGGAACGCGCCATCGCAGCCATCGAAGGTCCGCTCGAACCTGCGGCGCGGGTCGCGCACGAGACAGCGAGCTTCCCCGAACCCCAGTCCAACACCAGCGAGGCGGATTATCTCGCCATGGTCGCGCGCGCCAAGGACTATGTGCGCGCCGGCGATGTCTTCCAGGTGGTGCTGTCACAGCGGTTTTCGAGCCCGTTTCCCCTGCCGCCCTTCTCGCTCTATCGCGCGCTGAGGCGCGTCAACCCTGCGCCCTTTCTCTGTTATCTGGATTTCGGCGGCTTCCAGATCGTCTGCTCATCACCGGAAATCCTGGTGCGCGTGCGCGATGGCAAGGTGCATATCCGGCCGATCGCCGGAACGCGGCCGCGCGGGATGACCCCGTCCGAGGACAAGGCGCATGCCGACTCGCTGCTCGCCGACCCCAAGGAGCGCGCCGAACATCTGATGCTGCTCGACCTTGGACGCAATGATGTCGGGCGGGTCGCCACGATCGGCTCGGTCGCGGTCACGGAGAGCTTTTTCCTCGAATATTACAGCCACGTCATGCACATCGTCTCGCACGTCACGGGCACGCTCGACGTGAAGTTCGACGCCATCGACGCGCTGAGCGCAGGCTTTCCCGCGGGAACGGTGTCAGGCGCGCCCAAGATCCGCGCGATGGAGATCATTGACGAACTCGAGACCGACAAGCGCGGCATCTATGCGGGCTGCATCGGCTATTTCGGCGCGGACGGCGACATGGACACCTGCATCGTGCTGCGCACGGCGGTCGTCAAGGACGGTACGATGCATGTGCAGGCTGGCGCTGGCATCGTACACGACTCCGACCCCAAATCCGAGTATCAGGAGTGCGTCAACAAGGCGAAAGCGCTGTTCTCGGCATCGCACACCGCCATGCGCGCCTCGCTGGACGCACAGCGCGGGCAGTAGAAGGCGGACGGGGGCAACATGCGCGTCTTGATGATCGACAACTACGACAGCTTCACCTGGAACCTCGTCCATTACATCGGTGCGCTCGGCGCGTCGCTCGACGTGAGGCGCAATGACGAGATCACGGTCGCGCAAATCCTCGACGACAGGCCCGATGCGATCGTGCTTTCGCCAGGCCCCTGCTCGCCGGATGAGGCCGGTATCTGTCTCGATCTCATCGCGGCAGCCGGCGAGAGCATCCCCCTCTTCGGGGTCTGCCTCGGCCATCAGGCCATCGGGCAGAGCTATGGCGGCAGGATCGTCCGTACGCATCCGATGCACGGCAAGGTCTCACTCGTCTCGCACTCCAACGAAACGGTGTTTCGCGGCATCAACGGCCCCTTCCAGGCAACGCGCTATCATTCGCTGACCATCGACCCTGCGACGCGGCCCGCCGCGCTCGACGTGACGGCGACGAGCGAGGACGGCGTCATCATGGGCGTCTCGCACCGATCCCACCCCGTGCATGGGGTGCAGTTCCATCCCGAAAGCATCGCCTCGCAGCATGGCATGCTGATCCTGCGCAACTTTCTCGATCTTGCGGCGGAATGGAACCAGGCCAACCAACTGCAAGACGCTTGAATCGGGCAGCGGACGCTTGACGCGGCGAGCCGCGTCGCGCATCGCCAAACCTCCAGTAACGGTCAGTGTGTATCCATGGATTCTTTCAAGCCTATCATCGCCAAGGTGGCGACGGGCGCGGGCCTCAGCGTCGAGGAGGCGCGCAAGGCCTTCGACGACCTGCTTTCCGGCGAGACGACGCCGTCCCAGACCGGCGCTTTCCTGATGGCGCTGCGGGTGCGCGGCGAAACGGTTGAGGAGATCACCGGCGCGGTGAGCGCCATGCGCGCCCGCATGGTGAAGGTCAAGGCTCCGGCCAACGCGATAGATGTGG
The DNA here is from genome assembly GCA_019753285.1 of Beijerinckiaceae bacterium. GTDB lineage: Bacteria > Pseudomonadota > Alphaproteobacteria > Rhizobiales > Beijerinckiaceae > JAIELD01. The sequence goes on along the minus strand of JAIELD010000077.1, from coordinate 17,752 downwards.
TCGGCACCGGCGGGGACAATGTCGGCACCTACAACATTTCGACCCTTGCGGCGATCATCGTCGCGGCGGTCGGCATTCCGGTCGCCAAACACGGCAATCGCGCTGCCTCCTCGAAATCCGGCGCGGCGGATGTCCTCTCCGCGCTCGGGATCAGGATCGATCTCGGGCCGGAGGCCGTCGAGGCCTGCATCGCGCAGGCCGGCATCGGCTTCATGATGGCGCCCATGCACCATCCGGCGATGCGCCATGTCGGGCCTTCGCGCTCGGAGCTCGGCACGCGGACCATCTTCAACCTGCTTGGGCCGCTCAGCAATCCCGCCGGCGTCAGGCGGCAGATGGTCGGCACCTTTTCGAAGCACTGGCTACTCCCGATCGCCGAAACGCTGCGCGATCTCGGCAGCGAGAAAGTCTGGATCGTCCATGGCTCCGACGGCCTCGACGAGGTGACGACCACCGGCGTGACGCATGTCGTGCAATACGACCAGGGCGCGATCTCCAGCTTCGACATCCATCCTCACGACGCCGGCCTGCCGACTGCCAAGCTCGATGTGCTGAAAGGCGGCGATGCGGCGCACAATGCTGCCGCACTCAAGGGTGTGCTCGCCGGCGACAAGAACGCCTATCGCGACATTGCGGTCTTCAACGCCGCGGCGGCCCTCGTCGTCGCCAATGCGGCGACCGATTTGAAGCACGGGGCCGCGCTGGCAGCGGAGGCGGTGGATGATGGGCGTGCGGCCGCGACGCTCGCCAAGCTGGTTGCCACGTCGCAGACGGCGATGGCAGAATGAAAGCCTTCACCGATCGGGCGAACCGCACATGAGCGACATCCTCGCGAAAATCGAACAGACGAAGCGTGACGAGATCGCGGCCGCTAAGCTGCAGACGCCTTTCGCGGAAATGCGCCAGCGCGCCGCCGATGCCCCGCACTGCCGCGGTTTTGCGCAGGCGCTCGAAGCCAAGCATGCGGCGGGCGATTTCGCGCTGATCGCCGAGGTGAAAAAGGCGAGCCCGTCGAAAGGCCTGATCCGCGCCGATTTCGATCCGCCACAGCTTGCGAAAGCCTATGAGCGCGGCGGAGCCGCCTGTCTCTCCGTGCTGACCGACGAGCCGTGGTTCCAGGGCCATGCCGATTACCTGATCGCGGCCCGCGCGGCGACAAGCCTGCCCGCCCTGCGCAAGGACTTCATGTATGAGCCCTATCAGATCTATCAGTCGCGAGCGATGGGCGCGGACTGCATCCTCGTCATCATGGCCGCGCTTGACGACGCGGCGGCGCTCGAACTCACGCAATGCGCGCTTGTCCTCGGCATGGATGCGCTGATCGAGGTGCATGACGCGGAAGAACTCGAGCGCGCGCTGCGGCTGCCCTCCCGGCTGATCGGCATCAACAACCGCAATCTGCGCACTTTCGAAACGCGGCTCGAAACCTCGGTCGAACTCGCCGCCCTGATCCCGCCAGACCGCATCGTCATCGGCGAAAGCGCAATCAACAGCCATGCGGACTGCCTGACGCTGGCGAAAGCCGGCATTTCAACCTTTCTCGTGGGCGAAAGCCTGATGCGCCAGCCTGATGTCACCGCCGCAACGCGGAGCCTTCTCTTCGGCGACACTGCGACATTGCCGGCCGAATCCGCTGCATGACCCGCCTGACGCATCTCGACGAAAACGGCGCGGCCTCCATGGTCGATGTGGCGGAGAAGCCGGCGACGACGCGCATTGCAGTCGCGGAAGGCCGCATCGTGATGATGCCGGCGACGCTCGACCTCATCCGCGACGGCGCAGCGAAGAAGGGCGACGTGATCGGCATCGCCCGCATCGCCGGCATCATGGCCGCCAAGCGCACGCATGAACTCATCCCGCTCTGTCACCCCCTGGCGCTCACCAAAGTGTCGGTCAACCTCGAATTCGATGACGACCTGCCCGGTATCCGCATCACGGCGAGCGCCAAGGTAACCGGGCAGACCGGCGTCGAGATGGAGGCGTTGACCGCCGTCTCCATCGCATGCCTCACTGTTTACGACATGGCGAAAGCGGTCGATCGCGGCATGCGGATCGATGGCATCCGCCTCGTCGAGAAAAGCGGCGGCCAATCGGGCGACTACAGGGCCGATGGATAGACAACCGCTCATGCCCGTCGCGGAAGCGCTTCGCCGGGTGCTCGACAGCGCTGGCGGCGGCACGAGCACCGTACGGCTCCCGATCGCTGAGTGCGACGGACTTACGCTCGCTGACACGCTCGTCGCCAGGCGCACGCAGCCGCCTTTCGACGCCTCCGCCATGGATGGATACGCCGCGCGCGCCGCTGACATCGCCATCGTTCCGGCAACTTTGAAGCTGATCGGCGAAAGCGCGGCCGGTCGGCGCTTCCCCGATGCGTTAAGGCCGGGAGAGTGCGTGCGCATCTTCACCGGCGCGCCAGTGCCGGCGGGCGCGGATGTCGTCGTCCTCCAGGAGGATACGGTGCGAGACGGTGACGGCGTCACCGTGCGGGAAGCGGTCGCCGCCGGTCGGCACATCCGCAGGGCCGGGATCGACTTTTCGCAAGGGGACGCGCTGATCGCGGCGGGAACACGCCTTTCCGCCAAGGAACTGGCGCTGGCGGCCGCCATGAACCATGCCGAACTGCCCGTGCGGCGCAGGCCGAGGGTCGGGCTTCTGGCGACCGGCGACGAACTCGTCATGCCCGGCGCGCAGCCGGGCCCCGATCAGATCATCTCCTCCAACAGCTTTGCCGTCGCGGCGCTGGTGCGAAAGGCCGGAGGCGAACCCTTTGATCTCGGCATCGCCGCCGATACGCTGGCGAGCCTGGAGCACGCATTCGCCGAGGCAGCCAATATGCAACTCGACATTCTCGTCACGCTCGGCGGCGCATCGGTCGGCGATCATGACCTCGTGCAGGCGGCGCTGCGCAATGACGGCCTCTCCCTCGACTTCTGGCGGATCGCCATGCGGCCGGGCAAGCCGATGATGTTCGGCCGGTTCGGCGAGGAGCGCGGCGGCCTGCGCATCCTCGGCCTCCCCGGCAATCCGGTCGCGTCCTATGTCTGCAGCCTGATGTTCCTGACGCCGTTGCTGCGCGCGCTCGTTGGCGACCCCCGTGCCGGCGAGGATGGGAGCGTGCCCGCCGTGCTGAGCGCTGCGGTGGCTGCGAACGACAAGCGGCAGGACTATCTCCGCGCGCGGGCGGAATGCCGCGAAGACGGCGTGCCGGTCGTCACGCCCTTCCCAGTTCAGGACAGCTCGATGCTCTCGGTGCTGGCGAAGGCGAACGCGTTGCTGCTGCGTGAACCCTTCGCACCAGCGGCGGAAAAAGGTAATCCCTGCCGCATCGTATGGCTTTGAAGGTTTGATCACACCATTCAGCGCTTGCGGAACACAATAAGAACAGCTAGTTTGTTCATGCTTTGTTTGTATTCTGATTCTATACGCTGACGGGCGGCGCGAAAGCCGTCCCTACATGAAAAAGTCTGGACCGCCGCCATGCTGACACGAAAGCAAATCGAACTGCTGCGCTTCATAAACGAGCGGCTCCAGGAAACGGGTGTGCCGCCCTCGTTCGACGAGATGAAGGACGCGCTCGATTTGAAGTCGAAATCCGGCATCCATCGCCTTATTCTGGCACTCGAGGAGCGGGGTTTCATCCGCCGCCTGCCCAACCGCGCGCGCGCCGTCGAAATTTTGAAGCTCCCGGAAAGCTCGACGCCGTCCGCCCGTCCGGGTCGCCAGCGGTTCAGCCCGAGCGTCATCGAGGGCGACCTCGGCCGTGTCCGGCAGCGCCCGGCCGATGAGGAGCAGGTTCGCTCCGTGATGATCCCGGTTATGGGGCGGATTGCGGCCGGTACGCCGATCTCCGCCATCCAGAGCAGCAGCCACACCATCAACATGCCGCCCGAATTCCTCTCGCATGGCGAACATTTCGCGCTCGAGGTGCGGGGGGATTCGATGATCGAAGCCGGTATCTTCGATGGCGACACCGTCGTGATCAAGAAGCAGGACAGCGCGGACACCGGCGACATCATCGTGGCGCTGATCGACGATGAGGAGGCGACCTTGAAGCGCCTGCGCCGCAAGGGAGCTTCCATCGCACTGGAGGCGGCCAATCCTGCCTTCGAGACCCGGATCTTCGGGCCGGACCGTGTCCGCATTCAAGGCAAGCTCGTCAGCCTCGTCCGCCGCTACTGAGATCACCAGGTCTCGGTCGGATCGTCCGTCCCGGCATCGTTGCTGAACGGATTGGTTTCGGGCTGGAGTTGTTTTTTCCGGCCGGGCCAATTCTGTTCGGATCGTACCTTCAGCGGCGACCAGGGGCGGTCTTCGGTCGGCGAGCGCGCCGTCCGGATGGCGATGACGTCGCCATTGAGCGAAAGAGCGATGGCGCCTGCCGCCTCGAGATTTCTGCGTGTGATGACAAGCTTCGCGTCGCACCAGGCAGGCACGAATTCGTTGGTCACGATGATCGCGGAACGCTTGCAATCCTCGAGCAGCGCGGCGCGGTCGTAGACGACCGAAATGCTGCGGCCGTCTTTCAATTCGCCGATGCAGGCGAGCTTGTCGCACGTCCCGCCCGCCGCCTTTGCGGGCTTGCGCCCATCGCCATCGGCCCGCAGCCATTGCTCCGCGGCGAAGGTGTTGGTCTTTCGCCCGATGATGACGAGGTCGCCGGTCGGGTTGCGTGCCGCGACAGCCTCCGCGCTCGGAGGGATGACGACGTCAAACCTGTCTCCTGACACGGTTCCGACAAGACCGATCGCCGCGAAGGGGATCGCGGTGAGGCGCATGAGCCAACTACGCCAGATGACCATGCAGAGGACGGTCATGGTGAGAAAGACGATCGACCAGGGCGCGAAATCCCGCAGATGGATCGTGGCACCAGGCGCCGCGGCGATCCATTTCGCAATCTCCAGAACCAGCCTGATGCCGATGCCGACATAGGCCCAGATCGGCCCGTCGAGACCGAGAGGATAGAGCGCCGCGCCGATAAGGGCGCCCGGCACGGCGAAGAATTCGATCAATGTCAGAGTGAGCGGATTGCCGATCAGCACATAGGGGCTGAGTTCATGAAAATCATAGGCCATATATGACGCCGTCGCGGCGGTGGCGCAGAGTGTCGCCAACCCCATTTCGCGCAGCCAGTGGCCGAAGCGGTGCAGCATGCTGACCGGATCGAATATCAGGCTGGAACGCTGGGGCTGCCACATGGTGCTCGCCGCGCCGGAGGCCGCCGCCTGCATCCGCGCGGCAACCCTCGCCTCGTAGACCGCGACCAGCGCGGATACCGCCGCGAAGGAGAGCTGGAAGCTCGCGCCCATGATGGCTTCAGGCTCGATCGCGATCACGACGAGAGCCGCCAGCGCAAGGTTGCGCATGGTGAGCGCCGGCCGCCCGACGATGATTGCCGTCAACATGATCATCGTCATGAATAGCGCGCGTTCGGTGCCGACCCTGGAGCCGGTCATGATGTCATAGGCGATCGCGCCGATGATCGCGAAGCCGGCGGCCCATTTCTTGATCGGGTAGCGCAGCGCGAAGCCCGGCAGCAGCGTCAGCATCAGCCGCGCGAAAACAACAGGATGCCCGCAACCAGCGTCATCTGGATGCCGGAGATGGTGATGATGTGGAAAATACCCGCTTCCCGCACGAGATCGCGCGCCTCTTCCGTCAGGAAATCGCGCTTGCCAGTCACCATGGCGACGGCGATCGCCCCGGCGTCGCCTTCGACGCTCGCCGCCACGCGCCGGGCCAGCGCATTACGGGCGCGATCGATCGACATATGCATCTGCGCGAGCAGCCCTGGCGCCGCCGGCGGTTCGGCGATCTCGATCTTGCCGAGCACCGATCCGACCGCGCCAAGCCGCGCGAAATAGGCATCGCGCGCGAAATCATAGCCGCCCGGCAGGGCCGCATGCGACGGCGGCAACAGCCGGGCCTTCAGCGTCACATAGGCGCCTGCATCCAGCGTCTGGTCCTTGCGCGTCGTCAGCCGCACCCGGTATGGCGTCGCCTCGGGCGCAAGACCCTCGGCGCGGTCAAGCTTGAGGACGAGCCGTGCCCCCTCCCGCCGCAGATCAATCTGCTCGACATGACCGCTTATGGTGAGAATGCGGATGCGGTCGAGCACCGGCGCGCGGACCCGTTCGGTTCGCCAGCCGGCGGAAAACATGCCCGCAAACACAGCCGCAAGCGCGACGAGGATGGCGAAGAGCCAGCGCTGCTGACGGGAGAGAAAGGCCGCGGCCGAAGTCGCCGCAGCCAGAGCGCCGGTCAACCACAAGGCCGGCTCATGATCCGAGGTGAGGTGAATGACGACCCCTGCCCCGGCCGCCACCGGAACCCAGAGAAACAGCCGCCGCGCTTCCAGTTCGCCGATGGCCGCTGACTTGAAGCGCGCGAGGAGGCGCGGCACGATGAGCGAAGGCGCGTAACCCGGCGTTTGCCATGGCAAGGCACCGGCGGCGACGCCTGCGCGTCTCCGCTCGCCCCCATGCTCCCCTGCCGGCGCGGCGTCGCTCACATCCGATGCTCTCCTCACGGGCGCGCATTGACGCCCGCCGAGCGCATGCTACGAGGGGCGCTCCGCGATTGCCAATCACCAATTGGCATCGCGCCGGTTTTGCCCCCAATTTACCCGAGTTCCGGATGCCTGATCCAAAGACCAAGCCCGTCATAACCCGTTTCGCGCCATCGCCGACCGGCTTTCTGCACATTGGCGGAGCGAGGACGGCGCTGTTCAACTGGCTTTATGCGCGGCACACCGGCGGCAAGATGCTGCTGAGGATCGAGGACACCGATCGCGAGCGTTCGACCGAGGCCGCGATTGCCGCGATCATTGACGGGCTCGACTGGCTCGGCCTGCATCATGACGGCGAGATCACCTATCAGTATGCGCGTAAAGACCGGCATGCCGAGGTGGCCCGGCACCTGCTTTCGGAAGGCAAGGCTTACCACTGCTACGCCACCGCCGAGGAACTCGCCGAGATGCGAGAGACGGCGCGCAAGGAAGGGCGACCGCCCCGCTATGACGGGCGCTGGCGCGACCGTGACCCGAGCGAGGCGCCGAAGGACGTGAAGCCCGTGATCCGCCTGCGCGCGCCGCAGGATGGCGAGACGGTCGTGGATGACGCGGTGCAAGGGCGCGTCACCTGGGCCAACAAGGATCTCGACGATCTGGTGCTGCTGCGCTCCGATGGCGGGCCAACCTACATGCTCGCCGTGGTCGTCGATGATCACGACATGGACGTGACCCACATCATCCGCGGCGACGACCACCTCACCAATGCAGCGCGGCAGACGCAGATCTATCAGGCGCTCGGCTGGAGCGTGCCGTCCATGTCGCATATTCCGCTCATCCATGGGCCGGACGGCGCGAAGCTCTCGAAGCGGCACGGCGCGCTCGGCGTGGAAGCCTACCGTGCGATGGGCTACCTCCCGGAAGCCCTGCGCAACTACCTCGTCAGGCTCGGCTGGAGCCAGGGCGACACCGAGTTCTTCACGACCGACGAGATGATCGCCGCGTTCGACCTCAAGGGCATCGGAAGATCCGCGGCGCGGTTCGATTTCGTCAAGCTGGAGAATGTCAACGGCCACTACATGCGCGCGGCCGATGACGCCCGGCTGATCGATGCCATCGACACGGTGCTCGACCATATCGACAGCGGAAGCGCCATCAAGGCAAAACTGGACGATGCGATGCGCGCCAAGCTGCTCGCGGCCATGCCGGGACTGAAGGAACGCGCAAAGACGGTGATCGAACTGATTGAAGGCGCGGCCTTTCTGTTCGCGGACCGCCCGCTGCAAATGGAGGAGAAAGCCGAGCAGCTCCTCGCCGATGGCGGGCGGGCGCGACTCGATCTGCTCATTCCCGCGCTCGAAGCAGCGACGGAGTGGACGGCCGCGGCGCTCGAACAGGTCGTGCGCACGGCCTCGGAGACGCAGGGCGTCAAGCTCGGCCAACTCGCGCAACCACTGCGCGCCGCGCTGACCGGCAGGCTGAGCTCGCCCGGCATCTTCGACGTGCTCGAGGTGCTCGGCCGCGATGAGAGCCTCGCGAGGCTGAAGGACCAGGCTGAGGGCTGAAAGGGACTGTCAACGCTGCGTTACAGATCGACTGTACCGTCGCTCGGCAGGACACCCGCATTGTGATAGGCGCGCGCTTGAAGCGCGTTGTGCAATGCGGTACGACAGTCACAACGAGCAGCGGCCTTGAAAGGCCGCGCGTATCGCCGGGCTGCCAACATAAAGGGCATGACATGACTGCACATTCCAGCACCTTCAAGATCGACGATAAAGTTGTGGATATGGCGGTGAAGGAAGGCTCGATCGGTCCAGCCGTCGTGGATATCGCCTCGCTTTACAAGAACACCGGGATGTTCACCTACGATCCCGGCTTCACCTCGACTGCCTCCTGCGAATCGCAGATCACCTATATCGACGGCGACGAGGGCGTTCTTCTCTATCGCGGCTATCCAATCGAGCAGCTCGCCGAACATGGCGACTTTCTGGAAACCTGCAACCTCCTGTTGCACGGCGATCTGCCGACCGCAGCCCAGAAAGCCGATTTCGACTATCGCGTGACGCGCCATACCATGGTGCATGAGCAGATGATGCGCTTCTTCCAGGGCTTCCGCCGGGATGCGCATCCGATGGCGATCATGGTCGCATCCGTCGGCGCGATGTCGGCGTTCTATCACGACTCGACCGACATTTCCGATCCGCATCAGCGCATGGTGGCCTCGATGCGCATGATCGCGAAGATGCCGACGCTGGCGGCGATGGCTTACAAATATTCGATCGGCCAGCCCTTCGTCTATCCGAAGAACCATCTCGATTATACATCGAACTTCCTCAACATGTGCTTCTCGGTCCCCTGCGAGGAATACAAGGTCAATCCGGTTCTGGCGCGCGCGCTCGACCGCATCTTCATCCTCCATGCGGACCACGAGCAGAACGCCTCGACCTCGACCGTCCGCCTCGCAGGATCGTCGGGCGCCAACCCGTTCGCCTGCATCGCAGCCGGTGTCGCCTGTCTCTGGGGTCCTGCCCATGGCGGTGCCAACGAGGCCGCGCTCAAGATGCTGGAAGAGATCGGCACGGTCGACCGCATTCCCGAATACATCGCCAAGGCCAAGGACAAGAACGATCCGTTCCGCCTGATGGGCTTCGGCCACCGCGTCTACAAGAACTACGATCCCCGCGCCAAGATCATGCAGAAGACGACGCATGAGGTGCTCTCCGAGCTCGGCATCAAGGACGATCCTCTGCTCGACGTCGCGATCGAACTGGAGCGGATCGCACTGTCTGACCCCTATTTCATCGAAAAGAAGCTGTATCCGAACATCGATTTCTATTCGGGCATCACGCTGAAGGCGATGGGCTTCCCGACCTCGATGTTCACGGTGCTCTTCGCCGTCGCCCGCACCGTCGGCTGGATCGCCCAGTGGAAGGAAATGATCGAGGACCCGGCCCAGAAGATCGGCCGCCCGCGCCAGCTCTACACCGGCTCGCCGAAGCGCGAATACACGCCGATCGCCCAGCGCCGCTGATCGAACGGGTTACGACAGACAAAAAAGACGCCTTACGGCGTCTTTTTCATGTCCGGCGGTCAGCCATATCAAGCACGATCTCCGCCGCCCGCGCGCTAGGATCATCACCCTCGACCTGAAGCGCCGCACGCACCCTTTCGAAGGCCGCAAGCTGAGCGCTACGTGCCGACCCCTCCTCAATCAGTGGCAGCACGGCGTCTGCGAGCGCGGCCCCGCTGCAATCGCGCTGCAGGAATTGCGGGATCGCTTCCTCGCCGATGATCAGATTTGGCAGAATGATCGTTTCGACACTGACAAAATAGTCCCAGATGAATTTCTCTATCGCGGACGCCTTGTAGCCGACGACCATGGGCACGCCGGCAATGGCAAGCTCAAGCGTGACGGTGCCAGACGCTGCGATGGCGGCGTCCGCCTCGACGAAAGCCGCGCTTTTGTCTTCCGGGCCGATCAATTCCGGTTTCACCGGCCAGGCAGCGAGCGCCTGCTCGATTTCGGCCCTGACATGGGGCACTGCAGGCAGCACGAAGCGCGCGCCGGGCTTGCGCGCTGCGATGATGGCAACCGCCTCGCCGAACGGCTGCATCAGCAACCGCACCTCAGAGCGCCGGCTCCCAGGCAGAACGAGCACCAGCGGCGTGGCCGCATTCGGCGCTCTCGGCGGACGCGCCTCGCCAACGAATCGCGCCAGTGGATGGCCGACATAGCTCGTTGGCGGGCCGCCGAGACGCCGATGCGCCTCGGGCTCAAAAGGCAGCAGGGCGAGCAGATGATCGACATAGGGCTTCATCTTGCGCGCCCGGCCTGGCCGCCATGCCCACACCGTCGGCGATACATAATTGATGATCGAGATATCGGGCGCGGCGGCGCGGACGCGCTTTGCGACGCGATGGGTGAAATCAGGACTGTCGATGATCACGAGTACGTCCGGATCGGCAGCGACCACGGCGTCCGCCGTCTCGGCAATGCGGCGGAGCAGGCTACGCAACCGCATGAGCACGGGTACGATGCCCATTACCGCGATGTCAGACATCGGAAACAGACTTTTCAGCCCTTGGCCCGTCATGGCCGGGCCGCCGACGCCGACGAATTGAACATCGCCCCGCATCGCCAAGACACGGGCCATCAGCGCACCGCCGAGATCGTCTCCGGAAGCCTCGCCCGCGATGATGAAAATGCGGAGCGGCCGCGCGTCACGGTCTTCGGCGATGGAACGTCCCTCGCTCAGTTGTGGTCCTTGGACGAGCGCGGCACGCAGATCGACCGACTTTCGCCCTCGCGCAGGAAGCTCAGGATTTCATTCACATGCGCAAGATCGGTGTATTCGGCCGATACGTCGTCAAGCCGCTCCTTGAGCGTGCCTTCATCGGCGAAAAGCAGCCGGTAGGCCGCGCGCAACTCGTGAATTTCCTCCCGGCTGAAATTTCGGCGCTTCAAACCGATGATGTTCAGCCCCGCGAGATAGGCACGGTTGCCGAGCGCCATGCCATAGGGGATGACATCGTTCTCGACGCCGGCAAGCCCGCCGATGAAGGCATGCTGACCGATGCGCACGAATTGATGGATGCCCGCGCCGCCGCCGATGATGACCTGATCGCCTACCTTACAATGCCCGGCGAGCATCACGTTGTTCGAGAAGATAACGCCGTTACCGATCTGGCAATCATGCGCGACATGGGCATTGGCAAGGAAGGTGCACCGGTCACCGACCACCGTCGAGCCGCCGCCGCCTTCCGTGCCCGGATTCATCGTCACACCTTCGCGGATCGTGCAGTCCGCGCCGATGGTGAGCGTTGAATGCTCACCCTTGTATTTGAGATCCTGCGGTTCGTGACCAAGCGACGCGAAAGGAAAGATGCGCGTATTCGCGCCGACGCGGGTATGCCCGGCGACGACGACGTGGCTCAAAAGCTTGACGCCGGCATCAAGGACGACAGCCGCGCCCACATGGCAAAACGGTCCGATCTCAACGCCATCGGCAAGCGACGCGCCAGGTTCGACGACCGATAGCGGATGAATGGTGGCTTTTTGTCTATACAACATCAAATCAGGCTGCTTCGCTCTTGTTGGCGTGGCCGGTGTCCGGCGCATCAGAGAATGAGCATCGCGCTGACCTCGGCCTCGGCGATCACCTGGCCACCGACCTTTGCCTCCCCGCGAAACCACCACATGCTGGAGCGGTTTCTTGTTTTTGTCATGTGATATTCAAGAACATCCCCCGGAACGACCGGTTTACGAAACTTCACCTTGTCGATCGTCATGAAATAAACGGCCTTCGGCGATGCGGACGCAGTCTTTGCGTGCACGCAGATCGCCCCCGCAGTCTGGGCCATGCCCTCGATGATCAGCACGCCGGGCATGATCGGCTGGCCAGGGAAATGGCCTTGGAAATGCGGTTCGTTGTAGGTGACGTTCTTGATTCCGATGCCGGAGTTATCGCCGTCGATTTCGATGATGCGGTCCACGAGCAGAAACGGATATCGGTGCGGCAGCAGTTTCAGCACGTCCTGAATACCGGCGATTTCAAGTATGGTCTTGCTCGTATCGTTCATCAAAACGGCTCCGCCAGGCAGCAAACTGCGCTCAGGCCAGGGTTTCAGAGGGATCTTCGGCGGACGGCTTGCCCTTTTTTACGATATTTTTCAAGGTTGCAATCTCGCGAAACCACTGTTTGATCGGCCGGGCCGGCGTCCCGCCCCATCGGCTGCCGCGCGGTACATCGGTCATGATGTCGCTCGATCCGGCAATCTGCGATCCCGCGCCCACCCGAACATGCCCCGTGACACCGACCTGGCCGCCAAGAACCACGAAGTCCTCGACGACGGTCGACCCGGAAACACCGACCATCGACGCCAGCACGCAATGACGACCGATTGTGACATTATGGCCGATCTGCACGAGGTTATCGATCTTGGTGCCTTCACCAATGATCGTGTCGCGGTTGGAGCCGCGATCGACGCAGGAGTTCGCCCCGATCTCGACGTCGTCCTGGATGACGACGCGTCCGATCTGCGGCACCTTGAGATGTCCCTTCGCGCTCATGGCGAAGCCGAATCCGTCATGGCCGAGCGCCACCCCGCCATGCAGGAGAACGCGATTGCCGATGAGGCTGTGCACGATCTTGGCTGCCGGACCGATATAGCAATCACGACCGATGCGGACATTGGGGCCGATGACCGCGTTCGCGGCGATCACAGTGCCCTTACCTATTTCGGCGCCCGCGCCGATCACCGCGCCGGGATCGACCACGACACCAGCCTCGAGCCGCGCTTGCGGATGGACGAAAGAACCGGGGCTGACGCCCTGCGCGCCGAAGATCGAACTCGGCCGCATCGCCTTTGGATACATGACGCCGGCGACGAGAGCCAGCGAACGGTAGGGATCCTTGCTGATCAGTGCCGTCGTCAAGGGCGGCAAGTTGGCCGCGAATTTTTCAGCCACGAGACAGGCTCTGGCTTGCGTCGCGCGCGCCTGATCGCCGTATTTCGAGTTCTCGAGAAAGGACAGGTCGGTGGGTCCGGCGCGGTCGAGCGGCGCCACCGAATGAACGACATCGTCAAGGTTGACGTCGCTCGATGCAGCGGCACCGGTGAGTTCGATGATCTGGCGGAGCGAAAGCGCGGGCGGAGGATCGAAAAAGGCGATCTGGTCGGACATGAGGCCCCAACTAGCACAAATGGGCCGCAAAGCCGAGAGCGAGCCGGAGCGCGAGGCTCCGGCAGCAGAAATCAGAAGGTCGAGCCGCCGGAGAAACGGAATGCCTGCGTCTTGTCAAGCTGACCCTTCGAGATGACATAAGCGTAATCGAAGCGGATCGGCCCGAGCGGCGAGGCCCAGAGAAGACCGACGCCGACCGAAGACCGGATCTCATTGCCTTCGAACACGCTGATCGTGTTCTGGCACTGAGCCTGACGCGTGCCGTTATACGCGCAGACCGGAGCGCCGTTGAGGGCCTTCAGCGGAACGACCTTGTTGATGCTCTGATCGACCAGGTAAGAACGCGCGCCCTGATAGTCAAACAGCGTACCCGCATCCGCAAAGATCGCAAGCTTCAGGCCGATCTCCTTCGGAAGGCCGAAGATGGGCGACTGAACTTCAACGGAGCCACCGAAATAGGTCGTGCCGCCGATCGCGTTTGCCGAGAAGTCAGAGCCAACGTCACGCGGACCGATACCGCTCGACTGGAAGCCGCGAACGAGTTCAGGCCCCTTGAAGAAGTGGTCCGTCACCCGAAGCCGGTCATTACCAAGCCCCTCGATATGACCGCCCTGAACCTTGGCAGAGCCGATGATGTCATCGAAGATCGGATAGTAGTAGCGCGCCTCACCGGTCGCGCGGACATAGTAGCTGTCGCCACCGAGACCGGCGACATCGACGTTGACTTGGCCGAAAATGCCTTCGGTCGGGTTCTTCACGTTGTCGAGCGTGCTGTAGGTGATCGAGGTGCCGGCGAGCGACGTGTAACGCGTGCCAACCGACTCCAGAACCGCGAGCGAAGCTTCGCCATCGGCCAAACAGCCGGCCACGTTTGGATCCGCCGGGAATTTCTGCAGATCACCCGGCAATCCAGCAGGGAAATAACAGTTGGAGTAAGGATTGGCGAGCGTATTGGGAACCGTGATCTTTTGCTGGAACAGCGAGTAGCGGCCACCAACCGTCCATTCTTCGGTGAGCGGCACGCCGGCACGCAGGTTGAAACCGATATTGCGGGCGACGAAGCGCGAATAGCGCGTATTGTCCTGCTCCTTGTAGAACAGGTCGAAGCCGGCGCCGAGGCGGCGGTCGAGGAAGAACGGCTCCGTGAACGAGAACTCGACACCCTTCGAATACTGACCGTTCGAGCCCGAAAGCTTCACATACTGGCCGCGGCCCAAGAAGTTCGATTCGGAAATCGACACTTCGCCGATGATGCCGTCCGAGGTCGAGTAGCCGCCGGAGACGCCGAACGCGCCGGTCGGCTGATCCTCGACATCGACGTTGATGATCACGCGGTCCGAGGTCGAGCCCGGCTCATTGGAGATCTTGACCGACTTGAAGAAGCCAAGCGCTTTCAGACGACGCTCCGCGCGGTCGACGAGCTGCTTGTTGTAAGCATCGCCCTCGCCCATATCGAACTCGCGACGAATGACGTAATCGCGGGTGCGGGTGTTGCCGTGGACGTTGATGCGCTCGACGAAGACGCGCGGGCCCTCCTCGACGGTGTAGACAAGCTTCACGGACTTGCTGTTGAAGTCGCGATCGGCGCGCGGGCGAACCTGCGCAAAGGCATAGCCGCGCTTGGCGACCTCGCCGTTGATGTTGTCGATCGACTTCTCGACTTCCTCGGCGTTGTAGACGCCGCCGGCCTTCGACCGCACTGTGCTGCGCAGGGTGTTGGCATCCACATCCGAAATACGCGACTGCACGTCGACGTCGGCAATGCGGTATTGCTCGCCCTCGTCGACCACGATCGTGACGATGTAGCCCTTCTTCTCCGCGATGTATTCGGCATTCGACGACACGACGCGCATGTCGACATAGCCGTTCTTCAGATAAAGCTTGCGGATCAGCTCGAGGTCGGAGGCGATCTTGTCCGGATCATAGACGTCGGACGTCTTGAGGAAGCTCAGGAAGTTGGATTCCGTCGTCGTCATCGCGTTTCTGAGCTTGTAACTCGAAAACGCCTTGTTGCCGACGAAGTCGATCGAAATGACGCCGGTCTTGTCGCCTTCCTTGATGACGAAGGTGACATCGCTGCGGCCGTTGGGCGCATCCGTGACGCGCGCGCTGACCTGCGCCTCGCTGCGACCGGCACGACGATAGACCTCCTGCAGACGCTGCACGTCGCTGTCGACGATCGCCTGGCTGAACGGCCCGCGCGAGCGGGACTGGATCTCGCCGGAGAGCTGCTCGGTCTTGACCTTCTTGTTGCCTTCGAACTTCACGCGGTTGATCACCGAGCCTTCGACCACGGTGACAACAATGCCGTTGCCGCTGCGCGTCACGCGAGCGTCACGGAACTGGCCGGTGGCGACGAGGTCTTTCAGCCCCTGGTCGATCTTGGTGCTATCGAGCTTTTCGCCGGGACCTGGCGCGAAGTAGGAGCGGATCGCTTCGGCATCGACGCGCGAATTGCCGCGAACCACGATGGACTGCGCGAATGCGGGCGACGCGAACACGATGATGGCCAGCAGAATGCCGGACAGGAAACTGAGAGCTCCGAGGCTGGACCGCTTCGAGGTCCCTGCAGCGAAAATCAACTTCATCTAAATGCCTGCCCCTGATTCACACACAAGAAGAACACCTGCCCCGAGACCCGGCATCCACACCCTCAAATTCACAAACTCTTCTAGCGTCTTAGCCCGCAGGCGCAAGTCGCTAGACCGGTGCATCGCCGAATTTGCCAACCCGTTGCCACTAAGACACGCCATCGACACGGTCAAACCCCCAGCAGCCTGCGGAATATAAAGTTGCGTATATCGTTGTACGTCGCAAACAAAATGAGCAAACCGAGCAAGCTCAACCCCACACGGAAGCCGAACTCCTGCACCCGCAGACTCAGCGGTTTGCTGCGGATCGCTTCCAGCAGGTAAAAAAGAAGATGCCCGCCGTCAAGAATCGGTATCGGCAGCAGATTGAAAAAGCCGAGCGACACCGAAATCACGGCGGCGAGGTAGACGAGCGGCAGGAAGCCGTCTTTCGCAATCTCGCCGGTGACCGCGGCGATGCCGATCGGCCCTGAAATCTGATCCGCCGTCTCGCGACCGGCGATCAGCCCGCCGAAATAGCGGACGGTACGGTCGACGACAAACCAGCTCTTCTTGACCCCGAAGACGACTGCATCGCCAATTCCAAGCTTGCGAATATGGAAATGGGTGGCGTCGCGCGTGCTTTCGGCTCCGATGGCGCCGCGCCGGTGCACGCCGAAATTGGTCTGTTCGATGAGGAGCTTGGGCGTCACGGTGATGCTGCGCTCGCCGCCGCCTCGCTGCACGAGGAACATCATCGGACGGTCTGCGCTGATGCTGACGGCCGCGACGAGATCCTCGAAACTCTCTACAGCATCGCCGTCGATCTTGATGACGCGGTCACCGGGCATCAGCCCAGCCGCCTCCGCTGCGCTGCCTGCGCGGATGGCTCCAAGCACCGGCTCCAGCACGGGCACGCCGCGCACATAGAAGATGCCCGCGAACAGCAGGATCGCGAGAATGAAGTTGGCGACCGGGCCGGCGGCAACGATCGAGGCGCGTTGCCAGACAGGCTTGAAGAACAGGCTTTCGCGCCGCTCCTCCTCAGTCATCGCTCCGAGTTTCTTGCCGTCGGGCGCGCTCGCACCGTTCGCGTCTCCCGCGAATTTGACGTAGCCGCCGAGCGGGATCGCACAGAATTTCCAGCGCGTGCCCTTGGCGTCGTTGAAGCCGAACAGTTCCCGCCCGAAGCCGATCGCGAAGACATCCACGCGAACGCCGCACCAGCGGCCGACGATGAAATGTCCGAACTCATGCACGAAGATGAGAATCGTCAGCATGACGAGATATGGCAGGATCGTGCCGAACACGATCTGCACGAAGCCCCCGCCGAAACCGACCAGACTATCCATCAACATCCCCTAACAGGCGTCGAAAGGACGCCAGCCGCGCAGAGCCGCCATAATTCAATTCAACTTTTAACGAATCGCATGCGCGATGCCCGAGGACAAGCCTTCCGAGGCTATCGCCCTTGAAACACGGTTAATCGATTCCACCTCATCGAGCGTCATAGGTGGGTTTTTGCCGATCGTGCGGCTCGCCGTGTCCAGCGTGTGCTCGACCAATCTTGCGATGCCCCCAAAATCAAGCTCACCCTTCAAGAACGCCTCCACTGCGATTTCGTCCGCCGCATTGAGGATGGTCGGCATCGCGCCGCCCTCGGCAAGCGCCCGTTCGGCCAGCGCGAGAGCCGGGAAACGCGAGCGATCAGCCTCTTCGAATGTAAGCTTGGAAATGGCGGCGAGATCAAGGCGGGGCAGTCTGGTCGAAAGGCGCTCGGGCCAGCCAAGGCAGGATGCGACCGGTACCCGCATATCCGGCATGGCGAGACCGGCGATGACGCTGCCATCCACGAGGTTGACGAGGCCATGCACGATCTGTTGCGGATGGACGAGCACGCCGAGCCGCTCCGCCTCGATGCCGAAGATGAAATGGGCCTCGATGAGTTCGAGCCCCTTGTTCATCAAGGTTGCCGAATCGATGGTGACC
>JAIELD010000047.1 GCA_019753285.1 Beijerinckiaceae bacterium | reverse complement strand
ACGCGCCGTTCGGCAAACTGCCGACCTATGACGAGGTTCCGACGCGTTGGCCCGACTTCCAGGCCAACGTGCCGCCGCGCCCATCGGTGGTGATGGTGACCAAGAATGGCGGCGGCGCAATCGGCGTCTGCTGCCAGAAAGTCTCGGAAGCCGAAGTCTTCGCCAGAGGCGGCATCAAGGACATTCTGATCTCCAACCAGGTCCGTGATCCGGCCAAGATCGATCGGCTGGCAAAGATGCCGCGCTACGGCGCCCGCGTCATCGTCTGCCTCGACGATCTCAAAAACGTCGCAGAGCTTTCCGCCGCGGCCGAGAAGCACGGCACGACGCTTGAATGCTTTGTCGAGATCGATTGCGGAGCTGGGCGCTGCGGCGTCAAAACGGCTCCGGAAGTCGTCGCGATCGCCAAAGCGGTCGCAGCCGCGCCGGGGCTCAAATTCACCGGCATCCAGGCCTATCAGGGCGCGATGCAGCACATCGACAAGTTCGAGGACCGCAAGGCCAAGCTCGATGCCGCCATCGCGCAGGTGAAGGAGGCGGTCGACGCTCTCAAGGCCGCAGGTCTTGAGCCGGAACTCGTCAGCGGCGGCGGCACCGGCAGCTACTATTTTGAGAGCGGCTCCGGCGTCTATAATGAACTGCAATGCGGCAGCTACGCCTTCATGGACGCTGATTACGGCCGCATTCTCGACGAGAACGGCAAACGCATCGACAAGGGCGAGTGGGAGAACGCATTGTTCATCCTGACCAGCGTCATGAGCCACGCCAAGGCGGACAAGGCGATCTGCGATGCCGGCCTCAAGGCGCAATCGGTCGATTCCGGGCTGCCCTTCATCTATGGCCGCGACGACGTCAAATACATCAAATGCTCGGACGAGCATGGCGTCATCGACGATCCCAACGGCGTCCTGAAGGTCAACGACAAGCTGCGGCTGGTGCCCGGCCACTGCGATCCGACCTGCAATGTGCACGATTGGTATGTCGGGGTGCGCAACGGGGTGGTCGAGACGCTCTGGCCGGTCTCGGCCCGCGGCAAAGCCTACTGAGGCGTAAGGCCGATGATCATCGTTCCTGAAAGCGCGATCGCCGGACTGCTGACGGCGGACGATTGTTTTACGGCCATAGAGCAGGTCTTCGCGGCGATGGCTCGCAAGACAGCCTATAACTTCCCCGTGATCCGCGAGGCTATCGGCCATGCGGATGCGCTCTATGGTTTCAAATCGGGCTTCGATCGAGAGAGCCTTGCGCTTGGCCTCAAATCGGGCGGCTTTTGGCCGGGCAACGCTGTCAAGGGGCTGACCAACCATCAGTCGACGGTGTTTCTGTTCGACGCCGATACGGGACGCTGCCGCGCCGTCTTAGGCGGCAACCTGTTGACGGCGCTCAGGACGGCCGCCGCCTCGGCGATCTCCATCAAATATCTGGCACGCAGGGACGCGCGGGTGCTGGGCATGATCGGAGCCGGTCATCAATCCGCCTTTCAGCTGCGCGCGGCGTTGAAGCAGCGACCGTTCGACCGGGTGGTCGCCTGGAACTACCACCCTGACATGCTCGACCGCTTGGCGCAGGTGGCCCAAGAATGTGGCGTCGGTTTCGAGGCGGTCGACCTCGACCGTCTTGGGGCCGAGGCGGATGTCATTATCACCATCACCTCCTCGTTCAGTCCGAGCCTCATGGCCGCGCAGGTCCGCCCCGGGACGCATCTTGCCTGCATGGGCACCGACACCAAGGGCAAGCAGGAAGTCGAAGCCGAGCTCGTCGCAGCCGCGACCGTCTTTACCGACGAGGTTGCGCAATCGATCAGCATCGGCGAGGCGCAACATGCCGCGGCGCGTGGGCTGATCGCCGAGGCGGCCATTGTCGAGATCGGTGCCGTGATCAACGGCGCGCATCCGGGGCGCACGGCGGATAGCGAGATCACCCTGTTCGACGGCACGGGCGTCGGCCTGCAGGACCTCGCCGTCGCCTCCGCTGCAGTCGAGGCTGCGATTGCAAAAGGCGTTGCGGTCGAAGTCGATTTCTGAGGTGCGGCAAGGACTGGCCGCTTTGGTATTGAGCCAATAAACGCGGTTGACGCCAGACGAACTGTCGGAACTTGGCCAATACGGCTAGGTCACGGATATCGCGACAGTCTCCGGACAGAACGGAAAACCGAAAGTTATGCGTAAATATGTGGTGGGCCCGGAGGGACTCGAACCCCCAACCAGACCGTTATGAGCGGTCGGCTCTAACCATTGAGCTACAGGCCCTGCGCATCGCAACGCGACGGCAGCCCGTGGTAACGCGCCTCCGGCCCAACTTCAATGGGCTAGAACTTTTCCACCCATGGGCGCAGCTCCACCTCCCAGGTCCAGGCGCTGCGCGGCTGGCGCATGATGTCGAGATAGGTTTGCGCGATCGCATCCGGGTCGAGCGTGCTGTCAGGCTTGTCGGCTGGCTCGGGCCGTCTTGCGCTGCGGATGCCGCCGTCGATCACGAAATGCGCGACATGAATGCCGGCCGGGGACAATTCGCGCGCCATGCTCTGCGCCAGTCCGCGCAGCGCGAATTTTCCCATCGCGAACGGAGCCGACTGGGCATAGCCCTTGACGCTCGCCGAAGCGCCGGTGAACAGGATCGCGCCGTGGCCTTTCGGTGCCATGCGCCTCGCCGCCTGCTGCGCGACGAGGAAGCCACCGAACGCCGAAACCGCAATCGCCTTTTCGACATCCGCTGCCACGAGATCGAGAAACGGGCCCCTGACCCGACCGCTGGCATTGTAAATCACCACGTCGGGTTCGCCGCCGAGCGCCGCGTCCATATGCGTGAAGAGGGCCGCGACCTCGGCTTCGCTCGACGCGTCGCAGGCGAAGGTCTCGGCCCTGGTCTCCTTTGCAAGATCGCCGAGCTTGTCGACGTTACGCGCCGCAAGGCCGATCTTCATGCCGCCCTCGCTGGAAAGCAAGCGGGCGAGTGAGGCGCTGAGGCCGTCGCCTGCGCCGACGATGAGCGCGCGCTCGAAGCGTATCATAGGGCATCTCCTTCGATCGATGGGATTGGTCGCGCAGACGATAGGCCGACGCGGCGAAGGCAGCAATGTGGCGAGGGCAGCGTCGCCATCACAGTTGCGTGGGCGACCCCGGCAGCGGAGAAAAGAGTTGCGCCCCGCTGCGCAATGAGGGATTTCGTTGCCGCGATGGCCACGCCCCTTCTCATTCTCCGCGATGTTCACCTGCGCTTCGGCGCGCGGCCCCTGCTTGACGGCGCCGAGCTGTTCGTCTCGCCCGGAGATCGCATCTGCCTCGTCGGGCGCAACGGGTCGGGCAAGTCGACGCTGCTCAAGGTGGCGGCGAGGATGATCGAGCCCGAGACGGGCGAGGTGTTCGTCCAGCCTGGCGCGACGCTCCGCTATCTGCCGCAGGAGCCCGATCTTTCCGCCTATCCGACGACGCTCGCCTATGTCGAGGCGGGGCTCGCCGAGGCGGATGACGCCTATCGTGCACCCTACCTCCTCCAATCGCTCGGGCTAGACGGCACCGAGGACCCCGCCCGGCTCTCCGGCGGCGAGGCCCGCCGCGCCGCTCTCGCCCGTGTTCTGGCACCGGAGCCCGACATCCTGCTGCTGGACGAGCCGACCAATCATCTCGACCTCGCCATCATCGAATGGCTGGAAGGCGAGCTCAATAGCTTGAGGTCGGCCATGGTCATCATCTCGCATGACCGGCGTTTCATGGAGAACCTCTCGCGCGCCACCGTCTGGATCGACCGCGGCGAGACGCGGCGGCTCGAACAGGGCTTTTCGCAGTTCGAGGCGTGGCGCGATCAGGTTCTCGACCAGGAGGAGACGGATCGCCACAAGCTCGACCGCAAGATCGAGCGGGAACAGCATTGGCTGACGTACGGCGTCACGGCGCGGCGCAAGCGCAATGTGCGTCGCCTTGGCGAATTGCAGGGCCTGCGCCAGGAGCGGCGCGAGCAGGTGCGCGCCACCGGCCTCGTCAAGATGACGGTGGGCGACGCCGAGACGTCCGGCAAGCGGGTGATTGAGGCCGTCAACGTCTCGAAGGCCTATGACGGGCGGCCCATCGTGAAGGATTTCTCGATCCGCATCCAGCGCGGCGATCGCGTCGGCATCGTCGGGCCGAACGGTGCCGGCAAGACCACCTTGCTCAACCTGCTCACCGGGGCTCTTGCGCCGGATAGCGGCAGCATCCGGCTTGGAACGAAGCTCGACATGGTGACGCTCGACCAGAAGCGCGAGGCGCTCGATCCGTCATGGACGCTGGCCGAGGCGATGACCGACGGGCGCGGCGACTACGTGACGGTGGGCAGCGAGACCAAGCATGTCGCGAGTTACATGAAGGATTTTCTGTTCACGCCCGAGCAGGCGCGCACACCCGTCGGCGTGCTCTCCGGCGGCGAGCGCGGCCGTCTCATGCTGGCGCGGGCGCTCGCCAAGGCTTCCAACCTGCTGGTGCTCGATGAGCCGACCAACGATCTCGACCTCGAGACGCTCGATCTGCTGCAGGAGATGCTGGGCGAGTATCCCGGCACGGTGCTGATCGTCAGCCATGACCGCGATTTCCTCGATCGCTGCGTGACGTCGACGCTCGTCTCCGAAGGGCAGGGCCTTTGGCAGGACTATGCCGGCGGCTATTCCGACATGGTGGCGCAGCGCGGCAGAGGCATCGCCGGCGCCACCAAAATCCTGAAGGCCGGCGCGGCAAGGCCGAGGGACAAGGACAACGCATCGCTTTCCAACACACCTTCGGCCAAGCGCAAGTTCACGTTCAAAGAAAAGCACGCGCTGGAAACGCTGCCCAAGCGGATGGATGCGTTGCGCGCCGAGATCGCCGCCCTTCAGGACAAGCTCGCCGATCCGTTTCTCTACGATCGCGACCCTTCGGGCTTCGCGACGCTCGGCGCGGCCGTCGCGGCCAGGGAGGACGAATTGCGCAGCGCCGAGGATAACTGGCTCGAGCTCGAGATGCTGCGCGAGGAAATTGAAGGCTGAGCGCCGTCCGTTGACGCCATTTCAAGCATTGTTGGCTATGGGTGGCGGTCCGAGGAGTTTCTTCGCATGACCGCGCCGCATCCTGATCGCCTGTTTCCCGCCGAGCCGCACAGCCGCAATGTCGCGCGTGAGATCTACGAGACGGTTCGGGACCTGCCGATCGTCGCGGAGAGCGATCGCGCCGCCGAAAGCTTCATCGATGACGAGGCGGCGTGCGCCGCCTATGAGACGGCTAACCTCGCGCGGCTCAACCTCCGGCAGAGTCCGCTCGACGACCTTTCGGGCTACGAGAGGCTTCGTGCCGGCTCGTGGCCGGGCAGGATTGCGCCGCTCTATTGCGCCGACGACGTCATCGATCCCGAAATCCCCGGTTTCGTGGACAGGCTCGATCGGTTCGGACAGATGGCCGATCGCGACGCCTACACCTGGAAGGGCTATCTCGAGGCGCATGGCATCCGTCGCGAGATCTTCAAGCTCTATGGATGTCGCGCCACGGCGCACCGTCACCCGAGCGCCCGCGCCGAAAGCCTCGATGCGGGTGAAAAGACGAGCCTGTTCCGCAAGGTCTGCATCGGCAAGGCGAACGCGGCGGAGGCCGAGCTGTTTCGCGCCGTCATGCTCGTCGAGATGGCGCGGCTCAGCGAAGAGGACGGACTTTCGCTGCACGTTCATGCCGGGCAGGGCCACATGGCGAGCATCGTTTCGCCCGCCGGACGCAGGGCGGAGATCGTGCTCCCGGTCGACTATATCCGCGCCGCAAGACCGCTGCTGGACGCCTTCGGCGACAATACGAGCTTCAGAATAGCCTTTTTCTCCCGCAGCGTGGCCGCGATCGAAAACGAGATCATGCCGTTGGCCGAAGCCTTTCCTGCCGTCGAGGCCGGGCTTTCCGGCGGCTGCCACAATCCACCGAGCCGGCTCCGCGCTTTCCGCGAGGCGGTGCTGGCGAGCGACGATCCTGCCATTTCGGCGCCCCTGCAGGGCTTTGCGCACGAGCTTCCCACCCTGGCCGACCAGCACGACACCGCTCGCCGCGTCGATTGCGCCGTTCTGGCGGAACAGGTCGCGATCCACCAGCTTCAACTCGACGAAGCCACGGGCATCGCCCGTCGCTGGGCGATAGGCGGCTGAGCCATAACCGGGGATGCGATCCGCAGCCTCGGCTTTTTGGACTTCCTTAACGTTAATTTTATGAGCCGAAGTTAACCTTACGCGATCAGGTCTTTGAATCGGGGGGTTCTTATGGTGAAGGCGACAGCAAGCGTGGCCGCGAAGCCATCCGGCAGCATCAGTCGCATTTTGTTCGGGGCAATCGGCGCGCTGATCGTGATCATTGCCGCGCTGACCGGCGACGACGGCTACCGGAGCTATCGGCTTTACAAGCAGGCCGAGGGGCTTGCGCAATTCGAACAGACGTCGAACGGCCTCGTCTCCGCCCTTTACGAAATGCTGCTCGAACGGGTTTCGACGATCAATGCGCTGCGCGCGGCCGAGCCTGCCGATGAAAAGACCCTCGTCACTGTCGTCGCCAATCAGGCCGATCTGAAGTCGCGGGTGGAGACATCGCTCGAAAAGCTGAAAGCGATCCCGTTTGCCGATAAGGATGCTTTGCTTGCCGATCTTGAGAAGAAAAAACTGAAGGCGGACGATGCCAGAGCGCAGGCCTCCGCTGCGATACGGCTGCCGCTCGCTCAGCGTCCGGAGGCGCTCGCAAAGCAGTTCATCCCCGTCATGACGGAGTTCGTTGATTCCGCTCTCAAGGTATGGCTGGCTGTCGCCTACGAAACCTCGAAGGGCGACGCACGTCTGGAGCGCCTCGCGACGATCAAGCAGCTTGGCTGGCGGATGCGCGAAATCGGCGGCCGCGAGCGATCCAACATTTCGTCCGGCATCGCGTCCGGCACGCCGATCACCCCCGAGTTCAGCCGCGCCAATCAGCTGATCCGCTCCAATGTCGATCTGTTGTGGAGCGAACTCGAGACGCTGACGCACGATCCTGACGTCTTCCCGACGCTGCGCAAGGCGATGGCCGACGCGCGGCAGCTCTATTTCAAGGATTTTCGGACCTTGTCCGATGAGATGCGTGCCTATGGCGGAGCCGGCAAACCCTATCCGCTCGACCCTGCGGCCTGGGTCGACAAGACCACGCCTCAAATCGGATCGCTGCTCGGCATATTGACCGCCGCCATTGCAGAAAGCGAGTCGCAGGCCGCCACCCTGAAGGAGGATGCGTCGGCTGGATTGATCCGGTCGCTTGCGATGATGCTCGCCTGCCTGTTTGCCGGGATCGTCTTCATCTGGGCGACCAACGTCCGCATTGTCCGGCCGCTCACCAGGCTATCGAGGATCACCGAGCGGCTTGCGAACGCGCAGACCGAGGTCGATATCCCCCCCGTCAAAAGCAATGATGAGATCGGCCGCATGACCGGCGCGCTTGCCGTATTCAAGGCGAGCCTCGTCGAAGCCAAGGCCTTGAAGGCCGAAGCCGAGCAACTGGAGGCGCAGCGCCAGATGGACCGCAAGGCGGAGTTCGCCTCCGTCGCCGATCGGTTCGAGGCGAATGTGGGCACGATCGTCGAGGCGGTTTCACAGGCGGCCGACCGGCTGCGGGAGGCCGCCGACACGCTGTCCGTGACGGCTGACGGGACCAAGACGCTGACCCAGTCGGCTTCGGTGATCTCGAGCCAGGCGTCCTCCAACGTGCAGTCGGTTGCGTCCGCGACGGAGGAGATGTCGAAGTCGATCAACGAAATCTCGCGTCAGGTGCATGACTCCACCCGCATCGCCGTGCAGGCGATGACACACGCGCAGGAAACAGACCGCCGCATCGGCGGGCTGGTGGATGCGGCGGCCAACATCAGTGGCGTCGTGACGGTCATCGCGCAGATCGCAGAGCAGACCAACCTTCTTGCCCTCAACGCGACGATCGAGGCAGCGCGGGCCGGTGAGGCAGGCCGCGGTTTCGCCGTCGTCGCCAGCGAGGTGAAAGCGCTCGCCAACCAGACGAGCACGGCGACCGAACAGATCGGCGAGCAGATCAAGGCCATTCAGGACGCATCCGTCGATTCCGCCAGTGCGCTGAAGACGATCGCGGCGGTCGTCGGCGACCTGTCCAACATCGCGACCTCGATCGCCTCGGCGGTCGAGGAGCAGACCGCGGCAACCGAGGAGATCGCGCGCAACATCGAACAGGCGGCAGCCGGCACGGTCGAGGTAGCGCACAGCTTCGAGGAGGTGAACGCCGGCGCGATGCAGGTCGGCGACGCTTCGTCCAAGGTGCAGGCCTCGGCTCAGGCGCTCGCCAATGACAGCCAGGCGCTGCGCGAGGAGATGACGCGCTTCATCGAGCAGGTGCGCGCGGCCTGAACTTCGCGCGCAGGGCGACGATAGCAGGGCTGGCGCGAAGCCTGGCGCGCAAGCGATCTTTCAGCACAATCGGCCAGCCTTTGAGGCTCGCGCTCTCGATGAGATCGACCAGCGCCGCCGGCTCGGCCCCCATGCGCCGCTTGTAGGCATAGTCGCCAATCGTGTAATCGAAATGGCGCAGCCCTTCCGCGTGCAGGGCCTCCATCGTCTTGTAGATGACGAGCCTGCCCGGCGAGCAATTCTTCCACTCGCTGCCGCCGGTCGAGATCCGAACCATCGCGAACGTCTGGCCATGCGTGATGCCGAGCAGGGCCGCGACGACCGCATCTTGCGACGACAGCGCCGAGAGACGGACCGATCCGTCAGCGAGGCCCTGTTCGATCAGTCGGCGGTAATGCGCCTCGTATCGAGGCTCGTCGAGCAGGTAGTCCTTGCCGAGTTCAGCCATGCGCTCCGCCTGCTGCCGTTCGAGCGTCCGAAGCACGGCGAGCGCACGGGCCGGTTCGCGGATGATCTCGAACTTCGCAGCAGGGTATCGCTCGAAGACGCGCCAGCTTCGTTCGATCTCCTTGCGGAAGGTACGCTCCAGCCCATGGTGATAGGCGCTCCATGCGCCCTCGACCGTCAGCACGTTGCCGTTGAGCGTGCTCGGGCGGGCCGAGGCCAACAGGCTGAGAGGGTTCACGGCGCCGTCGACGATCCTTGGCATCTTGCTGATGCGGATGACGTCGGCCGGCGGCAGCGCTGTCTTCACCGCCCTCCAGATCGCGGCCGCACTTTCGTGTTGAAAGCTTCGCCCGGCCGCGATGACGGGCGCATTGTAATCGGTGACGCCAAGATCGGCGGGCTCGATCACGACCAGCCCCGCATGCCGTCGCCGCACCAGCGGCATCAGCAGCATCGGGCCATCGCCATCGTGAACGCCAACGAGGAGGGGCTCGATTGCCGCATCGTTGCCGATCGTGGCGAACCAGCTTGCAAGCCAGCGCGGCTGTTGAAAGGGCGTCGAACGACCTGTGCGCGCCGCATCTGTCCAGAGCGTCTCGATGTCGGCCCAGCGGTTCGCGACCGTGACGTCCGCCACTCTCAGCCTTGCGTCGCGAGATCGACGATATGCCCGCGTCGCTCCCGGTCGAGCTTGAAGTCGACAGGACGGCGGGCCGCCTTCTCGCGCTTCAGCCAGGCGGAGTTCTTGAGCGCCTTTTGCAGTACGGCCTTGGCCGCGAAGCCCGGCCCGTGGATGGCGCGGCTCTTCGGCGCCCAGCCGAAGCGCTGGCGAAGGATGCCGTTCGCGACATTGACCATGTGCGCGCGTCGGATCTCGTCAGTCCAGTATTCGATCGTCATCGAGACGTTGAGGCAGTCGTAATTTTCGACGCGGTGCGGGGCGTTCAGCGGCCAATGCAGCATCTGCCCGGGTTCGAGATCATGGACGACGGCATGCTCGTCGAACCAGGGCTCGTAGCGCATGTCCGTTTCGAGGCTGAACAGCGCGATGCCTTCGAGTTGCTCCGGCGTCAGGAACGGTTTGGTGTTTGGATAGAGGAAGACGCGTTTTCGGCCGGCGATCTGCCAGAGTGACTGGCCCGGCAGGTCGCAATGATAATAAACCTGCGCTTTCGGGCTCGAGATCAGGATGCCGAGACCCTGATTGAACGCCGAGAATCCTGGAAGGCGCTCGGCCATCTCACCGAAGATGGCGTCGAGCAGTTCCTGATAGCGCGGATCGACCGTCTTCACGTTGCGCAGGTTGAGCCACATACGGCCATTGGCGATCCAGTCGATCACTTGCCTGCCGGTCAGACCGCCAATGTCGCCCTCGCGCCACGTTTTGCGCGGCGAGCCCTGTTCACCCATGTGGACGAGGCTGTAATGCTCGCGCGGATAACGTTCGATGAGTTCGGCGAGCGCATCCATCGAAAACAGCGCAGACCGGTCGAGCGAATGGTCGAGCCGGAGCGGCGCATTGTTGAAAAGATCGACGTGCTTCGGTTCGAACGAGGTAAAGACGGTCTGGTTCACAGGTTTTCTCCGCCGCTGCTGTTTTCGTTGCAATATTTTCTTATCGCTGCAAGTCGAAACGGCTAATAGGCATTACTGCGCGCCTTTGATGAAATGACGGTTAATGCAAGAATTCTCAAGTCGAGCCAGATCGACCAGTTGTCGATATAGTAAAGATCATGCTCGACGCGGCTTTTCATCTTGTCGTCCGTCGAGGTCTCGCCACGAAAACCGTTCACCTGGGCCCAGCCGGTGATGCCGGGCTTCACGTTGTGCCGGCGGGCATAGAGCGAAATCTTCCGCTCGAATTCACGGTCATGCGCCAGCGCATGCGGGCGTGGGCCGACGAGCGACATCTGTCCGAGCATGACATTCCAGAGTTGCGGCAATTCGTCGAGCGAGAGGCGCCGGAGCCAGTAGCCGACCCGTGTGACGCGGCTGTCGTTCTTGCGCGCCTGATGCACGACGGCACCGTCATCCAGCGTGCGCATCGATCGGAATTTATAGATGTTGAACGGCTTCTGGTTGAAGCCGAAGCGGCGCTGCTTGAAGAGAACGGGACCTCGGCTCTCCATCTTGATCGCGATGGCTAGGACGACGAAAACCGGCGCGAATGCGATCAGCGCCACGCTTGCGAGCGAAAGATCGAGCAGTCGCTTCATGATCTGCTCGCTGATGGAGAGCGGGCGGCGCACGAGATTGAGGCTGGAGATCGGGCCGATCTTGGCAAGGCGCATGTCTTCGAAGCGATCGAAGATGCGCTCGGGCCCGAGGTGGATCGCCGCAGGCAACTTCAGGAAGCTGTCGACGCAACGGCTGATCAAATGATGGTCCGACCACGGCGCAAGCACGAAGACGTCGTCGAGATCGAGCGTGCGCGCGGTGGCGGTCGCGCGCTCCAGATCATCCGCGATCTGCTTCTCGGATTCGTCGGACGCGAGCGTCGCCCCGGTCGACAGGGTGGCGACGCCCACGATCTCGATGCCGAGGTTCCACGGTTGGTAGCGCTCGCCGAAGGCTTTCAATTCCTCATGCGTTCCGACGAGAAAAGTCCGCCGCACCGAGACGGTCCCGCGCTTGGAGCCGGTTTGCACCCAGTGGGCGAGCGTCGAGCGCACCACGACGATCGAGGCAAAGCCGATCACGTAGTAGAGCAGGATCGTCATGCGGGAGAAGTTGGTGCTGGTCTTGGTCAGGAACCAGAACGCGGCGCTTGCGAGAAAAATGAAGTTCCACAGCTGAAACGCACGCTCCATGTAGCCTTTCGACGTGAGGAAGCGGGCGATCTGATACTCGTGGCGCGAGGCATTGCCGAGCACGACCAGCAAGGAAATGAGGCCGCCGAGCTGGTACAAGGTCTCGAAAGCGGGGTCGGCGGCGAAGGCCAGCCGGTGATAGAGGTAACCCGTCACGATCGCCGCGACGAAGAGCGCCACGGCCTCGGATCCCGCCGCTATGAGGGGAAAGCACCGCCGCAGCCAATCGGCGCCTGGCTTCTGCCTGAGGCCAATCCACAGCCTGCCATCCCGCGAGCGCAGTTCGCCACTGTCGCTGACGACGAAGGATGCGGACACGGTCTCATCACTCAACAACATCGACATCGCCTCAATCTGAAACAGCCGTCCGAAAACGGCACGCGGACGCTTCCGCTCAGTCTCCTGAATTGCAGTATTGGCAAGACCAATGCCGAAGGCGGCGCGACCATGACGGTCGATCCAAACCCCGCCCCCGCAGCGTATGGTAAACGCTTTCTAAAGAATTTCTGCCGATAGTTAAATAGGACGAATGACGCATCCGCGCATGCAACCGCCGCATCAGGCGTCCCGCCCGATGACTTTTTCGTGATAGCGCGTCTTTCGGATACCGGACCCACCATGCCGCCACTACAGCAACCCTCGATCGAGGCCGGCATGTCGGTCAACGGGATGCAAGGCATGGCGGTCGCAGATCGGAGAAAACCTGCCGAAGCCATTGAACTCAGTGAGATTTTCTCAATTCTGGCGAGGCGGCTCTGGATCATCCTCATTGTCGCGGCGCTGTTCGTTGTACCGGCCGTCCTCTACATTCTCACCGCGCCGAGCCTTTACAGCGCCACCACGTCGATCCTGATCGACCCGAGGCAGGGCCGCAGCCTCAGCGTCGAGACTGCCGCGAACCTCTCGGCGGACACCGGCCAGCTCGAAAGCCAGTTGAAGCTCGTTTCGTCGCAGACGGTGCTGCGCCGCGTCGTCGAGAACGAAAAGCTGCTCAATGACGAGGAGTTCGGACCGCAGCCGCCGGGGCTGCTTCGCCGCATTCTCGGCGTCGTGGGACGAAACCTCCCCGCGCCCAGCCAGCAGGACAAGATCGACCTTGCCGTCGATGCCCTGTCGAAGAACGTCTCGGCCCGTCGCTCCGAGCGGACCTACGTGATCGACATCCAGGTCTCGTCGAAGGACGCGGCCAAATCGGCGCGGCTCGCGAATGCGGTCGCAAAGGCTTACATGGACGATGCGAGCGAGGCGCGGAGCGGGGTCGTCAAGCTCGAGTCGGATTACGTGCGCGAGCAGCTCAGCGCCCTGCAGACCAAATTGCAGGAAGCGGAGGAGCGGGTTGCGATCTTCAAGGAGAAGAACCGTATCTTCGATGCCAGCGGCAAGCTGGTCAACGACGAGCAGATCACCAATCTGTCAAACGAAATCGTCCAGGCGCGAACGAAGACGGCCGAGGCGCGGGCCAAGTTCGAGCAGGTGCAGCGAGCGGTGAAGTCCGGCAAGAGCGTCGAGACGGTCGGTGATGCCCAGAAATCCGCGACGCTCGACAAGCTTCGCGCTCAGGGCGCCGAGATTGCGCGCCTCGAGGCCAATCTGCGCACCACGCTCGGGCCGCTACATCCGCAGCTTCGCGAAGTGCAGCAGCAGGCGGCCGATACGCGCCGCCTCATCAACGAGGAGTTGCGCCGCATCGTCGGCCTCACGGAGAATGAATACCAGGTGGCGCGCAGCAGCGAGCAGAGCCTTGAGGCCGAATTGGAGCGCCTGCGCGCCATCGCCGGAACGACCAACCAGGCCCTGCCGCAACTGCGCGAACTCGAGCGGAACGTCGATGCGCAGCGCGCCGCCTTCGACAAGCTTTCGAAAACGGGCGATACGATCAGCCAGCAGGGAGCTGACACGCCGATCGCCCGTGTGATCGCAACGGCGCTGACGCCGGATGTGCCGTCGAGCCCACGCAAGATTCCGATCCTGGCGCTTGCGCTGACCGGCGGTCTCGGCTTCGGCGTTGGGGCGGCGCTTCTCACCGAAAGCGCAGCGCGGCGCAAACGTGTGCCCAGAACGCCGACCCCCGCCAGGCCGGTGGCGCGGTCGGCGCGCTGGCTAAGGCTGTTCGACCGGGCCAAATGGCTGCGCGGCGGCTGGCGGAAGCGAAGTGTCCCACTTCGCGGTAACGGCGCGAACGAACAGGTCATGCGCATTCCAGCCTCTCCGCCCCAGGGGAGCGCTTCGTTTTTCGAGAGCGCCCTGCAGAGCCGCCAGTCCGCCTTCAAGGACGCCGTCAAAACCCTTGTCGCCGCTGAACTTCTGGGAACGCCGTTCGACGCTTCTGCGTCTTCGCCCACGCACGCGACCCGCTTCGTGTTCGTCACCTCGCTTGATCCCTCCGTCGGCAAGTCCGTCCTCGTCGCAAACGCCGCAGCGATCGGCGCCGAGATGGGCGCGCGCATTCTCGTCGTCGACGCCAATCTCGTAAATCCCACCCTTTCGATCGAGGCGGCCGATGCTGGCCAGCTTGGCCTTATCCCGGCGATGGGTCGCCTGCGACCGGCCTTCGCCATCGAGCGCGGCGGCAACCGTTTCTATATTCTCTCCGCCAGCGACGGCGACGAAGCAACGGCCGGGCGTCTCTCACAGGTCCTGCCGCAATTCCTGACCGACGAGGTTGACCGCAATTTCGATCTGGTGCTGATCGACGGCGCATCGCTTTCCGCCATGAGCGGTGCGGACGAGTTCGCAGCCTCCTCGGATCGGATCTGGCTGGTCGGGCACGCTGACGTCGAGGACGCGGCCGTCATGGACATGACCGCAAAAGCGCTCGGCTGCGAGCGGGCGCTGATCAGGGCCGTCTCGGTGCAAACGGGCGGTCGTGGGAGCTAGCGACATGTCCTTCTACCAGCAGTCGGAGTCCTTGCCGGCGGATACGGCGGTGCCAGCCTCGCTCGCCGAAACGCTGGCGCGGCTGCTGACGGGCCTTTCGCTCGCCGTCCTGTTCCTGATTTCGCCGATGGTGCTGTTCCAGGCGGGGCTCAACTACGAGGATGTCGGCGGCAGCCCTCTCGAAAAGGTTCATCCCGGTAATCTCATCGCGCTGCTCGCTTTCGGTTTTCGCGCTCTCGGCCGCGGGCCATGGCGCTACACGGTCGAGAGCCTTCGCGACAATCCAGGCCTGCTCGTCTATCTCGTCACGACCTTCTTCATCCTCTGGTTCACGATCTTCATCCAGAAGGAGCCGTTCACGCCGCTCGTTGATACCTTCATCCCCGTCGTCGCGCTGTTTCTGCTGCTGAAGGAGATGCCGGAAACCGTCCTGTCGCGCTACGCGACGCTCCTTCACCTGATCTTTGCCGCCAATGCGCTTCTTGCACTCTACGAATACCTGTCCGGCAACCGGCTCACTCCCTATGTCGCCGGCACGGTGCAGATCGGCGAGGATGACTGGCGCGCGACCGCCTTCATCGGGCACCCGCTCGCCAATGCGATGATGACCGGAACCTATATCCTCACCCTCGCGAGCCGGGGTGGGGGAGGGCTCGGCACCTATCCGCGCACGCTGATGCTACTCCTGCAATTGTCCAGCATGGTCGCCTTCGGCGCGCGCGCCTCGCTCGTCACGATGCTGCTGATGCTGGCGCTTCTTGGCGCATTGAATCTCGTGCGCATCCTGACCGGCGGCATGAAGATCTCGTTGAGATTCCTTGGATTGTGCGCCACGGCGATGCCGCTCATGATCGTCGGGCTCGTTGCGTTGGACGATATCGGCTTCTTCGATCGGCTAATCGACCGGTTCCTCGAAGACAAGGGCAGCGCCAGTACGCGCATCGCGATGTTTGAGCTGTTCAAGTATTTGTCCCTGAACGATTTTCTCTTCGGTCCGGATCAGGCCCTCATCGGATCGCTGAAGGGGGTCGAGGGCATCGAGTCCGGGATCGAGAGCTTCTGGGTCGCGTTCACGCTCGGCTATGGCCTGCTGCCCAGCCTTCTTTTCTTCACTGGTCTGTTCGCGTTCTCGGTCAATGTCTGCCTCAGGATCAGGCCCTATGCGTTCTATGTCTTCGTCTTCTTCTTTCTCGTTGCGAGCACGTCGGTCAGCCTTTCGGCGAAGAGCCCGCTGTTCGGCATGTTCGTCTCGATCCTGATCATCATGCTGAGGCCCGTAGGCGTATCCGACCGGCGGGATCGAGGATGAGCGGGAATCGCATTTTCGTCGACGAGACGCATTGCGGCGGCCGGCATGTCACCGGGCTCGAGCGCATCACGCTCGAACTGTTCTCCGCCGAAGCGCTTGCGCCGCTCGAGCTGACGCCGATCCGCGCCGCGTCCAAGATCGACATCGTCGCCAGGCAGAATATCATTCTGCCGCTCCGCATGGCTGCCGAGAGCGGAGCGATCGCGCTCACGCCGGGCTTTCCACCCTCTTATCTGCTGACGCTGTTCGGCGGGCGCGTCATTCCCTACATTCACGATCTTTTCCTGATCACGCGCTGGCAGGATCTCAACGCCTCGGCGCGGCTCTACATGTCCGGCCCGTTCCGTTTCGCCTTGAGGCGGCTGCCGCGCTTCTTCGTCAATTCGGAGACGACCGGGCGGGAGTTGCGGGGCTACTGCCGCGCCGACGCCGATATCATGCTCTATCGACCGGATGTGAGGAACGTTTTCGGGCTGGCGGACACGCGGCGGGAAAACGCGTCGCAGCCCTCCCGGGTCTCGCCGAAGCTCATCGCGCTCGGAACGGTCGAGCCGCGCAAGAACCTTCGCGCCGCCGCCAGGATTGTGAACGCTCTTCGCGCCGGCAGTTTCCCGGATGCGAGGCTGGACATCGTCGGGCGCATCGGCTGGGGCCCGGACGCGGATCATCTCGCCACGGTTCCCGGCGTCACCTTGCACGGCTATCAGCCGGTCGAGACCGTGCGCCGCCTGATCGAGGAGGCGGATGCGCTGATCTCGACCTCGCATGACGAGGGGCTCGGGCTTCCGCTGCTCGAGGCGCAATATGCCGGGCTCGCCGTCATCGCGCCTGACAAACCCGTCTTCCGCGAAGTGCTCGGCGACAGCGCGGCCTTCATCGACACGGACGATGCCGGCTCGGCCGCCGCCCGCATCGCCGCTCTTTTCGAGCAGCCGGATTGGCGCATGGCCGCGTCCGCCATGGCGGCGGCCAATCTGCGTCGCTGGAGCGGCGCGGCGCGAGCCGATCGGGCGGCGGTCATTGCGCGGCTGACTGAACTCACCTCTGGGTCTTTGCAACGTTAGGCCACGCGTCTAGAAGGTCCTGCATGCTGCTTCGGCAAACTCTGCTCTATCTGCCAGCCCAGCTTCTCGGGCCGCTGTCGCAGTTCATCGCCGCCATCGTCTGGACGCACCTTCTCAGCCTTTCCGACTACGGCCATCTCATCATCGTGCTCGCCGCGCAGGAGCTTGTCTCGCTCGTGTGCCTCTCATGGTGGACGCATTACACCATGCGCTATGTCGGCAAGATGGAGGGGCCCGGCGAGCGCGACCGCTTCCAGGCGGCCGAGAACATGGTTCTGCTGTTGACCGGCATCGCGCAGGTGGCGGTCATCACCTTCGTCGTGTTTGGCTTCGTGACCGGTTTTTCGGCAGCCTTTCTTGCCATGTCGATCGTCTACACGGTCACGCGCTGTGTGCTCACCCATGTCTCGGAGCGCGCCCGCGTCGATGGCGACATCGCCTCCTACACCGTGGCGCAGACGGTCGGGCCTCTTGGCGGCACCTTGCTCGGCCTTGCGCTGATGGTGGCGGTCGACCCCAGTCCCGTCATGGCGCTCCTCGCCTACAGCCTGGCGCAGCTTGTCTCGCTGGCGGTCGTGTGGCTGCGGCTGAAGCTCGTTATCAGGATCAAGCGCCCCGAAATAAGCCTGATGAAGGCGGCGCTGCTCTACGGCGCGCCGCTCCTCGTCGCCGGCGCATTCGGCTGGTTCTCGATGAACGGCATCCGGCTGATCGTCGAATACATGCAGGGCGCCGCGGCAGTCGGTCTTCTTTCGGTGGGCTGGGGCCTCGGTCAGCGGGCGATAGCGGTCGTCGCCATGCTCGTCACCGCCGCATCTTATCCGCTCGCGCTCAAGTACATGAATGCCGGCGCGCATGAAAAATCGCTGGAGCAGGTTTCGCTCAACGGCGCGCTCATTCTGGGTGTGCTGGCCCCTGCTGCCGCGGGAATTTACATGGTGGGTGACGAAGCCATCACCCTCATGGTCGCCGAGCCCTTCCGTGACATGTCGTTCGTCATCCTGCCTATTGCAGTGCTGGCAGCGGCGCTGCGCAACTCGCGGGTTCATTTTCTCGATCAGACGATCCTGCT
This sequence comes from Beijerinckiaceae bacterium, assembly GCA_019753285.1. Taxonomy (GTDB): domain Bacteria; phylum Pseudomonadota; class Alphaproteobacteria; order Rhizobiales; family Beijerinckiaceae; genus JAIELD01. The sequence continues at coordinate 7,852 of JAIELD010000047.1, read as the reverse complement.
CGTTGAAAGGCCGAACCTCCTGCTGCAGGTCAACGCGATCGAGGCTGCTGCAATGTTCCTGTTCTGCGCGCTCGGGCTGAAGCTTTATGGCCTTCAGGGGGCGGCGCTCGGCTGCATTCCGGGCACCTTGCTCGGCTGGCTCTACTGTTTCTGGCTCACGCGCGGCTTCGGGTTGAAGCTGCCCTGGCTCCATTTCCTGCGGATTGGGATCGCGACGCTCGTGATGACCGCCGCGCTGCGCTACGTGCCGTTCGGTCATGGCACGCTGCAGCTCATCGGCAAGGTCGCCCTCGGCGCGCTCGTCTACTTCGCGGCGCTGTCGGCGCTTTATGTCGGCCGGTTGCGGACGCTTCGCCTTCGGCCGACAAGTTAGGCGATCAGCCCGCCTTGCGTTCGGCGAGCGCTTGCGCGATCGCCTTCCACATTGGCTTGCGCTCCATGCGGTCGTCGAAAGGCAATGGTCGCGGTAGCCTCCTGATCGCCGCCTTCTTGAGGATGTCCGGGTCGCGATACCAGCTGTAAAGATCCGAAAGCTCCCAGGTCGAGAGCATCGTGACCTGCGGCACGGCGAGCACCTTGCTCAAATACGCGTAGACCCTTGCCGCGACGTCCCTGTCCCTGTCCGCGATGCTGGATGTGAATGAGGTGTCGTCCACGTCCATTTCGGTGATGTGGATCTCGAGCTTGCGGGCTGCGATGTCCTGCAGGAAGGCGACATAGCCATCATCGTCGAACGGGAATTGCGGCTGGAGATGACCTTGCAGGCCGATGGCGTGCAGAGGTGCGCCGGCGTGCTGCACCTCGTCGATCAGGCGCAGCATGCCCTTTCGATTGGCTTGCCCGAGTTCGTCCGAGCGCTCGGTGTGCGCCTCGTTGATCGCGATCTTGACCGTCTTGTCGATCTTCCCGACCCTGATCAGCGCACGCTTGACGTAATCCGGTCCGAAGGTGTCGTACCAGGGGCCCTGGCGATAGCCGCCGGGCAGCCGATGTCCTGGCCAGAACGGCTCGTTGACCACGTCCCAGACATCGATCTTGCCGACGTATCGTTCAGTGACCTTGTCGATGTGCTCATCGAACACCCGCGCTTTTTCAGCCTTGGACTTCGCTTTCAGCCAATCCGGCGCGTTCTCGTTCCAGATCAGCGTGTGGCCGCGCTTCTGAAGGCCGTTTTCCGTCGCGAATGCGATCAGCGCGTCTGCGCCCTCGAAGCGGAATTCGCTTTCGCTCGGTCGCAACGCATCGAATTTCAAGGCGTAATCGGTGGTGATCGAGCGCGTTTCCTGCGTGTAGAGCCGGCGGTAGCCGGTGTCGGTCAGGGTCTCGCGCGCCGCAGCCGCTCCAAACGTGATGCCGGCCCTCGCCGCGATCTGGGCAAGGCCTTCGCCCGGCATCGCACGGGCCTCGAAGCCGGCTGCAGCGAGCGCGACGGCCGCGCCTCCCGTCTGCAGCAATCTGCGTCGTGTCGGCTGGTGCATTTCGATCATCCTACAACTATAGTAGTATGCGTAATCGTTAAGGTAAGCCTGAGATAACGCACGCCAACTAATCTCGGCCGATATATAAGGAACCGCGCGATTTCCTAACTAAAATCGGTTGCACCTATTGCGTTATGGTTAAACAGGCTGCGCATCAAGATGAACCTCCCGCAAACGGGACCAGTCGAAGTCGACGGTCAATACATCAACATTCAAGACATGCCGGGCGCCGTGAAGGCCTGCATGGACAAGGTTTCGAACGGCGAGGGCTTCACCTTCCTTACCTTGAACCTCGATCATCTGGTGAAGCGCCGTACCGACGCTGACTTCCGGTCGGCCTATGCGCGCGCCACATTCGTCTCCGCCGATGGGCAACCCGTCGTCGAGCTTGCCAACCGGGCAGGCGCTTCGCTGGTCCGCACGGCGGGCTCGGACCTCGTCGTCCCATTGTGCAAGGCGGCGGAGGCAGGCGGCGCGCCGGTCTTCTTCTTCGGCACCAATGCCGAGGCGCTCGCGCTCGCCTCGCGCCGTCTGTTCGATCTCTGCCCCAAGCTGGTGATCGCGGGCATGGAGGCGCCCCCCATGGGCTTCGACCCGGTCGGCGAGGATGCGAACGCTGCGGCGGAGCGCATCGCACGCTCCGGCGCGCGCCTCTGCTTCGTCGCGCTTCCGACGCTGAAGCAGGTGCAGTTCATGGACCGGTTCAGCCCTCTGCACCCAACCCTCGGTTTCATCGGCGTCGGCGCGGCGCTCGATTTTATCGCCGGCACGCAGGCGCGCGCGCCCAAGATCGTGCAGCGCTACGGCCTCGAATGGTTCTGGCGCTTCGCGGCAAGCCCTCGCGCCATGTTCCGGCGCTATCTCGATTGCGGCCTGCTCTATCTGAAACTGAGGCTCGGCCCTCGGCAGGAGGCCTAGTGGCCTATCGTCTCTGCGTGTTTTATCCCCTCGATCCGCGCGGGGCTAAGGTCGGCGGCATCGAAACGCATGTCCGCCTGATCCTTCAGAACTTCCCGCCGGATTTCTCCGTCCTGTTCGTCGGCGTCGACGAGATCGGCGACCGGCGCATCGGCGTGGCAGCGCCGCTTGCGGTCGGCGACCGCATCATCGACTTCTTTCCCGCGGTGCGCATCCCGCAGGACGAGATCAATCTGGCGGCCAAAACGCTGCTGAAGTCGACGACCTTCCGTTTCGTCGCCGGCATTCTGAGGCACATCTTCAGCCTCAGGCGCGCCGTTCGCGCCGGTTCGCCAAGGCAGACGGCGACGGCAGACCTGCAGCGGTTCGAAACAGCGCTGATCCCGCGCCTTCTCGGCATCAAGAGCGTGCAGATGGTGCATGGCGAGGGCTCGAAGGACGACAAGATGGACAGCCTCATCAAGAAGCTGTGGTTCGTCCATGCCCTCAACGAGAAGATCGCGCTGCGCCTCGCGAGCCGCATTCTGTGCGTCAACGCGAACATCATCCGCCGGATGGAGCGCGAGTTTCCCTTTGCCGTGCCAAAGGCCGAGGTGATGACCGTCTCGGTCGACCCGCACATCTTCTCGACGCAGCCCTTCGACATTGCGGATGGCGTCTTGCGTGTAATCTTCGCCGGGCGGCTCGACGAGTTCAAGGATCCGCCCTTGATGTTCAGGGTCTTCGCCGCGCTGCATGCGGCGCTCGACGGCCGCTTCGAGTTTCATTACGTCGGGGCGAGCGACCCGGCGCGCTACGCCGAATTCGGCCCGATCGAGGCCTTCACGGTTCGGCACGGCTTCCAGCCTGCGGCGTCCGTCGCTTCGATCGCCGCTCGCTGCCATGCGGGGGTGCTCACCTCCTACTTCGAAGGCATGCCGTGTTTTCTCCTCGAGGTACTGAGCGTCGGGCGGCCGTTCGTCGCGATCCGCCTGCCTCAATACGATCCCGTTATCGTCGAGGGCGTGAGCGGCCGCATGGTCGAGCGGGAGCAGGAACAGGATCGTTCGGTCGAGGCGCTCGTTTCGGCGTTCCTCAAAACCTGGGCCGAAATCAGGGCCGGCGCGATCACGCCCGACGGCGTGCATCGGATGATCGAGCCCTACACGATCGACAACCAGATGTCGCGCCTGTTCGACATCCATCGGACGCTGCAGAATGCCGGCCGTGCCTCCGGCTAGGCGACAGCGAGCCGCAGCGGCTGTGTGCGCCTGATGACATCGTCGATCAGTTCCTCATAGGCCTCGAATGCCGTGTCGCTGTCGAAATCCTTCGCGCGGACGATGCGCGGGCCGGGATCGCCGGGATTTGCGAGCGTAAGATCGAGCGCCCTTGCGAGCGCGTCCACGTCGCCGATATTGACGAGCCGGCCGAGCGAGCGATTGAGGATGATCTCCTCCGGCCCGTGGCATTTCGTCGAAACGACCGGCAAGCCGTTGGCGAGCGCTTCCACGATCACGTTGCCAAAGGATTCCGAGCGCGAGGTCAGCACGAAGCACTTGGCCTGCGCGTAGAACGACCAGGGTTTCGAGTGATATCCGAGCAGTTCGACTCGGTCCTGCAGGCCGAGAGCGGCGATCTGCGTTTCGATGGCGAGGCGCTCCGGCCCTTCGCCGAGGATCTGCAACTTCGCGCCCGGCGTCTTCACCTTGGCGAAAGCGGCGATCAGCGTCGGGTAGGATTTGTAATGGATCAGCCGGCCGACGGCGAGGATGATCGGTGGGCGGGCCGACAGATCGGCGATGCTCGGCGGCGGAACATCCATCTTCACCATGACGGGGTTGTAGATGCGGAACGTCTTCTTGGCCGGCAGCAGCCAGCGCGTCACCACATGCTGGCGTAGCCCGTTCGAGACGCAGATGGTTGCCGCGCAGAACCGGCTGGCGATCGGCGTGATCAGGTTGCCGATCCTGCTGAGCGGCTGGCCCTCCGAATGGAAATAGCCGTGCAGCGAGATGATGCAGCGATCGAGCCGCCCGTTGAGTGCGGAGGCGGCGAGCATCTTCAAATTCGAGACACCAATGGCCGAAAGGAAGATATCCGGATTCTCCGCCTCGATCAGGCGGCGGAGATTGCCGATCGCGGCAAGGTGACCCTTGCCGAGCACGACGCTGCGAACCCTCGCATCGAGGAAGTCGGCGTTTTCCGTGGCCGTATGGTCGACGGCGAAGATGACGTCGTCGCCCGCTTCCGCGAAACGCGTCGCCAGCAAGGCCCAGACGCGCTCGGCTCCGCCGCCGGTCAGCGCATGCGTATAAAACAGGATTTTCCGGGCAGCCATCGGCGCGCCTTTTTCAACCTCAGGTGGTAATTTCGATAAACTATTATGTTTTGAGAGGCTTCCCGCGCAAATGATATCGCATGAAACTTCGCATCTTCGTTAATCCGTCAAGGCTGCGCCGCTGGCACCTCTCGCTTGCCCATCGGCTGATCGCGGTCGGCCATGACGTTGCCTTCGCCTTCGCGGAGGGTGGGCCGACGCTTCCCGCAGCGTTGAATGCCTTGCTGCGGCTCGAACGGCGTCTCTATGGGCTGAAGGGCGATCGCCCCTCCGAACGTCTGCCTTTCGAGGCTGCGGGTTCCTTTCTGCGGGACATGCCCAATCCAGACCTCATCATCGACCTCACTGTGATCGGAGCCGGCCGTGGCCAGGCTGCGGACCGCACTCGCATCCTCAGTCTCTCCTTCGATGGTGACCGCAGCGAGATGACAGCGGTTGGCGCGATCATCGGCGCGCACCAGCCGATGCTGCGCGTGACGGACGGCGACGGTGGCGTGCTGGCCATTGGCCGTCCGGCGCTCGAAAAGCCGTATGTGCTCGCCCGGGCGCTCGACGAGGTCTTCACCCGCGCTGTCACGCTGCTCCTGAAAGCCGTTGCCGGACACGCCGTCGTGTTGCCGACGACATTGGCCGAGACTGGCGCAGTGCGTCCAACGGGCGCGACGCTGATCCGGTTCGGACTGACATCGTTCTTCGCGCGTCTTGCGGTGGCGCTCGGCATCTCGGCCCGCGAGAGCACGCACTGGCGGATCGGCTGGCGGAGGGTCGACGACGGGTTCCACCCGCTTTCGGCGGGAGGGCGATGGTCGCCCGCGGGTCATCGCTGGTTGCCGGATGATGGCAAGCGCTATTTCGCCGACCCCTTCGCCTTCGAACATGACGGCCGCACGGTCATATTCTGCGAGGAGGTTCCGGCCTCGACGGGAAAAGGCATCATCTCGCGCTTCGAAGTCGATGCCGAGGGCCGGCCCGGCAGGCCGACCATCGTGCTCGAACGGCCCTACCACCTGTCGTACCCGTTCGTTTTCGAACATGAGGGCGAGATCTTCATGATTCCCGAAACACTCGCGAACCGGACGGTTGAGCTTTACCGGGCCGAGAGCTTTCCTGACCGTTGGAGTCTCGACACCGTTCTTATTTCTGGCGTCGCAGCATCGGATGCGACGCTGATCCGCCATCACGGGCGCTTCTGGCTGTTCGCGACCGAGGAGGATGGCGGCTCGACCTGGGATTGCCTGTCGATCTGGCACGCCGAAACGCTGCGCGGGCCGTGGCTGGCGCATCCCATGAACCCGGTGCTGGTCGATGCGGCAGGCGCTCGGCCGGCCGGTCCGATCATCGCGCAGGACGGCGTGCTGATGCGCCCGGCGCAGGACTGCACCGGCTTCTACGGCAGGGGCCTCGTGATGAAGGAGATCACGCGGCTGGACGCCGAGGGTTTCGACGAGCGGGAAGCGGTGCTCTCGAGCAACACCTCCCGCACATTCGGCATCCACACCGTGAGCCGATCGCGCGACTGGCAGTTTATCGATTCTCTCGCTGAACCAACGCACGGCAGCGCCTCGTACAGCCAGCCATGAACGCATCCTCGGTCGATTTCGCTTTTTGCGGAAATGCTCTACGAGGAGCGTCGATCGACCTCGTCGCGCGAAAATCTGGAGTGGGATGGTGACGCAATTTCTTGCAGGCATACGCGTTCTCGAACTGGCGCGCATTCTGGCAGGCCCCTGGGCCGGGCAACTCCTTGCCGATTTCGGGGCTGACGTCGTAAAGGTCGAGCGCAAGGGAGCCGGCGACGACACCCGCCAATGGGGGCCGCCCTTCGTGCCGGCAGCAGACGGCGGTAATCTCGGCGCGGCCTATTTCCATTCCTGCAACCGCGGCAAGCGCTCGATCGAGGCCGATTTCGACACAGCCGAAGGCCAGGCTCTCATCCGGTCGCTCGCCGCCAGCGCCGACGTGGTCATCGAGAATTTCAAGGTGGGCGGGCTGAAGAAGTTCGGGCTCGACTATGACAGCCTGAAGGCCGTCAACCCGAAGCTGATCTACTGCTCGATCACCGGCTTCGGGCAGACGGGCCCCTACGCGCCGCGCGCCGGCTATGATTTTTTGATCCAGGGCATGGCGGGTCCGATGTCGGTGACGGGCGCGCCTGATGGGCCACCGACCAAGGCCGGCTACGCCACGGCCGACATCTTCACTGGCATGTATGCCGGCGTCGCCATCCTCGCCGCCCTGCGCCGCCGCGACCAGACCGGGGAGGGCGCCCACATAGACTGCGCCTTGCTCGACACGCAGATCGCGGTGCTGGGCAATCAGGCGATGAACTATCTCTATTCGGGCCAATCGCCGCGCAAGCTCGGCAACAGCCACCCCAACATCGTGCCGTATGATGTCTTCGAGGTTGCCGATGGGCACATCATCATCGCCTGCGGCAATGACGGGCAGTTCCAGAAACTTTGCCAGGTGCTGAAAGCGCCGGAGATCGCAGGGCATGCGGATTATGCCACCAATGAGGGCCGCGTCACGCATCGGATCGAATTGATGGCCGCCTTGTCCAACTGCACGAGCGCCTGGGCCAAGCACGACATTCTATCGGCGCTCGAAGCCGCCGGCGTGCCCGCCGGGCCGATCAACACGCTGAGCGAGGTCTTCGCGGACCCGCAGGTCCGGGAGCGCGCCATGCGCATCGACCTCCCCACGCCGTCTGCGATGGAGGGCGGCATCGCCAGTGTGCGCATGCCGGTGCTCATCGACGGCGCGCCGGTGGTCAGCAATCGGCCAAGCCCGCGGCTTGGGGCGGATACGCAAGGCGTTTTGAGCGATCCTGCCTGGAACGGCCGCTCGATCTGACCGTCAAGCCGCCAATTCTGGCTCGAAGCCGGCCGATCACGCAAATGCGATATGCTTTTCCGGGTTCGTCACGGCATAAGCGGCCTCGCATATGAAAGGGTAATCATGCCGACCGGCGCGGACATCATCGCAACACGACTTTTCGCGGCCGGATGCAGGCACGCCTTTGGCATTCCGGGCGGCGAGGTTCTCGCTCTCATCGATGCGCTCGATCGGGCCGGCATCGCCTTTCACCTCGCGAAGCACGAAAACGCGGCCGGTTTCATGGCGGAAGGTGTCTGGC